>CAZDUS010000005.1:0-71363 GCA_964508705.1 uncultured Verrucomicrobiota bacterium
GCCGCACTCCACATGCCTGACGACACAGATCAATCTAGTCAAAGGCCAAACTACAGCGGGCGTCGGCGAGCGACGCCCCTACGAGGCGGGGAATTTCAAGGATGCCAAGACTCAGAGATGCGCCCTGTGCGGCAGGTCCAGGTTTTTTTGTTTTGGCTCCATTTGGACAACGGACGACACGGAGGTCGTCCCTCCATAGGGAAAAGAGCATCAAACCGGGAAAGACGGCAGGGAAACGCAGAGTTAACGATAACGTCAGGTCTTGGGCAGGATGCGTTTACGCTGGCGTTCCAGAATCATGTCGATGGTGGCGCGAGTTATGAGTTCGAGGGGGACCTTCTCGGTGTTCCAGACGGCATCATAGAGCAAGGGGTTCTCTATGTCGCGGTGGAAGAAGAGCTTGATGAGCTTGCGCCGGTCGGAGTCCTGCTTGTCTATGGTCTTGGATGCTTCCTCCTTGCCGAGCTTGAATCGTTTCATCATCCAGACGACGCGGTGGGCTTTTGGCGCCACCAGACGGATATGAATGCCTTGTGGCATATCAGCGGTGACAAGAGCGCCAGCGCGGCCAACGATGATGACTTTGCCGATCATGGCGAGCATGCGGACGGCCTTGAAGGTGGTCTTGTGCAGGAGGTATTGCTTGGATTTTCCGGTCAGCAGGCTCTCGATGAATTCGCTGAATTCAGACCGGTATTTTTCAGAGACCAAATCCTCTACTGAGCCTTGTAACAGGGGGTCCTTGGCGATGACTTCGCATAAGTCCTTGTCGAACACGTGCCAGCCATCGAACAGGTCTTCGCCTTTATGTTTAAGGAATTCGCTTAGAATGACATAGGAAAGAAGATGGCCACCGGCGCCAGCTTGACGCGAGATGGTTACGAAGGGGAACCCGTATTCGGGAAGGTCCTCGGATTTGCGTTGTTCGGACAGAAATTGTTGAACCATCTTGAGGTGATTCATTTTGGATACTCCTCACCGGTATTGAATTCCCGTTTTGTCACTTCAGGGTATCGGAATCGCGGAGTGGGAGTCAATTGTGAAAGACACCGATTAATCAGGTTGAAAACGCATGGTGATTGCCACATAATGCCTTTTTTTGGGCTCGCAAACCGAAGTTAAGGACACGAAGCTGTTTCACGTTGAGCTTCCTGTATGCCTGCCTTTTGGTTTCCATGGCTGGTTCATGGGGGGGTGCATTGAGGATGCCCTGCGGCGGGAGGAGAATTAGGTGCAAGCAATGGATACCATTCCAACCAAAACCCATGCGTCTGTTTCCGGCGGTGGCTTGTTGAGAAAGTATGCAGACGTCATTGTGGGAAGCCGCTCGCCGTGGCGTGTGATGTATTTCGAGTGGTGCGGCCTTTTTGCCGGGATGTCTGGCGCGGTCGGTATGGCATTGCGCAAGGTATTCTGGCCAAGACTCTTTGCGTCGTGTGGAAAAGGTGTGAAGTTTGGGCAGGGGATGATTCTGAGGCAACCGCACCGGATCAAACTTGGGAACCGGGTTGTGTTTGGGGAGGGTTGTGTGCTGGATGCACGCAGTCCCGGCGAAGCGACGGCGATTGAGATCGGCGACGACGGTATGCTGTCGGTGGGAGTGATGCTTTCGTGTAAGGGGGGGCGGATTCTACTGGGGGATAACATCGGGGTTGGACCCCGTGTGACGATCCAGTCCATGGGCGGGGAGCCGGTGACGATCGGGCGGGACTGCATCATTGGCGCGGGGTGTTATTTTGCAGGGGGGGGAAACTACAACACGGAGCGCGTGGATGTGCCTATCCGCCTTCAAGGGAAGCGCACCATGGGCGGTAGTCGTCTTGAGGACGATTGCTGGATTGGGGCGAATTGTACCGTTCTTGGCGGTGTCACTGTCGGCCGTGGTTCGGTCATCGGAGCTGGTGCCGTGGTGGTGCGCGATTTGCCCTCCTTTAGCGTTTCCGTGGGGGTTCCGGCCCGTGTGATCCGCCGGCGCGGGCCAACGCTGGCGGGGGCGTCAGCATGAGCGGGGGAACGGCGGGCCGTTTGCCGGGTCGGCGTGCCTGGCTTTTCGCTGCAAAATTAGCACTGGGCTTAGGTTTATTGGCGCTTCTATGCCTTTGGAAGGACACAGGCCGGAACGCGTTGCAAGTGCTGGCCGGTTTTCAGTGGCACTATGTGCTCCTGCTTGTTGTCATGGCGCAAGCAATGAACCTCGTCTGTTGCATCAAGTGGCGGATTTTTTTGCGGCATCAGGGTGAGGATGTGTCATTGTGGTACTTGTACGGGCTTTATTTGATCGGGAAATTTTTTAGCAATTTTTTGCCGAGCATGGTAGGCGGCGATGTAACTCGCGTAATGATCCTCGGACGCGAGATTGGATCGCAATCGCGCTCTGCGGCGTCTGTGTTTGGCGAGCGGTTTACTGGTCTGATCGCGATGATCGGGGTGGCCTTGGTGTTTTCGCTGGGCGCGCCCGGAATATATGCTGAACCATTGGTGTGTGTGGCCCTGGCAATGTCGCTGGCCCTGGCGGCGGGAATTTTGGCGCTGTTGCGTCGACCTGCGTGGATCCGGAAGGCGGCCATCTGGGCGGAGCGGATTCCTGGCGGACGGAAACTGGGAGGGTTCGCGGTTTCCCTTTGTTCAGAATCCGAGGGATTTCTCAGGGAGCGCGGGCTAATGGCTCGGACTATGGCGTGGTCCGTTGTGTTTCACATCATGACCGGCGTCTTCACGTATGCGGCAGCGGTCAGTATCGGCTTCACGCCGCCGTTGCTCAAAATCATTGTGATTACGCCGCTCATTCTCATGCTCAACAACCTGCCGGTTTCGCCTAACAATATCGGCTGGTGGGAGTGGTCGTTCAGTGTGATGCTGGCGCAGGTGGGCGGGACTCCCGCGCAGGGGCTTGGTGTGGCGCTGGTACTGCGGGCCGTGTCGTTCGTTTCGGCATTGCTGGGCGGATTGTGGTTCTTTGTGGAACGTCTACGGGCAAAGCCCGCGATGAAAGGATAAGCGATGAGTGATGCTGTTTTCGGTATTTTGGGCCGGGGCGACGAGGGACTCCTGAAGGCGATGGGTGCCATGATGAAGCACAGAGGTGCCGTGGAGGAGCGAATCCTGCCGCATCCTCTTGTCTGGCTTGGGGTGCGCCACGACGCAGGGACGGTGCGTGCGGCCCGGCGTGGGGTATTTTCGGCGGTGTTGCATGGCGTACCCGGTATTGACGGGCAGGAAGGCGGCGCGTCCGGCGATCCGGTGGAGCGGCTGATGGCCCGGCTGGAGGAGCGCGGGATCGGAGCTCTCTCGCAGGTGACCGGGGTGTTTGTCGCGATTGTCTGGGACGAAGGGGTGCGAGAGTTGACGCTGGCCACCGATCCTCTGGCTACCCGACCGTTGCATTTGACGACGTTGCCGGATGGCACTTTGCTTTTTGCCACGGAATATAAGGCGTTCCTGGCGATTCCTGCATTCCAGGCGAAGCCGGATATGGACATGATCCAGCATCTGCAATACTGCAAGCATATGCCAGCCGGTCGGACCCTGCTACAGGGCGTGTCCACTGTCCCGCCGGGATGTGTCATGACGTTTGACGCGAACGGTCGTTTGGTGCGCAAGAGCACCCTGCCGTCCCTGGAAATCCAGATCAGGGAACGTTCCTTTGAAGAATGTGAGGCGGATCTCCTCGGGTCCTTCCGCGCATCCCTGGAGCATATCCTCCGGAACCAGTCCCGGATCGGCATTGCCTTGAGTGGAGGGGTGGATTCCATGGCGGTGGCGTGTGCCTGTCGGCGATTGTGTCCCGATGCCGAGATTCACACGTTTACAGCGTTCAACGGCGCGGATGATCCCGAGCGCCTGCGAGCCGGGCGAGTGGCGGAGTTCATCAAGTCCCGGCACCATGAAGTGGAAACCCCGCCCTCACTGATGACAACCGAGCTACCAGAACTCGTGTGGCACATTGAAAACCCGATCGCCCGGTCCGAGTCCCTGCAATTACTGATGATTGGGCGGGAGGCGGCTAAGGCAGGCGTGGGTAGTCTGGTGACCGGAGTGGGATCGGACAGTCTTTTTGCTGGTCAGCACAAGCATAAGATTCTCTGGCTCAAGCAACTGGTTCCGCCAGCCGCGCGCCCTCTGGAGGAGTTCTATGTGCTCAGCCAGACGGGGGTGAGGCCGCAGACCGTGGGAGGGAAGTTCCTGGATTGGCTCTACTTCCGGGGCCGGCTTCCGGATGTTCCGCGGATACGCGGTAGCGGCTATTGGCCACCGGCCACCGTGTTTCTGAAGCCGGGGCCGGAGTACGTCAATCGTAGTGCCGTCGGGATGTTCAGGAGTGGCGTAGAAGCGTGGATGCCTAAGTTCGAGCGCGTTTTTGCGGCGTCTAATGTGGATATCACCTCACCTTATCTCGATTCCCGGATGATAGTTACAGCTTTCAGCATCACCGACCGTTACAAGATCGTGCGCGGTGCGGGCAAGTACATCATGAGGCAAGCGCTGAGATCTACCATGCCGCCCGGACTGTTCCAAGCGCCGAAGTCTCCCCAGCGGCTGCGGCCAACCTCCGGAATGGATGACGTGATCGAGCGGGTGGCGGATATCTATCTTTCTCCCGAGCGGGTGAAGCAGCGCGGGTGGTTTGATCCGGACGAGATGATGGCCATCCGCGACTTTCGCGGAAGTGGAGGGTACGTTTTTGAGGCGGCGATGCGGCTGTGGACGGCTGTTCTCACGGAGATTTGGGCCGAGACTTTTCTGGATCGCCGGAATCGGTAAGGGAAAGGATCATCCGGTTCGATATTGTTTATTTTGAAGCTGTTGCGTACTTTACGGTTGTTTGATTGGAGTCAAAAAACAGGCGGGAAGAGAAAAATTTATGAAGAAAATATTACCGGGTATAGCGATATTGGTGACGGTGGCGATGCTTGCATTGTCGACGGTGTCACAAGCCGAGGAGAGCCCTTCGGTCGGTGCGGCCGGGAGTTCCGAAGCCAAAGCACCAGTGTTGGAAACGGGCACCGGAGCACAGGCGGGGCAGGCCGCGCCAGGGGTGGAGCCACATCCATCCGCAGGTACAAACTTGACGCCGACTGTGGATGAAAGTCAATCTGCGAGCTTCTTTCAACGCGGGTGGGACTCTGTTGCTTCGTTCTGTTCGGGTCATTTGCAGGTTGGCGCCGGGGTATCCACTTATTCATTGCGGGATAACTCCGGCAATGGAAGGTTTCTCGGCTCCATTGATGAACTCCAGACGGAAGACAATGTTTTTGTTCCCCTTTTGCTCGCCTGGAATTTCAACCGGTACGTGGGGTTGGAATGCCGGTATGAAGAGTACCGCGCAAGGACATATACGGATACGGAAGACAATCATTCGGATGGCGTGGTAGTTCTCAAAGGGCCAGTGCCCTATCTGGTGGGAAGCCTTCCCCTTGACGTGCCAGCAGGGTGGTTTTCCGAAGCTTCCCCTGCATGGATGAAGCGTATTGCGATGCGCGGCGGCGTGGGATACAGCCTGATGGGGAGTTCGATGGAGACGGAACCTTGGTGGGCGTTAGGCTACAGTAGTCCGGAATCGTACGAGGAGCTAGGCTCCCCCAGCGAGAATCGGAACGGGCACTACCGGTCCTTTAGTTTGTCCGACAGTTACGAAGTGGTCTGGTTGCTTGGGCTTTCTGGTCAGGTGAGTAAGCGGGTAAGCTTGAATGTGATCTGGACGAGGGCAGATGTGGATATTGATTCCTCATTTTCGCTTCGCGGCGGTGAGGAGACTTATGGCGTGATTCCGTTCCACTACGATTCCTTAGGTGTGGATCTTCGCTATATGTTCTAAGGTCAGGAGGGAGCAGTTTGCTATGGTGAGCCGCCATGAATGAATCCAGCGCAAAGGAAACGCCCGTATATCCCGAGACAGCGGATATCGAGACATCGTCGGACATCTATGCCACGCGGTTTTCCGGGGCCGCAGGGCAATGGATGCTGGATGTCCAGGAGACATTGACGTTGGCGATGCTGGCGGATCGGCCAGGGGTATCAATTCTTGATGTTGGAGGGGGGCATGGTCAGTTGGCGGTGCCCTTGTGTCGGAAAGGTTATCCGGTGACGGTGCTGGGTAGCGCGGAGAGTTGCCGTAAGCGCGTGGCTTGCGTTGTGGATGAGGGGCGATGCACGTTTTTGGTGGGCAATGTCATTGATCTGCCGTTTCCTGACCGTTCGTTTGATGTGGTGATTGCGTTCCGGCTGTTGACACACTGTGTGGCGTGGCCGGTACTGATCAAGGAGTTGTGCCGGGTGGCGCGGCAGTCAGTGATTGTGGATTACCCGACGAGCGAAGGGGTGAATGCTATTGCGCCTGCGTTATTTGATGCGAAGAAGAAGCTAGAGGGTAACACCCGTCACTGGCGCCAGTTCCAACACCGAGAGGTGATGGATGAATTTGCAAAGCAGGGTTACAAGGAGGTCAGGCGGTCGGCGCAGTTCTTCCTGCCGATGGTCTTGCACCGGACGTTGCGCTGTCGCGCGATTTCGGCAGGGTTGGAGGGGGTGTGCCGGGCGGCGGGATTGACGCGGCGGTGGGGGTCGCCGGTGATTGTGGAGATGAGGCGTGGGTAGAGCGGGGGTGAAAGTGGCTATCTGGCACAACAAGGTCCTTTAATCGTAACCGGCGTGAGCTATGGGGGTTTACATATCAAGCAGGCTGTGGTCTTTGAATGCGCGGGGAGTTGTTCCTATCACATTGCGAAAGACGCGATAGAAAAATGGAAGTGTTGAACAGTCGAAGGATTCCGCAATTGTCTTCATGGGGAGATTGTTTCCCCTGATCAGATGTTTGGCTTTCTTAATTCGCAGTTGGTGAAGATAGCGCACAGGTGATGTTCCAGTGGCGGATAGGAACAATTTACGGAAGTAGACTTCGATGATATTCATCGATGCGGCCAATTCGGCGATGGAAAGTTGTGGATTGTTCAGGCGCGCGTCAGCCAGAGTGAGAGCGGGGATCAATCGCTGAAGAAGATTTGCGATCTGGCGGAGCGATATGACGCGACTGTCATGGTTGATGATTCGCATGGAGTGGGTTTCATGGAGGCGCGGGGGAGGGGTGCCCATGAGTATCACGATGTGATGGGGAGGGTGGATATTTTGTCGGCATCCACGGAGTTGAGGGATCCGGCTTTTTGCCAATACGCGGTTGTTCCGGAGCGGGATGACTGAGAAGGGGTTTTCCATTGCGCCCGGGGAACATCCGATTGTTCTCCTGATGCTGGGAGATGCCACGTTGGCCACACGCATGGCTTCCCTGATGTTGGAGGAAGGCATTTATGTGGTAGGATTCAGTTATCCGGTTGTTCCGGAGGGGAAGGCAAGAATCCGGGTTCAGGTTTCTGCGGCGCATGGGCGTGAGGATATCAATATGGCTATTGACGCATTTGCTCGTGTTCGGGATAGAGTAACAAAAACGTAAGCGTATCACGGGGAGTGAACTGTTGATTAACCATAAGGAGGAACAATGAATTCGAAATCCGGTCAGTTGATGAAAGGATTGGTTGTTGTCGCGGTGGTTGTCGTTCTTGGATTGATGTTTGCCAGGTCGCGGGATGAGAAGAAGGAAACAACGCCGACGGGCAAGCCGATTCCCGCGGATGTTGCAGGTACTCCGACGCCGGTGGCGGAGGTGGAACCAGCCAAGCCGCAGGAGTCCCGTCCTGCACCGCGTAGCGAGAATGCGAATGTGCCAGTGCCAGTGGCGCAACCTATATCCACGGAACAGATTCAAAAGGAGATGGAGAGGGTTAAGAAGGACTTGAGCGGGCGACCGAAACCGCTAGCGGAAGAGTTGAAGCGAATGGCAGCAAAGAGTGAATTTTATGTCAAGGTGGTGTTGGCGTTGGCGGGCGAGGAATGGTGTGCTGAAGTTGCGGTAGAAGCGCTTGGGCTGGTGCGAGATCCAGTGATGAAGGAAGAGGTCATGGTCTTCTTGTGGGGCAAGACAAGCGGTGCCAGTGTTGAGTTGGCGTGTGACGCTTTGAAGAGTTACGGAATGGTGGGCGGGGCGGAAGCTGTGCCAAAACTGGGGGAATATATTTTAGGGAACTATCGTCGTCCGGATGGATTCGGGGAGTCTGTGTGTGCGGCGGCGGTACAAGCCCTGAGTGAAATACCCGGTGATGCATCGCTGGAGGTATTGTTGAGTGAGTTGAAGCGCGGCAGGGAAAAGGATTGGCTACCCGACTATGGGTCGAAGGTTATTGCGGCGGTGGGGCGGCATGACATGAAGTCGGGGGGCATATCATGGGTCCCGGAATCCCGGCAGGTTGGGTTGACTGGGAAGAATAAGGAACAGATCCGAGTGGCGTTGCTGGATTATGCGGAGAGTTTGAGGGCGAAGTTGCCTGGGCCGACGAATCCGATAGGGCAGCAATATCTTGAGGAGAAGATAGCGGAAACCGAGACGTTGGCGGGCGCGGCGAAGGGGGAGCCGAAGGTTCAGTAGGGTTAAGGCGTGTTGATACCCTGTGGTTTTTTGTTAGAGATTTCCTATTTGTACGGGTGCCGCTCGGCACCTGCGGGCGTCGGCAAGCGACGCCCCTACGAGAGTGAGCACCCATGTTTATGTAATTCTCAAAAGTCTATTGACATATCGTAGTATATGTCATAACTTACAAGAATGATTATTTCCACAAAGTGTCAGTATGCGCTTCGGGCGGTGTTTGAAATTGCCCGGGCCGTGCCTGGTTCTGTGGTAACCATTGGAGACGTCGCTAAGGCGCAGAATGTTCCGCAGAGGTATTTGGAAGGGATTCTGAATCAACTGCGAAAAGGTGGATTACTAGAGGCACAGAGGGGGCGGCATGGTGGATATAAGCTGGCAAAGGCGACAAGGGAAATAACGGTTGGGGATGTGGTGCGGGTGATCGACGGGACGATCCGGGCGGTGGAATGCGTAGAGGAAGGCAAAGGATTGGATTGTCCGATGCGCGACCACTGTGTGTTCTTGCCGACATGGCAGAGGGTGCAGAAAGCGATTGATCTGGCGATGGATGAGTCTAATTTTGAGGAATTGTTGAAGGTGGAGCAGGAATCAAGGACGTCAGTAAGTACCAACTATAGCATCTGATTTTTTTTCAAATAAAACTACGATAAGACGGTTGAGATTAAGAACATAGTTTGTTTTGAGCTAAGTTTATATGCGGAGGGAAGAGTGAATGAGTGCGGATAAGCATCGACTATATCAGGGGGTGGAGGAGCCGGAAGCGGTATTGAAGTGGGCTGTGGAGAACTTTCATCCTGCTTTGGCGCTATCGGCGAGTTTTGAGCACACGGTATTACTGCATATGCTGGTTCAGATTCGTCCTGATGTGAGGGTGTTTTCGCTGGATACGGGAAGGTTGCCGGAGGAGACGTACCGGTGCGCGGCGGAAGCGGAGCGGCAATTGGGTGTTCAGGTGGAATGGTATTTCCCTGATACGGCGCGCGTGGAGAAGCTGGTAAGGGACGGCGGGGTCTATTCCTTTCGGAATAGTTTGGAAGCCAGGCGCGAGTGTTGTCAGGTGCGCAAGGTGGAGCCGTTGGGGCGGGCGTTGAGAGGGTTGAAGGCGTGGGTCACGGGTTTGAGACGTGACGAATCGACGACGCGTCGTGATCTGGAGTTGGTGGAGGTGGATGAGGCGCATGGCGGGATTGTGAAGATCAATCCATTGGCGGCGTGGACGGAGCGGCAGGTGCGGGAATACACGGAGCGGCACAGGTTGCCTTACAATAGTCTTTATGATCGTGGGTACAGGTCCATTGGGTGCGAGTGTTGCACCCGGGCGGTTAAGGCGGGGGATGATCCCCGCGCCGGGCGATGGTGGTGGGAAGATCCCGAGCACAAGGAATGTGGATTGCATTTGAAGTAAAGTAGAAGGAGAGACTGATGAGCGACAAGGAAACAACAGGGCAGGCGGCGTCGACGTTGGATCGGCTGGAAGCGCAGAGTGTTCATATACTTCGCGAGGCGTATCGCGAATTCAAGAGTCTGGTGATGTTGTGGTCCATCGGCAAGGACAGTACGGTGTTATTGTGGCTGGCGCGGAAGGCGTTTTTTGGGCATATGCCGATTCCGCTCATGCATGTGGATACGGGGTACAAGATTCCTGAAATGATCGAGTATCGCGATGACATTGTGCGGCAGTGGAAGCTGAACATGATTGTGGGGCAAAACGTGCGCGCGCTGGATGAGAAGCGGACGTTTCCCGATGGGCGGCTGTCCCGGTTGGAGTGCTGCAAGACGCTCAAGACCGAGGCGTTGAAGTGCACGTTGTCCGGGGAATGGCCGCGCCGTCGGTTTGACCATGCGGCGGGCCGGTATGTTGAGGATTTGCAAAAGGAGCCGTTCACCGGGGTGATTGTGGGGGTGCGTGCGGATGAGGAGGGAAGCAGGTCCAAGGAGCGTTATTTCTCGCCGCGTGATCGGGATAGCGATTGGAATACCGGTGAGCAGCCGCCGGAGTTGTGGCATCAGTACAAGACCCACTTTGCGCCGGGGACGCACATCCGGGTGCATCCGTTGCTGGATTGGACGGAACTGGACATTTGGGAATACATCGGGCGTGAGAACATTCCGGTGACGGGGCTGTACTTTGATCGCGGGACGGGCCAGCGCTACCGGTCGCTCGGTTGCATGCCCTGCACGAAGCCGGTGGAGTCGACGGCGACAACAGTGGAGGAGATCATTGTGGAGCTCAAGACCGGCAAGTTCGCCAATGTGGCGGAGCGGTCGGGCCGGGCGCAGGACAAGGAAGACGGCGGCGGATTGGAGACATTGCGACGCGAGGGGTACATGTAATGAAGACAAAAGAATTAGAACAGATGAACGTGGTGGTGGTCGGGCATGTGGATCATGGGAAGAGCTCATTGATCGGGCGGCTGATGGCCGACACCCATTCGTTGCCTGAGGGCAAGTTGGATCAGGTACGGGCCAATTGCGCGCGGAACGCGAAGCCTTTTGAATACGCCTTCCTATTGGATGCATTGAAGGATGAGCAGTCGCAAGGGATCACGATTGATACCGCCCGGTGCTTTTTCAAGACGGAGCGGCGGCGGTACATCCTGATTGATGCGCCTGGGCATATCGAATTCCTGAGGAACATGATTACCGGGGCGGCGCGGGCTGAGGCGGCGTTTCTTTTGATTGATGCCGAGGAGGGGATTCAGGAGAACTCGCGGCGGCACGGGTATATCATGTCGATGCTCGGGATCCGGCAGTTGGTCGTGCTGGTGAACAAGATGGATCTGGTTGGGTATGACGAGCAGGTGTTCAACCGTCTGCGTTCGGAGTATGAGCAGTTTCTGGGGCGGCTGGATGTGCATCCATTGCAGTTCATCCCCATCAGTGCGATTCATGGCGTGAACGTGGCTTCGTCGGGGGCCCGTGAGATGCCGTGGTACAAGGGACCGACGGTGCTGGAGCAGGTGGATACGTTTGAGCGGCCGTCGCCGTCGAGTGCGTCGCCGTTCCGGTTTCCGGTGCAGGATGTCTATAAATTCACGGAAGGCGGCGATGATCGCCGGATTTTTGCCGGCACAGTGACGACGGGGCAGGCGTCCGTTGGACAGAATGTGATCTTCCTGCCATCGGGCAAGCGGTCGCGGATCAAGTCGGTGGAGGCGTTCAACGCGCCGGAGCGCCGGACGGCGGTGGCGGGGGATGCCACGGGATTCACGCTGGAGACGCAGGTGTATATCCGGCCGGGGGAACTGATGATTCGCGAGGATCAGCCTGCGCCGCAGGTGGGGTCCCGGTTCCGGGCCAACCTTTTCTGGATGGGGCGCGCCCCGATGATCAAGGGGAAGGCTTATCTGCTCAAGACGGGATCCGCGCGGGCAACGCTCAAACTGGTGGAGGTGGTCAGCGTTTTGGATGCCGCGGACTTTGTTTCGGAACATTCCAAGCAACAGGTTGACCGGCATGATGTGGCGGAGTGCGTATTTGAAACCCAGCGGCCGATAGCGTTCGACCAGATTGACCAGGTGTTGCAGACGGGGCGTTTCGTGGTGGTGGATGACTACGAGATTTCCGGGGCCGGGATCATCCTGCAGAAAGATGAGGCCGGGGAAACGACGACGGAGATGCATGTGCGTGACCGCGAATGCGCCTGGGATGGAGGATACGTCAAGGCGGCGGACCGGATGGCGACGTACGGGCACAAGTCCAAGTTCGTGGTGCTGATCGGGGCTGATGCGGCGGCGACAGAAACGCTGGCGGCGGTGCTGGAGCAGTCGTTGTTGCTGGCGCGGTTCAAGGCCTACTATTTGCGGCCTTCCAACGTGTTGCGCGGATTGGATTCCGATATCACCTTCCAGAGCGAGATGCGGGATGAGCATATCCGACGACTGGGTGAGTTGGCGCGAATTCTGACGGATTCCGGGCAGATATTCATAACCTCGTTGAAGGGGGTTGATGAGTACGACCTGAGGACGCTGGAAGTACTTAACAGTCCCAATGAGATTCTGATTGTGCGGGTTGGCGAAGCGGTGGACTCGGCGATCAAGGCGCACTTGGTGTTGCCGGCCGGGGTTGACCCCGGGGTGGGCATCGAGTCCGTTCGGAAACTGTTGAGGGAGAAGAAGGTCATTATTGAGTATCAGATATAAACAAACAAAGAATAGGAACGAAGAAAATGAAAGTTAAAGGCATGGCGGGAGTGATGTTGGCTGGAGTAATGTTGGCAGGCGGTGGTGAGGCGCTGGCGGATGCGCGCAATTATACATGGACGTATGAGTATATGACGATGCCCGAAGGGGCGGTGGAGGTGGAGTATTATTTGACGGTGAAGGTGCCGGATACGGAGTTGTCGGAAGTCAGCACATGGCAACACCAAATGGAACTGGAGTATGGCATCACACCGCGGTGGGATATCGCCATGTACCAGGTTTGGGAGGAGTCGCAGACGGAAGAAAGTTCAGACTTCGGGTATGAGGGATTCAAGTTGCGGACGCGGTATCGGTTTTCAAAGGCAGGGAAGTTGCCCGTGGACAGCCTGTTGTATGCCGAATATGAGCGCAATTCCGATTTAAATGAGTCGGATGTCGGGGAAGTGAAATTGGTATTGGCCAAGACGCTGGGTGACTTTGATGTGAACTACAATCAGGTGTTCGAGAGTGAACTGGAGTATACCAGCGCGGGTGAGCACAAGTATGCGGCTGGGGTGGGGTATGCTGTAAACACGGCGTTGCATGCGGGAATTGAGTCGGTTGGAAATTACAGTGAAGGTGAGTATGCGATTGGTCCGACGGTAGGGTTGAAGAACAAAGGGAAGTTTCTTGTGTTTGGTGTGCTCGCCGGATTGAACGAGGCAGCACCTGATTTGCAGGCGCGGTTAATTGTCGGCGCTGGATTGTAAGATTCCGGGCTTTGGGGAAAGTGAGGGAGCGTTGTGTGATGGATAAAGCACGAGATGATGTGATGCTTGAATTGAAGCAACATGCGGGGGATGTTGAGCAGTTTCTCAAGGGGGAACTTTCGGCTGACGACATGAAAGCCAGAAGGGTGCCCCGTGGGATTTATGAGCAACGCCGGGACGGGACCTACATGATGCGGGTGCGGGTGCCTGCGGGAGAGCTATCGGCGGACAAGGCGCGGGCTTTGGCTGGCGTGGCCTCCCGATATGGGGGCGGGACCCTGCATGTGACCACAAGGCAGGATTTTCAACTGCATGATGTGACGATTGGGGATACGCCGGTGGTCATGAGGGCATTGTTGGAGGCGGGGCTTTCCACGCGTGGGGGCGGCGGGAACACGGTGCGGAACGTCACGGCGTGCCCTTACGCAGGGCTCTGTCCTGCCGAGCAGTTTGATGTCAGGCCAGCTGTGCAGGAGGTCACGGATTATCTGGTTGGCCAGCCGGGGAGTTACACATTGCCGCGGAAATACAAGATTGCCTTCAGCGGATGTGTGGCGGATTGCGCGCTGGCGGAAATCCATGATCTCGGATTGGTGGCTGACGTTCGTGCTGGTGTGGCCGGATTCCGTGTTTATGCGGGTGGTGGGATGGGGGCGCTGTCGCGGGTGGGCGATTTAATGGAGGAATGGATTCCCGCCGCGGAGGTGGTCCGTGTGGCGGAGGCGATCCGGCGTTTATTTGACCGGATGGGGGACCGGAGCAATCGGCAGAAGGCGCGGCTACGGTTTGCGGTCGAGCGGGTGGGTGCGGAGGCGTTCCGCGCCCTGTTGAAGGATGAAGTCAAAGTGGTGGCGGGCGAAGGCGTTCCCGATGCGCATGCGGACGTGACTCTGGCGGAGGCACCCACGGCGGCGCCGTGGGATTACCGTGGCCTGGCTGAGGACAGGGAAAGTTTGCATGTTGTGAGACAGCGTCAGTCCGGGCTGGTGGCGGTATTGGTTGGGCTTCCGCTGGGGCAGATTCACTGGCGTGCTTTGGAAGCATTGGCAGGAGTGGCGGAGGCACACAGCGAAAACCGGACCTTGCGCCTGACCCAGGACCAGAAGCTGGTGATACCCTTTGTCCGTGAATCCAAGCTGGCGGTAGTTCGGGATGCGTTAAGAAATATATTCGATGATGGGATTGATCAGAAGGCGGCGGCTTTGCCGATTTCCGCCTGCACGGGAGCGGCGACGTGCAGATTGGGGTTCTGTCTATCGCATGGGGCGGCGCGTGCTTGTTCCGATGCGATGGTGCTGGCGGGATTCAAGGCTGACACTCTGCGTTCGCTTGATATCCGAATGAACGGTTGTCCGAACGCCTGCGGGCAACATCCGGTGGGGACGATCGGGTTGATGGGGGCGGTGCAGAGGGTTGGCGAACGAATGATTCCAACGTACAGGGTATCGCTGGGAGCCAGGCGCGGATTGGGGCGTGTCCGGTTCGGGAAGACGGTTGGGACGGTGCCAGCCAAGGCGTTGCCGATGTTCATTGTGGAGGTGGTTCGCGACTTTGAGCGCGGGCGAGGAGCGGGTGAAGTGTTTGCGGATTATTATGAACGCCTGGGCGCGGATCATTTCCGGTCCATGCTGGAGCGGTATGCGGTTATACCGTCGTATGAGGCGGCTCCGGAATTTTATCGTGATTGGGGCCGTGAAGAGGCGTTCTCCCTGGCTGGTCGCGGGGTGAGCGAAGAGCCCAAGGGGTAGAGGTGCATTATGACAGATGCCCATCAGCATGATCATAAGGCAGTAGTGTTTACTCTGCCGGTTAATCTTATTTTGCGGGGTAAGAAGGTGTTGGTGGTGGGGGCGGGGAAGGTAGCGACTCGAAAGGTGGAGCACTTGGTCGAGGCTGGGGCGAATGTCACGGTGGTGGGGGAGACGGTGGCGGAGGCTATCCGGCGGTTGCATGAGGCGAGAGCGATTCGCCTGAAAGAGCGGGCATTTGCGGCGGGCGATGTGGTGGGAATGCTGTTGGTGCTCGCGGCGACGAACGACGGGGATGCCAATGGCAAGGTCTTGGACGCCTGTCGGCGGCATGGCGTCATGTGCGGGTGCGTGGATCAACGGTGGAAGGATGGGGACTTGATCAGTCCGGCGGTGGCCCGGCTCGATGATGTGACGGTGGCGGTTTCGACCGGCGGGCGGTCCTGCCGACATTCCCGGCGGGTTCGGGATATATTGGCCCGTCATCTGGCGGGGGTCAACTCAGCGGATCTCCTGGTAATGGGGACTGGGCATGAGTGTCTGTCGTTACCGCGTTTGGAGGCGTTCCATGTGAAGGGGGAGCGGCTGGAGGAGATCGGTCGCTTGGTGGGGCGGATTTGCGGGGTTGAGGAATTTTTGCTTTTAAGCACTTGTAACCGCGTGGAGTTGTTCGCGGTGGCTCCGGACGAGGAGGGGACCCGTGAATTATTGAGACGCACGCTTGGCTTTGGCGCGCTGGCTCCGAACGAGTTTTATGAGCGGCGCGGGTTTGACGCCTTTTCGCATAGCGCCCTGCTGGCGGCGGGATTGATGTCCCAGACGCCCGGTGAAACCCATATTGTGTCGCAGATCAAGGAGGCGTTGGCGACGGCGGTTGGGCAAGGGTGGGCGGGTGGCGTGATGAAGGATTGGATGTCGAAGTCGTTTTGCGTGGCGAAGGATATTCGAGCGGCGACCCAGTCCTTGTTGAAGGGTGGGGATGTTGAAGACTGGGTGATTCGCTATCTGGAAGCGGAGCGGCGCGGGTTCCGGGACCGGGCGGGATTGGTGATTGGCGCAGGGGCGGTGGGTGTCCGCATGGTGGAGCAGGTATTGGCGGACGATGGTAAAGGGTGTGTGTACTGGGGATATCGGAACCGGAAGCCTGTGATCAGAAAGGAATGGCAGGATCGGGTGAAGTTGGTGGGGGTCTCGGAGCTGGGGGCGGCGCTGGCGAAAGTGGATTATGTGGTCGCGGTGGCGGGGGGGACGGAGCCAGTGTTGAATGGTGCGCATAAGGCGCAACTGGCGCGGACTTCGGGGCTGTTGATGGTGGATGCCGGGATGCCACGCAATATTGATCCGGCGCTTAAAGCGGCGCTGTGTGGCGGGCGGCTGGTGAATCTTGAGGACTTGAAACGATGGTGCGGTGTGCGAGCCGGCGGCGTGGAGGAGGCGTTGCTTGCGGGGCGCGGGATCGTGGAGGTAGAGAAGGAGGCTTATGGGAAAATCCTGCAAAGCCTATAAAGTGGGAACGCGTTCAAGCCGATTGGCCGTGATCCAGACGCGCGCGGCGGTGGGACGGCTGTCCGGTCTATTGCCCAGGTTACGGTTTGAGGTGTTGGAATGTTCATCGCCGGGGGATCGCGACAAAGGGATGGATTTGCGCGAGAGTCCGGGTGATTTTTTTACACGGGACCTGGATGAGGCGTTGTTGCGTGGTGAGATTGATCTGGCGGTCCACAGCGCCAAGGATATGCCTGATCCGATGCCTGTCGGACTGGAGTGGGTGTGGCTTCCATGGATTGAGGATTCCCGTGATGTATTGGTGTTGGGACGCGGGCGGCGTGTTGAAACCTTGGTCAAGCCCCGTGTGGCGGTCAGTAGTGAGCGGCGGGCGGCGTGGAGTCTTGCCCGGTGGCCGGATGCCCGGTTGTTGCCGGTACGAGGGACTATTGAGGAGCGGCTGGCGCAACTGGATGCGGGAACGTTTGATGTGATGATCATGGCGGCGGCGGCGTTGATCCGGCTGGGGCTTGAGGATCGGATTACGGAATGGATACCGGAGTCCGGCTTGCCGACGCCTGCTGGACAGGGTGCGTTGGGGATGGCATTCAGAGTCGGTGATCCGGTTTGGACGAGGGTGAGGTCGCTGTTTATCAAGCCGGTTGTTTTTGTGGGGGCGGGTGCCGGCATGGCGGGCGCTTGCACGGTGGATGGCGTGGAGGCGTTGCGGTCCTGCGAGGTGTGCATCCATGATGCATTGCTGGACCCGGCATTGCTGGACTTGTTGCCGCCGGGCGCTGAACGGATTGAAGCTGGTAAACGCGGAGGCGCGGCGCAGAGTCCGCAGGAGCGCATTACCGAGATGATCCTGCGATATGCGCGAAGGGGGAGACGGGTGGTTCGGCTAAAGGGTGGTGATCCGGGGGTGTTCGGCAGGCTGGCGGAAGAGGCGGAGGCGTTGGAAGCGGCGGGGTTGCCGTTCCGGATTCTACCGGGCGTCAGCAGTCTCAATGCGGCGACGACAGGAACGGGGATTTTGTTGACGCGGCGCGAGGTGTCGTCGGGATTCTGCGCGATGACGGCAAGGGCGGCGTCCGGCAAGGTGGCCGATGTTTCCATGAGTGCGCGCGGGAAATTGACGGTGGTTTATTTCATGGGTGCGGGAGTTGCGGGTAGCCTGATGGCAGCGATGATGAAGGACGGGCAGCCGGCGGATAAGCCAGCGGTGGCGGTGTTTGGGGCAGGGACTGACGAGGAGATGGTGATCAGGGCGACCGTGGGCACGCTGGCTGAGCAGATAGGTGTTTCCGGATTGATGAGGTCGGCGGACGCGGGGAGTGGTGTGGATGCGATTCCGGATCAACCGGCGCTGATCATATGTGGTGAAGCGGCGGGGCATCGGTTGCAGGGTAACCATGGCGCCTTGCACGGGATGAGGATTCTTTTGACGGCAAGCGAGGGGTTGGGGTTGCGCGGAGCGCAAGCGGTTCGGGACTTTGGCGGGATTCCCATTCGCCGGCCCATGATCCGGGTGGCGCAGAGCGAGGGGCCCCATGAATGGCTGGGACGGCTGGGTGATGTGGAATGGATGGTGATCACATCGCCAGCGGCTGTTGATTGCCTGATGGATGTGCTGAGGGGCGCGGGTATGGATGTGCGTTGCCTGCCCAGGATCGTGGCGGCAGGTAGCGGGACGGCAATGCAGTTGGAGAAGTACGGGCTGCGGGCGGCGCTTGTTCCGGAATCGGATTATGGTGCTTGCGGGATTTTGGAGTGCGCGCGGAAGCATGTGGCGGCGGGGGCGCGGGTGTTGAGGGTGAGATCGGATCGCGCCGGGGCGGGATTGTCGGAAGCATTGCGCGGAATCGGATTGGTGGTTGAGGATGAGGTGATGTATCGGAACGAGCCGGTGCGGTATGAGCGGTTACCATTGTTCGATGCGGTGTTGTTTGTGAGCGGGTCGGCTGTGGAGGCTTATGTGTCGGTATGTGGAGTTTCGTCGCTGACAGGCAAGATTGTGGCGGCGTTTCCGGGGTCGGCGGTGACGGCGCTGGGGAAGGCGGGAGTTGTTGTGGATATTGAAGCGGGTGAATCCCGCATGGAGACTTGTGTTCAGTCGTTGGCGTTGCATGAAGTGCGACGTTCTGTGGAGGAATCGGGATGAGTGAATATCCGGAGCGGAGAATGAGGCGATTGCGGCAGAGCGCCGGGGTGCGGCGTTTGTTCGAGGGCGAGATGCCGGGGCCGGGTCGGTTCCTGTGGCCGGTCTTTGTGGTGGAAGGGCAAGGGGTGCGGCAGGCGATAGAGTCGATGCCGGGTCAGTATCGGCATAGTCCGGATCGGCTGGTGGAGGCGTTGGAACCGGTGGTGGCGATGGGGGTTGGCGGAGTTCTGGTGTTTGGGGTGGTGGAGGTGGGGAGGAAGGATGAAGGGGGGAAGGCGGCTTATGATCCGAACGGCGTCGTGGCGCAGGCGGTACGGCTGGTGAGGCGGCGGTTTCCGGGACTGGTTATTTTTACAGATGTGTGTTTATGCGGGTATACGAGTCATGGGCATTGCGGGCCGGTTGATAGCCGGGGGGTGGTGGATAATGACGTGACGGTGGCGACGTTGGGGCGCGTGGCGGTGGTGCATGGTGAGGCGGGCGCGACGGGTGTGGCGCCCAGCGCGATGATGGATGGGCAGGTGCGCGGGATCCGGCAGGCGCTGGATGGTGCGGGGTTGGATGAGACGCTGATCATGAGTTACTCGACAAAGTTCGCATCCAGTTTTTATGGGCCGTTCCGGCAGGCGGCGGGATCGAGTCCGGCGCATGGGGATCGGCGCGGGTATCAGGCGTCGTTTGCCGATCCCCGCCGGGCGTTGCTTGAGTCGGTGCTGGATGAAGCGGAGGGGGCGGACATTTTGATGGTCAAGCCAGCGTTGTGTTATCTGGACATCATTGCCCGGTTGAGGGATCGAACAGAGTTGCCGCTGGCGGCGTATAACGTGAGCGGGGAATATGCGATGGTGCAGGCGGCATTCGAGCGGGGGTGGGGTGAGTGGCGCGGCATGGTGCGGGAGAGTATGATAGCAATCGGGCGGGCTGGGGCGGATATTTTGATTTCGCACTGGGCTGATCGGTATGACGAGTGGGCGAAGGAGTGAAGATGAGTGTCGAGAGCGGTGAGGCATTGTTTAAGCGAGCCTGCAGGGTGATACCCGGCGGGGTGAATAGTCCGGTCCGGTCGTTTCAGGCGGTTGGGGGGACCCCGGTGGCGTTTGAGAGAGGTGCCGGTGCGAGGGTGTTCACGACCGACGGGCGCGAGTTGGTCGATTATTGTTGCTCATGGGGGCCGCTGATTTTGGGTCATGCCCACCCGAGGGTGGTCGAGGCTGTGTGCCGTGCGGCGGCGGACGGGATGAGCTTCGGGGCGAACACGAGGCGAGAGGTTGATTTTGCAGAGTGCCTGTGCCGATGCGTGCCATCGATGGACATGGTGCGCCTGGTTAATTCCGGGACGGAAGCGGTGATGACGGCATTGCGGATTGCGCGGGGAATGACGGGGCGGAGCAAGATACTCAAGTTCACGGGCGGCTATCACGGTCATGCCGATTATTTGCTGGTGGCGGCGGGGAGCGGATTGCTGACGGGGAATGTGGCGACGTCGGCGGGCATTTCGCCGGCGGTGTTGGAGGATGTCCTGCTGGCGCCGTATAATGATTTGGCGGCGGTTGAAGCCTTGGTGCGAGCGCATGGAAACGATTTGTCGGCGATAGTTGTTGAGCCGGTGGCTGGGAATATGGGTCTGGTCAAACCGGTGGATGGATTCTTGCAGGGGTTACGGCGCGTGGCGGATACCTGCGGGGCGCTGTTGGTATTTGATGAAGTCATTACGGGGTTCCGTTTTGGGACGACGACGTACGGGCAGATGGTGGGCGTGACACCTGACCTGACATGTTTGGGGAAGATCATTGGAGGAGGAATGCCGATAGGGGCGATAGGCGGGCGACGGGATGTGATGGAGACTCTGGCGCCTGTAGGGAAGGTGTACCAAGCGGGGACCTTGAGCGGGAATCCTGTGGCGGTGGCGGCAGGACTGGCCACGCTGAAGGTGCTGTTGGAAGAAAATCCTTATCCGAAACTTCGTCAGTTGGGGCGGCAATTGGCGGATGGGTTAATGGCGGCGGCGACCCAGGCAGGGGTGATGGTGCAGTGTTCCATGGAGGGAAGTTTATTTACTTTGTTTTTTTCTGATCAGTCGGTGACGGATTATGCGTCGGCGATGCGATGTGATGCGAAGGCGTTTGCCCGTTTTTTTCATGCCATGTTGAAAGCCGGATTTTATTTGCCACCTGCACAGTTTGAGGTGGGTTTTGTATCGGTGGCGCATGAAGTGGCGGATGTGGATCGGTTTGTGGAGGCGGCGGGGCGGTATTTTAAAGGTGTTTCTTGATGCCGGTGGTTATTTGCAATGGGGTCAATTTATGGTTTCTGTCTGGCAAGCCGGCAGGGAACCCATAGCGTGATCAAATTACGGGTTCTGTTGGATGTGTTCTTGGTTGAAATCTTTAAACAGCTATCCATAATGGGGTCTCCTGAGAGAGTATTATGGAGGCGCCAGTGGCTAATGATCCCAAAGCTGTTGAATCTGAACTGATCGGCAAGGAAGAGGGTGGAAAGTCCACGGAGAAGACAGTTATTCCCGCGCGGTATGTCTATCCGGATGTGTTGCCCTTGCTTCCTTTGCTAAGCCGCCCGCTGTTTCCCCGCATGATGGTGCCCCTGAGTGTTGAGGATGGCGCCCTCAAGGAAATGCTGGCCACGACGATGAAGTCTTCCACCAAGTTCGTCGGGCTGGTACTGGCCCGGGAGACAACCGGGGCGGAGGAGCGGCAAATACCACGCAAGGCGGAGGATATCCATAAAGTGGGTGTCATCGCCGAGGTTATTCAAGCGTCACAGGCAGGGGCAGAGGGGTCCATCCAGGTCATGTTGGGTGTGCTGGAGCGATTCAGGGTTGTCGATATTGTCTCGGAAACGCCTTATATCACTGCCCGTGTTCATTATGTGATTGAGACGGAGATGGCGGATAATGACGAGTTGAAGGCCTATTCCCTGTCCATCGTGACAGCGATGAAGGATTTGCTGCAACTCAACCCACTGTTCAAGGAGGAGCTGAATCTTTTCCTGAACCGGTCGAATATCCGGGAACCGGGGCGTCTGGCCGATTTCGCGGCGGCCATGACTACGGCCAGTGGCGGCGATCTACAGGAGGTGCTTGAGGCGTTCAGCATCCGCACCCGCATTGAGAAGGTCCTGCTCTTGTTGAAGCGGGAAATTGATATTTCGCGGATACAAGCCAAGATCAGCAAGCAGATTGAGGATAAGGTATCGAAGCAACAGAGGGATTTTTTCCTAAGGGAGCAACTCAAGGCGATCAAGAAGGAGTTGGGACTTATCAAGGAGGGGAAGGAGACGGAGATAGACGAGTTCAAGGAGCGGTTGACCAAGTTGACGCTTCCGTCCGAAGCCAAGGAGCGGATTGACGAGGAGCTGAACAAGCTTGGCATCATGGAGCCGCATTCGCCGGAGTTTGCCGTGAGCCGCAATTATGTGGACTGGCTTACGTCGCTTCCTTGGGGCGTTTTCAGCAAGGACAGTTATGACATCAAGAAGGCGGCATCGGTTCTGAACTCCGACCATTACGGGCTGGAGGATGTCAAAGATCGCATTTTGGAATTTCTTTCGGTGGGCATCCTGAAGGGGAATATTTCGGGGTCTATCATTTGTTTTGTGGGGCCGCCCGGAGTGGGGAAGACGTCAATAGGTCAATCGATTGCCAAGAGTGTGGGGCGCAAATTCTACCGGTTCTCGCTGGGCGGGATGCGTGATGAGGCGGAGATCAAGGGGCACCGTCGGACCTACATCGGGGCGATGCCGGGGAAATTCCTGCAGGCGATCAAGGTTTGCAAGACCCAGAATCCGGTGATTATGCTCGACGAGGTGGACAAGATCGGGGCCAGTTACCAGGGTGACCCAGCGTCGGCGTTGCTGGAAGTGCTTGATCCGGAGCAGAATAAGGATTTCCTCGATCACTATCTGGATGTGCGGTTTGATTTGTCCAATGTTGTGTTTATCTGCACGGCTAACACGACGGACACGATCCCGGCTCCGTTGCTGGACCGGATGGAAGTGATCAAGCTGGCGGGATATATCCTTGAGGAAAAGGTGCAGATCGCCAAGCGGTATCTGATTCCCAAGCAGATGAAGGAACATGGGATTGAGTCGCGGCGTCTTGAGATTACGGATGCGGCGCTTGTGCAGATTATTGATGGGTACGCGAGGGAACCGGGAGTGAGGGGGCTCGAGAACCAGATTAAGAAGATTTGCCGGAAGGCGGCGAAACGGATGGTGGAGGGAAAGGAGGGGCGAGTGGCGGTGGGGATCAAGAACCTTCATTCATTCCTGGGTAAGCGGTTGTTCAGCGACAGTGATCCGTTCAAGAAACCGAGGCCAGGTGTGGTGATGGGGTTAGCCTGGACGAGTCTGGGTGGATCGACGTTGTATGTGGAAGCGACGAGGGTGGATTCAAAGAATCCGGGTTTCAAGCAGACGGGGCAGTTAGGGAGTGTGATGGTTGAGTCGTCGGAGATCGCCTATACCTATGTGAGGGCGTTTTTGAACGATGATCCCAAAGCGCGGGAATTCTTTGAGAAGCATTTTGTGCATCTGCATGTGCCAGCGGGGGCGACGCCCAAGGATGGGCCGTCGGCGGGGATCACGATGGCGACAGCGTTATATTCGCTGGTGAAGAACAAGCCGGTTCGGGCGCATTATGCGATGACGGGTGAGCTTTCGTTGACCGGGTTTGTGTTGCCGATTGGCGGTTTGAAGGAGAAGACCATAGCCGCCAAGCGGGCCAAGGTGGTGGATTTGATTTTTCCGAAGGAGAACGAGAAGGACTACGAGGAGTTGCCGGCGCATATCCGGAAAGGGTTGCGTCCGCACTTTGTCCAGACCTTCCAGGATGTGGTGGATTTGTGTTTTCGATAGAAAGGATTTATGGGCGAACGACGATTGTTAAGCGGGAATGAGGCGGTGGCGTTGGGTGCGTTGCATGCGGGGTGTGCGAGGGGAGTAGGATACCCGGGGACCCCATCAACGGAGATACTACAGAGCTACGACGCGATTGGCGGCGTTGCCGAGTGGGCTCCCAATGAGAAGGTGGCGGCGGAAGTGGCGTTGGGCGTGGCGTTTGCCGGGGCTTGGGCGCTGACGACCATGAAGCATGTGGGGTTGAATGTGGCGGCTGACGTGCTGTTTACGGCGGCGTACAGCGGGGTGCAGGGGGCGCTGGTGTTCGCGGTGGCGGATGATCCGGGATTGGCGTCCAGTCAGGACGAACAGGATACGCGGAGGTACGGGATTGCCGCGGGGGTCCCCGTGATTGAGCCCGCGGATGCCCAGGAAGCCTACGACTATACGCGGCTCGCGTTTACGATTTCCGCGCGATGGAAGATCCCCGTGATCCTGCGTTTGACGACGCGAGTGTCGCATACGACGTCGGTGGTGAAGGCGATTGATAAGGTGGAGACGCCGCCAGTTCCACATTTTGTGCGGGATATTCCGGGGCGAGTGATGATACCCGGTCACGCACGGATCAAGCACAAGGAACTGCGGGCCAAGTTGAACGAAATTCGTGAATGGTGCGAGACGGAGGGGCCAAATACGGTATTTCCCGGCGGCAAGGAACTGGGGATTGTCTCGGCGGGTGTGCCCTCGTTGCATGCACGGGAGGCGGCTCCGGAGGCGGCGATGTTGAAGCTGGGGATGACGTATCCTTTGCCGTTCAAGTTGATATTAGCCTTCTTGAAGGGACAGAAGCGGACTGTGGTTATCGAGGAGAACGATCCGTATCTGGTTGAGCAAATCCGGGCGGCGGGCGGGGATGTGCCGTGGAATCCCGAGGCCTACCGGATGGGTGAGTTGACGGTGGATCGTGTGAAACGGGTTTTGGTTGGCGATACAACGCCAGAGGCTCCGCCGCCGAAAGGGAAGCCTCCGAAATTGTGTACGGCCTGTCCGCACGGGTATGTCTTTGAAATCTTCAAGAAACACGATTGCATCGTGGCGGGTGACATCGGCTGTTATACGCTGGCGGCCCTGCCGCCGTTGTCGGCGATGGACTCGCAGATCTGCATGGGTGCGAGCATTGGCGTCGGGCTTGGGCTCAGGCATGTCCTGCCTGAGAATGAGGCGCGACGCGTGGTGAGTGTGATTGGCGACAGCACGTTTATGCACAGCGGCCTTACCGGGCTGGCGGAGATGGTTTACAATCCACCGCCGACGGGGCATGTGCTGGTGATCCTGGATAATTTGACGACGGCGATGACGGGTCAGCAGGAGCATCCCGGGACGGGGCGGAAACTTGATCATACACCGACGAAGCGAATCATGATCGAGGATGTTGCGCGGGCGATGGGGGTTCCGACGGTGGTGGTGCTCGATCCGGTCAGGCAGACCAAGGAATTCGAGGCGGAACTTCTCAAGGCGCTTAAAGACGATGGGATTACTGTGATCATCGGGCGACAACCGTGTCTTCTGGCAGCAGGACGAATCAGGGCATTGGAACAACAGCAGAGCGGGTGCGGAGGTGCAACGTGAAGGCGGATCGGGTGTTGAATATCAAGATTGCAGGGTTGGGTGGCATGGGGATCCTGAAAAGTTCCGAGGTGCTGGCCGAGGTCTTGTTCAAGGCGGGGCATGATGTCAAGAAGGCCGAAGTGCATGGCATGAGCCAGCGCGGCGGATCGGTGGCGAGCGATTTGAGATTCGGACGAGAAGTGCTGAGCCCAATGATTCCGGAGGGCGAGACCGATTACCTGTTGCTTGTGGCGCCGGAGGTGGCGGATATCCACAAGACGGCGTTGCGTGCGGATGGGGTTACGATTAGCGCTGAGCAATTTAATGAGGTTCAACTGGCGAATCGGAAGAGCCTTAATATTGCCATGCTGGGCGCATTGAGCCGGTATCTGAATATTCCCGAGGAACGCTGGATCGAGACGATTCGGGCGGTGTTTCCGGAGAAGCTATGGGCCGTCAATGAGGCGGCGTTCAAGGCGGGGAAAGCGGTTGCAGGGAGGAGTGTGTGATGAGTGCTGTTCCAATACATCCGGAGAGTCGAGCCGATTATCTGACGCGGGACGAGTTACGGCGACTCCAGTTGCAACGGTTGCAGGCGATCGTGAGGTTGGCGTATGACAATGTTGCCCTGACACGCAAGCGTATGGATGAGCGCGGGATTACGCCGGATCATCTGAAGACGCTCGACGATGTGGCGCGATTGCCATTCATGCAGAAGACGGATTTGCGTGATGAGTATCCGTATGGATTGTTTGCGAAACCGATGAAGGATGTGGTCCGGTTGCATGCCTCCAGCGGGACGACGGGTAAGCCGATTGTCGTGGGGTACACGCGTGAGGATTTGCAGGTGTGGACCAGTGTGATGATGCGGACGCTTCTGGCGGCTGGCCTTCATGAGGGTGACGTTGTGCAGAATGCGTTTGGCTATGGGCTGTTTACGGGCGGGTTAGGGGCGCATTACGGGGCCGAGGCGCTTGGGGCGACGGTGATTCCCATTTCCGGCGGGAACAGCGAGCGGCAGATCATGGTGATGCGGGATTTCGGGGTGACGTGTATATTTTCGACGCCTAGTTACTTCCTGCACCTGATTGAATCGGTTGAGGAGGCGGGGGTGGCGTTCAAGGATTTGAAGTTGCGGGTGGGTGTGTTTGGTGCTGAGCCCTGGACGGAGGGGATGAGGGCGCATATTCAGGAGCGGTCCGGCATTAAGGCGTATGACATTTACGGGCTTTCGGAAATTATCGGGCCGGGGGTGGCGGCGGAATGCCATTGCCAGAGGGGATTGCATGTGTTTGAGGATCACTTCCTGGCGGAAATTGTGGATCCAAAGACCGATGCGGTGCTGCCTGATGGCGAGGCGGGGGAACTGGTGTTGACGACGCTCAGCAAGCAGGCCATTCCGATGATTCGTTACCGGACGCATGATATTACGTCGATTTTTCCGGAGAAGTGCGAGTGCGGGCGGACGTTGCGGCGGATTCAGCGGATCAGCCATCGCAGTGATGACATGATGATCATCCGTGGGGTGAATGTTTATCCTTCGCAGATTGAGGCCGCGTTGCTCAAGGTTGAGAAGTCGCTGCCGCACTACCAGATCATTCTTTTGCGGAAGGGTGGTTTGGATCAGATGGAGGTTCAGGTGGAGGTCACGGGCGAGATGTTACGTGACCGGGTGGGCGCCCTGGAACAACTGGAGAAGAAGATGTCCACAGCCATTGAGCATGTGGTGGGGTTGCGGGTGGATGTGCGGTTGGTGGAGCCGCAGAGCATTGCCCGCAGTCAGGGCAAGGCCAAACGGGTCATTGATAAACGCAAGGAGGGTGAGTCGCTATGAAAATGAACCAGTTATCGGTATTTCTGGAAAACCGGCCCGGGCGGTTGAGTCATCCGTGCAAGGCTCTGGCCGACGCGGGAATCAACATGATGACGTTATGTCTTGCGGACAGCGAGCGGTTTGGCATTTTGCGGTTGGTGGTCAAGGAGTGGGAGCGGGCAAAGGTGGTGCTTGAGCAGGCGGGATGTGTTGTCCGGGTTGATGAGGTTCTGGCGATAGAGATTCCGGATCGTCCGGGCGGGATGCAGAGCGTATTGGCCGCGTTGGAGCCGAAAGCGATCAACATTGAGTATATGTATGCCTTTACGCTCAAGCGGGGCGGGAACGCGGTGATGATCGTGCGGTTTGGGGATGTTGACCGTGCGGTGGGCGTTTTGCAGGGAAGCGGCATCCGGGTGCTTGATCCTGTATTGTTTTTGTCGGGCGGTTCAGGGTTCGGGGTTCGGGGTGCAGGTGACGGCACGAAGCGATAGGGCTAACCTGTTGCTGAAATGCGGATGCAAAGAAGGTTGAATGCGTGAATGTCTATTGTCCATATACGACCCTTAGAGGACAGTTATTTACTATTTACGGTCTGACCCCGACGCAGGCTTGCCCTTGCTATCCTGATTTGGCACTCTGCATCGATGCAAACGCCTGTTTAGAAAGAGGAATATTATGAAAAAAGTATTGATACCTACCAAGTTGGATAAGATTGCGGCTGAGATTCTCAAGGCGAATGGCAATTACGAGGTCGTGCAGGATGATGGCGGCGATGTGGTGGCGCTGTGCACGAAGCATCCCGACGCCTATGCCTTGATTGTGCGTAGTGAAGTGGTGAATGCCCAGGTTATTGACATGCTGGGGGGGTTGAAAGTGGTGATACGAGCAGGTGCGGGGTATAACACGATCGACACCAAGTATGCCCGCAAGAAGGGGATTGATGTGATGAATACCCCCGGGGCCAATTCCAATGGAGTTGCCGAGGAGGTTGTGGCCTTGATGCTGGCTGATGCGCGTCACCTGATCAAGGCGGATGCGTCCTGCCGAGCCGGGGAATGGGAAAAGAAAGCCTTTATGGGGAGGGAACTGGCAGGGAAGACGGTGGGTATTGTCGGGTTGGGGAACATCGGGCGCTTGCTGGCCAAGCGGTTGTCGGGATTTGAATGCAAGCTTCTGGGGTACGATCCAATGGTGTCGGCGGAGCGAGCGTCGGAGGCTGATGTGGAGTTGGCTGATCTTGAAACACTGTTTGCCAAGTCGGATTATGTGAGCCTGCACATTCCAGAGGTAGCTGAGACCAAGAAATTGGTGGGGGCCAAATTGCTTGGTTTGATGAAGAAGGGGGCGACAATCATCAATTGCGCCAGGGCTGGAGTTCTGGATGAAGAGGCGTTCCGCAAGGTCAAGGCCGAGAAGGCGCTGAGGTTGCTGAACGATGTGTATCCCAAGGATGAGCCGGGGCCGAAGACGGTGGCGGATATCGCCGACATCATGGTGCCGCATCTGGGTGCGAGCACGAAGGAGGCCAATGCGAATGCCGCCCGGCGGTCTGCTGAACAGTTGGTGGAGTTTGATGAGAAGGGCGTGACGTCGTATATCGTCAACCGTGACATTCCGGAAGGACTGGACGAGGCCTATTGCGTGTTGGCGAACACGTTGGCGAAGGTTTGCCGACTGGTGTTGGGCAAGGAAGCCAACTTGAAGGAAGTGGAAATGAGCTGTTATGGAACGCTCAAGCCCTACTCCGATTGGCTGTTGGTTCCTGTGGTGGCGGCCTTGGGTAGTGACGATGACTGCACGGCGGATGCCAAGGCGGCGGCTAAATACCTGCAGGCGCGGGGAATCGCGTATAACAGCAGGAAGACCGATGAGCGGAAGGGTTTTGCCAATTCCATCACGGTGGATCTGGTCGGCAATGTGGATGCGACGACCATGAAGAAGGTCAGCGTGCGAGGCACGGTGGCCGAGGGAACGGTGATGATTTCCCGCATCAATGACTTTGATAAGCTGTACTTTGAGCCGACTGGTCATGTGGTTTGTTTCCAGTATAAGGACCGGCCCGGGGTGGTTGGTCATGTGGGCGCCGCCTTGGGAGAGGCGCATTTGAATATCATTGATGTGCGACATTCCCATCATGCGCCGAGTGACCAGTCCATGGCGATTTTCAGGGTGAATAAACCTGCGGCAGAGGGATTGTTGGCGACTATCAGCGGGCAGATTGGTGCCACGATGTCGTTTTCGGCCGCGTTTTAAGTGAGTTGAGCAGTATTCAAGACAGGATCAGTTAATGAAGAAAACCTCTTTGCCTGCGTCGTTTTTGAAATGTTGTGGTGATGCCGCAGGTCTATTTGATGCCAAGCGTGCCAGGCGCAACACGGTTCGCATTTGGGAAGAGGCCAGGAGGATGGATACACCGGCGGTGTATCGCGCAGTGGATGTGGCCGCCGGTTTGTTGCGTGACGCAGGTATTGAGGATGTCAGGATTGAGCATGTGCCGGCTGATGGCAAGACATCGTATAACGGATGGTTGATGCCGGTGGCATGGGAGGTTAAGGAAGGGTGGTTGAAGTCAGCTACGGGCAAGGGGAAGTCGGAAGAGTGGTTTGCTGACTACGCGAGTGATTTTCAAAGCGTGGCGACGGGATGTCCATCGACGCCTAAAGGCGGGATTGTTGAAGGACCGGTGTTGGTTGCTGAAGATCCGGCGACCGTGGGGACTCTGAAGTTGAAGGGTAAATTTCTTCTGCTGACCAAAGGCAAGGGTTCCATTGACGCCAACGTGGCCGCAGCGCGCAAGGGTGCGCTTGGGGTCTTGGTGATGCATGGCGGGGCGACACCGACGGGGCGATGTTTCCTGAATGCGGCTGTGCCGATGGATGATCAGAGGCCTTGTGTGCCGTGTTTCTCGCTCTCGAAGGAAGCGAATGAACGATTAATGGCACATCTTGCCAAGGAGCCCGGGTTCAGGTTGCGCGCGCGGGTGAAGGCGCGTCGTTATGCGGGGACGGCACCGATGTTGACGGGGACGATAGGCAAGGGGTCGCCGGAGGTTTATGTTTGCGCGCACATTGACGAGATTGGCGCGCTGGATAATGCCTCGGGGTGCGGGGTGGCGATTGAAGCCTTGAGGATCATGGCCAAATTACTGAAGAGCAAAGGTGTGGTCCCGCAGCGTCGTGCTATTCGATTCTTTTTCTCCACCGAGGTGAGGGGACAGCAGGCCTGGTTCAACATTCAGAAGTTGCCAAGATTTCTGAGCGGTCTCAATCTGGACATGGTTGGCAGTGGGGTGGCGGCGGAGATAATGGTGGCGCGACGCGGGTTTCGGCACCGTCCGCATTTTGCCGGGCATGTGATTGACGCTGCCGTTGAGGTGGCGAACAGGCTTGTGAAGGGGGTCCCCAACGAGAAGGGGGCGAATTATGTTAGTGACGGGATAGCGGGCATTTATGCGCCGGGTGGCAATGTTTCGATCGAGCAGAAAACAGGGCCAACCTACCACAGTTCAGATGACACGCCCAAGATGCTGGATGAAAAGGCGCTGAGATGGAGCGGGGCGGCGGGAGTGGCGTTCCTGTATGCGATCACCCGCATGAAGGGGGCGGAAGTGTTGAGTTTGGCGCGATACATACGCGAGCAAGTGTTGGCGTCGGTTGGCAAGGATGATTTCCTGCGAATCGGGAATCGCGCAGTGTTGGAGTTAAAATCGTTGGTGTCGGCTCTGCCTAAGGCACCTTGTGGATATGATCTGAAAAAGCCGGAGGAATATTACCAGCAGGGGGTGAGTCGGCGGACGGGGATGTGGCCGGAAGTGGCGGACGGTAAGGAGTTGCAGAGACTGATAGGCGAGGTGAAAAAAGCGCTGACGGACGCAAAGGGCGCAGCTGCTGGTAGCCAAGAGATACCTGAGGCGGCAAGGAAAGTGCCGTTGGCCTTGCAGAAAGGGTTTCTAAATTTTGATGATCATGTGACTGATGCGAAAGTGAACAAACTCAAGAAGGCGACTGGGCTTGGCATTGGGTGGAGTACCGAGACGTGGGCTTGGATGCCTGACACATGTTTTGATGGAAAGCACACCGTGGCGGAAGTGGCGGCGGATCTGCAATCGCTCGGGCTTAATGTGGATGTAAATCGTGTGGCGGCGCTGGCTGGGTACCTGGAGGACATCGGACTGGTCAGAATGCGGCCGGTGCTGACCAAGGCGATGTTTGTCAAGGCGTTGAAGGCGATTGGTGTCAAACAGGGGGCCTCATTGATGGTTCATTCGTCGCTGAGCGCGTATGGATATGTGGAAGGCGGGGCGGCGACAGTGGTGGAGGCACTCCGAGAGGTGTTGGGGCCCAAAGGAACATTGTTGATGCCGACCCATAGCAATAATCTACTGGGGACGGAGCCTTATCATCCTGTCAGTTCGAAGTCCAATGTAGGGGCGGTTTCCGAGTATTTTAGAAAGTTACCGGGAGTGATCCGGGGGGCGCATCCCACACATTCGGTGGCGGGGATTGGTCCGGCGGCGGCTGAATTGGTGGGGAGTCAGCGTGTTGAGCAGGCACCTCTGGCTCGGGACGGATTCTGGGGGCGGTTTTATGACGCACAGGGAGATGTTCTGTTGTTGTGTCCAATTCGTAGCGCCACGGCATTTCATGTGGGCGAGAAGTGGATTGAATTGCCGCAACCCTCGGTAGTGATCCATGCCTTGGATGGGCAGGGCCGTCGCAGGGTACACACGATTCCCAATGCGCCTTGGCATGTGAATCATTTTGAAAGCACGATGGCGCATCCACTGATGAAGAAGGGGATCATGAAGTCGGCGAAGCTGGGTGAATCCACATTATTTTTGGCGCCGGTACGGGCGATGATTGACATCAGCATTGAGGTCAACAGGCGGAACCCGTTGGTGAGTTTAGGCAAGAACGGTGCGTGCGACTGTTTTTATTGCCATGCGCTGAAGGAAGGTGTGAAGTCTTCATGAGAGTGGATATCCACACGCATCTTGGGAGAGACGAGAAGGCGATCGATGAATTGCTTGCGGCGGCGGATGCGCTGGCCATCGACAAGACCGTTGTGTTTTCAACGAGCACTGTTTCGGGTGCGTTTACAGGGAATCGGGCTGTTTTGGAGGCATGTCGGAAGCACGAGGACCGGCTAATTGCCTTTGCGTTTGTATATTTAGGCCAGGATGGGCCTGACGACGTTGACCGTCTTGTGGCGGAAGGGTTTCGTGGCTTCAAGCTGATCCGTCCGCTGGTTGCCTACAACGACGAATCACTTTTCCCGGTTTATGAGCGGATGGAGGCTTCCGGGTTCCCGGCGCTCTTTCACACAGGAATTATTGGACGATATAATCCGGACGTGCGGGAGCCTTTGGTGGACGCTACACGGATGCAAGTGATGACGCTTGATCGTGTGGCTAGAAGTTTTCCAAAGTTGAGGATCATGACCGCGCATCTTGGCAATCCGAACCATGAGGATGGGGCCGTGATGATCCGGACACACCCCAATGTTTTCTCTGACCTGAGCGGGTCGACATTGAAGTACCGGTCTCCGCAGTACCTGGATTCCCTGTTCTGGTGGGGGAAAGGCGATGCAATGTATAACATGAGCGGGATGACGCCATGGGATAAAATCTTGTACGGGACGGATACCCTGCCCGGTTTTACTCCGGACATTGTGAAAGAGACCCGATCGACTTACGATGATTATCAGCGATTGTTTGATGCAATAGGGGTTTCTGAGGAAAATCGGCGAAAAGTAATGGGGGGTAATGCCGCCAAGTTGTTGGGCTTAGCGGCCAGTTGAGGGGGGCGTTACTCCTTCCAGCGGGTAAACTGGGCGGTATATTTACGTTTAGGAGCCATTGATCAGTTCATTAATTTGGCGGTCTTTTCCATTGACTTGCTCGTTAAGCTCCGCAACAATCCAATCTAAATGCTGGGAGATAGTTGTATTGCCAATGATTAAGAGGAGAAATCAGATGAAAATTGCATATTCACTGTCGATAATGGCCTTGTTGATGTCTGTAACTGGGGTCTTTGCTCAGGATTTAGTTAATGATCCATGGTTCTTTTCGGCCGGGGTGGGTGTTCAAGCCAATGATAACCGTGACGGCACGAAGGACGACAAAGAGTCAAACATTGATATTATCGCGGATTTGCGCGGTGATTTGCGCTTACAGGATGGTGAGCGGACGATTTTCAACCTGTTCCTGGCTCCAAGTGTGAAGTGGCACAGTGATCCTCGAACAGTAGAGGACGGTGATCCCCGGAATGACCGCGAATTGTACGGTGCTGTCGGGGTTGATTTGCGGCACATGGTGACTCCCCGTGTAAATATTGATTTGGCTGACACGGCCACCTATACGGATGATCCTGACATCACGACAGGCGGAACCAGTGTTCGCCAGAATGCCAATTACCTGTTGAATTCGGCAAGAATGGGCGTTCGTGCTGAGGTTGCTCCCAAGGTTGGGGTAGGTTTGACAGGCGAAAGCATCATCAAGCGATACGATGAGGACGTCGTGGCCCAAGAGCAGGATGAGGACATCATGAAGGCTGATGCCCAATTGCAGTATCTGATGGGCGCGGGCGTTAATGTTTTTGGATTGATTGGTGTCAGTGATTTCAACAATGAGTCGACGGTTCGTGATCGTGGTTCCTTTGTGATGACGTATGCCTTGGGCGCCGAAAAGGTGTTCAGTCCGGACTTTACAGGGAAAGTCATGGGTGGGTATCAGACGGCGGAATACAACGAAGATGATTTGGAGTCGCTTGATTCCCCTTATGGTTCTGCCGAGGTGACTTTGCGCGCGGCGTCACCGACCAGAATACGTTTAGGCGGGCTCTATGGATTCTACGCTCCGTATGTTCAGCCCTATTCAGTGCAGACGCTGATGAGTGGCTGGGCGGCGGTGGATCATGACGTGACGAGCCGTTTGATGGTTACGTTGCAAGGCCAGTATAGCGACGGCAATTACGATGAAGAGGGCGAAGCGCTTCCTGGTGGATCCGATAAGCTGGCGACAGCCACCTTGCGTGGAAATTTCAAGCTGGATCGCGTGTGGGCGATAACAGGCGGATATACATATGAGAACTGGGATTCCGAAGTGCGAGAGTCGTTTGACAGGAATCTCGTTGATCTAGGTGTAAAAGCGTCATTCTAAATATGGTTTTCCCATGCGACGGCTAGGTCGCAGGGAACAATGCGATATGGATGCTGATGGGGCTCTGGAAGCCTCATCAGTGTTTTAGGAAGGCAAGCATGGCGGATACTCCACAAGAAACTACGCATTTCATGGATTATTGGCGGATGATCAAATCCCGCAAGGAAGTGGTCATTGCCGCGTTTTTGTTCATTGTCTTGTCAGGGGTGGTTATAACCCTGTCGTTGCCGAAAGTGTACATGGCTTCTACTCGGATCGCGGTCCGTCAGGATATGCCGAGTGTGACGCCGTTCCAGTACAAGCAGCAACAGCAGATGATGACCATCAATGATATGTATTTTCTGAGGACGCAGTTCGAGATTATTCAATCACGCCCGATTTTATACAAGGTCATCCAAGATCTGAGTTTAAGGGAGCATTTTGGGAAGATGTATTCCGATGATGGGGCCCCGCTTTCGCTTTCTGATGCGTACAAGATACTGTCGGGGAGCATGAAAGTTCAGCAGTACCGCGACACCAATTTGATTGAGGTGCGTATTTACCGCAAGAGCAAGCGAGGCGACAAGGCTACGGCCAGGAACGATGCCGCACGAATCGCCAATTCGATTGCTTCAGTATACAGGGACCACCGAATGCAGAAGAATCGTTCGGAGACGGAGCAGGGTGTTGCAGCTTTGAGGGAGGCTTACGAGGCGCAGCAGAAGAAGGTGGCGGAAGCGGAAGCGAAGGTTGAGGCGCTGAGAAAAGAGTTGAATGTCAGTGTGGTGTCGGGGGGGCAGGCGGGATCCGCAGCGACGTTGGATACGGCAAGGCTGGAGCGGTTGGAGCTTAATCGGATTCAAGCCCGGAAAAGCATGTTGGACCGGAAGACTCGTCTGGAGTCCCTTAAGAGGTTGAGCGGCAGTGATTTGATGTATTCGGCGGCGTATGTGATCCAGGATCCGACCTTGACCACTTTACGGCAACAATTGACTGAAGCGGAGACGATGTTGAAGCGCCGGCAAGAGTCGTATGGCGAGAAGCATCCTGAAGTTGTCAGCGCACAGAGTGTGGTCGATGATTTGCGAAAGAAGATTGACGAGACGCTCAAGGGGCAGATTCTGGGTTTGCAGACGGATTATGAGATCACGCTTCGTGACTTCGAGGCGGCGGAGAAAGATGTTGAGGACGCCAAGAAGAGTGATATTTACGCACAAGGGGACAGATATCTTCCGTTTTCCAAGGCGGAAAGCGTATTAGCCAGCGAGCGGCAGATCCGAGACACGCTCAAAACAAGGTTGGTGCAGGAGGCCATTGAACTGGAATTGCCCAGGATGCCAGTAGACGTGGTCGATTTTGCTGAAGTTCCGGACGAGCGTGAGGCGGTTAGTCCCAAAGTCACCTTGAATATTATCCTTAGCATTATATTTGGCTTGGGGTGCGGAATCGGTTTGGTGTTCTTTATCGAGTATGTGGATACATCCGTAAAGACCGTAGATGATATTGAGCGTTTTCTTGGCGCCACAATAGTGGGAGTTATTCCGCAGAAAGTGCGCCCGTTGACTGAGGAAGGGGAAGACAGTTCACATGCGGAAGCCTATCGCGTGTTAAGAATGAACATAGAGCTTTCCAAAAAGTTAAGCGGGGGGAACGCGTTATGCTTCACCAGCGGCGGTGCCGGAGAAGGCAAGTCGTTGACGCTGTTCAATCTGGCTTGTATTTGCGCTCAAACTGGAAAGAAGATGCTAGTGATTGACTCCGATATGCGGCGTCCGACACAGCATAAGATGTTCAAGGTCTCAAATAAGGTGGGATTGGCAGACGTTTTGTTGGGGAAACGGGCCCTGGATGAGGTTATATTGAAAGACGCTGTTCGGAATATTGATTTTCTCCCGAGCGGGAAGTTGCCTGCAATTTCCCATGGTGTGCTTACCGCTCGCCATGTGCGTGACATCATTGCGCAGGTGAAGAATCGGTATGATTATGTGTTTTTTGATTCGCCGCCCATCATGGGAGTTAGTGACGCTTCAATACTATGCACTGAGGCGGATGGTGTTCTGCTTGTGGTGCAACATCGCAGTTATCCGAGGGTTGTATCGAGTCGCGCAAAGGCGATGATTGATAATGTTGGCGCCAATTTGTTGGGGGTTGTGGTGAACAATCTTAATGTTTCCCGTGACCATTATTACTATTATAGTTCCTATAATTATTCCTATGGCAATACGCGAGATCGGCGGGAATCAGGGAATCGTCAGGCGACGCAGTCCCCGCCCGACGCTAAGAGGGATAAGCCAGGCTGAGGTGAATGTGTGATGGGGAAAATGAAACAAATTTGGACGTTAGCACAGGCGCTGCCAGTTGTCGTAGTGTTGACGGGGATATCCGGGTGTATGTCTGTAGTGCCTTCGGATGAGCCGTTGGCACCTTATCAGCCGCAAATCGAACTGGCGTCGTCGGACGTGCTGAAAACAGCGCCTGAAGCCGTTGACCCACAGGTTGGGACGGCGGTGAGTACCAACGATGCCGAAGGTGCCTTCTTAAGTAGCAGTCGTGTTTTGAGGAGTGGCGACAAGTTGCAGGTCACTATCTATGTCCCGCCTGAACCCTTTATTTGCGCGCATGTGATTGATGAACAGGGCCGGATTAATTTGCCTCTAATTGGAATGATTCTGGTTGCCGGGAAGAGCTGTGCGGATGCCCAGTACCTGATTGAACGCAAGTATATTGACGAGAAGTACTACAAGATGGTGACGGTGGTTATTGTTCCGCCGGAAAGTGAATACTCATTGGCAGGGGAGGTCCTGCGTCCTGGCCCTTATCCTATTGCCCGCAATTTGACTGTCACGCAGGCATTAGGGCGGGGGGGGCGTTTTACCGATTATGCAGATCCTACGAAGATTCGCCTGATCCGGGGATCGGAAATATTTGTTATCAATGTCGAAAATGTCCGGAAAGGAAAGCAGAAGGATATGATGGTTATTCCGGGCGATGTGATCGAGGTTCCGAGAAGGTGGTATTAAGTGCTTTGAAGTGCTTGACGACTCTGGGCGCATAAACGATACTTTGTTTGAAACTAAAGCGGTGGTTCATTATTAGGAGGCGTATTATGAATAAATGGATGGCAGTAAGTTTAGTGGCGATGTTGATGGCGGCTCCGGTTGTTGTCAAAGCAGGAGAGTCGTCGGACGCGGCGGCGAAATCGGCGGCTGAAGCGGCGGCCTCGCTTAAGAGCGGGCATGATGCTTTGACCAATGCTGAGAAAGAAGTTGAAAAAGCGACGGCCGCCGTGAAGCAGGCTGAAGCTGATCTGCAGCAGGCTGATCTCTCGAATGATCCTGAAAAGATCAAAGCGGCTCGAAAGTTGCTGGCGGACGCCAAGAGTGCTCTGAATAACTCCGAGAAGAAAGTGGTTAAAATCACGGGCTTGGTTGAGAAACTGAGGATTATAGCTGATTCGGCCAAAGCGGCAGCTGCTGCGGCCGCAGGAGCTGCAAACGAAATTGATGCGGAAAAAGCCGCGCGTGAGGCTGCGAAACAGGCTGAAAAGGCAAAGGTTGTCTCCGACAGAATCAAGCAAGTCTCCGAAGGTAGGCGGTCGACGGCTGTTTCCACAACAACCACCACGACAACGTCAACCACGACAACATCAACCACGAAGCCGAGTCCTACCCCAGTTGGGCTTCGCTAATCGAAGGATGTTGAACGATACGTAGAGAAAGCCCTATCCGACAGGATGGGGCTTTTGATTTATAGGCTCTCAATCGAGGTGGATACAGCCATGCGTGGAATGACGCGAAGCATTAAGGACCCGTGGTTTATTGCGGTTATTGGTGTCTTGATTGTGATCATTTCTGCCGCAGGCTTGAAGTCCAGTTTGCAGGCAGGTATTGCTCAAGCTTATTACAGGCAGGCAAAATATGGCATGCCCAGAGCTGGAATGGAGCGAGTGCTGGAGCTGAGCCATAAGGCTTACGGTCTGTATCCGCACAATTATTATTTCAGTATTCTTGCGGCTGAAATGGCGCATCAGGCATCGGGCTCTGTGCAAGCCTCGGACAAGCGGAGGTTGATGGATCAATCAATAATCTGGTGTGATCGTGGATTGGTTCAGAATTGGTGGAATGGGTCACTTAGACGGCTTAAAGCAAGGCACTTATGGCAGGAGTCGCCAGTCCAAGCCATAATGTTTTGGAAGGCGTATACAGAGTGGCAATGCTGGGAGCCGTACAATCACTCAACGCTGGCGGAGATGTACGCTGGGGTCGGTGATTTTGAGAAGGCTGAGCAGTCGTTGCGATTGGCGAGCGGTACGCCAGAGGGGGAGGAAGCGCGGCTAATTGTGGAGAAGGAACGAGAAGAATGGGCGCAGATCTACAGTGAAGGGAATTAGAACTGGGGCGAATGACGGGGCTCGAACCCGCGACCATCAGAATCACAATCTGACGCTCTACCAACTGAGCTACATTCGCCATCGTGCGCAAACAGCCGCGAATCATCCACACCAGACGGGTTTGGATCAAGGAAAATAATCAGCAATGAAAACATTGGCCGTTGAGATATCGACCGGAATTGGAAGCCTGGCGCTAATGGAGGGCCGTCTTCCCCTGATTGAACGTCAATGGGAGGAATCTCGGAACGGGCGGCAGGGTTATTTTACGGTTTTGAACGATTTAATAGCATCCGGGGCTCTCAAATTGGCAGAGGTTGATCTTTTCGTGGTCGGGGTGGGGCCTGGGTCATTCGCGGGATTACGCATGGCGGTTTCCGCGGCTTCAGGGTTGGCTGTTCCCGGGGGGCGTAGCGTGGTAGGAATATTCAGCGCTGAAGCGGTTGCGTCTGAAATGCTTAATGAGTCCAATGCGGATGAGGTGGTTGTCTGGGGTGACGCGCGCCGCAATGAACTTTGGGCGATGAGATTCAAGCGCGGAACACAATGGCCGGATCGACAAGGCGAATTGATGGTCCAAGACTTTAGTTCAGTGCCCGAGGACTGGGTTAAAGGAAAAGCATTATGGGTCACGGCGGATTATGAGCGTATTGGGGATCGTCTAAAGGCGTTAGTTTCCCATGAAGTGACGCTTATTGATCGGAGTGTGATGCCCAAGGCCAGATATCTTGGGTTGCTCGGTGTGGCAAAGCGTGAGGCGGGAGAGGCTACAGAACCGCTTTTGCCGGTTTATGTTCATCCAGCGGTGGCTGGTGCGCATAAGTAGAATTTGTTAATGGAAGGTGACAGTGAAAAGGTGAAGACATGACACTTAAAGTGAATGGAAAGAATATTCCTGAGTCGGCGATATTGAATGAACTCAAGCGGTTGATGGACTTCTACAGTCAGCATCTTTCCCGTGCTGAACTCGGAGAGCATGCTGATGAATTGGTTGTGAAGGCCCGTGAGCATGCTGTGGGAACCCAGTTGCTGATCGACGAGGTTAAGAGACGGCACATCGAGGTTCCTGAGAACGAGATTGAAAAAGCAATTGCCAGCATGACGCAACGTGTTGGCGGGGATGAGAAACTTGTTGAGCTTCTGGCGAAGCAGGGGCTGACGGTGGATCAATTCCGAGGGAGCGTCAGGGTGGGTAAACAGCTGGATCAGTTGGTCAATCGTGTGACTTCCGGCGTGCAGGACAGTTCTGAGGATGAACTCAAGGCTTACTTCGAAGAACATGCCGAGCGTTATTCGACCCCCGATCAGGTGCAGGTCCGGCATATATTGGTTAAGCCGGCGTCGATGCGCGACGAAGACAAGGCGACGACGAGGTCGCTGTTGTTGTCATTACGCCATAAGGCCATGGAGGGTGATGATTTTTCGACGCTTGCTACTGCGCACTCCGAATGTCCAAGCGGGAAAGAGGCTGGTGGAGATTTGGGGTGGCTTGCGCGAGGGACCACGCTACCGGAATTTGATAATATCATTTTTGGCATGGACGTTGGAGAGATCAGCGATGTTGTGGAGACGTCGGCCGGAATGCACATTATTGAGAAAACGGACGAACTCATGGGTGAGCCCATGACATATGACGAGGTTAAGGATCGTATACGTGACTTGTTGAGACACGAGAGGAAAGGGAAAGCGCTTTCTGAATTTGTTGAAAAGTTGCGATTAACGGCGGTTATAGAGGATGTTCCTGAGGGCAATCATGACATGTGGGAGCGTGTTTTTGATTCGTTCCTTGACGGGCAAAGGCCCAGTTGATAGCTTCCCCGCGTTTGAAACCAGCCGGAAGGATGACCCCAACTCCTTGAAGAAACGCTGGTTTTGATTTTGTTGACTCCTAAATCGGGCCGTAGCGCAGACTGGTAGCGCGTCTGCTTGGGGTGCAGAAGGTCTCGGGTTCAAATCCCGACGGCCCGACCATTCTACACGTTTGTAACGCAACTGAGCGCCTAGGTTCCCCTGACGAAACGACTGCGGCAATCCAATACGCAACCAAGTCCCCATGTGCTTCATTATCTACTGATGATGCATCATGGCGCAGGGTGAGACAGTGTGCTTCGGGGTGGCGTCAAATCATAATATAAATACAACATATTGTAATACAGCAAGTTATGTCGTTGTGGCTTGGCTATGTTGCTGGCTGGGCATAGAACTTGCATTATGCATCGGGAAGCTATTTCTGAGGTTAATTATGCATGATGAAAACATTGTTAAGCTGAAGTATCTAGCGACTCAATTGGTGGAATTTTCTTCCTTTGCTACCGATAATAGCAAGGATGACCGGTGTTTGATCCTTTACGGTTTAACCAGAGATTGTGGATATAAAATCCTTGCCGAAGCCGAGAAGGAGTGGAAAAATCACGCTTTGCAGAGGAAAGCTATTGGTTTGCAGCATAAGGGGAAGAAAGGAAAAGTGGAGTTATGAGAAAGTTAGGTGTTTTTGGCTTGGGAGTTATGTTGTTGGCTTGCGGATGTGGCTTGTCTGAAACCAAGGCTGTTGATGCGAAAGCCAGCCATGTAGGCGTGGTATGGTTGACTTCATTGGATGCGGCAAGAAAAGAGGCGGCAGAAAAGAAGTTGCCCATACTGGTTGATTTCTCCGGCTCTGATTGGTGCGGATGGTGTATCAAGCTGGATAAGGAAGTGTTTTCCCAGAAGGCGTTTGCGGAATACGCAAAGAAGAACCTGGTTTTGTTGCTTTTAGATTTTCCGAATCGCAAGCCCCAGTCTCCCGAAGAAAAAAAAGTGAATCAGGCTTTGGCTGAGCAATATGGGGTGCAGGGGTTCCCGACCGTTCTATTGCTGGATGCAACTGGCAAGCAGTTAGGGAGGACGGGGTATATGCCCGGGGGTGCAGAAACCTACGTTGATCATCTGAAGGATTTGCTTAAGAAGAAATAGAGTCTCTGCGGCTATTTATCATAGGGACAGTTTGTTTATTGAAATCCGCTTGAGGTTTGTGAGTTGAAGAGTAATGTGCTGACCAAAGGAGATGAATAAATGAGATATCTATGTGGTGTGTGTGGTTATGTTTATGATCCTGCAACCGGCGATCCTGATCACGGGATTCCGCCTGGTACTTCTTTCAATGATTTGCCTGCGGATTGGGTATGTCCGGACTGCGGCGTAGGCAAGAGTGAATTCGCTGGCGAATAATCTGGGATAGGTCAAAAAGGAGCTATTGATATGACGAAACGATTGGAAGTGTATAAGTGTGAGGTCTGCGGGAACATTGTGGAAGTGGTCCATGCGAGCGGGGGAACCTTGGTGTGCTGCGGTCAGCCCATGAAGCTGTTTACTGAAAACACAGTGGATGCCTCGAAGGAAAAGCATATTCCGGTGATCGAACGCGTGGCCAATGGCGTTAAAGTGACGGTTGGCAGTGTGTCGCATCCGATGGAAGAAAAGCATTTCATTGAGTGGATTGAACTTCTGGTGGATGACAAGGTGCTGAGGCAGTATCTGAAACCCGGTCAGCCGCCTGTTGCCTTGTTTGAAGGGGTCCGAGAGGGAGCGGTGATTGCCCGTGAGTATTGTAATTTGCATGGGCTGTGGAAGGCGTAATGTTGGGAATGATGAAATAAAGGAGAGACTTATGATCAGTACGACGATGCGTGATGCAATCAATAAGCAGATCAACAAAGAGTTGAGTTCGGCTTATTTATATTTGGCGATGTCTGCCGAAGCAGAAATCAAGGGCTACAAAGGCACAGCGAAGTGGTTTCAGGCCCAGTTCCAGGAGGAAATGGGACACGCCATGAAGTTTAAGGGGTATTTGCTGGAGCAGGGCGCCGAGGTTGATCTTGCCGCGATTGCCAAGCCAGCAGTGGGGTTCAAGACTGTGCTGGCCATGTTTGAGGCGACGCTCAAGCACGAGAAGTTCATCACGAGTTCGATTAATGCGCTGATGGATCTTGCGGTTAAGGAAAAGGATTATGCCAGTCAGATCCTCCTGCAATGGTACATCACGGAGCAGGTTGAAGAAGAAGCCAATGATAATGAGATTATCGGCATGCTGAAAATGGCAGGCACTTCGACTGGAGCCCTGCTGATGTTGGACAAGCAATTGGGTAAGCGAGAACTCAAAGGTTGAGTGATTGTGGAAAACTTGGGACGCCTGCTGTTGTGTCACAAGACGCCGGCAGGCGTAGGTCGAGTAGAGGAATAATCGCGGGGGGAAGCGATGAGTTTCAGGGTGTGTAATACCTGTGGACATGTATGGGATACGCGAGAAGCGTTGATGAATGATCCCGATGTTTCAGTTGTGGGTTATCAGGCTTCGTTCCAACTACTTTCGGCTGGTTTGTTTCTGTTTAATCATACGGTTGCCTCGTGTTGCACGACGCTAGCGATACCTGCCGGAGATTTTTTCGATCTTTATGAGGGGCCAGTTTTTGAACAGAAGGCAACGGGAACCAAGGAGTGCCCAAGGTATTGTCTAAACAAGAGTGAAATGGCGATATGCCCCGTGCAGTGTGAGTGCTCTTTTGTACGAGAAGTGCTGCAGGTGGTTATGAAGTGGCCAAAGAAGAATGCAGCATGAGGGTCAACAGAAATGAATATTCGTCGGCAGTGGTGCTTATTACTTTTAGCACTTCAGTTGTCTATTGTTTCCGCTATAGCCGCCAAGGATCCGTTTGGGGTTGATGTCCGGCGAATTTCGCAAGGGAACGGGGATGCCGTCTCCGTAACTTTCATAATACCGCCTAATCATCACGTATACGCGGATCAGTACTCGGTACAGGCAAAGGGGAGCGTTTTGCCTGCCATTGAGGCTCCAATACCGGTAACAGTAAAAGACTCATTTTCAGGCGAGAATCGTCAGGCATACACAAGTGATTTCACGGCGATCTATCGTTTACCGGATGCCAGCGAGTCCGTGGATGTTGCCTATCAAGGGTGCGATGAGAGCACATGCTTTTTCCCCCAGGTGCGGACTTTCCGGCTGACGACAGGGCAAACACAAGAGTCGCAAAATGCAGGCGCGACCAGGTCGAAAGGAGAATCATGGGGAAGCGTCGAAGTGGCGGGACAAGCGGCAGGATATCTTCGGACGGCGGAATTTCTGATGTTCCTGGACAGGGTGGAGGGGAAGGAATCTGCGGATGAACGTGGTGGTTCCTTCTGGGGGAGGTTGCGTGATGCGATGACACTTTTTGGGGCTGATCCTCTTGAATTCTTTAAGCAGTATGGCGTGTGGTGGACTTTCGTAGTCATCATTCTTGGCGGCTTGCTATTGAACCTGACCCCTTGTGTGTTGCCGATGATCCCCATCAATCTGGCTATTATTGGAGTGGGTTCCCAGGATGGGTCGAAGCTGCGGGGGTTCGCCTTGGGTGGTGCGTATGGGTTGGGTATGGCGTTGGTTTATGGGGTGTTGGGTTTGTTAGTTGTTCTGACGGGATCGCAATTTGGCGCGTTGAACTCATCACCGGGGTTTAATGCGGTAATGGCGCTTGTGTTTGTTTTGCTGGGGTTGGCGATGTTCGACGTGATTGCCATTGATTTTTCGCGTTTCCAGGGGCAGGTCGGCGGGAATGGGTGGTTGGCACAGAAGGGGAATTTCCTGGTAGCCTTGATTATGGGAGGTATTGCCGCACTGTTGGCGGGGGCCTGTGTGGCTCCAGTTGTCATTGCTGTATTGTTGCTTTCAGGGAAGCTGTATGCGGCAGGAGCTGTGGAAGGCGTGTTGCTGCCCTTTGTTCTTGGCGTTGGTATGGCCTTGCCATGGCCGCTAGCTGGTGCAGGGTTGTCGTTTTTGCCGAAGCCAGGCGGGTGGATGACGTGGGTGAAGCGCGGGTTTGGAGCTTTCATTGTGGCGTTGGCCGTGTATTACGGATTGCTTGCCTATCAAGGTTGGTCAGGGGTTAAGAACGCCCAGCCGATGACGAAGGACGGAGAATACAATATTAGAGCCGAAGACCATGAGCTTCTTCGCGTTAAGATTATGGAGTCCTTGGCGATTGGGCGCCCCGTATTTCTTGATTTCTGGGCGACTTGGTGCAAGAACTGTCACGCTATGGACGCGACGACGTTCAGAGATAAAGCGGTGCAGGCCAGGCTGAAGGACTATGTGGTTATTAAAGTTCAGGCTGAAAAGCCTGATGATGTGGCGGCTCGCGACTTGCTGGAGCGATTTTCGGTCAAGGGGCTCCCGACGTATGTGGTGGTGAAACCGACGGGGAAACCGGAGGTGCACGATGCGCAAGACGGGCGGAAATAGAAGGAAACATCCCTGTCCTGATTGTCGCGTTTGCCAGTGGTGTTCGGATTCCCGGTGCGCCATGTGTCAAGGGTGGTTGGTGGTTGATAAACTGTGTGAGCGCGAGGGCTGTTGCAAGCAAGGGCGAAAGAAATCGGGAGTTCCTGGCAATGCAAAGTGAACCGACCCATGATCGGCCCCTCGGGATTGTGATTGTTGGGGCTTCTGGTGATTTAGCCCAGCGGAAGATCATTCCCGCGCTTTTTGCCTTGTATTGTCAGGGTTATCTTTCGTCAAATTTTAATGTTTATGGAATGGCTCGATCTCCGATGAGCCATGAGCAATTTCGGGCGAAGATAGCGGAAAACCTGACTTGCCGTTATTCGCCCGGGGAATCCTGTGCTGAGAAAACGGCGGGTTTCCTTGGGCGGTGTTATTATTCTGCCGGCAAGTATGGGGCCGTGGATTCTTATCTCGATTTATTTCAATTGATGAGTGGCGTCGAGGGGAGGGCCGATGCGGATCGGATATTCTACATGGCGGTGCCGCCTTCGGTTTTTCTTGAAGTGGCGAAGGCATTGGGAAGTTCCGGGTTGGTTGCTTGCGGATCGGGGAAGGAATGGTCGCGAGTGGTTGTCGAGAAGCCGTTTGGGCGCGATCGTGCTACGTCGGATGATCTGGTTCGGCAAATGAACAAGGTGTGGTCCGAGGAAACGACTTATCGGATTGATCATTATCTCGGCAAGGAGATTGTGCAGAACCTGATGGTGCTTCGGTTCGCCAATCTGGTGTTTGATCCCATCTGGAACCGAGACTATGTGGAGAGCATACATATTTCATGGAAGGAGCCGATCGGGGTTGGGAACCGGGGTGGATATTTTGATGATGTCGGGATTATCCGTGATGTGATGCAAAACCACCTATTACAGATTCTTGCGTTGTTGATGATGGAAAAGCCCGCGCGGTACACCGCCTCATTAGTGCGAGACGAGAAGGTGCGTCTGTTGAAAAGTGTGGTGCCCCCGGGATTGAAGGACATCCGCCTTGGGCAATATGCAGCTGGAAAGGTTCATGATGTGGGTTATTCAGGCGAACCCGGGGTGCCCGCGGACTCCCTGACGGCGACCTATGCTTCGGCAGCGTTGTGTGTCCGTAATTCCCGGTGGGATGGGGTTCCTGTAATTCTTGAGGCCGGCAAGGGAATGGACCAGTGGATCAATGAGGTGCGGATGCGGTTCCGGAGTGTGCCTTGCAATATCTTTGGCGAGGAAGTGGGCGAGGTGCATTCGAATGAGTTGGTGATCCGGATACAGCCTGACGAGGCGATTACCTTGAGGATCATGAACAAGGCGCCGGGGTTGGATTTGGTGTTTCGGCAAAGCGATCTAAATCTTCGGTATCAAACGGCATTTGAGGGGCAGATTCCAGACGCTTATGAATGTCTCCTGCTCGACGTGATTCAAGGCGACAGGAATTTATTCATCCGTGCGGATGAGTTGGCGGCGGCTTGGGATATTTTCACACCGGTATTGAAGCGGATTGAGGCGGAGCGGCTTCGTCCTGTAATGTACCCCTTTGGCAGTTCAGGCCCGGAATGGTGAGTGGCGGGCTTGCAGGGGATGCGGTGCGCGAAACGCGCTTAATCGGACTCCGGTTGCGTCACGATATGAAACGGGTAATGAGTGAATTCGCAAGGAAGGTGTATGATGCCGTGGTGCAGATTCCTGCCGGTCGTGTTTCCACATACAAGAAGGTGGCCGAACGGATTCGGTGCAAATCGCCGCGGGCGGTTGGGCAGGCGTTGAGAGTCAATCCATTTGCGCCAACGGTTCCGTGTCATAGGGTTATAGCTTCGGATTTACGGTTGGGGGGATTTCAGGGATACCGGGGCGGAGTGGCGTTGAAAAGGAAGCAGGACATGTTGGCGGCGGAGGGGGTGCGGTTTGTGGGTGGGCGGTTGGAGGAGTCTGGTCGGGTGTGGGGGTGGGACAGTCCAAGAGGGGCGCGAGACTGTTAGGGGATTACGATTAACATTAAGATGAGGATGGGAGTTGGGAATATAGATTAGGGGTTGTTTATGAAGAAATTGGCGGAGCCGGTGGATACGGCGAGATATCAGATGATGGACCGGCAGAGCGTATGGCATCCATACACGAAGCAGTCGGTGGTGGATGGGGGCCCCTTGCCGTTGATCACCCGAGGGGAAGGGGTTTATCTTTTTGACAGCACAGGGCGGCGTTATCTGGATGCCATTTCCTCGTGGTGGGCGTGTAACCTTGGTCACAATCATCCCCGGATTGTGGACGCGATTGTGCGGCAGGCAGGGGAGTTGCAACATAGTATTCTTGGCAACCTGTCGCATCCGCGAGCTGTAGAGGCGGCTTCGCTATTGGTTGATCTTTTTCCGGATGAACGGCGGGTGATGTTTGCCAGCGACGGTTCATGCGCAGTCGAAGTGGCGTTGAAAGTGGCGTTGCAGTATTGGCAAAATGTTGGGCGGCCACAGAAGCAGAAATTCGCGGCTTTGGATTTTGCCTATCACGGGGATACGCTGGGTGCGGTGTCGGTTGGGTATTTGCCCCAATTCCATGCCGCCTTTAAGCCGGTGTTATTTCCTGTGTATCAGGCGCCGTCGCCCTGTTGCGGGGCTTGCGCCTTTCATGAATCGCTGGGAGTATGTCTGGAGGAATGTTTTGACACTATGCGGCAGATCCTTAGGGATCATGCCCATGAATTGGCAGCAGTTATTATAGAGCCGATGTGTCAGGGGGCGGGGGGTATGAGGATACACTCGGCTGAATATCTCAAGCGATTGGCTGAGTTGTGCGCCGAGAAGGAGATTCTGCTGATAGCCGATGAAATTGCGGTAGGGTTTGGACGGACAGGGCGAATGTTTGCGCATAACCATGCCGAGGTTGTGCCGGATATCGTGTGTGTGGGGAAGAGTTTGTCGGCCGGGTATCTGCCCATCAGTGCGGCCGTAGTCCGGGAGGGGATTTTCAATACATTCCGAGATAAGCCGGAGGATCATACGCTGTATCACGGGCACACCTTCGCGGGGAATCCGATCGCTGCGGCGGCGGCAGTGGAGACGTTGAGGGTGTATGAGGAGGAGCGGATTGTGGAGCGGGCGGCGGGGTTGGGTGAGGTTTTGAAAGCCGAGTTGGCGGCGTTAGCCGAGGGCCCCGGAGTAAGGAATGTGCGGTCGCTGGGAATGATTGGAGTAGTGGAACTTGAGGAGAATGATGATGGGAGCGGGACGGCATGGGCGGGCCGGATCCGGGATTGTTTGAGGGATAGGGGGATTTTGTTGAGACCGCTTGGGAATGTAGTGTATGTGATGCCTCCGCTGGTCACGCTGGAACCGGTGTTGAAGGAGTTGGTGCGAGAGTTGGGTCAGGCGATGAAGGAGACGGGATGAAGATTATTTGTGCGACGAATATGCCATTTGCCGCCGAGGCGTTTGGCACGCTTGGTGAGACAACGATTTTGGAAGGCCGCGGGATTGTCGCGGACCAGGTTCGCGATGTCGATTTGCTGGCGTTAAGATCGACAACGAAAGTGAATCGAGACTTGCTGGAGGGTAGCAAGGTGCGTTTTGTGGGGACGGCGACGATCGGGACGGACCATTTGGATATCGGTTATTTTGAGAGCGCCGGCATCCGATGGTGCTTTGCGCCGGGATGTAATGCCAACAGTGTTTCCGAGTATGTTACGTCGGCATTGTTATATATCGGACAGCATCACGGCATCCGGTTGGCGGGGAAAACGATGGGGATCATAGGGGTGGGGAATGTTGGGAGCCGGGTGGCAAGGAAGGCGCGCGCATTGGGGATGAAAGTGTTGCTAAACGATCCGCCCCGTGCGCGGTCTGAAACGGCGGGGATCAAGCCAGTGGTGGAGGGATTGGAGCCCGGGCCATTCGTGGGGTTGGACCGGATTCTGCGTGAGTCGGATATTGTGACGGTACATGTGCCATTGACAAAGAGTGGCGAGGATCGGACGCAGCATTTGGCGGATGATGAGTTTTTCGGACGAATGAAGGATGGCAGTATTTTTATCAACGCGGCGCGCGGTGGTATTGTAAGGACGGAAGCATTGGTGGCGGCCTTACATTCGGGGCGTGTAGGTCATGCTGTTTTGGATACATGGGAGAGCGAGCCGGTCTATCGGACGGAAGCGTTGCCGTTGGTGGATGTTGCAACGCCGCATATTGCCGGACATTCGTTCGAGGGGCGGGTGATGGGCACGGTGATGGTGTATCGGGAAGCGTGTAAGTTTCTAGGGGTGGAGCCTGTGTGGTCGCATGAGCCCTTGATGCCGCCGCCACTGGTGCCGGAGATACGGGTGGATGTGCAGGGGCGCTCGGATGAGGCGGTGTTATGGGAGGTGGTCGCGCAGGTGTATGATATTCGAGGGGATGATCAGCGGTTCAGGGAAACGGCGGGATTGCCGGATGCGGCGAGGGGGAAGGAGTTTGACCGACAACGCAAGGATTATCCGATGCGGCGTGAGTTCAGGTATACGAAGGTGAAGGTGGCGGGAGGATCGGAGGGATTGTTGCGAACGCTGGGTGCGTTGGGGTTCGGGGTGGCGGTGGAGTAGCCAGAAGTCAGTATTCAGGAGTCAGAATAAGAACGACTAGACATAAGAGAACGACTGCGATTCGGGCTTTGGTGGTGGGGTTACCATTTGTGGAAAATGAAAAAGACGGCGGCCACCATGCAGGCGAATCCAGCAAAATAGTTCCAACGTAGTTCCTCTTTCAGGTAGAGAACGGAGAAGGCGCAGAAGACGACCAGGGTGATGACTTCCTGAATGGTTTTGAGTTGGGCGGTGTTGAAACGGCCATGTCCGATGCGGTTGGCGGGCACTTGAAAACAGTATTCCGCAAACGCGATTCCCCAGCTTGCCAGAATGGCAATCCAAAGTGGTGAAGTCTTGTATTTCAAATGCCCGTACCAAGCGAATGTCATGAAGATGTTGGAGATTGAAAGAAGGATAATGGTTTTCATGGTTTCAAGGATGGAATTGAAATTCACTGGACATACAGTAGTGGCGGAACATACTGAACAGGATAAATGGAATCAATAATGATTAAACGGGGGTTGATATGGCGGTAAAAGTGTTTGTCTATGGGCCGTTGATGATGCGCGATGTTCTTAAGGTGGTCGTGGGGAGGGAGTTGGTGCGGCGTGACGGCACGGTGAACGGGTATATGCAGTTGAGGTTGAAGGACCAAGTGCAGGCGGCGTTGATTCCTTTTCCTGATGCTGTGACGGAGGGCGTGGTTTTCATGGATGTGGATGAAGAGTCTTTGCGCAAGATGGATGAGTATTTTGGTGTGTCGTTTGAGCGCGGTGAAGTGAATGTGCAGGTGGGGGAAGGGGAATGGATTGAAGCGGAAACGCATTTTTTCAAGTTAAGCAGGCGGAAGGCGCTTTCTTCAAAGCCTTGGGATGAGGAGGAGCTCCGTACAGAGGTTTCAGGGTTTGGCGTTCGGCTTTTGCCAAAGCGAGGGCGGACAAGTCAGGGTGTGAAGGGGAAGGGGATCAAGGCAGGGAGCAAAGGCCTTGGGAAGAAAAAGAAGCAGGCAGTGGCGATGAAGGCCAAGAAGAAGGTGGCGGTTAAGAAGAAAGCGGCTAGCTGAGGATAGTTCGACTTTAAGGGGAGAGCCGGATGGAAGCGACGGGGAATGCAAATATTGTGTTAGTGGGGATGCCCGGGGTGGGCAAGAGCACCATTGGCGTTTTGCTGGCCAAGGTTATGGGGCGCCCGTTTGTGGATACGGATGTCTGTATTCAGGTGAATGAAGGGCGTCGGTTGCAGGATATTATTGATCGTGACGGGCTTGACGTGTTCCGTTCCATTGAGGAGCGGCATGTGCTTGATATGTATTGCCAACGGCATGTGATTGCCACGGGGGGTAGCGTGGTTTATAGCGAGCGAGCGATGCGGCATCTCAAGGCAAATGGTGTGGTGGTGTATCTTGATTTGCCGTTGACTCGGTTACGCGCCCGTTTGAGCAACTTGCCAGCTCGCGGCGTGGTAATGTCGCCTGGACAGTCGTTGGAGGGGTTGTATCTGGAGCGGGCTCCATTGTACCATCATTATGCAGATGTGGTGGTTGAGTGTGAGGGGGCGAGCCACGAAGGTGTCGTGGAGCGGGTCATCAAGGGGTTGGGACTTTGAGTGCAGGGTTTCCTGGGCTCGGTGCCGGGTGATCATTAAATGGGGGACGACCTGTTGTGTCATTTTTTGATATACTGGTCGACGTGAACGAAACACGGATAGGTTTCATGACCAGATTTTGCATATTGCCATTAATGGCTTTGATGTCGCTGATGTTGCCGGTTGCACTGCGTGCGGAACAGGTGTCGCGTGACGAAGCTTATGCGGCGGCGGTGTTTGAACTGCCGTCTTTCTTTGCCGGGGAATGGACTCCGGCGGGAGATATTCCTCTGCATACTATGTCGGGTGATGTGGTTGCGTTCATGTTCATGTTTAGGCGGACACAAAAGGCGCAGGAGTCTGGTGCGGTTGATGAGCCGTTTGGGTTTGTTGAAAAGGCTCGGGCGGATATTGCCGGCAAGGGGAAAGAGGTGTCGGGGTACGAGACGGAATTGCGAGGAGAGGACCGGTTTGCAACCATAGTTATTAGTGCCGACGACGGGGAGCCGCCGGTTATCAGGTGTTTTCGTGGTTTGCCGCCCCACGTTGTCAGGCAAAAGGAGGCATTGGCATTAGCGGCGGGCAAGGGTGGGGGTGTGTGGCGTGTGCGTCGTTGTCTGATGCTGGGATTTTTTGATGAGGCGTTTGCGGTGGAGCCTGCGGGTGGGAGTGGGGAGGCGCTGGTTGTCGAATTGCGTATGCGCGTGGTGGAGTCGGAGAAAGAGGCGAGGGCACGGGGGCAGGTCAAGAAGATGGCAGTGCGTGATATGGAACTTGTCCGCATGTGTCAAAAGGCGTGGGCGCCCTATCGAGGAAAACGCACGAGTGGAGGAGCTTCCCCATGAGGACATGGTGGTTAAGCCTCATGGTGGTCTTGGTGGCGTATCTAGCGTTGGGTTTGATCCCGGCGTTCTCTGCCGTTATCACCAACACTGTGTCTGACGTGAACGATGACGCCTATGGGGTATCCGGTAGCGGAGACAATTGGACGGATGATTATGCGCTTTGCGGTTATTATTCGGGGTATTCCAAGCCGTATCTGATAGGAGCATTCAGGTTTACCGGTTTGCCAATGACCAACAAGGCCACCATTTTGCATGCGTACCTACGTGTTCAGGTTTATGCCAATGGCACAGGGTCGTCGTCATTTTCAATTGTAGGGGAGGATTACGATTCCACAGATTCCTTCAATATTGGCGAATACATTGGTCGTCGTTTCCCGACATCAGCGAGTACCATATGGAGCGTTTCAACTGCATGGGTTCAGGATGGCTTCTATACAAGTCCTGATATTTCAGGGATCGTGCAGGAGATTGTGAACCGATCAGGATGGGTAAGTGGCAATGCCATTGCCATTCAACTCAGGAACCGGGTTGTGAGTGGAGGCTATCAATCGATATACACGATGGAGGGTGCGGTTGCTTATGGTGGGTCTCCAGCGCAACTGATTATTGAATACGCCGGGTCGGCCTCGCCACCTGATGGCATTAAGAGCGAGAATTATCTTCCCGGCGCCAAGGACGCGGTGTCGTCGGTGCCGACCTACTTGAATAATCCCACCATGTATTACAACAGTCCGGGCGGCATATGCTGGGCAACATGCAATGCGGACATATTGGGCTACTGGGACCGGACGGCTTACAATGGAGTGAAATATTGGAATCTGATTGATAATGGCACAGCACCATTGCTCCAGCCTTCTTTACCTGCGGCACCCGGGCATAATGAGGCGGATGTGAAGTCCTTGGTTGTTATGTTGGCGACCCAGTATTACGGAGCCGGCAGAACCGATGAAGATGTGATCATTGAAGAAATAGCGAACGGGACGAATGGCTTGGCCTTTAATGCAACCTATCATGGTCCTGTGGTTACAACCGCTTCAAAATCCAATTACTATCAACTGGTCAAAGGTGAAGTAGATGCGGGCCGGCCGATTGGTTTAGGCTCCTGGGGGAATTATTTTGGAGGGCCCCACCAGGTTCCGGTCATAGGCTACCGGGAGATGTCGAATGCGGTTAATAGCACCGTGTATATCCATCGCAATACTGGCGGGACAGAAAGCGAGTATGTGAATTTCTTCAGTTCGTTATGGGGTAATTTGGATATGGATCAGATTGTGCCTGGGGGAAATCCGACCGATCATTACGAGGCGAAGGGGGACAACACGTCGGCGACGGTGGTTTCGCTGAATCCTAATGATGTCTATGATTTCCGTCAGACCCATAACTTCGGGACGTTGGGTGATGTGGATTGGATCAAGTTGACGGTGGTGACAGGTCGACAATATGTGGTTGAAACCAAAAATCTTGGAGCAAGCGCGGACACGCTATTGAGTCTCTATGCCAGCAATGGGACGACTCTTGTAGCGCAGGATGACAATGGCGGTGGTGGTTTGGCCTCAAAAATTATCTGGCAATGCTGGACTGAGGGCACATATTTCCTCCGGGTAACGAATATGATCAACTCGGCCGGGCATGCGGCAAATTATGATGTGCAGGTGACGAACAGCGTTATTGTCAATGTGGCGCCTACAAATATTCTGCTTTCGAGCACGGTTGTGGGGGAGAATATGCCATCCAACACGATGGTTGGTGCGTTGAGCGCCCAGGATGTAGATATGGGTTTCCCGTTTACCTTCTCCCTGGTGAGCGGGACAGGGAGTGTGGATAATACTTCCTTTGTCATTAGCGGCAGCAATCTGTTGTCGGCGTCCTCTTTTGATTATGAGGTAAAAACCAATTACAGCATTCGGGTGAGGGTAGCGGATCAGGGAGGGTTATCGACGCAGAAGGTGTTTGCAATTGCCATAACCAATCAGAATGAATCGCCGACAAACATTGTGATGTCCGGGGGTAGTGTTGCGGAGAATTTGCCGGCGGGCGCTCTGGTAGGGGTATTGAGCGCTCAGGATCCAGACATAGGGAGCGTGTGCTTGTATTCATTGGTCGCAGGCGCAGGTAGCGATGGCAACCCGTTGTTTGTGATCAATGGCAGTAACTTGCTGACCGGCGTTTTGTTTAACCATGAAAGTCAAAGCAACTTCAGCCTCCGTGTCGGTTGCATTGACGAGGGAGGACTGTCGACTCAGAAGGTGTTTGAAGTCAATATTGTGGATATGGACGAGACGCCTCAGTTTCTGGGGCAGGAAGCGCTGGCGGGTACCAGTATGGTGTTGCGGTGGAGCAGTGTGACGAATCATTTCTATACGATTCATGTCTCGACGAACTTGATGGAGGGCTTTTCGGTTTTGAGGAGCAATATCAGCGCGATGCCCCTGATCAATGTTTATACGGATTCGGTGCAGGGTGTGCCGGTAAAGTTTTGGAAGATCACGACGGAGCCGTGATAGGTGTAGGACAAATTATTCGATACTGACTGTTGGTGGCTACAATTCGCCCCTAGCCCCTCCACGGAGGGGGACGAGTGAACCTTTGAGACCCGTTCATGAGTGAGGATCACTTTGTGTTGCGCGTTGACGCCTTGGCGGAAGGCATTGGGAGAGGGGGTGAAGGGTTCAGGGTTTGGGGTTCAGGTCTCATGGGAGAAAGCGATGCGGCATGGCTGGAACTTGACCCCAAGGCTGAATTCCTACAATCTAGGTTGAATGAATACTACACGAAGCCGCACACATCTTTGGCTGGGGCCCGCCTTGGGGGCGCTGGCCCTGATTGTCTATTTAATTACCCTGAGTCGGGGGCCATTTCCTGGTGAGTCTGCTGATCTAATGGTCAGGGAGTTGGGAATGGCTCCGTTAAGGTTCAGTCAGAATCCTTTATGGAGTTGGTTTGTCGGCTTGATTGCAAAGTTGCCGCTGGGGAGTGTATCGGTCAGGCTGAATTTCCTGAGCGCCATTTTCGGGGCTGGGACGATATGGATGTTATTCCGGGTTACGGCTAACGCGCTTTGGATGGCGATTCCGGTTTCGGACTTGAATGTCCGGGCGGCTAACCGGGCTTCGTGGCTTGGTGGTTTGGTGGCGGCCTTGGCACTAATGGGGTCGATGCCATTCTGGTATGCGGCCACGCGGTTCCACATGGCGACCTTCGATCTTTTCCTGCTTCTTGTATTGGCGGCTCTTTTTATCAAGTTCATTCAAGAAGGGACTGTTCTGGTTGGCCTGGTCTTCGCGTTCCTCTACGGGGTTTTAGCTGTTGAATTCGCGACGATGATTATTTTTGGGCCGCTTGTATTGATCGGGTTGCTTTACGGACTTTGGATCCATGGGGATTTGAGGTGGAAACGTGTATTGGGTTTGGCCGGATGTCTTGCGGCAGGGATGTTGGTTTATGGTCTAGCAGCGGTTTCGGTGTGGAGGAGCGATATCTTCGCCTTGCAGCAGGAGACCCGGTTTGGCATGGCCTTGCTCACGGTTATCAGGGGACAGTATCAGTTGATCGCGAAGGGGTTGCCGGAGGTGGGGTGGTTGCTGGTGATTGTGGCAGGCATTGTGCCCTGGCTGGCGGTGTTGGCCGTGGGGCGTCGCGGATTGAATGAGGAGCGCGACTGGGGACTATACAGTCTGCATTTCATCCTTACAGGCGTGGTGTTGGCGGTGTTGTTTAATGTGCCGTTTTCCCCGTGGCGAGTGCTGGGCATTGCGCGGTTATTGGTGACTCCATACCTTTTGCTGGCCTTCACACTGGGCTATCTGGTGGCCTACTGGTCTTTCATTTCGCGGATGATTTGGTGGGAGGCGGAGGAGGGTGAGACTCGCAGGTTGTGGTTAAGGGAGTATGGGGGGATGATTCCGGTGGGATTGATTATCGTGGCGACGCTGACGGCGGGCGTGTTGAATTTCAAGACGGCGGACGCGAGACCTGCTGGCGCTATCAATGCCTATGCGCGTTCGGTGATACAGGCGGCTCGTGATCGTCAATGGCTGGCGACCGATGGCGTGTTGGATAGTAATTTACAGGTGGCGGCGCATGAGATGGGGGTGCCGATCCGGATCCTGAACCTCAGGCTGGGCGGTAATGCATTGTATATGCGGCATGTGGCGCAATCATTTGATGATCCCCGGCTCAAGGGGTTGGCTGAAGTGGACGGGATGGCTTTTCTCCAGGAGTGGATGCAGACGGATCCGGCGTTTGCAGGGAAGATTGCCTTCCTGAATTATCCTGATTTCTGGTTGGCGGCCAAACAGCAGCCGGTTTCGGATCGTGTTTTGTTCAGAGGGGTTCCCGCTTTGGAAGCCGTGGAGCTTAAAGCGTTGTGGGATGCGCATCAGGAGTTCTGGAAGTCTCCATTTATTGCCGGACTGGCGGAGATGCGCGGCAAGTCTCCGATGTTGTCGGGTCTTGCGACGCACGTTTTGCGACAGTTAAGCATGGTGGCAAATAATCTCGGGGTATTGATGGAGGATGTGGGGTGGCGGAAGCAGGCGTATGAGGCGTATGCGAAATCGCGTGAGCTTGATGAGGACAACATCAGCGCGTTGCTGAATCAGGAGACCATGCTTCGCCGGGGGTATGCGGCGCCGGACGCCGAAGGGGTTCATGAGGCGGTGAAGAAGCTGGCGCAGAATCTGAAGCAGAAGTATCACATTTGGTCGCTGTCGCGGGTGTACGGGTATGTTCGCATGCCCGAAGCTTATGCGGACCTTGGGTTCACCTGGGCCTATTCAGGGCAGCCGGGCCTGGCTGTGGCGGGCTACAGGAGGGCGATTGAATTGGCGCCGGAGCGGAAGGAGCGGTTGAGTCAGGGGTTGGCGATGGCGTATGTGGCGCAGGATCAGCCCAAAGAGGGGGAAGCGGTATTGAAGGAATTGTTGGCGGCGAACCCCACGAATGTGGTGGCCTTGCTGTCCTTGTCTCGAATAGCCACAAGGCGGGGCGACTATGAGGCCGCGATGAAGTATTTGGACCGGATACAGGCCACAGGGATTCCAAAGACGAGATTGGCGGTTGAGTATGCCGTGTTGCATCTGGCGGCTGGCGAGCCTGGGAAAGCCCGGATTGTTTTGCAGGAACTGGTGGATTTGAAGCCCGATCTGGCGGTTGCCTGGGCGATGCTTGGTGGTGTGGTCATTGAACAGAATGACGCGGCGGCGATTGCCGAATGTGAGCGCAAATTGCAGAAGGTCAAGGGGAGGGACTTCATGGCCACAGCGGTACTTGGGCAGATGGCCCTGTATCGGCGTAATTATGCCGAGGCGCGGATATATTTGGATCAGGCGCTTGAGATGAGGCCGACTGCGGTTGCGTTGCTTGAGCTACTGCTGAGACTGGATGTGAAAGAAGGACGCCGTGATTTGGCGGCGACCCATGTGCGCCGACTCTTGTTGCTGGATTCCGGGCATGCCTACGCAAATCAGGTGCTGGCTTCCATGCAACTTGAACGCAGGGAGTATGCGCAGGCGGAAAGTTCCCTGCGAAAGGCATTGGCAAAAGGGCGGACAGCAGACGTGTTAAACGATCTGGCCTGGGTGTTGCAGGAGCGGGGATCCTTGGAAGATGCGGAGGCCCTTGCCCGTGAGGCCGTTGGGACAGACGCAAGAAATCCAAACTTCCAGGATACCCTGGGGGTAATCCTGATGGCGCGGGGTGATTTGAAGGGGGCGGAAGTGGCACTGAGGAAGGCTTTGGAACTGGCGCCTGAAGCGATGGTTGTGCAATTGCATCTTGCCGAGCTTTATGGGAAAAAAGGCGAATTGGACAAAGCGGCGGCTCTGGCTGATCAACTAATGGCGCGGATATCGAGTTTGCCGCCAGCCGAGCAGGAACAGCTGAGGAAGATCGCCAGGAAGCAATAACGGGGCGTAACGTGATGAAGCGAGGAAGTGGCTATATGACGTTTGATGACGCAAAAAAAGTAATGGCTGGATTAGGTCAGGATCACGTGCTCGCGGGATGGGAGCGGTTGGATGCGAAGGCGCAGGCAGGATTACTGGAACAGATTGAAGCGCTCGATGTCGAGACTGTTGATCGAATTCTGAAATTATTGAGAGAAAAACACGCCGGCGCAGGGGGTGTTCATACGGACATTGAGCCGGCGGCTGTGGTTTCGCTTTCCAGCGCGGAGCAGGGTGAAACCTGTGCCGTCGGCGAGCGTGCGTTGCGTGAAGGCAAAGTGGGCGTCATCCTGGTTGCCGGAGGGCAAGGGACCCGGCTTGGCTATGATGGACCCAAGGGGACCTATTCACTCGGCCCTATCAGCGGTGCGTCGCTGTTTGAAATTCATGCCCGCAAACTGTTGGCCCTGGAGAGGCAATTTGGAGCGCAGATTCCGTTCTACGTCATGACGAGCCAGGGGAATGACGCGGATACACGGCGGTTTTTCCAGGACAATGAGTTTTTCGGGCTGACGCCTGAACGGGTGAAGTTTTTTGTGCAGGGGACCCTGCCAGCATTCTGGCCAGACGGGCGGATGGTGCTGGAGGCGCCCGGAAGACTGTTCTCGGCTCCTGACGGTCATGGCGGAATTCTGACAGCCCTGAAGCGAACAGGTATGATTGATGACATGGAGCGGCGTGGATTGACCACGCTGTACTATTTCCAGGTGGATAATCCGCTGGTGGAGATTGCTGACACTGTTTTCGTGGGTTTGCATTTGCAGAAGACGGCGGATATGTCGCTCAAGGTCTGCGCCAAGCGTAATCCATCCGAGGGGTTGGGGGTTGTGGTGGTTCGTGACGGGCGGCAAGCGGTGGTTGAGTATACTGAACTGACGGATGCACAAAAGGAGGCTCGCCGACCTGACGGGGAGTTGGTGTTCAAGTTCGGGAGCGTGGCTATACACATCTTCTCGCTGGCGTTCCTGAAGCAGGAGGCAACGGCAGGCTTGCCCTTGCATCAGGCGCACAAGAAGGTGTCGTATTGTGACGAGACGGGGAAGACCTGCAAGCCTGAGAAACCGAACGCCTACAAATTCGAGAAGTTCATTTTTGACGCCCTGCCGGATGCGAAGACGGCCTTGCTGTTGGAGTTTGCGCGGGAAGATGAGTTCGCCCCGGTGAAGAATGCCGAGGGGGACGATTCACCGGCGACGGCGCGTGCCGCCATGATGGAAAAGTGGGCGCGATGGATGGCTGCGATCGGAGTAAGCGTGCCGCGCGATGCCAAGGGTGGGTTGGTTTATAAGATGGAGATTGATCCTGTTTTCGCGAACGGGGTCAAGGAACTGAAGGCGAAGTTGTCCAAGGGGCTTGAAATCAAAGGAGATGTGGCGTTACGGGGATAGAGGGGGCGTTGCGAAAAGCGTTGGAGACATGAAAAGGGGATAGGGCGTTTGTGGTTTTTGGGTTCAGGAAGTTTTATTGAGAAAGTTGGCGGAGCTTATGGTTGGATTGGCGCTCATTATTCTGGCGATGGCTGGAGTGTCTTTTGCGCTTTGGTTGGCGCAGACGGCAAAGGAGCTCGATTATGCCCGTCGCGAAGTCAAGGATACTTGGGAGGAGTTGAGAAAGGAATTGATGGCTCGGCGCGAGATGATTCCCTACATCGTGGGCACTGTGCGTGTGGATGCCTCGCAACTGTTGGATGTCATTGGGAATGCCTGCGATCTGGCTGATCATGTGTCGACGGTTCAGGAATGTTCGCAAGCTGAGACGCGGCTCACGTCGGCATTGAATAAGTTGTTTTCGGCATTGGATGCGGATAGTTCCTCCGAGGTGCGGGAGACTGTGGGCGGTCTTCGGAGCCGGTTGAGTGAGCAGAACAGCCGCATAGCCGTGCGCAAGGAGATTTATAATCGGCAGGCTGAGACACTGAACACTCTATTGGAGCGTGGAGTGGCGCGCCTGTTTGTGTCGTTGGGACTCTATCGGAAGGTGGATTTGTACTAGGCCTATGTCAGGTTGGGGATATACATCAGGGGTGCTTCCGTGGTCAAAATCCTGCTTTATTTGCGGAGAAGCGAATGACCATGGTTTGCAGTTGCGGTCACGGATTGAAGGTGACCGGGTGGTGCTGGACCATCTGACGCGCGAGTCTGATGTCGGGTGGCGTCATCTGGTGCATGGTGGCATTCTTATGACGTTGCTGGATGAGGTGATGACGTGGGCGGCTATTCTTTCGGCCAAGAAGGCCTGCGTGGCAGTTGAGGTGACTGTGCGGCTTAAAGCGCCGGTGGCGGTGGGGAGGCGGATCAGGGTGGAGGGATGGAAAGGGAGTGGTAAATCGAGGGTAGTGGTGGCAGAGGGGCGGATTGTGGATGAGGACGGGGTTGTGCTGGCGACAGCGACGGGGAAATACATGGCGATGCCGTCGGACAAGGTGACGTTTTGCTCGGAAGATTTTGTGATGGGCCCGGACACAGTCCGGTTGCCGTTTTTGGAGTAGTTAGGCGGGAGTTAATATGAAGAAGACATTATTGATCGTGGTAATGCTGTCGGCGATGGTTGCGAGGTCGGAAACCGGGGTGGAACCCGCAGTGGACAGCATTGTTGAGGCACTGGCGAATCAAATGAAGAGCGCCAAGTCGATGTCCTGCACCTTGACCCTGCAGATGCACAATGAGATGGAGGGCATGAAGCAGGACATTACGACGACGTATTCGGTGGCAGCTGAACGACCGGCAAAATTGGCCATGCGGCAGATGAAGGGGATGCCAACCTTCACGGTTGTTTCGGACGGGTCCAATGTCTATTACCACTTGCCGATGATGAACCGCTATTCGATTAATCCAGCGCCCAAGAGTTTTGAGGAATTGTTCCAGGCCGTGGGGTCCATGGGGGCCACCATGATATTTATTGATAATTTGCTGGGTGGCGATGTGAAGTCGGCATTGCTGGAGGGGGTGCGGAAGGCGGTTTATGGCGGGAAGGTTACTGTGAACGGGCAGGAGTGCGACTTGATCCGTTTTGAGCAGGATGAATTTGATTGGGAACTATGGGTGACGCGGGGAACAAATCCGGTGGTGCTGAAGGTGGCCGCGGATATGACCAAGGGGATGAAGGAGGCGGGGGATGTCATGCCGGGGATGAGCGGGATGAAGATGACCATTGAGAACGTGTTTGAGAATTGGTCAGTGGGGCAGGCTTTGCCGGCGGATGCGTTCGCAATCAAGCCGCCCGAGGGAGCCCGTAAGGAGAAATCACTATTTGAGGATGATGAGGAGGGGGAGCCGCTTGAAACATTGGAAGGAAAGCCGGCACCCGGTTTTACACTGGATTTGCTGGATGGCGGCAAGGCGACGGTTCCAGTGGCTGCGACCAATGAAACGGTGGTGGTGCTCGATTTCTGGGCCACATGGTGCGGGCCGTGCCGGCGGTCATTGCCGGTCGTGAGCAAGGTGGCTTCCGAGTATAAGGACAAGGGTGTGGTCTTCTACGCTGTCAACCAGCAGGAGCAACCGGATCAGGTCAAAGCGTTCCTTGAAAAGGAAGGCATTGCCTGTCCCGTGGCCATGGATGCCGAGGGGAAGGTTGGCCAGGCTTACCAGATGCAGGGAATTCCGCAGACGGTATTGATTGGCAGGGATGGAACGGTGCAGGCGATTCACATTGGATTGATTCCGGAAATGGAAAAGACACTGCGCGAACAATTGGATGCATTGGTGACGGGGAAATCGCTGATTGGGAAGTAGGGGGACGGGGTTCAGGAGCTGAAATTCTGGCGTGCTAGACGCGGGGGAATGGGGATTATGATTAAGATTATGAAAAGATTAAGATCGGGGATTAAGATCAAGATGGGGAAAGAGATATGACAGAGGCAATATCCAACGAGTTTACGGAGCAGAGGCGAAAGAATCTTGAGGCGCTGGTGGCGGCGGGCTATGAGCCTTTTGGCCGGGCGTTTGCGCGGACTGGGAGGTTAGGGGAAGTCAGGGCCGGATTTGAAGAGGGTAAACCGGTGCGTGTGGCCGGGCGAATCACGACCTTCAGGGATATGGGCAAGAGTGTGTTTGCCGATCTTCGCGACGGCACCGACCGAATGCAGGTCTATGCGATGAAGAATCACATAGGCGAGGATGTGTTCAACGCATTCAAGCTGTTGGATCTTGGCGACCATATCGGGGTTGAGGGTACATTTTTCACGACGCGAACCGGGGAAATAACTATCAAGATCGACAAGTGGGTGATGCTCTCCAAGGCGCTGTTGCCTTTGCCGGAGAAGTGGCACGGGTTAAAGGATACCGACCAGCGGTATCGGCAACGTTATCTCGATTTGATTTCCAATGCCGATGCCCGTGCGGTGTTTGAGAAGCGTACGAGCATTATCCGCGAGATCCGCTCATTTCTGCAGGGGGCAGGATTCCAGGAGGTCGAAACGCCGATGATGCAGCCACAACCGGGTGGTGCGGCGGCTCGACCATTTGTGACCCATTACGAGGCATTGGATGCGAGGATGTATTTGCGTATTGCGCCGGAATTATACCTTAAGCGCTTATTGGTTGGTGGGTACGACAAGGTGTTCGAGTTAAACCGCAATTTCCGGAATGAGGGGTTGTCGCGGACGCATAATCCTGAATTCACGATGATGGAGGTTTATGAGGCGTACTCCGACATGCGGGGGATGAAGGAGTTGGTGGAATCGCTGATAACCCATGTGTCGCAGACGGTAATGGGGACGTTGAGTGTTGGGACGGCTGAGGCGCCTATTGATTTGACGCGGCCGTGGCGTGAAGTGGCTTACCGGGATCTGGTCAAGGAAAGGATGGGCGCGGATTGGTTTACTCTTGATCGCTCGACGATGGGTGCAAAAGCGGATGCTGCCGGTGTGCATGTTGATTCAGCCTGGGGTGAGCCGGAGATCACGCAGGAGGTGTATTCCAAGCTGATTGAAAAGACCTTGATGAATCCGACGTTCGTCACGCGACTGCCGGCAGAACTGGTGCCGCTGGCCAAGCGGTGCGATGACGACCCATCGGTTGTGGATGTTTTTGAGCTGGTCATTGGTGGCAAGGAAATCGCGCCGGGGTATTCGGAGTTGAATGATCCGGTTGAGCAAAGGAAGCGGTTTGAGGAGCAGGCGGGGGATGAGGCTCAAAAAGTGGATGAGGATTTCCTGATGGCCATGGAGCATGGCATGCCTCCGGCAGGCGGCATGGGGATTGGCATTGACCGGCTTGTGATGACCCTGACGGGTTGTGATGCCATCCGCGATGTGATTCTGTTTCCGCAATTGAAGCCCCGTGAAGCGTGAAGACTGTCAAACGCCCTTGAGCGAAAGATTTGCGATGATGCCTGTGTCCCTATTTCTGGCGTTGAAGTATCTGAAGCCGAAACGCACGTATTTTTCGGTGGTCACAATCATTTCCATACTTGGGGTGTTGCTTGGAGTGGCGGTGTTGATCATCGTGTTGTCCGTGATGAGTGGGTTTGACGACATGTGGCGTGACAAGATTCTCGGATTCAACGCTCATTTGACTGTCTCGGCGGTTGGAGGAGTGGAGGATGAGGCGGCCGTGATGGAGCGGCTAAAGGGCGTGCCGGGGGTGGCGGGTGTTGCGCCGACGATAGAGAGCCCGGTGGTTATTCAGCATGATGGGCGGATATTTACGCCAGTACTCAGAGGGGTGGATAAGGAGTTCGAAAAGACTGTCAGCCAGATTCCAGCGCATATGGTTACCGGAACATTTGCGCCGGAGGGGAACGGGGTGGTGCTTGGGGTTGATCTGGCGCGGCGGATGGGAGTCAAGGTTGGCGACAAGCTGCTGATTAATTCCCCGAAGAACTTCGTGAGTAGGGATGAAATCACCTTGCCGGAAGAGTTGGTGGTTGCCGGAGTGTTTGAGGTGGGGATGTGGGAATATGACATGGGTTTTGTGCTCTGCTCGCTTGAAAAGGGGCGTGAGCTGGTGGGGTTGGAGGAAGGGGTGCAGACGATCCGGTTGATGACACACGATCCTTACCGGGCGCAGGAAACAAGGGAGGTTATTCGCCAGACTTTGGGGACTGACTATTACGTCGAGACATGGATGGAGCAGAACAGGCAGTTGTTCAGCGCCTTGCGCGTTGAGAAGAACATGATGTTCTTTCTGCTGATCTTTATCACGATTGTGGCCGCCTTTGGGATCACCAACACATTGATCACGGTCACCGTGCAGAAGACCAAGGAAATCGGGCTGTTGAAGTCGATCGGATTTTCCTCGGGGACCGTGATGCGGATTTTCTTCTGGCAGGGATGGTTGGAGGGGATGTTAGGGACGACGGCGGGTATTGGCACGGCGCTGATTGTTCTGAAATACCGAAATGATTTATTGAGGTGGTTATCGGACACCTTCCGGCTGGAACTGCTTCCGAAGGAGCTTTACCACCTGAGTGAAATCCCCGCGCGGACATCCTTGGTGGATGTGGTTATTGTGGCCGGGTCGGTGATTGTGATTTGCACGCTGGCCGGATTGATACCGGCGTGGCGCGCGGCGCGACTGGACCCTGTGCAGGCGTTAAGGCATGAGTAGAATTCAGAATCCAGAATTCAGAAGTCAGGATTCAGAATCAAGAGGAGAAGGGTTAGTATCCTGAAAATGTGATACGGGATGACAGGGGAGGCTCTTGAAAAGGTTGGATCGTTGATGGTCAACGGGAAACAGACACAACAGGGAATGAGATGGAAGTGATTACACAAGCGGATGGCATTACAAAGACCTACCTTATGGGAGGACGCTCGCTGCATGTGCTCAAGGGGGTATCTGTAGCCATCAAGGCAGGGGAGACGGTGGCGATCATCGGGCCAAGCGGGGCAGGGAAAAGCACATTGCTTCATGCCTTGGGCGGATTGGATCAGCCATCATCGGGTACCGTGTTGTTCAAGGGTCGTGATGTGTACAGGCTTTCGGCAAACGAGCGTAACGCCTTGCGGGCGAAGCATGTTGGATTTGTGTTTCAATCGTATCATTTGCTTCCGGAACTGGATGTCTTGGAGAATGTGTTGCTCCCGACGATGTCCTTGTGGGAAATGCGTAAGGATGCGAAGGAGCACCGCAGGCGTGCTGAGGCATTGCTTGCGGCTGTTGGGTTGAGCGAGCGGATGGAGCATACGCCCATGGAGCTTTCCGGTGGTGAGCAGCAGAGGGTGGCGTTGGCCAGGGCGCTGATCAATGAGCCGGAGTTGTTGTTGGCCGATGAGCCGACTGGGAATCTTGATAGCGCGACAGGTGAGCAGATATTGTCTTGTTTGTTTTCCCTTACGCGAGAGAAGGGGCACACCCTGGTGCTTGTGACTCACAATGATGAGATTGCGGCCCGTTGTGATCGGGTGATCCACGTTAGAGATGGGCTGATCGTTTAGGAGTAGAGCTCACGGCTCCTGAGCGGATCGTTCATTGAGGGCGCCTCGAATGATTTCATCGGGTTGTCTGGTTTTGGGGTTGCCGGAAACCTTGATGAGGCAGGACACCAGATGAGAGAGATGGGCGGTGCTGTCGAACGTCATGTTCAATAATTCGCCTTGAGCTTCCGTCAGGATTCCTGCGCGTTGAGCCCGTAGCATTTCAATGGTGGCGGAGACAACGGTGAGGGGTTGGCTTAACTCTTGTCCAATTTCAGCGATGAATTCCAGGAGTTGCTTGCGGGTCAATATGTCCGGTTTGTTTGGATCTGCGCTGGCTTCGTTGTCGAGAATCTGCCGGAGGGATGAGATTTTCTTCTCAGTTTTGGCCACCAGAGACTCCATTTCCCGGTGGGTCTCATCGGCCAACGTGTTCAGAGCCTCGGCAATCGGAATGACGCGGGCCTGATCGATGGTTTCTCCGAGTTTCGCGAGAAGAAGGGTTAATGTTTTGACATCGCCAAGGCCTGCTGGATCGTTTCCAGCCTCCCTGTTCGGGCCTTTTTCGCGGCTGATGACCAGTTCCTGCCACCCCTCCTCTGAAAGACCGCGGCTGATCATAGTGTCATGCAGGGCGGCCAGTTGTTCAGGGTCGTCTCCGGTTTTTGACATCAGGCGGCGCAGTTTGTCCTCTGATTCCTCGGCGGCTTTTTTGCTTTTGATGAACTTCGACGCCATATTTTCCATGTCGAGGTTTTCAGCGGCCTCGTCGAGAAGCGCTTCGGCAGCTTCGGAGGCTTCGTTCCCGGCGATTTGCTGCAGTTTTTGAAGCACCACTTTTTCCAGGAGCATGATGGAACGCTTGGCCTGTTTGCGTCCTTTTTCGGTGCGGATGGAAGGAGTTGACGTGAGTTCGTTGACGATTTTGCCGATTGTGCCAACGACGATATCGGTAAGGGATTCGCCATCGGCCAAATTGGCGGCGGATGAGCGGATTTCAACGGTGCGCAAAATCAGTTCCGCGAGTTTTTCGGCGTCGCACGCCAGTTGTCGAATGTCATCGGATGACCGTTCTGTGTTTGCGGACCGGTCGTCTTTCAAGAAGGCCAGAATATTGTCGAGGTCTGCGGGAGGGGTGGTCGCTTCTGGGTTATGCTCTGTGGTGGATGCTACGGGTGAAGGAGAAACGGGGGGGATGACTTCGCCTTCGGTGACGCGACGATATTCGACAGAGCGGGCTTGGATGTGCCGGAAGATGTCGCTTTCGTTCAGTCGGGACGTTGCGGCGCCGCTCTGGTTGGAAGGCGCGGAGAGCAGGATGTTGAAGACAGCCAGGTATTCATCCAGGGTGAATCCCTTTACGATTTCGAAAAAAAGGAGATTGTGTTTGGTGAGTTTTGAGACGATGACCCCTGCCAGTGGCGCTTCGTTAAGGGTGCCGTTAAGCAATAAGTTTCCGTCGGTGACGTTGATGTCCAAGTGTCCGTAGATATCGATAAAGAGCGAGATGACGGGAAAGCTGCCTTCCAAAGAAGCGCGAGTCACTTTGTGATCCATGCCGTAGAGAGTGGCCATGTTCAAGGATTGTCCGATTGCCTGGACCAATGCCACGGCGTCGCGCGTTGAGGAGTCGGCTGTATTGATAGCTGATGTTTCGCTCATGATGTCCTTGTTTCTGCGAGTTGCTGTATCGTGCCAATGAGCGGCGATGGCGTCAATCTCGGTGAGGGATATTCTTTGTTGGGTCGGCAACGATCTGCGCTGACAAGTTTCTCCGTCGGGCATATGTTTGCGCAAGCCATGAGGATGGGGATGAAAAATAGATATTCGGGAATATATCAGGTGTCGGTTGAGCCCATGGGGAGGCGGACTGTTTGGCGTCGAGACCAATCCAGCGAGAAGTTTATCATCAGGCCGGCGCAGATGTTGGCGACAATGGTGCAAATTGGGCCAATCAGGTTTCCTTGCACTCCAAGAGCCAATGCGACCGAGGCGGCTGTGGTTGCCATTCCTAGAAATACGGCCTGACCGGTTAAAGTAATAATCGGGCTTTTCATATGAGCGGCGGTGCCTTCGGCGTGAAAGCGAAGGGCGGTGCAAAGAGGGAGGAAGGCAAAAAGAATTGCGGTCATCCGGACATCTGGAAGGAATGAGGGGTCCAGGTTTTGTGACCGGATATAATAGAATTCAGCCGGGCCGGGGATGATGAAGATCAAGGGGAGGAGCCCAAAAATTAGTCCGGCGACGGCGGCAAACCGCAAGGTCCGCTTATCGTTGATGTCACGAGGAGGGAATGTCAGCACCAAGGTACGCAATTGATTGGTGGCGAATGTCATTGGGGCAACAAGACTGAGGCACAGGTAGTAGATGGGAAGCATGATTTCCGGATTGGGGGCGCGGGCGATGAAGGCGACCAGCATATTATTGGATAGGTTGAGGAAAAGGCCTCCGGCGGAGAGAGGGATGTTAAACAGGAAAATTTCCTTTCGCGAGGGCACATTGTGAGGATCTGAAGAGAGATGGTGGAAGTATTTGCGGGCGAAGAGGTAAATCAGGCCGGTTTCGATACCGATGGGCAGCAGAACGCAGACGACGGCCCAGATGGGGCCAGTGAGTCCGGTCATTCTGAAGGCCAGGGAAAGGGAGAAGGCGAGACAGACCCTAATCACGGCGGCCAGGGAGGCTTTGCCGGACTCACGGCGCAGATAGAGAACAACCATTGAGCGGTTTCTGGTGAAGACGAAGGCGTTGAATGGGAGTAACAGGGCGAGCATCAGGCTGGTCGGTTTTTCTATGGAAGGGGGTATGCCGAGGATATTGCCCATGAGCAAGTGGGACAGGGGAGTCAGGCTGATCAGGGCTTGGACGACGATAACGACCAGCATCAGGATCCGGTTCACGGATTGAAAATTACGAAGTCCTTCCTGGGTTTTTCCGAGCACCATACCCGTTACCATCATGCCGAAGCCGATGACGTTGATGAAATTCATGATGTTCTGGGCTTGGATAAGACCGGAATAATCGGAGACGCCACCAGGGCCGGCTGAGGCGACCATGCCAGCCAGCGGGAAAGAGAAATTCATGGTGGCAAACTGAAGTGCCAGCGGGAGGTAGAACTTCAGCATATCCCTGATAGTGTAGTCGGAACTGTGCATGATAGCCATAAATTGGAGGTTGAGTATCAGACCATACGCGTAAGGTGTATGGGGATCAAGTGTTGGAATTCGTAAAGGGAATTTTGAAATGATTGACAGGCTTATGGTGCAATCTCTATAGTCTGCGTTCCTTTCGGGCGATTAGCTCAGTTGGTTAGAGCACCACCTTGACATGGTGGGGGTCACAGGTTCGAGTCCTGTATCGCCCACCATCCCATTTGTTTGGCTCGGCTCTCAGTTATTAACGGGGGCACCCCGCATTTAGCTAGGCGCACATGACTCTAACTCGCAGTCTGTAATCTCGTGATGGGCTTTCATAAGTTAATCTGCCCGCGAGAGGCGCTTTTTCGATGAGCCTCTGTTTGGCTTGCCATTGGGGTGCGACAGTGATAACACTGATTAAAAGATACTCATGATAGACTTCGATAGGATCAACGATGAGACGATATCGCAACGACGACTGGAGTGAGGCGTGTCAGCGCTGGGCCAACTTCTGGTCCATGTCTGAAGTAGACCGGCCTGTCGCCGTGATTTTTGCCTGGGACGAGGCGCTCAAGGATGCTCCGCCTGCGCGTGATCTTGAGCAGCGCTGGACTGATCCTGGCTATCTGCTTCGGCGCGCCCGGCACGATCTTGCGCACACGCATTTTCTGGGAGAAAACTTTGCGCAGGTGCGACTTGACTATGGTCCGGGCAGTGCCACGCGACTTTTCGGAGCCCGGCCTGAGTATGGGGCCCGCACTATCTGGCACCATCCGGTGGCGGCGTGTCTGACCGAAGCCCTTGCGCTGATGAAAGAGGCGGAGCCGCTGGTGGAGGGGCGCATTCGTGAATACCTTGCTCCCTTTTCTCTGTTCCGGCGGCCGGAGTTTGCAGAGCTCGATGCACTGCCCTCTATTCCCGACGCAGGCGGGCCGGTGGACACGGTGAGTTTGCTTACAGGGTCTGAGACCTTCTGTACTGATCTCCTGCTTGAGCCCGAGGCGGCGGCGGAAGCGCTTGCCATTTCCGGACGGGTTTTCAACCGTCTCGCCCATGCCATCTCTCGTGAGGCCGGGCCCGAGAGTTCTGACTGGTTGAGTCTCTACTGCGCCGAGGGCTACTGGACCGTGGGCGAGGATATGACGGCCCTGGTGTCGCCTGACATGGTGCGAGAACACTTTATTCCCGCGCTCAGCGCCAGTCTTGCCGGCCTGGAAAATATCGTGTTCCATTGGCATACTGGCGCCATGCCGACCTTGGAAGCCGTACTCGACATGCCTGAGATCGATGTGCTGCAATGGACCTCGGACATCAATCACAAGACGAATCCGCCGGTGAACCACCTTGATCGCATCGCGAAGGTTATTGACGCCGGGAAGCGTCTTTTTGTTTATATTGAGCCCGAGCATATCGAGGCTTTTGCCCGGAGGTTTCCCGCTCGAGGCATCGCCTTTGGATTCAACGCGAGAAGCCCTGAGCATGGTCGGGAGATCCTGCGGCGGATCGAGACGGCCTACCGGAAATAAGATTTCAAAGGAACAGGTGACGTTATGAGGAACGTGATATGGGGCTTTATATGTTGTATGGTCGGTTTTGCTGGAGTCCGGGCAGTGGCGGGGCAGGAGATGATGCCAGCCCTGACGCCGCGTTACGGTGTGATGGAGTTGACCCTTACCTGTTCTGAACGGTTTGACAATCCGTTTCGGGAGGCGGTGTGCGAGGCGGAGTTTGTGTCACCCTCCGGAGTCAGGACCCGCGTGGAGGGGTTTTACGATGGGGATGACCGGTGGCGGGTCCGTTTTGTACCGCGTGAGCATGGGGACTGGACGTGGCGTGGCCGGATTTCGGGGGGCTCGAAACCGGTGGATGCGTCAGGGGCGTTCAAGTGCGAGGGAACGCAGGGGCATGGGTTCCTGCGGATCTCCAAACAAAATCCTTTCCGCTACGAATATGAGGACGGTACGCCCTTTTATCCGATTGGCATTCAAACCTGCGATTTCCTGCAACCCGATTTTGACGGGCCGGAGGCCGGTAAGGGTGAAAATCGGAAGGTCAGCAATGCCGAATGGATGCAGGCCTTCACCGGGGCGGTGAACCTGGTGCGCACGCAGTTCGGGCAGGGTACTGCCGCCGGTTGTGCGTTGCCGCTGATTGCCGCACGACCGAAGAAGGGGTCCGGCAAGCAGACGGCGACAAATTTTGTCTATCAGGCGGATCGCTATGATCTTGCTCTGGCCGCGAAAATAGACGAGGTCTATCGTGCGCAGCGTGAGGCCGGGCTCAGCCAGATCCTGATTTTCCTGCAGGATATGAGCGCCTGGAAGAATGAAGGCTTGGGCATGATGACTGGGTTTGGCGCCATACGTGACCTTGCAGGTTACAAGAGTGCGAAGGCCCCCAATCTGCAAGTACAGGAACAATACATCCGGTATGTGATCGCACGGTACGGGGCGTATGTGGATATCTGGGAGATTTTGAACGAGGACAGTTTTGCACCGCCGGATTATCTCGCGCATCTTGCGGGAGTCATCCGGAAGGCTGATCCCTATGGTCGGCTGCTGACCTCCAATTTTTCGAGGCCGGGAGAGACGTGGAGCGATATCACCACCTGGCACGAATACATGGGCATGCCGGCGAACGCGGTGGATGCCTATGTTGTCAGCCAGGTCGCATTGCACAAGTCGTACGGGAAACTGGTGCAGAACACGGAATTCGGGAACCAGGGATGTCTATCGAATGTGGATCCGGTCAAGTGGCGCATTGCTGTCTGGGCCGCCTACATGCACGAGTCCGGCCTGTTGTTCTGGAGCATGTCGCAGTCGAAAATTCCCGCTGGTCATGTGAAGAGCGGGAACGCCAACGCCTATATCGGGCCGGACTCGAGGCAGCACTTCCGTGTGTTCCACGCGCTTACACGGGATCTGCCGGTGGATTTGAAGCCGGTGACGATCGGCTTCACGACGCAGACAGATATCCGCGCCTATGCGTTATGTAACGGGAAACAGGGGTTGATTTATATCCATCATTTTGCGGATCACCATAAGGCGTTTGTTCCCAAGGATAAGCTGATGGTTCAGGTTGGACCCGG
>CAZDUS010000006.1:0-64228 GCA_964508705.1 uncultured Verrucomicrobiota bacterium
GGCAACTCCCTCCCGGCATCTACGCCGAATCCTGGGAACTCTCCGACCGCCCCGAAGGCATGAGCATTGTTGCCAACGGCGCCCTCAAGGGTTCAACCCTGTCATCGCTCATCGCCAATGCCGGCTCGGAAATCCTCGGCCATGGCGCCTGTAGCTCATCTCTTTCCCTGCTAGTCAAACTCATCGACTCGCGCGAACGACTGAGCATCCAGGTCCACCCCGACAACGAATCCGCCGCACTCGGACAAGGCGAAGCCAAAACCGAAGCCTGGCACGTACTCGCCGCCGAACCCGGCTCCATTGTATTCGCAGGACTGAAGCAGGGCACTTCCAAATCGGATTTCATCAACGCAATCAAGGCCGGAAATCTCGAAGCCTGTCTCAACACCATCCCTGTCAAGACAGGCGACACCATCTTCATACCCGGTGGCCGCGTTCATGCCATCGGCGAAGGTTTGTTAATCCTCGAGGTTCAGCAGAACTCGAACACCACCTATCGCGTCTATGACTGGGGCCGCGTCGGACACGACGGCAAACCACGGGAGTTACATGTCGATCAGGCGCTGAAGGTCATCCGTTTCGAGGACAATGCGCCCATCAAAACCACCCCGAAATCCACCAGACCCAGCTCAAATCTTACAGTCACCACGTTGACGGAATGCCCCTTCTTCCGTTTGGAAAAAATCACCATGACCGACAAGTTTGAAGTCCATCATGATGGATCGGGATTCCATGCGGTATTCACAACCAGCGGTGCCGTGGACATTGAAACCTCTTCAGGCACGGTAACCATCCCCGGCGGGCGCACCTGCCTCATCCCCGCCCATCTGAACCGTTACACCCTCCGCGCCTCAACCCCCAACACCCAACTCCTCCGCATCTCCCTGCCGCTCTCTTCGTAGGCGCGTCGCTTGCCAACGCCCGCCTCGTTCCCGCTTGCCCACGGGCGCAGACAAGCAGCGCCCCTGCAAATCTCAATCCATACGCCCTACAATCCCCGCCGCCCGGAACGATTCATCACCCACACAACGCATCCGGCAACCACCAGTCCGCCCAACAGGCCCGCCACCGCGGGAATAAGCCAACCCCCGCCCTTCGAAGGCTCCTCCTCAACCGGTACCACAACATTCGTATCCACCGCCGCCACCGGAAGCACCGGTGCGGGAGGCGGCAATGGCGGCAACATCGCAAACCCCTTCGCCATCAACTCCGCCGCCTTGGCATCACGATCAAACCCCCTGGACCCACTACTCCCCAACACCACGGCAATCACCCGCCGCCCGTTCCGCTCAGCCGTCGCCACCAGCGAGAAACCACCCGCCGCAATATAACCCGTCTTCAATCCGTCACACCCTTGAAAACTCGCCAGCAAGCGATTGTGATTCCTCATGATGAACGTCCCATTCCGGAACCCGCGTTCCTTCGTGGATGTATATTTCAACACGTCCGTCTTGTTGACCAACTCCCTGGCGAGAATAGCCAAATCCCGCGCCGTCGAGACATCCGGTTCCTGCCCGCTGGCTGGCGGCAACCCGTGCGGCGAATGAAATCTGCTGTTCGTCATCCCAAGCGCCCCCGCCTTTTGGTTCATCAACTCGACAAACCCCTCTTTACTGCCGCTCACATGAATTGCCAGCGCCACCGCCGCGTCATTGGCCGACTGAATCATCAACGCATACAACAAATCCTCAACCGTGAACTCTTCCTTCTCTTTCAGGTACACCTGCGAGCCACCCGTCTGCGACGCTTCCGCCGTCACCGTCACCATATCATTCGACCTAAGCTGTCCGTTCCCTGTTCGCTCCAGAAGCACCATCATATCCATCAATTTGATCACACTGGCCGGATAACCTTGCGCGTCCGCCTTGTCCTCAAACAACACCTGTCCCGTCGCGGCATCCATCACAATCGCGCCCAAATATGGATCCGCCGTCCTCGACGACAACGGCGCACGCCCGCTTGATTTCTTGCTCGCCGCCTTTTTTTCCGCCGCCGTGGCACCCATCGCCACGCTGAACATCACCATTAGCCCAACCCAAAGTTTCAATACGCTCTTCATGTTCCTCTCCTTTACTTGTCCAATGAAAATCGTGCGGGACTCTATCGAATCCCCCACCCACTGTCCACATCACTGCTTTCACCCAAATCCTCGCCTAAGGAACCGAGTTACAGGTGTTGCACCAAGAACACCCTTGTCACGACGGCTCGGCAGGGACGCCTCGCCCTACCCGAAGACATCGATGATCTGTATTGATTTCAAGGTAGGGCGAGGCGTCCCTGCCGAGCCGCGTCAATAGGGGGGGTTCTCGCGAATATATATTGCCGTCTGCTCCTTAGGTCATACTTCATAATCATACTTCATACTTCCCCACCCCCTCCCCGCAAACTTGCACAACACCCCGCTTTCTGGTAACCACATCAGCCATATCTGAAATTTGAAATCTGATATCTAAAATCCAATTGGAGCCAACCATGCGACACGCCTTGATTATCGCCGGCGGATCCGGAACCCGACTCTGGCCCATGAGCCGCGAATCCGCCCCCAAGCAACTACTCCCGTTCATCAACGGCAAGAACCTCGTCCAGATCGCCGCCCACCGGCTCGAAGGCCTCGTCCCCTCCTCCCGCCGCCATATCTGCGCCGCCGCCCGCCACGAAGTGCCCATGCGCCAGTCCCTCCCCGAACTGGGCCCCTCCCAATTCCTGGGCGAACCCTCCGGACGCGACACCCTTAACGCCGTCGGCTTCAGCGCCGCCATCATAGCCCTCTCCGACCCCGATGCCGTCATCGCCGTCTTCACCGCCGACCACATCATCGAACCCATCGCCGACTTCCTGAAAATCGTGGAAACCGGCTACCGCGTCGCGGAACAAACCCCCGCATCACTCGTCACCTTCGGCATCAAGCCAACCCACGCCGCCACTTGCTATGGCTATCTTCAACTCGGCCCCGACACCGGCACCGGCGCCCGCCGCGTGGAACAGTTCAAGGAAAAACCGGACCTTGCCACGGCCACCGGATATTTCAAAGCAGGCCCCCGCTACCTCTGGAATAGCGGCATGTTCGTCTGGCGCGCCAGCACCCTGTTGGACTGCATCCGCCGCTACCACCCGGAAAACCACGCCGGCATCATGTCGATCGCCGCCGCATGGAACACACCCGACCGCCAGACCGTCCTCAATCGCGTCTATCCTACCCTCAAGAAAATCAGCGTGGATTTCGCCGTCATGGAGCCCGCTTCCAAGGATGCCGCCGTCACCGTCGCCGCTGTCCCCATGCCACTAAGCTGGCTCGATGTCGGCAGTTGGCCCTCCTTCGCTCAAACCTGCCCGGCCGACGCCAACCACAACGCCGTCTCTGCCGGCAAGTCACTCCTCATGCGCAGTTCAAACAACCTCGTCTCCTCCAGCGATCCAAACCACCTGATCACCCTCATCGGTTGCAAGGACCTGATTGTCATCCATACCCCCGAAGCCACCCTGATCTGCCCGGCCGATCAAGCCGAAGCCGTCAAGGAAGCCCAGCAAGCCGTGACCAAACAATTCGGACCTCCCTATGTCTGATTCTCTTTCCCGTGTCTTTCGTGTTTCGTAGTGGCAAAGATTAATTCTTATGAAACCCTGGAAAACACTTTCCCGCCGCATCGTCTATCACGTCAAACGCTTCCTCACCGTCGAACATCACACCGTTCAATTGCCCGATGGACAAATCATCGAGGATTGGACCTGGCTGGAAATGCCGGAATTCGTTTCCATCCTTGCGCGCACTCGCGACGGAAAATTCCTGATCTTCCGCCAAACAAAATACGCCGCCCCCGCTCCCATCCTCGCCCCGCCCGGCGGCTACCTTGAATCCGGCGAACTCCCCCTGTACGCCGCCAAACGGGAACTGCTGGAGGAAACCGGTTACACCTCGAACCACTGGCACCACCTCGGCTCCTACGTCATGGACGCCAACCGCGGCGCAGGCAAAGCCCACCTCTTCCTTGCCCTCAACGCCGAACACACCGCATCCCCGATAACCGACGACCTTGAGGAACAAACACTTCTCCTGCTATCCCGCACGGAACTGGAAAACATCATTGATCGCGGCGAAATCACCATGATCGCCTGGGCCGCGCTCCTCACTCTAGCCTTCCGCAAACTCGACCAGCCCGAATAAAAGCTCGAATTCTCCATTTCGTAGGGGCGTCGCTTGCCGACGCCCGCAGTAGTTTGGCCCGGTTTACTAATTCAGGCGCGAGAATAAAGAGCTGTTTTCAGCAATGGGTTTCATTTCTCCGGCTACATGACTCAAGGGGGTCGTAAAACGAAGCCTGAGAAACTATGTGGAGTGCGGCGGCTTGACGCCGCTTTCCGCGGCGCAGCTTGAGGCGCCGCAGGTTGCCAGGGAAAGTTCAGGAGCCCTTGCCGCAACCAATCTATTCTTCTGCTAGGGCGACCTCTCCGAGGGAGCCGTCCCCCACAACAAGGTTTGAATCATGTGCGCACCTAATCGCAGATGCACCTCATCGGTTCCCTCTCCCGTTTTTCATGGTTTCACCACTCTTCTTAAGGTGCTACCATCCCCCCCATGAAATGGTCACACCCCATCCAGACAATACTTCTCATCCTGACCATCAGCCTGGCCTCGCTCACCACCCATTCCGCCACCGTCCAAATCGTCGCCGATACGCTCACCGTCCACGCCAACAAAACACCCCTGAGCGAAATCCTCGCCCATCTCCAGGAATCCGGCGTCAGTGTCGCCATGGACGAGCGCATCAATCCCCTCATCACCGCCGACTTCGAAAACCGCGACATCGTCAAGGGCATCAAGCAAATCCTCAGCGATTGCGACTACGCCCTCATCTGGAGCAACATCGATGGCCCCGCCGGAACCATTCGCCGCCTGTCCGAAGTCCTCGTCTATAAACCCGGTGACCGCCGCTCCCTCAAGGCGGTCCCCGCTCCCGCCACCCCCGTCGCCCAGGCACAAACTCCCACCAACACCATCACCTGCCTCAAGAACGAAATCCTGCTCCGTCTCAAGCCCGGCGTCTCAAGCGAGCAATTCCGCGCCCTGCTTCTGCGCACCGGCGCCATGGTCTTGGATGGCATCCCCGCGCTAGGCGTCTACCGTCTCCGCCTCCCGCCCGGTACCAACCTCGCCGATATCCTCAACGCCCTCGCCGGGGACCCCCTCGTCGCCACCGCCGAACCAAACTTCGTCTACCGCTCCGTCGCTCCCGTTCAAACCGCCGGTCAGGACAACCCCTCCTCCCCTCGCACCCTTACCTCCTCATCCGGCCCCGCCGTCGCCATCCTCGATTCCGGGTTCACTCCCAACCCCTCTCTGGAAAAAGCCGTGCTCTCCACCCTCGACGCCACCTCACCCGGCCAGGCCATCACCGACCCCCTCGGTCACGGCACCCAGATGGCCTACCTCGCCGCAGGCGCCATCACACCCGACGGCATCGCCCCCTCCTCCACCTCCGTCCCCATCATTCCCATCCGGACCCTCGGCGATAACGGCATCACCGATAGCTTCTCCCTGATGCAAAGCATGCTCTTCGCCATCGAAAAAGGAGCCAAGGTCATCAGCATGAGCTGGGGCACATCCGGCAGTAGCGCGTTCTTCAACGACGCCATCACCTACGCCCGACAACAAGGCGCCATCCTCGTCGCCGCCGCAGGAAACGAACCCACCGGTCAAGCCATGTACCCCGCCGCACACCCGGGCGTCATTGCCGTTGCCGCCACATCGTCTGACGGCAACGTCTGGGACCAATCCAACTATGGCTCCTTCGTGAAATTCGCGGCCCCCGGTTTCGCTAATCTCCCCGTGGGCTATAAGGGGCCCCCCGGCCGATACGCAGGCACCTCCATCGCCGCCGCCTATACCGCCAACCTCCTCGCCCAATATCTCACCCTGCACCCCAAGGCCTCTCCCGCCGATGCCGTCGCCGCCCTGACCAGATCCCTCACCACCGCCCCCTCCACTCCCGGCACGATCCGTCCCGAAATCCCGCGATTAACAGGCTCAGCTATCAACACCTTTCTGAAGTAACCCCTCTCACCCCATGATAAACCATCCCTCAAATATATGGAGGAACCCGTGATTAAACCCGATCGCATCATGTCCATGGCCAGCGCCTTCTATAACTCCTGCATATTGTTCAGCGCCGCAGATCTCGGAGTCTTCGCCAAACTCAACGAACTCGGACCCGCCAATGCCGCCACCCTGGCCTCCGCGCTGAAGTTGGACGAGCGTTGCATCCGCCTTCTACTCGATTCCTGCGTCGCCCTGGAATTGCTCAACAAAAACGGTGACACCTACGAGAACACATCCGAAGGCAAAGCGTTCCTCATCCCCGGCGCGCCCGGCGATTTGTCCAAAGCCATTCGCTACAACAGGGATGTGTACCCGGCCTGGGGCAAGCTGAGCACTCTGGTCAAAACCGGCAAGCCGGTGGAAAAACCGGAATCGCATCTCGGCATGGATGCCGAACGCACGTTGACGTTTGTCATGTCGATGCATTACCGCGCCCTCGCCATCGGCAGAGCCGTAATCGGCGAACTGAATCTGGCTCAATGCAAAACACTACTCGATGTCGGTGGCGGCCCCGGCACCTACTCCGCGCTCATCTCCAAGGCCTATCCGCAAATCCAATGCACCGTGCTGGACCTTCCCGAGGTCGTCAAGGTCGCCAACGACCTTATCCGGCAACAGGGCTGTCAGAACCAGGTCCACACCCTCGCTGGCGATTATCACACCACCCCATTCCCCGACGGCAACGACGCCGTCAATTTCTTCGGCATGTTCCATCAGGAATCACCGGAAAGCATCCTTGCCTTATTGAAGAAGGCCTACAAGTCACTCAACCCCGGCGGTGTCGTCCACGTCATGGACATGATGACGGACCCCTCTCACACAAAGCCAACCTTCAGCGCTCTATTTGCCGTCAACATGGCCTTGACCACCGATCACGGCTGGGTTTTCTCCGATGCCGAATTGAAAGGCTGGCTACAGGAAGCCGGCTTTGTCGACATCGTGGTGAAACCCTTACCACCCCCCATGCCACACAGTTTCGCCATAGCCCGCAAACAATAATTTTCTCTGCGTTAACCCGGGCACATAAGGAAAAGATCAGTTGTAAGTCGTTGATTTGCAGACAAGCAATTGTGGATTTGGGTGTCCCGTTTCGGAACTCAGGAAAACTATTGGCGCACAGAGCCCTTGCCGCAACCAATCTATTCTTCTGGTAGGGCGACCTCTCCGAGGGAGCCGTCCCCCCAACAAGGTTTGAATCATGTGCACACCTAATCGCAGATGCGCCCCCCTCACATCCCGAACAACCGCCGCGCATTCGCCGTCGTGATCTCCGCCACCTTCTCCACCGGCACCCCTCTCGCCTTGGCCAGCACTGCCGCCACCGCAGGCAGATAACAGGGCTCATTGGGCTTACCCCGGTGCGGCACCGGCGTCAGATACGGTGTGTCCGTCTCAATCAGCAACCGGTTCTCCGGTATCACCCGCGCCACCGCTCGCAAAGGATCGGCATTCCGGAATGTCACTATCCCGCTGAAACTGATCATGAATCCCAATTCCAACAGCCTCTCGGCAAATTCATTCGTCCCGGTAAAACAATGCAACACGCCAATCCGGTCCTTCGGCCCCCGCCATCCAGCCGCATGTTGCCCCAGCAACTCCAGCGTCACCTCGTCAGCCTCTCGACTATGGACAATCACAGGCAATCCACGCTCCCGCGCCAACTTCAATTGCGCCGCCATCAGTTCCGCCTGCGGCACCGCCGTCTCCGGCGTGTAATAAAAATCGAGCCCGATCTCACCAATAGCCACCACAGGAATATCCGGGTTGGACTCAATAAGCTGGCCAATGTCCTCCGCCTTCGCGTCCGACCCCGCCAGACTCCGGTCATACCCCACCGCCGCCACTAGACGATCCGGATGGGCCCGCGCCGCCGTCAACGCCATCGCATTGGTCTCCGGCTCGCATCCCACCGCCACCATACGCCCGACCCCCGCCGCCTTCGCGCGCGCCACCAGCTCAGCCACCGCTTCCGCAGTCATCCCGGCGGAAAAATGAACATGGGTATCAATCAACATCCCGTCGACCCCGTTCGGCATCAATAATAGCTTTGAATTCCCGGTACGCCGTTTCAAGGTCATCATTCACCACCCAGTACCGATACTCATTCTGCCGCGCCATCTCGCTGGCGGCATTCCGGATGCGACGTTCAATCACGTCCGAAGCATCCTCAGCCCGTTTCAACAACCGGTTCCGCAACTCCTCTAACGACGGCGGCGCAATAAACACATCCACATAGGCGCTCTTAAGGGCTCCCCCTGCCGCCGCAACAGCAGCCCGCACTTGTGCCGCCCCTTGAACATCAATCACCAGCATCACCGACCGGCCCGCCGCCAGCGCCGATTCCACTGGCCCGCGCAATGTTCCGTACCGGTTCCCATGCACCTCGGCATGTTCCAGGAATCCGCCTGCTTGAACTTGTCGCTCAAACTCGTCAGGACTGACAAACCTATACGCCTTGCCATCCACTTCATTTCCGCGCGGCGCGCGTGTTGTGCACGAGATGGACCGCTCCATCCCCGGCGTCTCCGCCAGTAACCGCTCACACAGCGTAGTCTTCCCCGCCCCCGACGGCGCCGACACCACCAGCAGTAACGCCCGCTTATGCTCTGTATTTGTTTTCATGGCTTATTAATGCGCAGTATGCGGAATGTCGTCCAATCTTGGCAACAATTTGCTTATGCACGACAGGGACGAGTTGCAGGCCCGGGTCGTCTGCTCCTCTGCCGTCAGCTAGCTACTCCCCTCACCACCCCTTTCTATTACCCACAACTTCAGAATGATTTCCCATCGGAGGGGCGCTATGCGCCGCGACCGTCCATTTCAAGACCCAACAGAGTCTGTCGCGGCACATCGTGCCCCTCCCACAATAAGAAAATTAATCCACATCAGTACTTGTGGGTAATAGTAAGGACTCGTCAGAGGTCGGGACGGGTGGTGAATCCTGATTTACATCGCTACAGGCCGGATGGTGGAACCATCGAACCCTTTCAAGATTTCCTGAACAGGACACCCAAATCCGCAATTGCTTTTCTGCCTTTTGAATACCGAATCCGTTGCGGCAATGCCTCTTCTTCCAATGCCATCCCGACCTGATCACGCGAAGCCTCTGCAACCTCACCCAACCGGTCCAGCATACCGAGTACAAACAATACTGTGGCATAAATGCCCATGGCGACACCCGGCTCCCCTTTTTCCAGTTTATGCAAGGTAGCTCGCGTCACCGATGCACGCTCCGCCATAATCCGCACTTGGATACGGCGCCTTCGCCGGGCGTTTCGGATATCCGCATTAAAGATTCACCACCCGCTTCGCTCGAGGCACCGAAGCACCGAGAAGATAATGTTTCTCGTATTTCCCGGAAGCGGAGTAACGCTCCCGGAAAATACGAGAAACCCCTCTTGAAGAAAGATAAAGAGGGGGAGGAGCTGTGTACTATAGAACCATTCGCTTGATGCCGGTTTTTTTAAATGGGACTCATTGAAATTGATTAATAGTCCGGGGTTGCACTTCATTAACCTCATGAAGGAGAACAATTGGACCGAGCCTTCTCCTCCCCCCTGGCTGTTTCCCTCTCCAAGAAACCGTGGCGTTTATTTTGGTCCCGTGTACTCGCGGGATCAAAATAAACGCCACATTTGCGTTATCTTCTCGGTGACTCGGTGTCTCGAGCTTGCCCGCTTTTGTCAAAGTGGGCAAGCGGGTGGTGGTAAATTCTGATTGTTACTGCAGGCCGGCTGATGGAGTCATCAACCCATTTTCCGAGTTCAGAAGCGGGACACCCAAATCTGGAATCGCTTATCTGCAAATCAATGACTTACAACTGATCTTCTCCCAAACTCGGAACTCAAGTCTACTCCACATTCTGAACCTGCTCCCGCACACGTTCCAACTCAGTCTTGAACCGGATCACCACCTTCGTAATCCGCACCTCATTGGCCTTGGACCCGATCGTGTTAATCTCACGGAACATCTCCTGCGCCAGGAAATCAAGCGTCCGCCCCACCGGCTCCACCGACGTCAACAACGTCGCCCCCTGCTTCAAATGACTCTCAAGCCGCGTGATTTCCTCGGTAATGTCACTCCGGTCCGCGAACAACGCCAATTCCTTCATCAACTGAGGATCGTTGGCCTGCAGTTTAATCCCGGCTTCGAGCAATCGCTTGTCGAGCGCCAATCGATACCGCTTCGTCACACCGGGCGCTTCCTTTTTGATCTGCCCCAGCATGCCAGTCAGCTTGCCAAGCCGCCTCCTTAAGTCCGCCGCCAGAGCCCCCCCCTCCCGCGCCCTCATCGCCGTCAATTGATCCAAAGCCTGGACCAACGCCTTCTGCAGTACCGGCCACACTGTATCCACGTCCTGATCAGCCCCGTGATAACTCACAACCTCGGGAAAATTTAATAACACTCCGGCCTTCAGGTCATCGGGCAATCCCAATGTCTTTGCCATCTTGCGTAGCTCGTTCACATAGGCGGACGCCAGATCGCCATCCACACTCAGGCTCCGTTTCCGTAATCCTGCCGAAACAGTTACGGAAACACTGCCGGAAACCTGCCCGCGGGAAAGCCGCTTTTGAACCTGTTCCACCACCCGCGATTCCACCGCCATCAGTGTGCGCGGCAAATTCAAGCGAACCTCAAGTTGCTTGCGGTTAACCGCGTTAAGTTCCACTTCCACCCGGATGCCCCCACCCGCCGCCTGCCCGCGCCCATAACCCGTCATGCTTCGCAAGGACATAGCTATTCTCCTCTCGTAGGGGCGCTGCTTGTCGGCGCCCTCGGGTTACACAACCTTATCCTGTTTCGCCTTCTCCGCCTTTAGATACGCATCAATAAACATATCCAGGTCGCCATCCAAAACATTCTCCACCTGACTCGTCTCCGCTTCCGTACGGTGATCCTTGACCATGGTATAAGGCTGTAACACATACGAGCGAATCTGACTTCCCCAGGCAATCTCACCCTTCTTGCCGTAAAACCGCTCCATCTCCTTGCGTTGCTTATCCAACTCCAGCTCATAGAGCCGCGCCTTCATCATCTTCATGGCCCGGTTGCGATTGGCATGTTGTGACCGCTCCGCCTGACAGCTCACCACAATCCCGGTCGCCAAATGCGTCAGCCGGATGGCTGAATCGGTCTTGTTCACATGCTGTCCGCCAGACCCGCTGGCGCGGAAGGTGTCCACACGCAGATCGCTTTCGGCGAGCTCGATTTCAATGTCGTCATCAACCTCGGCCACCACATCGAGCGATACAAACGACGTATGACGCCTCTTATTGGAATCAAAGGGACTGATTCGAACCAGCCGATGTGTCCCGCGCTCACATTTCATCAAGCCGTAGGCATAGGCGCCCTTCACGGCAAAGGTCGCATTCTTGATTCCCGCCTCATCACCCGGCTGGATATCAAGCACTTCCACCTCGAACCCCTTGATGGAACAATACCGCTGGAACATTCTGAACAACATCCCCGCCCAGTCGCAAGACTCTGTTCCACCCGCGCCGGCGTGCAAGGACAAATAAGCATTGTTCTTGTCCAGCTTGCCGTTGAGGAGCGATTGCATCTCAAGTTGCCGGAAATCCCCCTCGGCCCGGTCGAGATCCCTGGTTGCATCAGTCAGGGCATGCGCCTGCCCCGCCGCGTCGGATTCGGATTCCGCCAGTTCAACCATAAGCCCGGCATCCTCCAGCAACCTCTCGATTTCGTTAAACGGACCCAGCACCGCCTTAAGCTCGTTCACCCGGCCCAACAAACCTTTCGCCTTGTTCTGGTCATCCCAGAAACCCGGGGCGGCGGATTGCGCCTCCAACTCTTTAACCATGGCCGATTTTCCAGCCACGTCAAAGATAACCTCGCATTTCTTCGGTCTTTTTTCGCATCTCGCTGATGCGTCCGCGTACTTCGTCAATCATGATTCCTTTTCTCCTCTGCAAATTGGCGCGCTCATCTTCCGTCTTGCCGCCACAAACGCAAGTACAAAACAGATACCACCCGCGATCGCGCAGGGAATAGCCAGCATCCAATCCCCATAGCGCATGTACAAAGTGCCCTCCCCCGCGCTGGGCAATGCACACACCAACCACTGACACACCTGCGACTTCGGTGTCTCCCTGCGGCTATTCCCCGTCTCGCCATCAATGCGTCCCGACGGCTGGATGAGACACGTGATTCCCGTGTTCGCCACACGAATCACCGGCAGGCGGGTTTCCACCGCACGAAACACGCAATGACTCAAATGCTGAACCGGACCGGCGGATCCATCAAACCAGGCATCGTTGGTCTGGTTAACCAGCATGGCCGCGCCGGCCAGCGCCGCTTTCCGCGCCAGTTGGCTCATGATGTCCTCGAAGCAAATCAAGACTGAGAACAACGTGGCGGGCTCCCCTGCCCGCAGGATCGTCGCCTCTTTGCCCGCCGTGCAATTCCAGCCCATCGGCGCCAGTTTCGCGAGAAACGGCATAACCCCGCTGAGCGGAATGTATTCCCCGAACGGAACCAGATGTTGCTTGTCATATCGCCCGATAAACTTGCCCGTGCCATCAATCAGCAAACTGCTGTTGAAACATTCCATGGACTGCTCGTCTCCCGCCAGCACCATGGAGCCCACGAGTAGCGGCACTCCGTTCCTCGTCAGGTCCTTGACCAGATCCTGCGATTCCCCTTCCGTATTCACCGGATATGGCGTTGAAGTCTCCGGCCAGATAACCAGATCCGGCTTCGGGTCCAAATCAAACGCATCCTCCGTCAATCGCCTGAGCGTCGCGTGATTATCATCCACCACCGTCTGATCCCACTTCAACGTCTGCGGGATCCCCGGCTGAACCGCCGCCACCGACAAAGTCGCAAATGTCGGTGTGTTCTCACGGACCATTCCGATTCCTGACCGGAAAACCAGTGCTGTGACCGCCAACCCGATGAACAGCTCAATGTGCGGACGATAAACGCGGGACGCCCGCCCGGGCAGATAACGGAGAATTGTCATCGCCGCGCCGGCGTTGACCAGCAGAATGAGCGCCGAGACACCCGCCACACCGGTCCATTCCGCACTCTGGATCAGGACGATATTCCTAAACTGCGAGACCCCCAACGTGTTCCAGGGAAACCCGCCCAGAATCACGCCTCGTCCATATTCAAAGGCGACCCCGATCACGGCGATCATCGGCGTCAACAACAAGGTCTTCCAGGCTTTTTCCGTGCCCAACGTCGCGGCGGCCCAGGAAACCGTCATGGCAAACCCGCCCATGAATAACGCGCAGTATGCCGCCAGCCCGAGGTAACCAGCCAGGATCAAGACCGCTGGCGCGGGTGATGTCTTGAACAATGTCAACAACCACGCCAGCGATATAAGCCAGAACACCGCGCCTGCCAGATAGCCTGTCCGGAACGCCTGCCGCAAAAGCTCGCTCATCCCACCGGACGTCGCAGAGAGCGTCCCTCCATCTGGCATCGTCCTGTTTTCCGGATTTTTTGAGGGTCCCGCCCCGTCAGGACCGGATTGTGAGATAACGACTCCTCCCCGCCACGTTTCCGCGCGGCGGAGCAACACCAGCAATAAAGGAACCAGCGCTCCCCAGGCAGTCTGCCAGTCCTCAAATGGCGGGTACGCCACCGCCAGCAACAATCCGGTGGCCACCGCACCGGCATGCCCCCACGTCATGAACCGGCGCAAGTCTCCTGCACCGACTCTGATCATGCCAACGCCACTCCGCAACACTTCTTGAACTTCTTCCCACTGCCGCACGGACAAGCCTCATTGCGCCCGACCTTTTCCACCACCTGCCTCGGGGCGGGCTTCGATGCCGCCTTGATGGCCGCCTGCATCACTTCCTCACCACCCCGGATCGTCGGCTTGGCCGGCTCGGCTCCGCTCACAGCTCCATGCCCCAGGACTGAAACCTCGTCATGAATAGCCTGACTCGGCAACTGCCTCATGAATCGCTCAAATGACAGCACCTGTCCCGATGCGCGGAACACCTTGGAGCAGATATCCTCGCGAATATCACCCATCAACGTCGCGAACATGTCAAAAGCCTCGCGCTTGTACTCCACCAGCGGATCGCGTTGCCCGTAAGCCCGCAGGCCAACGCCCTCACGCAACGCATCCATGCTACGCAGGTAATCCTGCCAATGCTGGTCAATCACCTGCAACATCACATGCCGTTCCACGGCCATCACCACATCCGACTCAATGCCGGCATTTTTCAACTCATAGGCTTCCTTGACCTTGCCAAACAGCAACTCCGTCACCTTGCTGGTATCCTCTTTGTCCACCACCAACTCGTTCCGCTTCACGGACACCGGGAAGGTACTGTGGATCCAGACTAGAAATGCCTCCACGGACTCTTCCTTGACTGTGCCCGTCAACAGGTCATCCACCCGCCCTGCAATCACGTCATAGATAACATCATACAGCGTTTCCCGGATCTCCTTGCTCCCGACAATCCCGCCACGGAAGGAATAGATGATCGACCTCTGCTTGTTCATGACGTCGTCGTATTCCAGCGTCCGCTTACGGATGGAGAAATTCTGTTGCTCCACGCGCCGCTGAGCGGTCTCAATGGAGCGATTGAGCAAAGGATGCTCAAGCATCTCGCCTTCCTGCATCCCGAACTTCTCCATGAACCCGGCAATCCGGTCCGATCCGAACAACCGCATCAAGTCATCTTCCAGCGACACAAAGAATTGCGACATCCCCGGATCGCCCTGCCGGGCACAGCGGCCGCGCAACTGCCGGTCAATGCGGCGGGACTCATGCCGTTCGGAGCCGATCACATAAAGCCCGCACGGCTTTTCCTTTAATTGTTTCCCCAGCGTCTCTTCGCCCAGCTTGTCGCTCAACGCCACCTGCGACATGATCACGTCGCGGGGCACCCACACCACGCCTTCGCCCAGTTTGATATCGGTTCCACGGCCCGCCATGTTCGTGGCAATGGTCACAGCCCCTTTCTGTCCCGCACGCACCACAATATCCGCTTCACGCTCATGATTCTTGGCATTCAACACGCTGTGCGGAATCTTCGACCGCGACAACATCCGGCTCAGGAGTTCGGAGGTCTCCACCGAAATCGTACCGACCAGCACCGGTTGCCCGCGCTGGTGACACTCGCTGATCTCATCGACAATAGCTTTGAACTTCTCCCTCTGCGTCTTGAACACCACATCATTGTTATCGCACCGCCGCACAGGCCGGTTCGTCGGAATCACCACAACGTCGAGCTTGTATATCTGATGGAATTCATCTGCTTCCGTTTCCGCCGTACCCGTCATGCCGGCCAGCTTGTCATACATACGGAAGTAGTTCTGGATGGTGATTGTCGCCAGCGTCTGGGTCTCACGCTCAATACGAACCCCCTCCTTCGCTTCCACGGCCTGATGCAACCCGTCGCTCCAGCGGCGCCCGGGCAATATGCGACCGGTGAACTCATCAACAATCAGCACCTGGTTATCCTGCACCACATACTGGTCGTTCTTTTCATACAGGCAATAGGCGCGAATAAGCTGATCCACGTTGTGAATGCGCTCACTACGCAAGGCAAAGCTCTCCTGGATCTGCTGCCGACGCTTCGCGCGGTCCTGCTCCGACAAGGAGTTGTCGCCATCCACTTCCGACATCGCTGAAACTAGGTCCGGCAGGACATACGCCTCGGGATCTGCGGGGCTCATCTCCTCGCATCCCTTGTCCGTCAGTGTGGCGTCATGCCCTTTCTCATCGATGGTAAAGAGCAGTTCCTCACGCAGGACGCGAGCCTCCTGCTTGTACATATCGGTGAGCATCATGCCTTCGACCTTCTCAAGAAGACGTCGCACGGACGGTTCCTCAAGCAGGTGCCGGAGTTGCTTGTGTTTCGGCATGCCGTGATTGACCTGATACAGGCGGCGCATCGCCTCGTCGTCGTTCTTCTCCTCAATTGCCTTACGCGCGTCCATAATCAGGCGATTGCAGAGTTCCGCCTGCCGCCTCACCAGTCGCTCCACCCTGGGCTTCAGCTCAAAGAATTGATGCGTCGAAACCGGAGCCGGACCGGAAATAATCAACGGCGTCCGCGCCTCATCGATAAGGATGCTGTCAATTTCGTCGATGATCGCATAAGCGTGCCCGCCCTGGACCTGTTCCTCGGGCCGCCACGCCATGCCATTGTCGCGCAGATAATCGAAGCCGAATTCACTGTTGGTTCCATAGGTGATATCCTTGGAATATTCCGCGCGCCTCTGCTCGGGATTCATCGTGTTCTGAATGCAACCGACCGTCAGCCCGAGATACTGGTACACCAGCCCCATCCACTGCGAATCGCGCCGCGCCAGATAGTCATTCACCGTGACCAGCCGCACATTCCGACCGGCCAGGGCGTTAAGATACAGCGGCATCGTCGCCACCAGCGTCTTGCCTTCGCCCGTCGCCATTTCAGCGATCTTGCCCTGATGCAGGGCGATGCCGCCCATTAACTGCGTGTCAAAGGGCACCATATCCCAGGTTAATTCATGGTCGCACACCGTGAACCGCGTCCCGCACAACCGGCGACAGGCATTCTTCACCGTCGCAAACGCCTCGCACAGCAAATCATCCACCGTGGCGCCTTTGGCCAGCCGTTCCTTGAACTCCACCGTCTTGGCCTTCAACTGCTCGTCCGTCAGCGCCTGATACTCCAACTCCAAGGCGTTGATCTTCTCCACCATCGGGCGAAGCTTCCGCACATCACGCTGTGTCTTGGTCCCGACAATTTTCTTCAATAACCACTGCATACTACCACCCTTGCCACATAATTTTGGAAACATGCGATGCCTGCGACGATCAACGTATTACCCCGACATCGCTTCCTGTTGTTCGACAAACGCCGCAATGTAGCCCCTTCACAGTAAACATACACGCTTTTTGTGCGATAAAACCACCCGCCAGAAGCTTCACCAGCCCCCAACCCTCGAGTCATCTTGCCAGTCATTTCACCGTGTGATACCGTCCCCCCGTTAAAAACAATCAATTCACGTGCCACCATGACAACAAGCTTGTTCAATCCAGACGTCACCCCGCGGAACCAAGGCAACCAAGCCACAGTTCTCGACACCTCCATTCCGCCCAAAACCAACGATCCGGATCTTCAACGCCTCATCCGTAGCTACCATTCCATCATCCGCGACCGCGCCATCCGCTATCCCATCCCTTTCCACTTCGACGGCGAACTCGGCAAAGGACGGCAAGGCGTCGTCTTCCTTGCCACCCGGCAGGGCGGACGCGGTTGCCTGACCCGGCACGCCGTGAAACTCCATGACCCAAGCATCTATTCCAGCGCGGAAAAGTACTGGACCGACATGGGCCGCCTCGCCAGCCAGGTTTCCAAACTCCAACCCGTCCACAGCGATAACCTCGTCACCCGCGAGACCTACGACGAAACCAACGGCATCGGGTTCCTGCAAATGGCCGTCATTGACGGAATCGACCTGCAATACCTGCTCAGCGGCACCCATCTGGCCATTGCACGCAGTCAATCCTCCGACGAGGAATGGCAACATTTCATGACCACCCTCTTCCGTCTCGACGAGGGGCGCTTCATGCTGCAACCCGGTGTCGCGCTCTACATCCTGCGTAAGATCCTCATTGGATTGATTGTGCTTCACGAGGCTGGCTACCTGCACGCCGACATCAAGCCTTCCAACATCATGATCGACCGGATGGGCTCCGTGAAACTTGTCGACTTCGGGCGCGCGGTGGAAATCGGGGAAAACATCAGCGTCCTTCTCGGCAGCCCAATCTATATGGCGCCGGAAACGCACCGGCTGGAAGCCGGGCTTGTTCAATCGGACCTGTTCAGCACCGGCCTGGTCGGCTACGAAATGCTTCGCGGCGAATCCCTCTTTGAATGCGTGGAAATGGACGAAGGTCAATTGCTTGAATACAAGACAACGCTGTTGGACCACATGGAGGAAAAATTGCCCACCCAGATCCGGCAAAGCAAGCGCCTGGTCAAGGTCTTGAAGAAATTCCTGCAGTTCGACCCTGCGCAACGCTATTCCACCGCCCATGAGGCCGAGGAAAGTTATTACCGGCTACGCGGCATCTATCGCGACATGGGCATCAATGCCGACACCGAATACGACCGTGAACTCCAGATGTACCTCCACAAGCTCTCCGCTCCCAACACCGGCCACATCAACCCCCGGATCGCTTAATTAAGTTCCCCGGCCTTTCTTGCGGAACTTATAGAATCTTCCCCGTGGCTCTGCCCCTTTGCCTCCGTTGGATATAGCAACCAGAGACCAAGCCCCACCAACAAATCCATACCCACCAGTGGTGCGATCGATTTCGCACCCCACACAGGAAAGAACACAGGAATGGCAACAGCCATAATCGCCAATATGATGGCACCCCGGTGGCGGGATCGAACCATGTAAACTAACGCCAAAATCAACGGAACGCGGGAATAAGGCCAGGCAATCGGAAGCAAAGCCACCGACAAGTAGCTGAACAAAACCCAAAGCCGCTCAGCCGCGACTATATCTCCTTGTCGCCAGAAATCCTTCCGATACCGCCAGACCAGTGCGGCAAGCCATGCCGCCACGCAAACAACCCCAACCCATCCAACCGAGTTCCTCACAGCTACAATCATTCCAGAGTTGTCGCGCCTTAACATCATCGCGACGGTATTGGATTGATTCACCCAATAATATTCATCCAGACACGTTGTAGAGAGAAGCCCCAGCGCCGCTAACGCCACGCTCCAAACAAGCCCAAAACCCAACCATCCCTTCCGCCGCGGTTCTGCCAGAAACAGCAAAACAAACAGACCTGGCAAAAATTTCGGCAGCGACGCCACTCCAATGCCAATCCCGCACCCAATGGGATATTTCCTGAGACACGCGTAGCCAAGCGCTGTGCCGAACAACCATATAATCGTCAATTGTCCCAACGAAGTAATTATTGGTGGCCAAAGCAACGACAGCAAGGTCAGTCCCAAAGCCAACTTCCACGACACCTTCAACAGGCGGAACGAAGCGTACAGCAAACCAATCATCAGCCATGCCCACGCCATGGATGCCTGCGCCCAGGGCAGCATTGCCACGGGTGACACCAACAGGAAAGCCGTCGGCGGATGTGTGCTTGCATGCCACACATTCCATTGAATTCCTATTTCACGAAAGCCATAGGCCAGAATAGGATATGCCGGTTGTCCAGTCACAAGCGCCCGCCATCCAACGATATCCTGCGCCACATCTGAATACGGAATCCGGCCGGTTAGCACCAGCTTAACCTCACCCAGCAAATCAATAAAGCTCCCGCCGCCGTACTTCAAGAGAAGCAAGCCAGAAACAACTGCAAGAGCCCCCCCAGGAACCTTGTCAACTTTGGAGCATTGATCGGCATTATTTTATCTCCTGAATTTTCATCTGCACTGTTTGCCTTGGCTATACTTTGCTCTTCAAATACCTCTGCCGCTTCAACTCCGGAAACTTTTCAATGGCATACCGCAACATCGTGCGAGGCATCACGCCGCACCGCGGCCTTAGGAACTCCTCCAACAACTCCACATCGCGCTTCCCAATCTCCCGCAACATCCAGCCCACCGCCTTGTGGATCAAATCCTCATCGTCATCCAGCAACCGTTCTGCTATTGCCAGCGCATCCTTAAAATCACCCTCCCGGATAAAGGCATACGTCGCCAGCATCGCTATGCGCCGCTCCCATAACGACGTTGAGGCGACCAACCGATACAAAGGTCTCCGTGATTTATCCTTGAGATAACCGCCTAGAATATTCGGCGCCGAGAGATCAACCAAATCCCAATTATTAATCCGCCCCGTACTCGCCATATATAACCGGTATATCCGCCGGCGGTCCGCATCCGACCCCTTCTCAAACTGCCGCACCAAAATGAGAAGCGCCAGAAGCCTCTCTTCATGAATAGTGGAGGCCAGTAGCTCGCGAAGAACTATTTCATCCGCATCAAAAAAGACCTTCACCGCCTGACGAAGTTTCGGTACCCGGATCCCTGCAAAAACATCCCCCTCGCCATACTCTCCTGGCCCAGTCTTGAAAAACCATTGCAGTATCGCCGCATCTTTTGGACTCGCTTCGGCACTCAACCATGCCCGAATATTCCGGATCGTTGGTTTTTTATCCTTCATGGGTCATCCGCGCAAATGCCATTCTTTCGATAGAACATGTTTCCTGTCATAACACAGGCATGGATTCAAGTCAGCTCCTTGTGTAAACTCCCGCACCATGAACAACCCGCTATTCAGGCCGCCAGCCGAAGCCGAAAGTCTCATCCTGCAAATGGATGAAGGCTGTCCCTATAATCGTTGCACCTTCTGCGGCATGTATCGCGGCATGAAATACCGGCAACGCCCTTTTTCTGAAATCACCCGCCTCATCACCACCGAGGCCCGCTACGCCCCTGAAACCCGCCGAATTTTCCTGGCGGATGGTGACGTTATGCGCCGGTCTTTCGATGAACTCCAATCGATCCTCTCGCTTCTCATCTCTAATTTCCCCCGGCTTGCCCGCATCAACACCTATGCCACAGGCATCGCCATCCTTTCCAAAACCCAGGCCCAATTGGAAATGCTCAAAACCATGAAACTCCAAATTCTTTATCTGGGCCTGGAAAGCGGTGACGATGAAACCCTCCGCCAAGTCAAGAAAGCCGAAAGCGCCTCCACGATGATTGAAGCCGGACGTCGCGCCCAATCCGCCGGACTCCGCCTCTCCGTGATGATCCTTCTCGGACTCGGTGGTGTCGTACGCACCCGTGAACACGCCCTAACCACCGCTGAGACATTGAACCGTATGCAGCCGCGTCTTCTCTCCGCTCTACGCGTGATCCCGGTGCCAGGCACGGAATTCCACTCCGAAACCACCTCCGGGCGTTTCGAGCAATTATCGGAAGCGGGTGTGGTTCGTGAATTACGCCTACTTGTGGAACACCTTGAACTTGAGAACACCGTCTTCCGCGCCAACCACACGTCCAACGTCATTCCTCTTGAAGCTCGATTCCCTCGTGACAAACCAGCGCTACTGGATCAACTCGACGCGCTACTGGCCTCCAACCACCTCGATGCCCGCACTCCCGGCCCAATGCCTCTCTGGTTATGATCCTCTTTCCACGGTTGCGTGGAAATCAGAAGCTCCGGGACCTGCGTAACACTGAGGGCTCCTACATGGCCATGAGTTAACTCTTATCGACTTAAAATGGCTTCGATCGACGACGAGAGGTCCGCCATGGTGGCTATGCTGAAATCCGGCTTGGCCGCAGGATAGGCCTTGCCAACTAGAATGGTCCGGCAACCGGCAGCATGGCCCGCTTCCACATCCCTAGCCGAATCGCCAATCATCCATGACCTCTCAAGATCAAGTAGATACCGCTTCGCGGCTTCCAGCAGCATGCCCGGCTTGGGCTTTCGACACTCGCATTCATTCCCATCATGAGGGCAATACAGGATATCAAGAATCTTCAGTTGATGTTCCGTCTCCAGCATTTCTCGCAAACGACGATGGATATCCTCCAGCTCCTCCAGCGTCATGCGCCCCAACGCCACACCCCGCTGATTCGTAATGATAACCGCCTCATAGCCAAGCCGCGTTATCGTCTTCAGCGTGTCGATGAACTCCGGCAAAACATGGAAATCCTCCCATCGTTCCACATACCCTGGACCCGGTGATTCATTGACAACTCCATCCCGATCAAAAAAGACGCATTTTCTCATAATCGTCCTGCAACGGCGCTCTCGTTAGTCCATCCTTAGGTAATTGATGCTTGAGACTGGTGCTTGGATTGCAACTCACCCATCTTTTCCTCGGCGGCTACAACAGATTCCACAGGAAAGACCGCGTTCGAAAAAATGTCCACCTCCCGCCCCTTCACTTCAGCCATCCCGCCATCAATCACGAAACGCACCGTGGCCACCTCCGTTTCAACCTTGAGCACGCCAACTCCAAGACCACTGATCAACGGCAGATGCCCGGATAAAACCCCAAAATAGCCGCCGAGTCCTGGACAAACGATCCCAACCACCTCCGCATCAAAAAAGGTCTTGTCTGGTGTACGTACTCTTAATTGATACGTCATGAATGCTCCCCACGCAATTTCCGAGCCTTCTTCAGGGCATCATCAATATTGCCCACCATGTAAAACGCCTGCTCTGGAATCGAATCGTGCTTTCCTTCAAGGATTTCACGAAATGACCGAATCGTGTCGGAAAGCTCAACATACACGCCCTTCATGCTGGTGAATTGCTCCGCCACAAAGAAAGGCTGTGATAGGAACTTCTGGATCTTCCTGGCGCGCTCCACAACCAAACGGTCCTCATCGGAAAGCTCATCCATGCCAAGGATGGCAATGATATCCTGAAGCTCCTTGTAGCGCTGGAGGATTTCCTGTACCCCGCGGGCTATGCGGTAATGCTCGGCACCCACAATGTCCGGCGAAAGCATGCCGGACGAGGAGGTCAGTGGGTCAACCGCAGGATAAATCCCCAATTCCGAGATGGAGCGGGACAATTCTGTCGTGGCATCCAGATGGGCAAACGTGGTGGCGGGCGCCGGATCCGTATAATCGTCAGCGGGCACATATACCGCCTGGATGGAGGTAATGGAGCCAGCATGCGTTGACGTGATGCGCTCTTGCAGTTCGCCCATGTCGGTCCCCAGCGTCGGCTGATACCCCACAGCAGATGGAATGCGGCCAAGTAGAGCGGACACTTCAGCGCCAGCCTGCGTGAACCGGAATATGTTATCGATGAATAGCAATACATCCTGCCGCAGCTCATCCCGGAAATATTCAGCCACGGTCAATGCCGAAAGAGCCACGCGCGCCCGCGCCCCCGGCGGTTCATTCATCTGCCCGAAAATCATGGCTGTCTTCTGAATAACCCCGGACTCCCTCATCTCGCGATACAACTGGGTGCCTTCACGAGTGCGTTCACCCACACCGGCAAACACCGAATAGCCACCATGCTCGGTGGCAATATTGCGGATCAACTCCTGGATCAATACGGTTTTCCCCACCCCGGCGCCGCCAAAAAGCCCGATCTTGCCGCCCCGCTTGTAGGGGGCCAGCAAATCAATAACCTTGATCCCCGTCACCAGAATGCTGTCATGGGTCTCCTGCTCATCATACCGGGGGGCCAATCGGTGAATCGGCATCCGCTTGACCGCATCGATGGGCCCCGCCTGATCAATGGGCTCCCCGAGCAGATTCATGACGCGTCCAAGAGTTCCCGGCCCAACCGGAACCGTGATTTCATTCCCCGGATTACGCACCTCTGCTCCTCGCACAAGACCATCGGTGGAATCCATGGCGATGGTGCGGACAAGATTGTTGCCCATATGTTTCGCCACCTCAAGCGTCAGGTTCCACGGGTTATCGTTAATAAAGGGGTTGGTCACTTGTAGCGCCCCCAGGATTGGCGGCAATCGGAACTCGGGAAACTCCACGTCAACCACAGGCCCCAACACTTGGGCTATCGTACCTGAAACTTGTTCATTTTGTGCGTTCATTGTTTCTCTCCAAATACACGATTCAAAGCTCTACTTATTGCAACGCCTCAGCGCCAGCCACAATCTCTGACAATTCCTTGGTGATCTGAGCCTGTCGAACCCTGTTGCGCTCAAGGGTCATGGCCCGAATCAACTGGTCGGCATTCGTCGTGGCTTGATCCATGGCGCGCATGCGGGCCCCATGCTCCCCGGCGGCGCTAGCCAGTAAAGCCTGATACAATCGCAGCGTCACAAGATTGGGAAGCGCCGACTGTAGCAATGTCTGCGTATCAGGCTCCACCAGCCACGAGTGACTCGCCGGAACCTTCCCAACCGGAACCAACGCTGCATCTATTGGAATAAAGCGGCTGATGCAAGGAGTGGCCCCAGCTGTCGCATTGGTCTTGTTCCACGCTACATGCACCTCATCCAACCGTCCGCTCAGGAACCCCGACAAAAGCTCATGCCCAATTTGCCGGGCCACGTTGAAATCAGGATGGGCAATGGCTTGGTCGTAATATCGTTCTATCGGGAACCGGGTTTTCAGGAAATTATTGGCCTTCCGTCCACAACAACTGACGCGAACAGTCGCAGTCTTTTGCTTGATCGCTATCCACTTCGCCACTTCGCGCAGGAGATTGGTGTTGAATCCCCCGCAAAGCCCCCGATCCGACGCAATAACGACAATATGAACGTTTCGTGCTTCGGCACGCGGCTTCAACAAGGGATGCTCCTGCACGGCGTCCAGCCCTGCCGTAAGATGCCCAACCATGGCGTGAATGCGCCCCGCATAGTCAGCCACCCTTTTCTCCGCCTCTTGGGCACGACGCAGCTTGTTCACCGAGACCAGCTTCATGGTTCGGGTCAACTTGCGGGTGCTCCGCAAGCGGGCTATCTTGGTGTTATATTCCTTGAGGGTCGACATGACTGATCAACGTCACGGTTTGGATTTTACCGCCAAACGGTTCAATACGGCTTCCAGCGCCGCCTTGACTTCCGAACTCATCGTTTTATCCCTGGCGAACAACTTCAGGTATTCCGCAGGTTCGCGATCAAGCACCTCAAAGAGGGATGATTCAAACCCCTGTATCTTCGCGGGGGGTATTCCATCAAGATACCCCTGCGTACCCGCGTAGATGATGGCAACCTGCTTGGCCACAGGAATCGGCTCATGGATATCCTGCTTCATGATTTCCATCAACCGTCGCCCCCGTTCCAGTTGGCGCCGGGTCGCGGCATCCATATCGGAGGCAAACTGCGCGAACCCCGCGAGTTCCCGATACTGCGCCAGTTCCAACCTCAACGAGCCCGCCGTTTGCTTCATGGCCTTCAACTGGGCATCGCCACCCACGCGCGAAACGGAAATACCGGGATTGACCGCCGGACGCTGTCCTGCGTTGAAAGTGTCAGCCTCAAGGAAAATCTGCCCATCAGTAATGGAAATCACGTTGGTCGGGATATAGGCGGAAACATCATTCGCTTGGGTCTCCACGATGGGAAGCGCCGTCAGGCTCCCTCCCCCGCGGGCCGGACTCAATTTGGCGGCCCGCTCCAGCAGTCGACTGTGCAAATAAAACACATCTCCCGGAAACGCCTCGCGCCCCGGCGGGCGACGCAAGAGCAGGGAAAGCTGGCGATACGCCTGCGCCTGCTTGGTAAGGTCATCATACACGATCAGGGCGTGCCCGCCATGGTCGCGAACATATTCTGCCATGGCGCAACCGGCATAAGGCGCCAGATATTGCATGGGCGCGGGATCCGACGCCGTCGCGGCAATTACGGTGGTGTACTCCATCGCGCCGTTCTGCTTCAGGGTTTCGCATAACTGAACCACGGTGGACCGCTTTTGGCCAATCGCCACATAGAAACACCTGACGTTTTCACCGCGCTGATTGATGATGGTGTCAATCGCCAACGACGTCTTGCCGGTCTTTCGGTCCCCGATGATCAGTTCGCGCTGTCCTCTGCCTATCGGGGTAAGAGCGTCAATCACCTTGATGCCGGTTTGCATCGGCTCGCAAACATCAACCCGGTCCGTGATGCCCGGCGCCTTGATTTCAATATTGCGATACTCGTTGGCGGTAATGGTGGGGCCCCCGTCCAAAGGACGCCCCAGCGCATCAACAATGCGACCCGCCATCTGGTCACCCACAGGGACCGAGGCAATGCGCTTGGTGCGCTTCACGGAATCGCCCTCTTTCACAGTCCCATCCTCGCCAAAAATCGCAATCCCGACGTTGTCCTCTTCAAGATTCAGCGTAATGCCGGTTACCCCACCCCGCTCAAACATCACCAGTTCGCCCGCCATCAGCCCAGCGAGCCCATGAACCCGCGCAATGCCGTCACCCACGCTAAGAACGGTGCCCACCTCGGAAATTTCAACATTGCTGTCAAACTCCGCGATTTGTTTTTTTAGGATCGAGGAAATCTCCTCGGGTCTCAAATCAACTGCCATACGGTCATCTCCAATCCGTCATGTTCCGGCAAGCACCCGATGCGCCATGCGCAATCGGGCGGCCAGACTGAAATCATAGACAATATCACCCACTTGCACACGGCACCCACCCAACAGGGAAGGATCGTCCTTTGCGCGAAGCAGGACAGTCTTGCCAAGCAGGGCGCTAAAGCGGCTTGCCATGGCCTCCAATGCCGACGCGTCAACTGGCGCGCTCGAACTCATTTCCCCATGTATGACACCTCGCCGCTTGTCATCCAGCTCCTGAAAGCTGGCCCCTATCTTCCCCATCACATGAAGCCGGCGCTTGCTCTCTAGAAATTGAAGGAAAGTCCACGTCATTTCATGGACCCGCCCCTTGAAAAGCGATTCCAGCACACGGTGCCGCGCATCGTCTGACAAAACACTGTCTCTGGTAAAAGTAACAAGCTCAGGCGACTGATGAAGCGCCCTGATGATCATCGTCATATCTTCCGACACTTCACGTTCCACTCCTGATTCCAAGGCCAAATCGAGCAGCGCCTTGGCGTAACGTCTGGCCGCGATGCAATAGTGCCCCTTCATTTCGGCACCTCTCGCAACGCATCCTGAATCAACTGCCGGCTCTTTTGAGGATCAACCGTGCCGGCCAGGACCTTGGAAGACAACTTGATAACCATCTCCGCTGTTTCTCCGCGCAGCGACTGGCGCGCCTGATCGATCGCGCAGGCAATATCACGTTGAGCCTCCTCGGTGAGTTCCTTCGCGCGCCGGGCCGCATCCTCATGTAACTGACGGACACAAGCCTCAGCCGCTGATCTGGCTTCAACAATAATACGATGCGCTTCCACCTCGGCATCCTGAATCAGCTTCCGATTCCGCTCCTCGCTGGCCAACGCCTCCCGCCTCGCCTTCTCGGCATTTTCCAGCGCCTTCCGGATGCCGCTTTCCCGCAGGTCCAACGCGGTGAGGATGGGCTTCCAAGCCACCTTGTACAAAAGCGCGGCCACAATCAGGAAAGACACCCACGTCAATGTCATCATGGGTGCAGAAACGCTCATAAGCCCATCCTCGGCGCCATGCGCCGCCGGCTCAACTTGAACCACCGCCTGGGTCTGAAAGCCCTCTTCCATGCTGCTCACTTGGCAAGAAAACAAATGACCGCGCAAAACAGGGCAACCCCTTCAACCAGCGCGGCGGCAATCAGCATGGTTACCTGGATCTTGGCCGACATTTCAGGCTGGCGAGCCATGCTCTCCACCGCCCCCTTCGACACAAGCCCCACTCCGATTCCCGCTCCAATCGCCACCAATCCGGCTCCTACCGCCGACATAGATCCGCCAACCATAAGCCACTTCCTTTCCGGTGCCTCGCACCAAAAGCATTCCAACCACATTTAACCTAGCACAACCCGTCGCCAAGCCGCAACTCCACCACTCTGCGCCCCCGATACTCAGTGCGCCGGATGATACCTCTGGCCAATAAAGACGGCTGACAAAAGTGTGAAAATATAAGCCTGCAGGAAGGCCACAAGAATTTCCTCGATAAAGATGATCACGGCCATGAAAGCCGCCGGAAGCGCCCACACTCCATACATGACAAGCAAACCAAGCAGGGAAAACAGAACCAGATGACCAGCCAATTCGTTGGCAAATAAACGAATAGCCAATGCCATGGCCCGGATAAACAACCCCACAAACTCAATAGGCACAAGCAATAAAAGGATAAACCAGGGAACACCGGGCGGAACAAACCCCTTCAGGAAAGCCACCGGACCATTCCTATACACCGCTCCTCCTATCATGAAGAATAAGGTCACACTGGCTAGGCCGCCGGTCACATTGATGTTCGCCGTCGCCGCATAGAAACAAGGCACCAGCCCCACCAGATTCATGATCAGGATATAAAAAAAGAAACTGCAAAATAAGGGTGTCATCCGGCGTCCATCTTCGGCGCCAAGAAAGGGAACGGATATCTCGTCCCGGATGAATTTGACAAACGTCTCCACCAGATTAAGCCAACCGTGCGGCACCGGGGTGGGACGCCGACAAGCCAAGGCAAGGAATAGCACAAGCAGAATGCCGGACACTATGACCATCACGCCATGCACGGTCAAGAAGGACGGCAATTGCTCATATCCCGCCGGAAGCCAACTCCACACATGGGAGTCGGTCATGTGATGCATCATGTAGGCCTGCACCGCCGCGGTTTTATCGCCTGCCGCATTATTTATCATGTCAGCTGTGTTGGTCATTGCTATTCCGATGTAACCCCTTCAGGGTCCTTGGGAGGAGAGATGCTTAACAGGGCGAAAATCTCAAACCCCATCAAGACAAACAGTCCCGCGAAAAAAGACACTATGAAGGATCGCCGCACCAGCTCCGGCGCCAATACAGCAATCGCCAGAATGCTAACCAACAGGAGCATGATCCGCAAGCCATTCCCCAGAACACCCCATAATAAGAATCGATTAATGTTCGTCCCAACAGCCCTGGCCTGCAGCATCACGCTGGCCACAGCATTAAGGGCGGCGGCAAACCAACCTAGGAACCACGCCAACCAGTGGAGAACCCCCGTCATCAGCACCGCACAAAGAAAAGAGGCGGCAAGCGACAGCACAACGGAAAAGAAGATACTGCGACGGAAATAACCTTGTCGCCTTTGGAACAGGATGGGCGGCAATGTGGCGGCTGGCTTCATTATTTCAGAGACGGATCGGATGAGTGCTTGTCATTGGAATTCTCTGGAGAGGTCAGGGTTCGATCGTGTGATTGCCGGTTAAGGAAAGTAATCACCCGCCAGGTTTCATAGGCCCCGAAGGCCAACCCGAGAAACATTCCCAGCAACGTGAACAGGATTCCCCCTCCTCGTCTTTGATCAATCTTGAAACCTGCAAAAGAAAACACCGCCATGCCGACGGCAAAGGTCGTCCCCAGCGTCAGCGCTTGGCTGACATCACTCCGCTCACTGGGATTCCCAAGAATTTTTCCCCACAACATGTCGCCCGCCTTTCGTGTTTCGACCGGGGCAAGGATAGCAGATTGACGGCTCAGCGCTCGCTAAAAATCACCTCCCCCATCCTGCCAAATTTGACAAGCAGCGTGCCTCTGTGATTGAATGTAACTTCTTTTGACAGAACAAACTGCGTACAACACAGCCTCTTCTCATCCATGCATCCGGCGGGCCGAGAACAATACACGTCCGGATATTGCTGAAAGCGTTATGAATCAGAATACCCTTCACCCATCCCACGCAAAGCATCAGGAGCACATTGATGCGCCAAACCATGCCGCCACCCCCCCTCTTGCCAACGCCAACGTCAGCCCTGCGTCCAACGGTGTCTTTGCTTCGTTGATCCTCCCCTTACGCCGCGCAGTCGCCGAAGAAGGCTATACAACTCCCACCCCTATTCAGGAACAGGCGATCCCTCCATTGCTGGAAGGACGCGACATTCTGGGATGCGCGCAAACTGGTACTGGAAAAACCGCCGCCTTTGTCCTGCCTCTTCTCCAATACTTGACTTCACACGGGCGCCCCCCTGTCCGCGGCAGGCCGCGCGCCTTGATCCTCGCCCCCACCCGTGAACTCGCCGCCCAGATCGGTGACAGCATCCGTACCTACGGACGGCATGTCCAGGTGAAATATACAGTCATTTTCGGTGGCGCCGGCCAGCACCCCCAAGTCGCGGCCCTGAACCGCGGTGTGGACATCGTCGTCGCCACACCGGGACGTCTTCTGGACCTGATGCGGCAGGGGTTTGTCCGCTTCGACTTGATGGAGTTTTTTATCCTCGACGAGGCTGACCGGATGCTCGACATGGGCTTCATTCCGGATATCCGGGCCATTGTCGCCACTCTCCCCAAAAAACGCCAATCGCTGTTCTTTTCGGCCACCATGTCGCCGGAAATCACTCAACTGGCCAAAACACTGGTGCATCACCCTGTGCATATCACCATTGAACCCGAGCGTCCCACTGTAGAGCGCATTCAGCAAAAAGTAATGTTCGTGGATAAGGCTAGTAAAGATGAGTTGCTGGTATCCTTATTGAGGGATCCCGCCATCACCCGTGTTCTCGTGTTTGTCCAAATGAAGCATGCGGCCGACCGGGTGACCCACAAGCTCGCGGCGGCAGGAATCCAAGCGGTGTCCATCCACGGCAACAAGAGCCAAACCGCGCGTATGTCCGCGCTGGCAGGCTTCAAGAAAGGCCGCATCCGGGTAATGGTGGCAACCGATATCGCCGCTCGGGGTATCGACGTGGACGACATCTCTCATGTAATCAACTATGACCTGCCCCACGAACCGGAAACCTATGTGCACCGCATCGGGCGCACCGCACGGGCTGGCGCATCGGGCGACGCTGTGTCATTTTGCGCGGCGCCTGAACGTGACTTCCTGAGAGACATCGAAAAACTGATCAGGAAATCCGTTCCCGTGGATACAACACACGCATTCCATTCCGAGGAAGCACGACAAGCAACCGGTGCGGCGGCGCGCCCGCCACCTCGGCACCACAAAAAGGGCGGAGGCAACCAACGTCGGCACTTCGGTCGCCAAAGACGTTAGCCTCCCCTTACATTCGTCGTCCTCAGCCAAAGAAAAACTTAATGGATCGCATGGACGCTCTTCCCACCGGATTGTATAATACAGGCAGAGGGAGAGAATGGGTTACAGCTAGGCCAAGGCCGGCTTCCGGCCAGTGAAATTAAACCTGAATGCTGACCCCAGAATGGACGGGCATACGTAGAGGTTCTCTCCCGGTGGTAAGGGCGGTATCTGGCGATAGAAGGTCGCGGGTACCGCTCTCTTGTTTTGTGACGCCAAACGCTAAAATCACTCGACAAAACTCACTGTCAAAGTAATCATGCACCCGTTGGTTTGGTTATAAATTAGTGACCATCACGGAGGCTTTCCAAATGGCTCCTCAACAGAAACGGCCACTTATCGAGAAGTGTTCAATCGAGGAACTTCAAGCGCTTCGGAAAAGCGAGGAGCACCTTCGAGTAACTTTATCCTCCATCGGGGATGCGGTCATCGCCACTGATGACCAAGGAAAAGTCACAATGATGAACCCGGTCGCCGCAACCCTCACCGGCTGGCAACCCGAGGATGCTGTCGGCAAGGACCTGAATGATGTTTTTCACATTATCAACGCCAAAACCCGCAAAAAAACACCAAATCCCATCCATAAGGTGTTATCGCTCGGCAAGATTGTCGGCTTGGCAAATCACACCATTTTAATCTCCAAAGACGGCAAGGAACACCAGATTGCCGATTCAGCGGCGCCCATTAAGGATGCCAGCGGGCATATCTTCGGCGTCATTCTGGTATTCAGGGATGTCACACAGGAATACAAGGCCGCCGAAAACCTAAAGGAAAGCGAGTATTTTCTCCGTGAGTCACAAGCTGTTGCACAAATCGGCAGCTATATTTTGGATATCCCAACCGGCGTCTGGATGGGATCCCCTATATTAAACGAAGCATTTGGCATCACCGAATCCTACCCTCATACAATCGATAGCTGGGCCGCCCTCATCCATCCCGATGATCGCGCCATGATGACGGATTATTTCGCAAAAGAAGTGGTCGGCAAGGGCCAATCGTTTGACAAGGAATACCGCATAGTTCGCCAAAAGGACAAGGCTCTGCGCTGGGTTCACGGTCTCGGGAAATTAGAATTTGATTCCAGCGGGCACCCGACCCGGATGCTGGGCACAATTCAAGACATTACCGACCGGATTAGCGCTTCTTACTTCCTTAAACTCATCCTCGACAACATACCTGATTATGTTTTCTGGAAGGACAGAAATTCCGTCTTTCTCGGTTGCAACAACAACATTGCAAGGGCTGCCGGACTCCGTTCCCCAGATGAAATCATCGGCAAGACAGATTATGACCTCGGCTGGACAAAGGAAGAGTCCGACTTCTTTGTCGCCACTGACCGCAGGATCATGGAGAGCAATAAAGCCGAGTATCATATCATCGAACCACAACACCAGGCCGATGGTTCGCAGGCATGGCTCGACACCTGCAAAGTCCCACTTCACGACGAACAAGGCAATGTCATCGGCATCCTTGGCACTTACACCGACATCACAGAGCGAAAACGCCTGGAGGAAACACTTTCGTTGTTCAAGGATTCGCTCGAAAACGCATCCGACGCCATCGGCATATCAACACCTCAAGGTAAACATTTCTACCAAAATAAGGCCTTTGACGATTTGTTCGGTTCACTGGGGCAAAACCCTTCGGTAGTTTATGTGGATCAACAAGTCTGCAAAGACGTATTTGACGCCATCATGGCAGGCAAAACCTGGACCGGCGAAGTCAAGATGTACGGCATCAATCATCGCATACGGGACATTTTCATCCGCGCCTACGCCAGCCGGGACCCCCACGGTAACATCAATGCCTTAGTCGGAATTCATACCGACATCACTGATCGCAAGCAGGCGCAGGAGGAGCAGGAGGCGAGTCTGAAGCGATTTCAAAATGTCGCAAAGGCCTCCCCCATGGGCATGCACTTTTATGAGATTGAAAGCGATGGACGCCTCGTGTTCACCGGCGCCAACCCCTCTGCCGACCTGATGTTGGGAGTGAATCACGACTCTTTCATCGGAAAGACCATCGAAGAAGCCTTCCCTGCTTTAATTAACACCGAAGTTCCCGCTCGCTATAAGCACGCCGCACGCTATGGTACACCGTGGCGCACCGAGCAAATTGACTATCAATCCGGCTCCATCAAGGGAGCGTTCGAAGTCGTGGCGTTCCAAACAGAACCCAACAAAATGGTGGCAATGTTTAATGACATCACGAGCCGCAAGCAGGCGGAATATGCGCTGCACGCAAGTGAATTATCCCTGCAAACCATCCTGCAATCAACCGCTGACGGCATTCTGGCTGTCGATAGCGAAAACAAAATTCTATGCGCAAGCGCGAAATTTGCTGAATTATGGAACCTTCCACGGGAAATCATCGCCAGCAACAACGACACTCTCCTTCTTCACCACGTCCTTGATCAACTGATTGATCCTCAAGGATTCCTGCAGAAGGTCCAATTGCTCTATAAATCATCAGCGGAGAGTTTCGATACTCTCAATTTCAAGGATGGCCGGGTATTTGAGCGCCTGTCGCGTCCGTTAATTCAGGATGGAAAGCCTAACGGAAGGGTTTGGTCATTCCGCGACATCACGAGTCGCAAGCAGGCTGAGGCACGGGAGAAGGAACTGCAAGGCAAGCTTGAGCGATCAGCGAGGATGGAATCATTGGGCGTGCTGGCGGGTGGCGTGGCTCATGATCTAAACAACATCCTTAGCCCACTTGTCGCTCTTCCCGATATGGCTACCGAATACATCCTCCGATGCGGCAACCCGGCGGACCCCGAGCATTCGGCTACTCTCGATTCCTTGAAGGTCATTAAAGCCTCCGCCCTGCGTGCCGCCGCTGTTGTCGGAGATTTGGTGGTCATGGGCCGTCGAGGGCAGTTCGCAAGGGAACCGATAAGCGTTAACAAAATGGTCGAAAAACTTCTGGAATCAAAACAGATCCAATCACTTCAGGGGGCTTACCCGAATATTAAAATTTCCACACAATTGTCTACGGAGGCACTCTGGTGCCAAGGCTCCGAATCACGCCTTGCTCGAATATTGGCAAATTTGACAAGCAACGCCGTGGAGGCCATCGGAAAACAAGGCGAAGTCACCATCCGAACCCGACATATGACATTCACAACCCCCTATCAAGGATATGAGTTAGTCCCACCGGGAGAATACGTCTCGCTCGAAGTAGCGGATACAGGATGCGGAATGAACTCAAAAACTATCGCGAGAATCTTTGAGCCGTTCTTTTCAACAAAGTCGCCCAGCGAGAGAAGCGGAAGCGGCCTCGGCCTCTCCGTGGTTCACGGCCTGGTGAAGGATCATGACGGATTTGTGGATGTCAGAAGCACGCCGGGAAAGGGATCAACGTTTGCTATCTATCTACCAATGCGATCCGCTGGCGAGGAAATCCAAGAACCGTCCGATATATTCCACTTGCCGGGAGGAACAGAGCGGATCCTTGTTGTGGATGACGAGCCCGGTCAGCGATTCCTAACCCAGCAGTTATTGAAAAAAATGGGATACGCTTCAACTGTCGTCGCAACGGGCGAAGAAGCCATCGCATTATTTGAGGTAATGGCTCACCAAGGCAAACCCGCGCCGTTTGATTTGGTGTTGACCGACATGCTCATGGATGGAATGGACGGACTGACCGTATGCAGGGCAATCCTAAAACTGTACCCTTCACAGAAATTGGTACTCATGAGCGGCCATGTGCCAGACGGATACGAGATTCAGGCAAGATCGCTATCCGCTGAATGGCTGAACAAACCCTTTACACCGCTTGAACTTGCAAGCGCCGTGCGGATGCGACTTGATGGAAAATAAAAATGGCGGAGGGGGAGGGATTTGAACCCCCGTTACCAGTGAAGGTAAACATGATTTCGAGTCATGCGCATTCAACCGGGCTCTGCCACCCCTCCGTTAGGCGTGAAAAGCGGCAACAAGCTAGGAAACACACCCGTGAAAGTCAATCCGCCATTCACTATTCTTCCATTCGCGCAGATCGCAGGCGTAAAACCTGCGCTACCGTGGCAGGATTTGCATCCGGTAGCGCAGGGTTTATCCCTGCGAAGGGTTTGGGGCAACCGGGAATGGATTGGATTTGTATTCGGCAGCGCAGGGCTTAACCCTGCGAAGGGATGGGGCGAGCTTCCCCCATCCTCAGAAGAATCGCCAAAACGTGACCTTGGGCAATCATTCGGGCCAAATGGTCCTTTGCATAACGATTCTGGCGAATGTGCCACGTCAACAGCCGCCTTAAAATCGCCAAATCCGCTTGCCGCAGACTCGCGGGGTCCCCCATGAATCCCCTGGCTTCCGTCTCCCAGTGTTCCCAATCAAACCTGACCACCATTCCGCTCTTGTAACAGGTGTCCATGAATCGGGACACGGTCTTTAGAAATTGCTCATCCGCATACCCCTCTGTGTCCACAGGAATCTCACGATTGGGACAAAATCCCACGTCCTCAAAAACCGGAATAAACCCCAACATGGCCGCCAACTGCTCCGCCCCGACCGCATCCGATTCACGCAATGAACAAGTTTTCACGAATCATCCTCTCTTCAGCCATACAACATGCTTGCCAGCCATAAACAAAAAAGGCTGGGAACATTTTCATGCTCCCAGCCTCTGCATTACACCGCGCTGTCGTTAGGGCAACACTGACCACGTCGGCAAAGTCGAAACGCCAAGATTTGTTGTCGAAATCTTCGATCCATTCAACCATTCCACATGGCTGTCAACAAACAACATGTTTCCACCTTCGTCGTTATGATTGCCGCCAAAACCTCCATCAGCAATCGACACAGCATTGGAGCCATCCGTATCCAATGCAATAACCGTGTTGGGCGCATCACTTTCACTTAAATTTGGGGATAAGTTGTAACTACAATACACCTTGGTAAGATCCTTCACGCTACCCGGGGTGGCAGGATTCCCCTTTGCGCTTGGGCACCGGAACAATGCCACCGAGTTGGAGCCAACATACGACCCAACATTGGTGAAGGAAGGAGGAAACTGCTCCCGATTATCCGCCGAGTACATCTTGAATGACAACCCGATTTGCTTGAGATTGTTCAAGCACCCCGTACGACGCGCTCGTTCACGAGCCGACGCCACAGCAGGAATCAACAACCCTGCCAGAATGCCGATGATCGCGATAACAACCAACAGCTCAATCAACGTAAATCCCTTTATCTTCAGCTTTCGCAGTACTTTGCTCATTGTTGTCTCCTTAATTGATGAAGCCGCCTTTCGCGACTGATTGAAGATGAATATATCTGACCGCACCCTCATCGTCAATAGCGCCACAATAAGATTTTTTCTCCCTTCAACCCGCGTTTTGGCTGTTTTCTCATTGACAGCAACGGCTGATATCATACTATGCCGCCCTTTTAAATCACATACACAAGGAGATAATCATGGCTTTGATCAATTTCGGTGGCGAAAAGGAAACAGTGGTCACCCGTAAGGAGTTCCCGATCGCCAAAGCTCGTAAGGTTCTGAAAAACGAAACCATCGCCATCATCGGCTACGGCGTCCAGGGCCCAGCCCAGGCGCTAAACCTGAAGGACAACGGATTTAACGTCATTATCGGCCAAGCCCCGGAATTTAAGCGTGACTGGGATCGAGCCTGCCAGGATGGCTGGGTCCCCGGCAAAACCCTCTTCCCCATCACCGAAGCGGTCAAGCGCGGCACCGTCATCCAAATCCTCGTCTCAGACGCCGCCCAGCGGAAAGTCTGGCCGACCATCAAGGCAAACCTTAAGCCAGGCGACGCCGTCTATTTCTCACACGGATTCTCCATCGTCTATAAGGAGCAAACAGGTGTTATCCCGCCCAAGAACGTGGATGTCATCATGGTCGCCCCCAAAGGCTCAGGCCTGAATGTTCGGCGCAATTTCCTTTCTGGCGCCGGCATCAATTCAAGCTTTGCCGTCGGACAGGACGCCACGGGACGCGCCACGGAGCGTTGTATCGCCCTCGGAATCGGAATCGGCTCCGGCTACCTCTTCCCCACCACCTTCCAAAAGGAAGTCTACAGCGACCTCACCGGCGAACGCGGCGTGTTGATGGGCGCCTTGGCTGGCTTGATGCAGGCACAGTACGACGTCTTGCGCGCCAATGGCCACTCGCCAAGCGAAGCCTTCAACGAAACATCTGAGGAGTTGACCCAGAGCCTGATCCGTCTCGTCGATGAAAACGGCATGGACTGGATGTATCAGAACTGCTCGGCAACTGCCCAGCATGGCGCCCTGAAGTGGAGGCCCATTTTCAGGAAGGCCAACCTCCCGGTCTTCAAGAAACTCTACGCATCTGTAAAGCGTGGCCAGGAAACCCGCGAAGTCATCCGCGATTGCGGCGGCAAGGATTACCAGAAGTTTCTCGGCAAGAAACTCGCTGAAATCCACGACTCTGAAATGTGGCAGGCAGGTGCCGCTGTCCGGGCGCTCCGCCCGAAAGAACCCGCCAAGGCCATGGGCAAAAGCGCCAAAGGCATCGGCGGTCGCGCCTCAAACTAAAATGTGGTAACCGATGGAAGCATCGGCAATCTCGTGAATCGATCAAGGGCAGATGCCACAAGGCACTGCCCTTTGTAATATCATGAGCCCAATTGAAATCATTCTTCTGGCAGTCGGTCTCGCCATGGATGCATTCGCGGTCTCCGTGGCAAGTGGCATTGCCATGAAGAATTTCCATATGGGACATGCCTTGCGCATGGCAACGGCCTTCGGCCTCTTCCAGGCCATCATGCCCGTCATTGGCTGGCTGGCAGGACGAACCCTGCAATCCTTCATGAAAGGCTTTGATCACTGGGTCGCCTTCCTGCTCCTTGCTTTCGTTGGCGGAAAAATGATCTACGAAGCAACCCGCTTTGAGGAAGCGGAAAACGAATCCAACCCGTTCGGCCTCTACGTCCTCTTCGTGCTTTCCCTGGCAACCAGCATCGACGCACTCGCCGTTGGCATCACGTTTGCCATGCTGGGGACCTCCATCATCGCGCCTGTCGCTGTCATCGGCTCGGTAACGTTTGTCCTTTGTCTCGCCGGAGTCCGGATTGGAAACGTTTCCGGTCATTTCTTTGAAAAGAAAATTGAGATCATTGGCGGATTAGTGCTTATTGGGATCGGCGCAAAAATCCTGATCCAACATATGTCTTCAGGACTGTAATACTATGTATAGCAAACTTCTATCACGATTCCTGATCATCCTTGGCCTCACGCTGGCCTCAACAGCACTCCCGCTCATTCAAGCCGCTCCATTAAACAAATCCACCGTCTCAGCCGACGCCAAGTGGGTTCTCCATTTGGACATGGATCAATTCGCCCCATCGGAAACCTGCCGCATCCTGCTGAATGACGCCGGCAATGGCGCCAAACTCAAAACCCTCCTGAACCACTACCAGAACCTGCTTGGTGTTGATCCGCTGAAGTCCCTGGCCAACATCACCCTGTACGGGGAAGAGCTGTCCGGCAGTCGCGGCGTGGCGATCATACGCGGCACAATCCCTGCCAAGGCGCTTATCACCCGCCTATCCTCCCATCCGGAATACACCACCCGGAAACATTCCGGATCCACCATCCATAAGTGGAAGGATCGCGCCAGTGGCGCCACCATGAACGCCTGCATCTACTCGTCAGGCCTGCTCGCCATCGCCTCCGACGATGGGGCCATGAATTCAGCACTAGGTATCCTCAACGGATCAACCCCGAATCTTGGCTCCCTCAGCAACCCAACCCTTGCCATCCCGACCCATACTGCCGGAACCTTCCTGACCGCCTCCTCCTGCGGCTACGCCGGCTCCTCTCCTCACCCGTTAAAAGCCATGTTGCTTCGAAACACCACTTGCACCACCATGCAGGTTTCAGAATCCAAGGGAATCATGGATGCCAACATCGCCCTTTCCGCCGTCTCAACCGACGCCGCCTTCCAAATCCATCAGATCCTGAACGGCTTGATCGTGTCCGCCGCCTTTACCGAGGAATCGTCCGGCCTTGCGAAACTCGCGGAATTAAGTGAAGTAAAGCGTCAGGATCGTCAGGTGAATTTGAGGATCCATTGCCCCGCCCGTGATGCCGCCGCCGCTCTGGCGGCTAGTCTCATCCAACCCTGACCCCTCCCTTTTCAGACTGGGGATGGGCGAGCTTGTTGTGCCGCCATCTCTTCGAAGACTGCTAGAATAGTATTGGCCTCGTGCTCATTCATCCGCTCAATCGCGAATCCCGCATGCACAATCACATAACTGCCAACCACGGCGTCGGGAACCAGCGATAAATTAACCTCCTGGCGACTCCCTTCCAACTCCGCCACTCCCATCCTGTCAGGTCGGACTTCCACAATCTTCATTGGCACTGCTAAGCACATCGGCAAACTCACTTTCCGGTTCCGGCGGCTATCACCGCCTGTCCCAACGCAACACATCCATCACCTGGCGGCGTCTTGCAATGACGCAACACCCTGATCCCTCGCTCCTCAAGCAACTCAACCAGCAAGCCGTTTAGAATGCGATTCATGAAAACGCCGCCACTTAACGCCACCATCGGGTTCTGTTCCTCACTCGTCGAATATATTACCATTTCCAAAGCCGCTCGCGCAATCGCGTGATGCGCCGCCATCGCCCAAACCGCAGGATGCAGTTCGGCAACACGTCTCTCGGCAAACATCCTGAACGCCGGACTCCAATCCACCCGGAACATTCCCTCCGCTTCTCGGCCCTCCCACTCAATCTCCGGCAGGGTCGCCTTATGACATTCCCGCGCCGCCGCCTCCAGGCGAACCGCCGATTGACCCTCATAGGTAGCCGCTTTCGGCGCCAATCCCAGCAAAACGGAAAACGAATCAAACACCCGGCCAGCCGCATGACTTAATGGTGCATTAACACCCTCCCGGCATTGTTGCTCCCATACTGACACCTCTTCCCTGCTCACCCCCAAGGACTCCATCCACTCCTCGGAAACGGGAACACCTGCGGCCACCCATCGGCCAATCAATTGCCGCGCCGGACATCGAACCGCCGTATCGCCACCCGGCAACGGCGCCGGTTCAAAACTGGCAAGCCTCCTAAACCCATCCTTGCGAACTCGCAACACCTCCGCCCCCCAAACCGTTCCATCAGGCCCCCACCCCATGCCATCCATGACCAAGGCCAATCCTTCGCGCAACCCATGCTCCGCAAGACATGCCACCGCATGGGCATGATGATGTTGAACCTCCACCACCTCCACCCCAAGCTTTGCGGCCATGCGCCGCCCCATCCGCGTCGACTGCATATCCGGATGCATATCCACCGCCACTACCTCGGGTTTCCTCTCAAGAAAATCAGGCAGTGCCGCCGCCACTTGCTCAAACTCTTCAACGGCTTCCGGAGTGTCCAGATCGCCGATGTGCGGAGAAAGCACCACTCGATCCCCGTAGGCAAGGGCCAGCGCGTTCTTCATATCAGCCCCAACCGCCAAAGCGGTGCGCTCCATTTTCCACTTAAGGCTGATGGGCTGCGGAGCATACCCGCGCGCACGACGCCACACCTGCGGCGCTCCTCCGGCTTGCACCACGCACAGGGAATCATCATTCCGCAAATGGATTTCACGATCATGCACCAATAGAAGGTCGGCAATCTTTCCCAGCCGCACACGCGCTTCGTCATTTGTCAGGCAAATCGGCTCACCACCCCGGTTGCCGCTCGTCATCACCAGAAGATCAAACGCCGGCACAGAATCCTCGCCTTGCGCATGAAACAACAGCAAATGCAATGGAGTGGTGGGCAACATCATGCCAACGGTATGCGAATCCGGATTAATCAATTCAAACGGCAATAGTCCTTTAGTGATGACATCCCGCCGCACATCAACAATCACAATCGGCCCTTCCGGCGACTGCATCAAGCTGGCCTCATCGTCGGAAATAACCGCATACCGCCGCGCCACCTCAAGATCCCTGGCCATCACCGCTAGCGGCTTTTCAGGACGGTGCTTCCGATCCCGAAGCCGCGCCAATGCCTCCCGGTTGAACGCATCCACGGCCAATAGGAATCCACCCAGCCCGCGCACCCCGACAATCCCCCCTTGGGCAAGACTTGCGCGCGCCCCCGCCATCGCCCCGATCGGCAACGTCTGACCCTGCATTGTTTCCAGCCACACCCTCGGCCCGCACGCCGGACACGCTATGCTCTCCGCATGGAATCTCCGATCCATCGGGTCCTCATATTCCCGTCGGCAAGCCTCGCACAGGGGAAACACCGAAAGCGTCGTGCGCGCCCGGTCATACGGCATGGACTTCAACACCGTATATCGCGGCCCGCAATGCGTGCAAGTTGTGAACGCATATCCATATCGCCTGTCCGCCGGATCCAGCACCTCGGCTGCACAGGCAGGACACATGACCAGATCAGCAGGGATCAGAACTTCATGCTCTTCACCGAAGTCACTCTCCAAAATCCGGAGTTCCCGATCAACAGGTTCCGCATCGAGGATTTCCATTCCTCTCAAGGCAACCCCATCCACTCTGGCATTAGGCGGCAACCGGCTCGGCAAGGCCTCGAGGAATGCTTCGACACGCTTCCGCTCGCCTTCCAGAATTAACCGCACACACCCCCGCCGATTCTGCACAGAACCCGACAACCCGACACTTCTGGCTAACCGGTATATCGTTGGGCGGAATCCAACCCCCTGCACCACTCCTGTATAATCAACCGTCTTTCTAACCCACTTACTCATCAGTAATATTACCGTTCTCTTGGGTAGGGACGCATCTCAGAGGCGTCCATTGCAACATCCATTGGATCATACACACTCCCCACCCCTTTCCTAACAGCCTAACAGTCTAACAGCCTCCCTCCCCTCTACTCCAACGCCGGAAGATACCCTTCCTCCACAAGCTGACGATCCGTTTCTGGCGTCAATGGAATCGGCAACGGGGTCATGCCTTTGCGTATCAATTCCTTCTGATACTCCTGAAGTAGCCGCCCGATTTCCTCATCGGTTAACTCAAGTGCTTCCGTCTGGGTCAACGACGCCACCAACTGACGTTGCGACGTGTCATTACTCTTCTTCCGTCCTGCCCTCACGATCCCAACGCCTGACTCGCCATCCACCTTCTGATCCAATTTCTTTTCTTTTGCCCGCTCCGCCTCTATCGCGCTCAACCTCGCCAATTCCTTCCGAAGCCGCGCCTCCTCCCTCTGTTGCCGCCGAAGCAGATAGGATCGTTTCTGATCAACCCCTCCTCCTGCATTGACCTCCGTCATCTTGCCCTGCGGAACCTCCTTCTCCAATGGAGTATTCACAGGCTCAACCACCCGCTCAAACCGATTCGATCCTCCCTGCATCGAAACCCAGTAATCCTCGGAGCCACGCCTCAATCGCGCGCGCTCCGCCAAATAGTCCGCGCTGATAATCTCAACGCCATCCACCGCCTCGCCAACCGCCAGCATATAATTCCGCTTGGTTTTCGCATCCACCAACCCCACACGCAACACTCCTTCATTGTCACGTACCACCGCCGACATCCGTATCTGGTTGACCACCGATTGCTCAGGCGGAACAACCACCACCTGCGCCACCACCGGGACTGACTCCGCCCCAAACGGACGCCGCTCGATGATGATCCCATACCGGTCAAAACCACCCCCGTCCCCAAATGACACCGCTGCAGGAACAAGGGTAATCATGATACCGATGGCGCCGCGCATTCTATGAATAACATTAATCTTCATAGCGCCTTCATTATCCTCTCTTACCCGAATCAATGTCACGCCCGGATTTCACCATACCCTTGCCACCACCCCGACCAGAAACAGCCCTTCCGGCTAATTCAAAAGACAATCTTGAAATAGCATCACCCTTCGATGCGCTATCAAGATGATTAAGCGAGACCTGACAACATTCCAGCGCTTCGTCGAACTCTGCGCCGGGCGCACAGCCTAACTGTTAAAACTGTAGTCACCCAGTGGTGACTACGGCACCTGCAACCGACGGCAAAGGCATGGCTGTCCGTGCTGGAAGCCTCCTTTATTGTTTTCCGTCTGAAGGGACGACATCCATCCCCGTCCTCCCCCTTCACTCCTGCCGGAGCGCCTCCCATGGTTCCCCACGCGTGACACGCATCGCCGTCAATACACTTGCCGCGACTCCGCCTATCTTTACAGCGAATATGCCAATAACCGGCACAACCCACGCCGACCAGGACCCCGCTTGCCCGGACGTCATCACCGGCCAGACCGCGGCAACCGCCGCCAAACATCCCACGGCAATCCCCAATCCAATAAGCCATACCTGCTCCCCCGCCAGCAACATCACGCTCTCCCGTCTCGAATACCCAGTCGCCCTCAACAATGCCAGTTCGCCACGCCGCTCAATGCCATTCCTCGCGACAACCACCGCCACTCCCAACACCCCCAGCAACAACCCCAGTCCCCCCAGTATCTGGAATATCCTGATGTATAACGCCGTCACGGCATTGAGTTGCCTGAGTCGATCCACGCAGGCAACCACCTCCGCGCCATCATCCCCCAACTGCCGCGACAATACACCCGCCACTTCCTTCTGCGCGTCAGTCGGAACATCAACCAGCAACAGTCGCACCCCCGCCTCTGTCGGGAAACGCCGGCTCAATAACCCATCCGGAACAATCACATGCCCCTGCAAAACGGAATTCGCCAGCATTCCCACAAACCTCAGTCTGAATGCCTTCCCGTTTTCATCCCTGTACAAAAGCTCGTCTCCCACCTGCTTCTTAAGTCCCCACATTAATGTCGCCTCATCGGCCACCGCTGGCACCACGTCATGCCCCCAGTCCTTATCCAACAACATCCAGGGACTCTCGTCCCCTATCACAGGCAACGTATTGATGAACCTGAATGATTTCTGACGGGATAAATCAACCGGATCAACTCCGACCAATCGCGGCTTCTGCGCACGATTCAAATTCCCACAACCGGCATCATCTCCACGGACAACACGGAGCCCGGTAAAGGCCACTTGCTTAAACGCATCACCTGTTAGTCCGCGCCGCTGTCGCTCCCGTTCAAGATTTAAGTCCGCCGCAATCGGAACCGTTGTCTGCACCATCAACTCATATCCGCCAGTCCCTGTTCCCCTTCCACCTGAATCATCCTTCGCTGGCTCAAACAAGGCGACGGCCACCAGCAGGAACACCGCACAAGCCGTCAATCCTGACACCAGAAAACTTCTCTTAGCGTTCCGTCCCGCATTCCGCCGTGCCAATTCCAATATCCCTGCCGGCATTGCATCCCTCTTCTTGCCCCACGAATCAATCAACCGACGCAACACGGCTGCCCCTGCCACCAGAAGACAGAATCCCAGACCGAAAAACATCGCTACGCGCGACTCATGACCTGCCCCTCTCGCCATCCACGCCAGCCCCCCCGCCATCACAATCGCCAACACCCCTGTCCCAGACCAAATCTTCAACCCCCATCGGCGATGCCGCTTCACTCGCTCATCGATCAAGGCATCCATCAAATTCCTGGTCTGCATTCGCATCAATCGTCGCGCAACACTCCCGCTGATGACAATAGCCAGCACGAGCGCCGTCCCCGCTGCCACCGCCAGCGACACCCAGGAGACATGAATATCCAGCCCCAGCGGAACCTCACCAACCCAACGACTCTCCAACAACCAGATCAATCCTCTTGCGTAACCCTCGCCGCCAAGACACCCCAGGGCGCCACCCGCCATGGCTGTCACAATTCCCTCTCCCATCGCCCAGCGCTTCAACACACGGGAATCAAATCCAAGCGCCATCAGCACTCCCGTCTGCTCCATCCGCCGCTCCCCGGCCAAACCAAACAGGAGCCCCATCAACATCACTGCGGAAATCACCAAAAAGAAACTCAACCCCATGAATAGCTGTCCAAAATCAAGCGCATCGCTCCCCGCTTGTTCCGCTTCCGCGCGCACAGCCCGAAGACTAGGACCCGCTCCCGCTTCAACAAGAAGGGCACGCAATTTCTCCCTGATGATTCTTCTTTCTTCTTCCGTCCCGTCATACCGTATCGCAGTAAGACCACCCCATCGGCTGCCCCACAACCTCCTCGCATCCTCAAGCCCAATAAAAGCCTTTGGCGCCCCCTTCCATTGATCCCAATACGCTTCATCCTTCTCCCGGACCTTCGCGAAATCAACCGGAAGCCCCGTATCCCAATCCCCGCACGATCCTGCATCGGTAATCCCAGGTATGGCAGGCATCAGACTCTCATCCGCCGCTTCGGCAATCGGAACCACCGCCTTCACCCGGAATACAGCCGATGTCTCCGTCAACGTCCGCAGTGAACCCATCACATAACTCCGAAGCTCAATGGCATCCCCTGCGGCAACGTCCAAATCATCGGCCAGCCAATCGGTCACCACGATCTCCCCGGACCCGATTACGCCTCCACCCGGCGGCGCTTCAACACCGGCAACAAACGAATAGGGCGTCGTTCGCCCTTTAGCCTTGATGGAATTGACAAGATAGGTAAGCACACCGACGCTCTGCGAAGAAACAACCCCGGCGGCGCGCGCAATACTCTCTTCCAGAAAAATACTCCTACTACGGAATTCACCGACTTTCCCAGTTCTCACTGTTCGCCACTCAAGCCCGCCATCCGGATAATCCCACGCCTGCCGGAGCGCGGACTCCGCCATCAGCAAATCATCAATCCCGCTAATGAGCAATAGATTAGCCTGCTCCCCGGCTCCCGTGAGTTTTTGCAGGAAGGCAAGATCAACAAAGGCGTTCAGCGGTGGAACTTGCGTGTTCTCCAGCCCGAATCGCCCGAACTCCCCATCCCCCGCAATGGCGCTCACCGTCACTCGACACGCCACACTTGCCCGGCCGGACGCCTCCAGCGCCATCTCCCGCAATGCATCAGGACGCTCGACACGAAGCACAACCTCGTCATCCACTCGCAAGGAAAGCACATCCGCCAGCCGTCGATTGACCACCACCGCTCCACCTGTGACCGCAGGGAACCCGGCTGAACTCATCTGGGCAAATGATGATTGAACCCCTACCATCCGTACCCCGCCCGTCCGTCGCTGTCCATCTTGGGTCGCCGCCACACCGCCCAGCGACAAGATAGTCGTCACTCCAAAGTCACGGGTCAGCCCTTGACAATTGACATTTGACCTCGCTATCGCCCGTCCTGTCAGATTGGCGGAGAATCTCTCCATCATCTCCCGCCCCAACGCCTGACGGAATAGCCGGTCACCCGCAAACCATGCATACTGAACATGACCCAACCGCTGATCCGCCACCTTGATTAAAGTTCCTCGAACAGAATCACCCACAATTAAAGCGCCAGCCAGCACCACCGTACAAACGGCAACCGCAAGGGCTGTCAGCAGGTGGCTAGGCCAATAGAAGACACAGGTGCGCCAAATGACTCGCACCAGGCTGATGGACGGTATTTTGCCAAGTTTCATATCAGGCTACAGTGGCAAGCACTCCGCTCGTGATTTCCAAAATGGATCCCATCCTCCGCGCCAGGGCCAGTGAATGCGTTACCATCACCACGGCAATTTTCGACTCGCGATTAAGCTCCAGTAGCAAGTCCACTACGCCGCTGGCCGTGGTCGCATCAAGGGAGCCTGTCGGTTCATCCGCCAGAAGGATCCGCGGTTCATTGATCAAAGCGCGCACCACCGCGACGCGTTGACGTTCACCACCGGAAAGCTCACCCGGCATCGCACTCGCATTGCCCCCCATGCCCGCGCGCTTGAGTAAACTCATCCCTCGCTCCACACCATCAGCGGTGCAACTCCCGCGCCCGGCCAAGGTTGGAACCATCACATTCTCCAAGACGGTCAGTTGCGGCAAAAGAAAATGCCGCTGGAAGACAAACCCCACTTGACGCCGCCGAAACTCTGCACGCCCCCCATCACTAAGTCCCTGCAATTCCTGACCCGCGAATCGGACCGTTCCAGCCGTCGGCGCGTCCAGCCCTCCCATTAGATTCAAAAGTGTGCTTTTGCCGGAGCCTGATGGCCCGACCACCGCCAGCGTTTCACCTTCCTTGATCGTCAGGGAAACAGCATTGAGTACCGGAGGCTCGCCCCCGTACTTTTTGGTAACGTCAATCAATTCGCAAAGCGTCATTCCGCCTCCCGATCCACCTCGGATCATCTGTTGCGGAAAGACTATGCCGGGACGCCGCCTGTATCAACATCGAATGCGGATTACGATGCCCGCTCCGCCCACGCCTTGGACACCACTTGCTCCATCGCGTCCGCCTGCGATTCCATGCTCGCAACCATCTTGAACTGCGACCGGCAACGGTCAAGGTTATGCCCCGGACGATGCGTCTTGAAGTACGTATCCCCCTGCAGGAAGTCCGTCAGGAACCGCATCCCGATCATCAGTGTAATCAGCCGACCGGAGAACACCAATTCCTCACGCTCTGCGGGATTCAGGAAAGCCGCCTCGGAAAGATAGCCGCGGGCGATCGACTCAAACATTTCAATCCGCATCCGCACCTTGCTCAAGTCTCGCTCGTCTTCCGCCGCCGCCGCCGTGGCGCTCCGCACCATGTCGCCAAAATCATAAAGCGCCAGCCCGGGCATCACGGTATCAAGGTCAATCACACACACCCCCTGTCCCGTCACGTCATCCAGCATCACATTGTTCAGCTTGGTGTCGTTATGGGTGATCCGCTCGGGAATCTCCCCCTTGGCGTGGCGCTCGAGCAGACGTCCGCACATCATCGCGCGCCGTTCAACAAACGAGATTTCAGCCCGTGCCTCCGCCGCACGGTTACAGGCATCTGCCGCAATCGCCTCCTGCAACGCGCCCAATCTGACCGGCGTGTTGTGGAAGTTAAGAATCGTCTCGTGCAACCGCGGGGCAGGAAGATCGGCCAGCAGGTTCTGGAATCTGGCATACGCCTTGGCCGCCTCAAACGCCTGGTTCTGGTTCTCAATCGTGTCGTATGTCTTCGCCCCCTCCACGAATAAATACATCCGCCACCAGTTGCCCTCCAAATCGTGATAGCTAGGGTTGGCGTCACCGCGGGTAAGAACAACGCACAGCGAGTGCCGGGTCACATCCTCCACTCCCGCCTCCGTGAGCTTGCTCCTTACATGGTCCGTCACCCTCACGATGTTGTCCATGACCGCGCGCGGGTCCTTGAATATGCGATGGTTGATACGCTGAAGCAGGTAATGCACCTGCGTCCCAGCCATGTTGAACGTGACCTTGAACGTGTCGTTGATATGGCCTGACCCGTAGGGAATCGCTTCCACAAAATCACCCCACGCCCGGAATCGCTTCACCACATCACGAAACTTGAACTTGCCTGCTGTGCCATTACTCATGCGCCCACTCCTTTATCCCTTCTTCTTAATTACGATACAAAGCCCATTCAGGCTCATTCTCGAAAATCCACCGGTAATAGTCCGTTGCCGTCAATTCCTTCGCCGCCGCCTCATCCACAATCACCTTGCAGGCCGGATGCAACTGCAATGCCGAGGCGGTCACCATGGATGTCACCGGCCCCTCAATCGCCCTGGCAATGATCGACGCCTTCTTGGGCCCCGTCGCCAACAGGACAACCTCCTTCGCATCAAGAATCGTCCCCACACCCATCGTCAGCGCGCGCTTCGGCATCCGGTGCGGCTCATCACCAAACAGCACGGAATTGACGGCTATCGTACTCGGCGTCAGGCATTTGTCGCGCGTACGGGAACGTAACGATGACATCGGCTCGTTGAACCCGATGTGCCCTGATTCTCCAATTCCCAGCAATTGAAGATCGATCCCTCCATCACTCCGGATTAAATTCTCGTATCGTCGGCATTCCGCTTGAAGATCCTCTGCCATGCCACGGGGAAGATGCGTGTTGCGAATATCAATATTGATCCGCGAGAATAGATGTTCATTCATGTAGTGACGGTAGGAGTGCGGATCCTTGGGATCCAACCCGACATACTCGTCCAGGTTAAAGGTGCGGCAGAACGAGAAATCCAAGCCCTCCTCATGATGCATCCGCACCAACTCGGCATACACTTGCTCCATGGTACGCCCGGTCGCCAATCCCAGGACCGAATCAGATTTATGACGCAAATGGCTAGCAACCAGTTGCGAGACCAAGCGACAAGCGCTTGCCGAGTCAGGACGGATAATAACTTCCACAAATCCCTCTTTTCAGTTTACATGCAAAATTCTGCTGCATGATCCGGCGATGCCAACATCACACGCTTTGCATTCATCTTCTGTCGAAGGGCGTCGATTTCCAGTTTCCCATCGGTCAGCGGCATCGCCACTTGTCCCCCCTCAACCACCGAACGGCACATCCCCATCATGATGTCGAACCCTTTACAGGCACTGTCAAAATTACAGCTGTGCAACTTGCCGTCATCATTCAACCAATCTGCCATCTCTTGAATATACGGTGGCATATCCTCCACATAATTCATTGCCCCGTCACCCGACATCGCCCCGGCTTTCGTTACTGCCCGCCACCCCCCATTTGTTAGCACTTCCGCAAACCCATCGTCCCCCATCACTCGAATCCGGTTCCTTCCCCACCACTTCGCCACCTCAGGGATGTTAGGCGCCCCCGCCCCTGTTTCAACAATCCCCCGAACCCCATTCTTAAATTGAATCACACCCGCAAGGTAATCGGGAGACGGATGATTGTCTCCAAGCTTACTTTGCCCTGCTGCTTGGGCCATCACCCAATCGGCATCAACATCATTATTATACCATCGCATGTAATCAATCAAATGCGAGAGCATGTGCATCATCCATCCCGGACTTGTCGCATAAATAGTATGGATCTTGCCGAGCGCTCCGCTAGCAACAATCTCCTTCACCTTGCGGTAATGAACCCCATACCGATGCTGATGACTCACCACTGTCTTGATCCCACTCCCAGCCAGCATCGCCTTTATTTCCAACGCCACCTTGCTGGAATCCGCCACCGGCTTTTCAAAGGCAATCATCTTGACCCTGTTATCCACAGCGATCTTTATCATTTGAGTACGGAGGTTCGGCATCGTGCAAAAACAAAACACGTCCGGCTTAAGAGCAGCCGTTAACGCTGCCGCATCCGTCGATGTGGCCGGATTACCCAATTCCGCGGCAGCAGATGCAAGTCGAGCTTGGTCAATATCGCAAATCCCCACCACTTTAAAATTGGGATTGGCCTGAAAAGCACTCGCATGATGCTTGCCCCGCTTGCCCATGCCAACAACTACTACACTATAACAATGGCTCATATAACAACCTCCTTGCTCCCTTCAATAGAAAGGTCCCAAGGCATCTTCGCCCTGGGACCCATCGCTACCAACACTATCAACCGTTCTGCTTGTCCCACTCCAGGCACTTCTGGACAACATAGTCCACTTCCTCAACCGTCAACTCAGGGAACATCGGCAAACTGACACATGTAGCCGCGTTCTTTTCCGCATTAACAAGCGAACCCTCAATCCTGGCATCCTTCCCCCACGGATACCCAGCCTGCTTGTGAATCGCAATCGAGTAATGCGTCTTGGCATCAACACCGTTTTTCACCAGGAAATCCACCATCGCATCGCGCTTGGCAGCATCCTTGACCTCAATCACATAGAGATGCCAGACATGGCGGTAGCCCGGCTTGTGATAAGGAAGCTCGAACGACTTCACACCCTTAAGGCCAGCCGTATAGCGCTCTGCCAATTTGATGCGCTGATTATTCCACTCGTGAATGTGTTTCAGTTTCGCGCTGAGAATACCCGCATGAATATCGTCCAAGCGGCTGTTATACCCGAAGCTGTGGACATTTCGCGCCGGCGAACCGTGGCTGCGCAACAGCCGTGTCTTGCGATCAATTTCGGCATCGTTGGTCACAATCGCCCCGCTGTCGCCAAAGGTGCCCAGATTCTTCTGGATGATGAAACTAGTCGCCATTGCATCGCTCAGCTCGCCGATTTTGAACGTGTCGCCCGCCGCATCAATCGCCTGCGCATTGTCTTCAATCACCTTTAAGCCATGCTTGTCGGCAAGCTTACGGATGGCCGGCATATCGGCGCATTGACCGTAAAGATGCACGGGAATGATGGCTTTGGTCTTCGGAGTAATCGCCGCTGCCGCCTTCACCGGATCGATACACTTTGTTTTCGGGTCACAATCCACCAGCACCGCCGTGGCTCCGGCAATCCAGATGGCTTCTGCAGTTGCAAAAAATGTGTTCGCGTTTGTGATAACTTCATCACCCGGCCCAATGCCCATCGCCATCAGCACCAACCAGATGGCATCCGTTCCATTCCCCACGCCAATGGCGTATTTCGCCCCGTGAAACGCCGCCAGTTCCTTCTCAAACTGCTTGTTCATGGGCCCCTGAACATACTCCCCACTCTCCAGCACCTTTTGAATATTCGCATCAATTTCCGCCTTGATATTATGATACTGCCTCACGTGCCCGTAAAATCCAACATTCATACGCTCTATCCTTTCTTATTTTAAACCGCTCCGCACTCCCTTATCAACCTGCTCATGACACTCGTCATACAGCTAACAACTTAAATTCCAATCGTCTTCCGAACCTCCATGCACCAGTCCCGCATCGATTGCCCCTTGGCGATCATACGTCCCGCCGGTGATATCTCCATCAACGCACCCTGTTTCCACCCGCGTACCCGGTACAACGTGCAGAACGAAAAATCCGGCACCGAGCCACCCTGTCCACCAACCAACTCGCCACCACGACGCACATTGTCCTGCATCCATGCCGGGAGGGTGAGATGATAGGGGTTCCGCTGGACTTCGCCAACATGAAACGATGTCGCCGCGACCAGTTCAGCCACATCTTCCGCGCTGGATTCCATCATGACGTTCGGTGTGTCCATCGCCGCCCAAAACTCCGTCTCCACCACCAAACACGAAAACGATGCCGGCATCGCCGCCAACGCCTCCATGACCAGATGGTGCGTCCCGATATGCGAAGCGTTCCAGTCCTCCGCATGGGGAACAAAAATAACTTTCGGCTGATGTTGCGCCAATACCCCTATAATAACCTCTACCGCCCGCTTCCAATTTTCCGGATCTTCCGCGCGCCCCTTCAGCGAAATCTTCTCCAGCCCCTCCGGCACAGTCGACTGCACACCCCACCCGAGAAACGCGCAGGCATTCTGCAATTCCTGCCAACGGCCCTGACGGCGATCCTTCTTACTGCCCAGTGTCACCGCGATATTCGTAATGGCGATCCCCGCCTCGCGCGCCATTCTCAACGGCAAGGCACCCACAATACATTCATCATCAGGATGCGGGGAAAAGATCAGCCCCTTGCTGGCCGCCGGATCAACCGCCGCCCGATACTGGGAAGGAATCCCGCCCAGCGGCATGCCTTTCCCGCGCGCCAACCACGTTTCACACTCCCGCACCCAAGCCAAATAGGGATTCGTCATTGGTTATTTCTCCACCACAGGAAGACTTGCCGCCACCACCGCCTGCCCATGCCGCTTATCCGTCTCGCCGGGCATCATCAACTTGATACTCCCCGCCAGCTCCGGCGCCTCGATGCCAATCACATGCCGCGCACGGTCGAGAATAATCTCGCCACCCGTTCCGCTCGTCACACGACCCAGCACCAACACATTCCGAAGCGGATAGAACTCACGGTACTGAAGCACCGCATATCCAAACCACGCTCCAATCGTCTCATAGATCAATCGCGCACGCGGATCATTTCCCGCCATCAACTCCTGCACCGCCACAAGCTTTTCCGGCAACGGCATGGAATCAGGCAGGTCAATCCCCGCCGCCTTCGCCAACCGGGGCATCGCCTGTTGCGAGAAATACTGGACCCCGCATCCCCGGTCGCCCGACCATTCGTCCGCCGGCGCATCCAGCCGCCCGTCAATCGGAGCAAACGCCAATTCATTCAGCCACGGCGTCAGGGATCCATCCGGCGTGACAAACCCCGCCGCTTCACTGGTTCCCATTGAAACCCCGAGGACCGCATTATCTTTCAGCGCTGCAGCGCCGGCCAATGCCGTCACCTCGCCATCGTTCATGACCACCAACGGAATATTCCCCCACTCCTTCTTGATACGGAAGAACAAGTCCTTCACATGCTGGTCGAAATCCGCCGGCGAGACCCCGCGGAATAGCGAGGCGACCCGTACCTGATTCTCAACATACACTCCCGCCGCACTGCCCCCGATGGCATCCACTCTCGGCAGATGCTTGGCCGCCCGCTTCAGGGAATCCATGATGCCCTGATAATGATACTCAGGATTCTTCTCAAAATACGGCTGCCATCCAATTTCCTCGGTGAACAACACCTTGCCATCCATCACAGCCGAAGCCTTGCGATCACTCCCGCCCAAATCAAACCCGATCCGGCACCCGTTCCACTGGCCACCAATCCGCTTGGCCGGCAAACATGCCCCGGGCACATCCCCCGCCGCCACATGCAGGACCTCAAGATCACCATCATATATCTTGCGACCAATAAGCTCGTTGTCGAACTTGCCCGTCGCTGATTCAGTATAGTGCCGCTTCAGCCCGTCAGCCACAGACCGCGGCCCGCAAAAATAAATCTTACGCCCGCCATACGCCCACAGCATGAACTTCGTCAGGCGCTCCACATGGCCAAGATTCTCCCCGGCCCGCGGATGCCCCTCAGGAAACAAATAACCGTCCCGCCTCGACACCGCCCCCGCCGGTTGAGCCAACGCCAGCGAAAAAGACTCTTTCCCCACACAAGATTCCGCCGCTTGCTGGAATTGACGCCACACCTTCACCAGCGGCATAAATCCACTATCTAACGGTATTGAAACTTTTCCAGAAACAATACCTTCCAATGAATTATTCTTATTCATAAATAACATATACGATAGATAATCACTTTAATCAACGAAATTTTTATTGTTTTCTGCCAATTTCTTGCAAGATTAGCTCTAATGACATCAGATAAGACCAAGAAGCGCGATAAGAACAGATATTCAATCCTTCGCGCAATCCAGCAAAGTGGCCCCCTCCGCCGCTCCAAAATGAACCTGAAATGCGGAATTCGGATTTCAAGCGTCGTCAGCCTCGTCGATGAATTGATACGCTCGGATTTTCTTAAGTTTGTCAACCCAGAGCATCCTCGCTCTGCTCTGGAATTCACCTCAGGAAAATGGTTTGTTCTCACCGCCAGTGTCGCCCCGGACGAGGTCTCTTTTGCTCGGGTGGATCTTACTGGGCAGGTTGACTCTTTCGCTTCAACCCCACTCCCTCCTCAAGCTAACCCCGCTCACATCATTGATGCCATCTGCAAGGGAATCTCCACACTCAACTCCATCGATCCAAAGCGCACTCTTGGTGTTGGCACAGCTCTTACCGGCATTGTCACCCGCCATACGGGAATATGGCATTCCGCGATCCACTTCCCCGCGATACTTGATGTGCCCATCATGGCCGAAATATCCAACAGAACCGGGTTACCCGTCCTCGTTGATAACGATGCCAGAGCCAGCTTGTGGTCCGCCGTGTGGTTCGATCCGCGTCTAACCGAATGCCGGCATGTGATCTACCTGAGCTTGTGCGGTGGCATCGGATCCGCACTGATGATTGAGGGTAATCCATATCCAGGCGCCCACCAATGGGCAGGCGAATTGGGTCATATGCGAGCCGGAACCGAAGGCAGGATCTGCTTCTGCGGTAAAACCGATTGCATCGAAACCTATTGTTCCCTGCCGGCATTACAGGGCGACATTCTCCAGGTAATGCCAGAATTAGCGCCCCTGAATGACGCCCTCTCCGTTGCAAATGCCATACGGCGTTATCCTGCGGCAGCAGCCGTCGCCGAACGGGCAATGGAGCGACTCGGCGCCTTACTCGGCACTCTGACGGCATATGTCGACCCAGATAGGATTCTCCTCGGCAATCAGGCCCCTGAGTTATATCAAGCCTTATTGCCATCCCTGCACTTTCACTTGCACAACCAGTTTCAAGGGCGCGGCACATTGAACCTTCCCATCGAGATTGTCTCGGACGCCATCTTCTCTCCTCTTCGCGGTATGGCAGGCCTCGTGCTTAACGAAGTCTTTCAAGACAGCCTATCTCCTTTTAACCAACGCCGATCCCCTTTCAGGAACCATAGCCACACCTCTTCCTCACCATCACTCAACACTTGTAACAACCCTTCCGACGAGCCATGATGACTCACCTTGCATAAGAAATTCTTCAGAACCGCCATGGACAACTATCTTCGCCATCTTGAGGAGCAGTACTCGCCGAAAACCTCCGCCCGAAAGCTTCAGCACATTAAATACAACTTTGGCAAATTCCTTAGGCCCGGCATGACGGCTCTTTAAGGGGGACCCGGCTTCGGCGAATTCGTCGAAGCCCTCAAACAGCATGGCACCACCGATGTGGACGTCATTGACCGCGACATCGCCATTCTTCAATACATCCAAACCAAAAACCCCATCCGTAACCCATGGAATATCCCTGTCGAGCAACTTGCATCCATCGAGGGTTCTCTCCGGAAATACGACATCATCTACCTATCGGAAATTTTGGAGCATGTCCGCAAGGATGCCATCATTGATGTCATACGTAGTCTCTACGCATGCCTAAAGCCCGGCGGCGTCATCTTGATTGTGGTTCCCAACGCCGGAAATCCGCTCTGCGCCATCGAGCTGTATTCCGAATTCACCCACGAACTGGCCTTCTCGGTCAACGCCTTCCGCCAGATCGCCACCGCCGCAGGAATCTCACCCGATAACCTGACCGTATTTGGTTACCGCATCCCGCCCGTCACCCCCATCAACCTCCTGCGAATCGCCCTGCAAAAACTACTGCACCTTTGCCTGCTCGGCATAATGATAATCAATGGCGCCAATTATTCGCGAATTCTCCAGCCCAATCTCTACGCCGTCATCCGCCGCCCAAAATAACCCTCCTCGGGACGCATCTGCTGCTCGAAACACTCGAAAGAGCCCGCTAAAGACAATAAATAATCTCACTCGATTGAGATTGACTAATTTTACGCAATTTGACAGCATTTCCGCCTTCCAATTGCAAAAGGATTGCAGGAAACATGGCGGCAATGGTCACACAAAAGGATATCGCGAAAAAGCTGGGCGTCTCCGTAACGCTCATATCTCGCGTACTGGCAGGCAAGGCGCACGAAATCGGCGCCGCCACCGCCACTGTGGATTCCATCCAAAAAACCGCCACCGAGATGGGTTACGTTCCCAACGCCACCGCACGAGTCCTCAAGGGGGCCCCCAGCCGCACCCTCGGTGTCGTCGTCTATGATTTCGAAGATCCATTCCTCGGCGCCATCACCGGCGCCCTCCAGCATCTGGCCCACGCCAGCGACTACACCCTCGTCCTCGTCGGCTTCGAGCAACGCCGCGCGGATGCCCAGGCGCTTCGCCCCCTTTCCAAGCACGGCATGAGCGGCATGATCGTCGTGGGTAGCGGCTCGAATGACGAATGGCTGGATATCTTCCGCGGTCGGCGCATGCGTGTGGCCCGCATCGGCTCCGGCCCCACCGCCAACCAGTCCACCGTCGCCATCGATAACGCCGACGGCATGGAGCAAATCATCAACCATCTTGCGTTCAGGAAGTATCAAAGCGCTGGCTTCATCGGCGATATTCACCCCGCCCATCAGGAACGGCTCCGCCACTTCACCACACAAACCGCGCACCACAACATCACAACCCGCCAGGAATGGCAAATCATCCGCACCGATCCCGCCGCCATGTCGGGGTATAAGGCCGCCCAGATGCTAATCGCCAGTCACCGCCAAGCCCTCCCCCGTGCTTTGGTGGCCGCCAGCGACGCCATCGCCATGGGCGCCTTGCGCGCCTTCCAGGAACACGGCATCAGCGTCCCGGGCAAAATCGCCCTGACAGGTTTCGACGGAATCCCCTTCGCCGACATGATCACCCCGGCCCTGACCACCGTTAAACAACCGGTGCAGGCCATGGCTCAAACCGCTTTCGAATGGGTCACCGGCGAGTTGCAGGCGCCCACACCCAAAGCACCCGTTGTCCTATTGAAAGGAGAACTCCTTGTTCGAGAATCAACTTAACGGTGGCAAAACCACTGGAAACAGGTAATAAAGGCAAGCTTATGAACCAACAAAAACCACTGGACACCCTCATCATTGGCGGAGGCATGATCACCAACGATCTCATCCTCCCCTCAGTCTATCACCTCCAACGCATCGGCTCTGTCGGCGAAATCAAGGTGTGCGCCCTGAACGCCCCGCCTCTGAAGGCCCTGAAGGAAAGCCAGGACTTCAAAGTTAATTTCCCCGGCCAGGACTTCATTGCCTATCCGGACGTGAATGAGCCTGCCGATAAAATGTTCCCCGCCCTCTACAAGAAGGCGCTCGCCGAGGCCAAACCACGTCAAGCCGTAATCGTGGCCGTGCCGGACCAGTTCCACTACGAAACCGTAATGGAAGCCCTGAAGTGCAACCAGCACGTGCTGTGCGTCAAGCCGCTCGTGCTCAAATACACACAGGCCGTGGAAATCGAAAAGCTGGCCCTTGAACGCGGATTGTTCGTCGGCGTCGAATATCACAAGCGCTTCGACCGCCGCTCGCTGATGGCCAAGCGCCAGTACTCGCTGGGTCACTTCGGCGAGTTCGCCATGGGCGAAGCCCGCCTGATCGAGCCGTATTACTATCGTCATTCAAACTTCCAGAATTGGTTCACCACCGACAAGAGCGATCCGTTCGTGTATGTCGGCTGCCATTATGTGGACCTCGTGTATTTCATCACCGGCCTGCAACCTGTCGCCGTCTCGGTGACCGGAGTGAAGGGTCACTTCCCCAACGGAAACGAAGCCTATATGTGGGCCAATGGTCGAGTACGTTACGAAAACGGCGCAATACTGTCGGTCTCGAACGGACTCGGATATCCCGATGACGCCGCTGGCAGTAACGACCAGGGCCTACTGATGTATTGCGAAGGCAAAGACCGCTCGGGCATGATCCAGCACAACGATCAGGACCGCGGCGTGCACTACTCCTATATCGATCCCATCGGGTGCGCCGGCTCACGCTATAATTACGTCAGCCCCGATTTCTATCGTCTGGTGCCCTGGGAAGGCGCAGGCTACAAGCCCGTTGGCTACGGCTACGAATCCGTCGCCGCCAGCATCGAATCCATGCGGCAGGTGGAATCCTCCGCCGCAGGACTCCCGGATGCCGCCGCGCTGGAGAAACGGCGCGTCGTCATCAAGGAAATTGATAAGGCGGGAATTCTGGCCACACCAGCCAACAGTTCCTTCAACGAATTAGTCGTCGAAGCGGCCCGGCTTTCCATCCTTGCCGATGGCGATTGGTGTAATATTGTCTATGGTAATAACCCACATGTTGAAATGAAGAGGAGATAGTCATGGCTGAATACGATCTGAAACCTGTCGTTGTACCCCTGGTTAACACCAAGTACCGGACGATTAAAACCGCACTGCCTGTTCCGGAGTCCTTACCGTTCTTTCAGAAATTGCGGCAGTCCGAACCGCGCTCAATGTCTGGCCAGCCGCCAATCGTCTGGCATAGCGCCAAAGGCTCAACCGTTGCCGACAAATGGGGCAACCGCTGGATCGACTGGTCGTCCGGCGTGCTGATCACCAACGTCGGGCACGGTCACCCGCGCATCCTCAAGGCGATCAAGGACATGATCGAGCAACCCCTCCTGTCCACCTACGTCTTCCCCCACGAAGGCCGCGCGGACCTGACGGATATGCTCCGTAAACTCGCGCCAAAGCCGGAAAACTACAGCGTCTTCCTGCTATCCACCGGTAGCGAGGCCACGGAAAACTGCATCAAACTGGCCAAGACCTACGCCATGGAAAAGTACGGCCCGGCCAAGTCGGTGTTCGTCACCTTCAACAACGCCTTCCACGGACGTACCATGGGCGCCCAACTCGCCGGCGGTATGCCAAAAGGCAAAAAGTGGCTTGGCGAAGACCGATATCCGGACTTCGTCCAGATCCCCTTCCCGGATGGCTACAAAAACACGGACACCTCCTTCGACCTATTCCTGAAAACCCTGACCGACAAAAAGGTGAATCCAGAGAATATCGCAGGCGTCATGGTGGAAAGCTATCAGGGCGTCGGCCCGGACTTCCTCCCCGTGGAGTACGCGAAGAAAATGGAAGCCTTCTGCCGCAAGCACGACATCGTCATGATCATGGATGAAGTCCAGGCTGGCTTCGGACGGACAGGCAAGATGTTCTGCTTTGAGCACTACGGCATCACCCCCGACCTGATCGCCTGTGGCAAGGGCATCTCCTCTTCACTGCCGCTCTCCGCCGTTATTGGCCGGAGCGACATCATGGGGCTTTACCCGCCCGGATCCATGACCTCCACTCACTCGGCCTCGCCGCTGGCCGTCGCCGCGGCCATTGCCAACCTGCAGGTGCTCGCCGACGAGAAACTCGTGGAGCGCGCGGCCCGCTTGGGCGAATGGTTCATTCCAGAGTTGCACCGCATCCAGAAGAAGTATCCCCAGGTTCTCGGCTGTTGCACCGGCAAGGGGCTTGTCGCTGGCATCCAGGTCGTCAAGTCAGGCACCAAGACGCCTGATCCCGATCTCGCTCAACGTATCAACCTCGCCTGCTTGCACAAGGGCCTCCTGATGTTCGCTCCCGTCGGCATCGCCGGGGAGTGCGTCAAGATTGCGCCGCCGTTGAGCATCGAGGAAGACGCTCTTCGTGAATCCCTGCAGGTCTTCGAGCAGGCCATTGACGAGGTCTTGAAAGGCGCTTAATGAGCAACGACCGCAAGCTGAGTCCAATCCCGAAAGGCCTGGCCGACACCAAGGGTTATATTGACCTGCAGGTGAACGGCTATCAGGATGTCAATTTTTCGACACCCGGCCTTTCGGTGGCGGACATCCGGCGCATCACGCAGATATTGCTGAAACGCGGCACGGCGGCCTATTGCCCCACCGTAGTGACCAGCGATCTGTCGGTGTACGAACAGAATCTCCCTATCCTGGCCAAGGCCATGATGGAGCCGGACTTGTGCGACCACCTGCTGGGTCTCCATCTCGAGGGTCCATTTATTTCCAAGCCAGCCAGCGGCGCGCATCCCCAGGAACATATTCGTCCTCCGGATGTCCGCCTGCTGGACCACTGGCAAAGTCTGTCGGGCAATCGAGTCAGGATCATCACGCTGGCGCCGGAAGCCGAAGGGGCTGAAGCCTTCATCCGCCACGCCACCGGACAAGGCATTGTCTGTTCACTGGGACACCACGTTGGTGATGACGCCAGCATCAAGCGTGCAGTCGATGCCGGGGCATCCCTCTGTACGCATCTCGGTAACGGGATACCCAACACCTTGCCTCGCCATCCGAATCCAATTTGGACCCAGTTGGCCGATGATCGCCTGACCGGTATGTTTATTACCGACGGACACCACCTCCCAAAGAGCTTCATCCGTGTCGCCATCCGGGCGAAGGGCGTCAGCCGCTTCATCGTCACCAGCGATGTTGCGCCGCCCGGCGGAATGCCGCCCGGTGAATACAAGGCCATCGGCGGGGCCGTCATTCTGGACCCTTCCGGACGTCTTTACGTCAAGGACGGGAATTCGCTTGCGGGCTCATCCTCGACCATGGAACAGTGCATGGAATGGCTGGATTCCCTGGGAGTACTTTCCCCGTCGGAACTTATGGAAGTCGGGCGGAACAACCCGCTCCGGATGCTCGGTTATCAAGTTTGAGGCAGGGACGGCTCGAAGAGTCGTCCGTAAATGGATCATTAGGTAGGAAAATAAAGAAACTCGAATCAGAACAACAAAACAACAGGAAGGATAGAATACAACAATGAAGATTCCGGAACTTAAGCAAGGTGGATTGGATATGCTCTCGCTCGGAGCGCTTGTGCATCGTCTCGACCCGGGCATCATCCCTTTCCGCAAGGCCAGAAACTTTGACGTCTGGGTCAGTGGTGGAGAATACAATGTCGCAGCCAACCTGTCGGATTGCTTCCGTCTCAAGACCGGCATCGCCGCCGCCATGGTTGACTACCCTCTCGGCGACCTCATCGCCGACGGCGTCCGCGCCACCGGCGTGAAGCCCTTCTACAAAATGTTCGCCCACGACGGCGTCACCGGCCCGAACATGGCCACCGTCTACAGCGACCGCGGCCAGGGCGTACGCGCTCCCGTGGTGTTCTATAACCGCGGAAATGAAGCCGCTGGCCTACTCAAGCCCGGGGACATCGATTGGAAGACCATCTTCGGCGCCGGTGTGCGCTGGTTCCATTCCGGCGGCATCTTCGCCTCCCTCTCGGAAACCACCCCGGAAGTCATCATCGAGGCCATGCAGGCTGCCAAGGCCGCTGGCGCCATTGTCTCCTTCGATCTAAACTTCCGCGCCAAACTGTGGAAGCGCCTCGGCGGCGCCGCCCGCGCCCAGCAGGTGCTCCGCAAAATCGTCAGCTACGTTGACGTGCTGGTCGGCAACGAGGAAGACCTCCAACTCGGTCTCGGCATCGCCGGCCCCGAAGTGTCAAAGGCTTCCGAGTCGAAGCTCGATCCAACCGCCTTTTTCGGTATGATGAAAAACGTCACTAAGGACTTCCCGAACATCAAGGTCGTCGCCACCACCCTGCGTGAGGTGCACTCCACCAACCGCCACAGTTGGGGCGCCGTGCTCTGGATGGAAGGCCAGACCTTCGTCAGCCCGACCTGCGAACTGGACGTCATCTGCCGCATCGGCGGTGGCGATGGATTTGCCGCCGGACTGTTTTACGGCTTGCTGGCTGGACTGGCCCCCGAAAAGGCCATTCGCCTTGGCTGGGCTCACGGCGCCATGCTCACGACAACCCCGGGCGACACCAGCTTGGTACAACTGGAGCAGGTGCAGGCATTTGCCGATGGCGGCTCCGCTCGCGTTCAACGTTAATGAATAAGATCAAAGAAATTAGATAATTAACAAGGGAGCGGGATGGTCTCGCTTCTGTCTAATGAGGGGTTCATATGAAATCAGCAACAATGTTGGAAAACGCCTTGGCAAACTTTGACCGCGTCGCTTCCGTCTTGTCGAAGGAATTCGGCGAGGATCTGCTTGCCAAGATCCGGGTCCCCAAAGAAAGAATTGAGCTCCGGCTTTCGCCTCAATTGAAGGACCAGGTAGTCCATACCTATTCCTCGTTCATTGTCCGGCACAGCGATGCACTTGGCCCATGTAAAGGCGGCATCCGCATGGCGCCGAACGTTACACTCGATGACGTCAGCGCTCTGGCCATGGAAATGACTTGGAAATGCGCCCTCATCGGCGTTCCCTTCGGTGGCGGAAAAAGCGGCATCGTGGCGGACGCCCAGAAGTTGACCTTGATGGACAAGGAAACCCTGGTGCGGAGCTTCACTCGCAACTCCCATCGGCATATCCATCCTCTGGTCTATGTTCCCGCCCCGGATATGGGAACCAATGAACGCGATATGGGCCATATCAAGGACACCATCAGCTATTCCCAGGGATACGCAACCACCCTCGGCTCCTATGTCACCGGCAAGCCGGTGCTTCTGGGCGGCATTCCCGGTCGACGCGAAGCCACAGGTCGCGGCGTTTCAATCACCGTGGCCGAAGCCATGGCGGGAATGGGCAAGTCCATCAAGGGCGCCAAGGTGATAGTCCAGGGCTTTGGTAACGTCGGCTCCGTCGCCGCCGTGTCACTGGCCGCGCTGGGCTCAAAAGTGGTCGGAGTCTCCGATGCCGACGAAGCCGTTTATTCTGCCAAAGGGCTCGACGTGAATCGCCTTGTTGAGCATGCCAAGAAAATCGGCTCGCTGAAGGGTTGCAGTCAGGGCGAAGTCGTTGACCACGCCAAGTTGCTCGAAATGGACTGCGACATCCTTGTCCCTGCCGCCACCGGCAACCAGATCACCAAGGAAAACGCCGCCCGTATCCAAGCCAAGGTGATCGCCGAAGGCGCCAACGGCCCGACAACACCGGAAGCCGATGAAATCCTCGAAAAGCGGGGCGCTTTCATCATTCCGGACATCCTGTGCAACGCAGGCGGTGTGTTTGTCTCCTATCTGGAATACACACAGGAAACCCAGGCGGAACAAATGACAGAACCCGAAGTGCTCGCTCGCCTCGACGCGAGAATGCGCGAACGCTTCAGACTCGTCAGCGAAACGGCCGTCTCGAAGAAAATATCAATGCGGGAAGCAGCCATGTACCTGGCCGTCCGGACCGTATGTTCAGCGATCGTGGCGCGCGGAACACTGCCGTAACGCCAGCGATCGATAACAGATAAGTCAAAGCCCCTGCCAGGAAAAACCGGCAGGGGCTTTTTGTTTTATTCTCTTCCTGTATCTTTCGCTTCCTCCCCTTCCCTCCTGAACCCCGAACCCTTTCCCAAAAACCCTATATCGTACTCCCCCACCTCCGGAACCCCACACCCTTCTTCACCCACTGCGGAATCAGCTTCCTCAGCGGCCACGGTTCCAACGAATACGCGCCAAGCCTCCTCAACGGAATCCACCGGAACGTGATCCAGTCCTCACAAGCATCAGGATCAGCGTCCGGCTTCACGGCTGGAATATCCATTTCAAAAACCACGTTAACTTCACAGTGACGTTCCCCTTCCTGGACAAACGTATGTTCCACCGCCCCCAGAAACTCACCGACCCGCGCCTTCAAGCCAAGCTCCTCCTTTATCTCGCGTCTCAGACTTTCCTCGGCGCGCTCATGCCATTCAACATGCCCGCCCGGCAAATAGGTATTCCCCGCTCCTTTGCTCTGGCACACCAACAACTTCCCCTCCTTGAGGCATACACCCCTCACTAAAACCTCGATCACCTTGCCCTGTTTCATTTCTAAACTCCTTGCCTAATGTTCCAAATAGCACGTCTCTCTCACATTTACTCACGCTCCTGTCAAGCCCACCCACAATTAAGTTACCTTCCTGTGTCCCTGCCCAAGCCTCCATTACCGATCCCGAGGGGAACAAAACCGAAATGGATTACACCAACGGCTTGATAAGTGTTGCACGGTCTTACCCCTCCGCCAATCAACCAGTGGAGACCCGCTATGCCTACACCACCAACGGACTTCTGGCGGCAGTTACCAATGCCAATGGCCATTGGGCAACCTACCAGTACAATAGTTACGGTTACCCCACACAGACCCTCTCGGAAGTCGGCCCGGCCAACTGGATGAGTTGGGATTCTCTCGGCCACCTCAAGGAAATCCGCCTGCCCAGTTCAACCTATACCACCAACGAGCCCCCGGAAATGGCGCCGCGCGTCATAACCTTCGAACCTAATGAACTCGCTTGGGTGAGCAAGATCACGCGCCCAGATGGCCAATCCGAGACTTTCTCTTTTGATGGTATCGGAAATGTGACCAACCATGTGGATGTTGCTGGGCGCACCAATCTGTTCACATGGCTTCCAACCCGGAAACTGGCATCCACCACCCGTTTTCTTGATAACGGGACCAGCAGTCAGGCCGTGACGGTGGGCATGGACTATGACCAACAAATGAACGTGGTCAAGGTTCGCGACGAGCTCGGGCGGGCAGTTGAAACATACCAACTTGATCTTCAAGATCGCCCTATGAAGGTGATAAACGTCGAAAGTCATAGGCGATAGTAGGCGATAGGGGTCAGCCCTTGAAATAAAAGATAGGCGACAGGGGTCAGCCCTTGAAATAAAAGATAGCAGGGGTAGAGGTTTTATGGCACTGTT
>CAZDUS010000007.1:0-62984 GCA_964508705.1 uncultured Verrucomicrobiota bacterium
AACCCACGACGTCCAGCTTGGGAAGCTGACATTCTACCACTGAATTACTCCCGCTCAGTGAGAAATCTGGGGCAACGTATTCAAAACAAGCAACCTTGTCCAGCCCCCATTTTCATCGGTCCCCGTTTTATCCCTCTCCCTGAATCCTGACTCCTGAATTCTGATTACTTTCCCCTCTCCTCACCCCGCTGGCATATGCGTCAAATCGGCAAACGCCTTGAACCGGCGCTCAATCTCTGTGCGACTCAATTTCCGCAACCGCTCAAGACTGAATGCCTCCACTCCAAACGACGCCACCACACTGCCATACGCCATCGCACGACGGATCGACCGGTCATCCACGTTGCCCAGCTCCGTCAACGCCCCCATGAATCCACCGGCAAAAGTATCTCCCGCGCCCGTCGGATCATGCACCGCCTCCAACGGAAACGCCGGCACCACGAAAACACCTTTCTCCGAAAATAGCATTGCCCCGTGCTCACCCTTCTTGATCACTACGTAGTCAGGCCCCATCCCCATGATCTTCTTCGCTGCCTTGATCAAATTATGCTCGCCGGACAACAACCGAGCCTCGGAATCATTCAGCGTAATCATATCCACCGCCGCAATCACATCCAGCAAGGGCTCACGCGCCACATTGATCCACAAATCCATGGTGTCAGCCGCCACAAATTTCGGCGAATTAACCTGCGATAGCACATGCAACTGCAATTCAGGCGAAATGTTGGCCAGGAACAGGAACGGCGCTCGTCGATAGTCCTCAGGCAAATCCGGCATGAAACTGGCAAACACGTTCAACTCCGTCAGCAAGGTCTTCCGGTTATTCATGTCCGCTTCATAAACCCCCGACCATCGGAATGTTTTACCTTCCGCCTTTTGCAGCCCCCTTAGGTCTATTCCGAATTGCCGATACAGAGCCTCACAAGGAGCGGGGAAGTCCGTCCCAACCACCCCAACCATGCCCACCGGAGCAAAAAATGAGGCGCCGGCACATGCGTAACTCACCGACCCACCAAGAATTTCCGCATGCCGGGCCCATGGCGTCTCAATCGTATCCAACCCAATCGACCCAACCACCACCAGTTCAACCGCTTTGCTCATTGTTCCCCCCATTCATTCACATCCAACGCTTCGCACTTCACCTTAAACGTCCCCGCCCCCATTCTGGATTCTGACTCCTGAATTCTGAATTCGAGTCTCCTCCCCCCTCACCCCTTCTTCAAATACCCCACCAAAGCATCAATCCCCAGCAAATAGCTTCCCGGTCCAAATCCGCAAATTTGCCCGATGCACGCCGCCGCCGTCATGCTCACATGCCGGAACCCTTCCCGCGCATGGATATTCGACAAATGCACCTCCACGCAAGGAATCGCCACCGCCTGCAACGCATCCCGAATCGCCACACTGGTGTGCGTATACGCCGCGGGATTCAACACAATCCCATCCACTTTGCCCAGACACTCCTGAATCGACGAAACCACGCCACCTTCGTCGTTCAACTGAACCCACTCCACTTCCACCCCAGCCTTCTTCCCATGCGCCTGCGCTGACTTCATGATATCTGCCAATGTTAGTTTGCCATACACCCCAGGTTCCCGCGTCCCCAGAAGGTTAAGGTTTGGTCCATTGATAATCCGTAGTTTCATCAGCGTTTCTCCTTGTTTCGAGCGTTTTTTTCGCCCGTTTCCTCCACCACTTCCACACTGTCCCCGGCATACTCCACAAAGCGTCCATCCTGTGTCCGGACCTTGATCTTTTGTCTCAAAATATCTTTATCCACCATGCGGCATACTCCCTCGGCACACCGCACTTGCGCACCGTCATGCGGCAATTTCTCATCCATTTGCCGATAACAATCGTACTCATACTTCAAACAGCATTTCAATCTCCCGCAAGCACCCCCGATACTGGCAGGATTCAAAGCAAGTCGCTGTGTCTTCGCCATCTTGACACTAACCGCCGCAAAATCCTTCAGGAACGTACTACAACAAAGGCAACGACCGCAAACCCCCGTCCCGCCAATCAGACGCGCCGAATCGCGAGCTCCCATCTGGCGCATTTCCACATGGGTCTTCAGTTCAGACGCCAGCGAGCGGACAAACTCCCCAAACTCCACCCGGTCTTCACAGGTGTAAGTCACATGCAAAACTGAACGATCAAAACTATATCGCACCTGAACCACGTGGACCGGCAACTTGGCCGCCTCAATCCGCTTGGCAACCGTCTTGGCGGCCATATGCCCAACCACGGAATTTTCCTTCGCCCGCGCCTGATCCTGAAGCGTCGCTTGTCTCAACACCACGAAATGCCCGTTTCGGCCCGGCATATCGCCCTCGCGCTGGCTGAGTGCCACAATCGTCCCGTACTCGAGAATCCGATTGCACTCAACAATGCACTGGTCGCCCTGATGGAGCGCCAACTCAGCCGGACTAATCGCCGTGATTAGCGTTTCATCCTCAAGCTGTATCTCACTTACTCGGTACATGTATTCCCGCAACCTTCTTCATCCTGATCCTAGACCGTCACAAAATTCATCGCATTGGATATCACCGCGTCTTGATTTATGTTCCGACTCAATTGACGTTGCATCGCTTCAATCGCACGCACATTCGCAAGGGCATCACGATAACTGACTCCATCCGCCAACCGCGCCAAATCCTCGCCCCGCTCCGCACAACACAATGTCACTTCTCCTGTCCCGCTCACCAGCACAAGAATATCGCGATACCACAGCAGCATGGTGCGAATAACCATCTCCCTCATTCCCCGATACCGGGCCTCTATTCGCGCCTTCCCGGTATCCTCATCCACATCATCCGCATCAGCCTTGGATTCCTCCACCTCAGCCGCCTCCGCCTTGATCTCTTCCAGCAATTTCCCAAGCGCCATCGTCCTAACCAATCTCGCAAGCCCGCCCCCCTTCAACGGTTGCGCCATTATATCAAATAGCTCCGTACGCCACGGATCCGGCAACGCCCCCGCCTCGGTGGAAAGCACCATCCGCTGGCACCGCGAAACAATCGTCGGCAAAATGGACTGCGGCGAATCGGTCAGAAGCAGGAACAAGCAACGCGCCGGAGGTTCCTCCAACGTCTTGAGAAAAGCGTTCGCGGCCGCATCGTTGATCCTGTCCGCCGCCACCAGAACCACCGCCTTCCAACCACCGCCCAACGACGTCTGATATACCAACTTCTGCAATTGCCGGATTCGCTCTACATCAATGACTCGGGATTTCTTTTCAGGTTCAATCCAAACAACATCCGCATGCCTCCGCGTCGCCAACTGCGAACAGGCCGCGCACTCACCACATGGCTTGACCATCCCTCGGCAGAACAGACGTCCTAACACGGCATCAGCAAATGGCATCCCCTGCCCTTCGAGACTGCCGATCACCATATACGCCTGGGCCAACCTGCCGGCCGCCACCGCGGCTTCGAACGAAGCCACAGCCCGCTCCACCACATCAACGCCAGGTGTCTCGACTTCGCTCATGGTTTCAACATCCCTTGAACCGCTTCCCACACTGCCGACTCAACGTCATCCTCGGCGCGCATGGCGTCAACAAGTCGTATCCGCTCAGGCCACTTACGCGCCAACTGCAGAAAACCGGCCCGAACCCTTTCATGAAACGCCCGCTCTTCCCGCTCAATCCGGTCATGCCCCGTCTTGTCCCGATGATTCCGCCCTTCCAGTCGAACCAATCCCTTTTGCGTTTCGATATCCAACAGCAACGTCAAATCGGGCTCGTACCCGGCCACCGCGAACCGGTTGATTCCTAACACCGCCTCCACATCAAACCCACGCCCGTACCCTTGATACGCCGTTGTGGAATCCATGAACCGGTCACATAGCACCCAAACGCCTTTCTCCAAGGCAGGCTGAATCACATGGCGGACAAGTTGCGCGCGACTGGCCTCAAAAAGCAGCAACTCGGTTTCAGGACAAATCGGTTCGCCCGTCACATCGTGTTGAAGAATCTGACGAATAGCCTCTCCCGTTGGGGTCCCCCCGGGCTCCCTCGTCATCAGCACCTGATGTCCCGCCGCAACAAGCCGCGTCGTAAGCCGACGGATCTGGGTCGATTTTCCGCCACCTTCCGGACCTTCAAAAGTAATGAATTTGCCTCGGGTAGTCATGTCCTATAAGAATCCAGTAGTCAGAACCCAGAATCCAGAATAATTCAGTGTCTCCTCGATTCATTCTGACTTCTGAATTCCTTCTCCCTCTCCCTCATTTTCTCTTCAACTTCGGCCCCTGAGGAGTGTCTTGAATCACCCACCCCAAGGCCGCCAATTCATTCCGAACCCGATCCGCCTCAGCCCATTGTTTATTCTGCCGCGCCTGCTGGCGTTGCTCCAATAGATTAAGCGCCTCAGCCGGAACACTTTCCTGGGGCTTGGCCAGAAAACCAAGCACCTTGTCGAACCCATCAATCAGTTTGATAACGGCGCCAGCTTGCTCTGTCGTCACCCCACCGGCGTTCATGGCGCAATTCCCCGCATGCACCATGTCGAACAATGCGCCCAGTGACTCCGCAATATTAAGATCATCAGCAAGCCCGGCATCAAATTTACGCTGGGCCGTTTCCGCCCAGTCGGGCAATGTCCCGCACGCCGCTCCCTTCATCACATCCCGCACCCTGTCCTGGAATTCATCCAGCCGTTGAAGTGAAGCCCGCGCCGCCTCCAAGGCATCGAAGGAAAAATTAAGCGACTGCCGATAATGCCCGGCCATCAACACATACCGGGTCTCGCGTCCCGAATACCCGCGAGCGAGAACATCCCGTAAGGTATGGAAATTCCCCAGCGACTTGGACATCTTGCGCCCATCCACTACCAGATGGGCGCAGTGCATCCAGTACCGGACATAAGGTTTACCGCTAACCGCCTCGCTCTGCGCAATTTCATCCTCATGATGCGGAAAGATATTATCGACGCCACCCGTATGTAGATCAAAACTTTCGCCCAAATACTTGGTGGCCATCGCTGAACACTCGATATGCCAACCCGGTCGACCCTTCCCCCATGGCGATTCCCACGCCACATCCCCATCCTTCTCATCCCACGCCTTCCACAAGGCAAAATCGGCAACGTTCTCCTTCTCGTATTCATCATGCTGAACCCGCGCCCCCGGCCTCAGCCCCGCCATATCCAGATGTGCCAGCTTACCGTAGGCGGGAAAACTGGACACGCTGAAATAAATCGACCCGTCGTCGGACTTGTAGGCATGTCCCTTGGCCAACAGGGCCTGAATCATGGTGATCATTTCGGGAATATGATCCGTTGCCGCCGGATAACGTTCCGCAGGCTCAATGTTCAACGTATTCAAATCTGAGAAAAAAGCATCCTTGAATGTTTTCGTGAACGTATCCAACGGCACTCCGGCTTTGATCGCCCCGGCAATGGTTTTATCGTCCACATCCGTCAGATTCATCACCTGACAGACCTCGTACCCGAAATGTTTCAAGGTTCGCCGCAACAGATCCTCAAAAATATACGCGCGGAAATTCCCGATATGCGCATAATTATAAACCGTCGGACCGCAGGTATAGAGCCGTAACCGTTTCCCGTCCAGAGGAACCAGTTCTTCAATGCTGTGTGTGAGTGTATTGTATACCTTCATAACAACGAAAAAATTCAGCATTCAGAACTCAGAATCCAGAATAATACACTTCAACACCCATTGAAACACCCCGCTTTTTTCATTATTCATTCTGACTTCTGACTACTGGCTTCTGACTCCTTTCTCCCTACCGTCGCCACCGCCATTACCGCAATCCCTTCCGCCCGTCCAATCGCTCCCAAACCCTCCATCGTGGTAGCCTTGATGGAAACATCCTCCAGCGTTACGCCCATCACGGGCGCGAGCCTCTCCCGCATGGCCATCGCATGAGGCATCACCTTGGGCTTCTCCGCCGTAATCACGGCGTCGACGTTCACCACCCGGTATCCCTTGGCCGCCACCCGGACCACCACCTGTCGCAACAATTCCACACTGTCGGCGTTCTTCCACTTCGGATCGGTGTTCGGGAAATGCTGACCGATGTCGCCATCCGCCACTGCTCCCAGCAAGGCATCAGCCAATGCATGACAAAGCACATCCGCATCGGAATGGCCTTCCAAGCCAACCTCGCAAGGAATCTCCACTCCTCCAAGCACAAGACGCCGCCCTTTGGCGAAACAGTGAATATCGAATCCTATGCCTGTACGAGTCATCTCGAACTCTCATTCTCGAGTCTGAATGCTGGATTCTGGATTCTTCTCTTTCGGCACATTCAGCTTGATGTGCAATTCCCTCAACTGCTTCTCCGACACCGTGTTCGGCGCATTCATCATCAAATCCTGCGCCCGCTGGTTCATCGGGAACGCAATCACTTCACGGATATTACTCTCCCCCGCCAGCAACATCACCATGCGGTCCACGCCCGGTGCAATGCCTCCATGCGGCGGGGCCCCCAACTTGAACGCGTTGATCATTCCGCCAAACCGCTTATCCACCTCGGAAGGCGGATACCCCGCAATCTCAAACGCCTTGTACATGATCTCCGGACTATGATTCCGTATCGCGCCACTGGAAAGCTCAACCCCGTTACACACGATGTCGTACTGATACGCCAGAATCTCCAGCGGATCCTTCTCACAAAGCGCCTGCATCCCGCCTTGCGGCATTGAGAATGGATTATGGGAGAAACCAACAGCCCGCGTTTCCTCGTCCAATTCAAACATCGGGAAATCAACAATCCAGCAGAACCGGTACACATCCCTGGGAATCAGATCCAGATCACGCCCCAGTTTGGACCGCAAATCTCCGCAAATCTTATTCACCGTATGAACCATGTCGCTGACGAAGAACATCACGTCGCCATCCGTCATCCCGCCACGTGTCGCCAGCGTCTTGATCTCATCCTCGGACAAGAACTTCATGATCGGCCCCTTGACCACTCCCCCTTCCCAGACCAGATAAGCCAACCCCTTGCTGCCCAGCGACTGGGCGTACTCGACCAGCTTGTCAAAGAAACTGCGCGGCCGGTCGGCAATCCCCTTAACCGGTATGGCCCGCACCACGCCGCCCTTTTCAACCATACCCTTGAAGGCATTGAACTTGGACGTGCGGAAAATATCCGACACATCCTGCATCTCGATCGGAATACGCAGATCAGGCTTATCCGTCCCATACTTGACCATCGATGTCGCGTAGGGAATGCGAACAAAAGGCGCCGCATCAATCTTCCACTTCGAAAACTCCGAGAACACGCCATGTACAACGTCTTCCACCACGGCAAACACGTCATCCTGCGTGACAAACGACATTTCCATATCGAGCTGATAAAACTCACCCGGCGACCTGTCCGCACGCGCGTCTTCATCTCTGAAACATGGCGCTATCTGGAAATATCGATCAAAGCCGGCCACCATGAGCAACTGCTTGAACTGCTGGGGTGCCTGCGGCAGGGCATAAAACCGTCCCGGATGCACACGGCTCGGCACCAGGTAATCCCGCGCCCCCTCCGGCGAACTGCTGGTCAGGATCGGCGTCTGGAACTCTGTGAACCCATGCCCGATCATGCGACGACGCAAACTGGCGATAATCTGCGACCGAAGCACAATATTCTTGTGCAGATGCTCACGCCGCAAATCAAGGAAGCGATATTTGAGGCGGGTTTCTTCTGTCCCATCATCCTCGACATTCACTTGGAACGGCAGCGGGTCAGCCATGCTTTCGATGGTGACCGATTCCGCCACCACTTCAACGCGGCCGCTCGGCATTGCCTCGTTGATGGTGTCCTCACTCCGGGCCACGACCTTCCCGGTCACAATGATCACACTCTCGGAACGCACCTTCTGGCATTCCTCAAAAAATGACCGGTCAGGCTGAACCACAATCTGGGTCAGGCCATAATGATCCCTCAAATCAAAAAACAGCAATGAACCATGATCACGCTTCCGGAAGACCCATCCGGAAACACGAACGGTTTGACCAACATGCTCCTCACGAAGCTGTCCACAAGTATGCGTACGATACGAATGCATCCAATTGCCCTTTCCCTCAGGAATCCAGAATTCAGAATATTTCCTGAATATCGCTCCAATAATTTACTTACCGCCTCCACGTCCTTCATAAGTGAAGAAAAGTCACAATAACCCAAATCCCGCGCCAAGAAAAGATAGTAACGGCATTCCTCGAATAAACGCCGCATTTCCTGAGCATCCCCCACCCCGGTAGCGCAGGCTTTACGCCTGCGATCTGCCCTCTCCCTGTCCTCGCTTTATTCTAAATTCCTCCGGCATTAGACTACTCCCCGATCTTTACTTCCGTTCCAATCGGAATCAGCTCAAACAACTCCTCAACCTCTTCATTCCTCATCCGGATACAACCAGCGCTCTCAGCCTTGCCAATCGAATCATTATCCCAAGTTCCATGAATGCCATAGCCCGTAACAGACGGGGTTTCCCCCGTGGCCTTTAATGCCATCCACCGGGTCCCTAGAATATTCTCCTTCTCCCCGAACGGTACTGTCTTACCATCCTCCCGCCACCAAACCGGCTCCTTGATGCGGTCATTAACCACAAACGTCCCAACCGGCGTCCTGTCGAAGCTCCCCGTCCCCACCCGGTATCGCTTGAAAAACCGGCCATTGGATGTAAGCAATAGGTCATTACGCGACTTGTTGACCACAATGGCCATCTTCCCGCTGAACACGCGAAGCCTCTTCCCGGGACTGATGATATCAGGACGCTTGAGTTCATTCGCCTGCACGGTCAAATCAACCGTCGTCCCATACTTATTGGCGATGGATCGTATGGAGTCGCCAGATTGAACCACATAATCCACTTTCTCAGCCATGGACCACGGCTTGCGGATAAGTTCGATATTTACTGCCGCCAATTTGGCTTCCACTTTCGCCTGCAAATCGGTATCCGGCTCCGCCGCCAGCGCACTCAACCATTTCTCGCGGGCATCGTTGGGCTTGCCAGCCTTCATCAAAGCTTCCGCCTCATCAGCAAGCGCCAACGCTGACGGCATGGCAATAACATTCGTCACCACGTTCACCTCCGACGTCACCGGCAAAACTGGTGCCAAGGGCGCTTCCGGCATTGCCTGCGCAAATACCCGCTGACTCACCAGAACCACTCCAACAATCCATCCAAAAACAACATGTTTCATAAGCACCCTTTCTATGAGGCATACTCCCCAACGGCTCCCGTATCACCAAAAGATATGATTACTCATTTTGCTCAAACCAATCTGGATGATCATACACTTTGGTCATTCTTTGCAAATCAAAAGGGGCAGAATCCTCATCAGATCCTGCCCCGCCAGTTCTATTGTCAAATTCAACTCAACTTAAGGTGCCACTACCGTGACAGAACCCGCCGCCACGCCGTTGATTTCTGCTGTCAGCTTGGGCTCAATCCATGTGCCTTGAATTTTCCGATTGGTCAACTTCATCGACGTCGACATGTTATCACCCGACCCTGAAAGTGTAGTGGAACCCACCGTTGCTTCAAAACTGCCTGTCATCTTAACCGACCTAGACCCGCTTGACCCGCTAGCCTCGAATGTGCCAATAATTTGATCGCCGGAAGCGAAAACGACTTGACCAGCTGTATCCTGATCAACACCGGAAGTCGTGCGGATGCTTCCAAAACTCCCTTCGTAAACACTTCCGTTATTATCGACAATTCTCAAATTCTGACCCTGCTGTTCCACATTAAACGCATATATTGGATGAGAACTGCCTTGTGACGTGCTTTCACCAGTTGCTCCGCTCGGCGTATAAGTATAAGTCGCAGCCCCAGCGGCACCTGCCCAGTCAAAAAGCCTGGTTGCAGTAATTCTACCCGTTGTATAGTTGATAGTTCCACCGGCGCTCGAACTGAAATTGGTCAACACGCCACTACCAGGAGATGTTTCAACTAATGTGTCCCCTCCCACAACAAGATCTACAAAGCCATCAATCGGAGTGTGACGAAGCGTACCGGAAAAAGCATAGGCATACGGGCTCCCGGTGTTCGGAACAGTCTCGTCGGTTCGTGTGCTATCCGGGGAAGATACCGACTCGGAATAATCCGAAACAAGATATCCACCGCCAACACCCTTATACGTCCCGCTAAAGTTAACGAAGTTATACCTATCGTTCCATGAATTATCGTCACCGCTACCACTCCACTCGCATCCCGCAAGCGCAAAACCAACCATCGCTATCAAAGCATTTCGAACCAATCGTTTCATTTTCTGCTTCATCCTCTCATTGTTTATCCACATCACAAAGTCTCAAAAACAACTGAGCCACGTCACAATAATTACAACGGATGCCGCCAACAATGTGCTACCCATCCGAATATCAATAATCGGTGATGCTATGCTCAATCATCATCACGATCAAGCCTTTTTGAGGAATTGATATCCATTTTTCTTCCTGCTGGAGATGATCGACTTGCCTCAACTCCCCACCTCTCACTCAAAACCATCACAGCCCCCCCCTTCTCAATAAACCTAATCATAATCTTAATCGTAATCCTAATCGTAATCCTCTTTCTTCTTTGGGACGGACCTCTGATGCAATACGTCCACATCTTGCACCTCATCTCCAATTCCGTTATTCTGCTCACCATGAACACATCCAAAGTTGCCATCCTCCGCACCACCCCCGCCACCGTTCTCAGCGATTACCACCGCCTCATGAACCTTGCGGGATACCAGCACACCATCCGCAAAGATACCGAAACCGGCCTTAAGGTGAACATCAGTTGGCACTTCTTCTACCCCGCCAGTTCCACGACCCCCTGGCAACTCGATGGCGTCATCCGCGCCATGAAAAAGGACGGCTATGACCCAGCCAAAATCCACGCCTGCCATAACCGCACCGTCGTCATCGATTCCCATCTCGGCGAACGGGAAAACAAGCAGATCAACGTCGTCCAAGCTCATCAATTGCAGAACGTCCACCTCTACGAAGGCAACGAGCAGTGGATCAATGTCCGCGATGCTGTGGGCGAACTTTGCGACAAGTTCCTCTGCTTGAATCAGGTCTATCCCAAAGGATTCATGATTCCCAAGCGGTTTATCGGCGAAAACATCATCCACCTTCCCACAGTGAAAACCCACGTCTTTACTACCACCACCGGAGCCATGAAAAACGCTTTCGGCGGCCTCCTTAACGAGCACCGACACTGGACTCATCCCGTTATCCACGAAACACTTGTAGACTTGCTAATGATCCAGAAGAGGATCCATTCCGGCCTCTTCGCCGTCATGGACGGCACCTTCGCAGGCGATGGACCCGGTCCCCGCTGTATGATCCCCTACGTCAAAAACGTCATCCTCGCCTCCTCCGATCAGGTCGCCATCGACGCTGTTGCCGCTAAACTAATGGGCTTTAACCCTTTACAAGACATTAAGTTCGTCAGACTTGCCCACGAACTCGGGTTGGGGTGCGGAGACATACGCGATATCGAAATCGTCGGCGATGAAGACGTCCTGGCCGAAAAGTGGAATTTCGTCGGCCCATTTAAGAAAATGACATTTGCCAGCAAGATGCAGCACAAAATCTACTGGGGCCCCCTCCGTAAACCGATCGAATGGTCACTCAAAACCGTCCTTGCCCCCTGGGCCTACATCGCCAGCGTCATTTATCATGATTCATTCTGGTATCCCACCCACCAGAAAATCGTCCACGACATCCTGCACAGCACATGGGGACGCCTCTTCCATAATTGGGACAAAGTGGCTATTCCACCCAATGACTTAACCACACCAGGCTGGAAAGATGTCGGCGCTGACCCGCTCAAGCTAAAGAAGGACAGTTGGCGCCTATTCAAGAAATCGCTATCCATTCTTGGCACTTGCATCAAGGAAGCCCCCGAATTCGCCGCCAGAAAAAGAAGAATTGAGAACAAATGATTTCTTCCATCAACTAATCCGTTTTAGCCAGTGTACCGTCTCATAATCGTAATCATACTCTTAATCGTAATCTATTTCGTGTCACGACCAGAGAGGAGATTACGATTAATATTAAGATTATGATTAAGCCAAGAATAGCCCTGAACCCTGAACCCTCTCCCATGCCCCCCGCGCCCCTCCCCATGTCCAGCGCGGAAATGGCCGCCCGCGGCTGGACCCAGTGCGACATCATCCTCGTCACCGGCGATGCCTATGTTGACCACCCTTCCTTCGGCGTCGCCCTGATCGGACGCTGGCTTGAGCATCTCGGCTACAAAGTCGGCATCATCGCCGCCCCCGATCCGAACAAAGTCGAATCTTTCCAAGTCCTGGGCCCCCCCCGCCTTTTCTGGGGCGTCACCGCTGGCAATCTCGATAGCCAACTCGCCCGCCTCACCGTCATGCGCAAGCGGCGCCGCGATGATCCTTATCTTCCCGAAGGCCAATCCGACCTCCGCCCGCCCAATGCCACCATCGTCTACGTCACCCGGGTTCGTCAGGCATTCAAAGAGAGAATTCAGAATTCAGAATTCAGAATCCAGAATTTTCCGGATCCTGCCTTGTCCCCTCGTGGAAGGGGCACTATGTGCCGCGACTCCGAGCCTCCCCAACCCCCATCCAACAACATCACATCTCACGTCTCACATCTCACGTCTCCTCTCCCCCTGAACCCTCCCCCACCCCCCGTGATCATCGGCGGTATCGAAGCATCCCTCCGCCGCTTTCCCTACTACGACTACTGGACGGACAGCGTTAAACGCTCGATCCTTTTTGATTCAAAAGCAGATCTACTAGTCTACGGAATGGCAGAACAGGCCATCGCTGAAGTTGCCGCTCGCCTCAATCGCGGCGAGTCCCTCTCCGGAATCCCCGGCACCGCGGAAATCAGAAAACAGGAGTCAGAAGCCAGAAGTCAGAAGTCAGAAGTTTTCAAATCTCAAATCACCAATCCTCTTCCAGAGCCTTCCGTGTCACGTCCTGATTTAAGTTTGACACTTTCTTGTCACTGTCATGCTGAGCGCAGTCGAAGCATCTCTGTCGAACCCATCCTACCCGAGATCCCTCGACACGCTCGGGATGACAAACTCCCCTTATGTCCATCATCAACCATTCTTCCTTCCTTCGACGTCATCTCCACCGACAAAAACGCCTTCAACCAAATGACCCGCGACGTCCTCCTCGACGCCGCCGACTCCACTCATCGCACCTTCATCCAGCCGCATGGCGACCGCCTCCTTGTAGTCCATCCCGTCCCCCCACCCCTGCCACCCGACACCCTGGACACCATCTACTCCCTCCCCTTCACCCGCCGTCCCCATCCCTTCTACGGCAAAACCCGCATCGGTGCCTACGACATGATCAAGGATTCCATCACCACCCACCGCGGCTGCTATGGCGCCTGCGCCTTCTGCGCCATCTCCGCGCACCAGGGTAAGACCATCGTCTCGCGCAGTCGTGACAACATCCTCGCCGAAATCCGCGCCCTCGCCACCTCCCGTGATTTTCACGGCACCATCAGCGACCTCGGGGGCCCCACCGCCAACATGTACGGCACCCGTTGCCGCCGCGAGGGGGCCAACTGTCGACGCGCCAGTTGCTTGACCCCAGACCTCTGTCCTAATCTCGAAACCAACCCGTCACCCCAACTGGATTTATGGCATGCAGCCCGTGCCCTGCCCCATGTGAACCATGTCTTCATCACCAGCGGTATCCGGTTCGACCTCGCCCTCGCCCAGGAACCCCGCGGTTACATCGACGAACTCGCGAAACATCATGTCTGTGGCCGCCTAAAGATCGCCCCCGAGCACATTGCCGCCAACGTGCTACGCCTCATGCGCAAACCCCCACCCGACGCCTATCGCCGTTTTGTGAAGCGATTTCTGGACGCCTCCCGTCAGGCAGGCAAACCCCAGCAGGTGGTGGAATACTTCGTGAGCGGGCACCCGGGCACCACCTTGAACGACATGATTGAACTGGCCCAATACCTGCGGCGTGAAAACATCCGCGCTGAACAGGTGCAGGATTTCTATCCCGCCCCGCTCACGGCCGCCGCCGCCATGTTTTATACCGGCAAGGATCCCCTGACCGGCGATGTCGTCCCTGTGGCACGCACCGATAACGAAAAAGCCATGCAACGGGCCTTGTTGCTTTTCCACGATCCGAAATTTCATCGCAAGGCCCGCGAAGCCCTCCGGACCGCCGGACGGGACGACCTCATCGGTAACGGTAAAACCTGCCTGGTCCCTCCCGGCCCTTGAAGCAAATCAGCCCTGATTAGGCGGCCGCATTCACCTGTCAAGCATTCACCTGTCACGGTTTGACATCAAGCCAAGGCTCGCCTATTGTACTCATCCATAGTTAATAGCGATACGGTCATGACAACACCCTTGCCAACCAGCTTAACGGGCCTCCTGATGCGAACCGGACTGCTTTCGGATGCTCAGACCTCCGCCGTCCTGCAGAACGCCCAGCAAACAGAAACTTCCATCACCCGGGCCGTCACCAGCCTCGGCTACGCCACAGAAGAGGCTTTCCTCGAAGCCTTGGCCTTGGCTCTCCGCCTGCCTTTCATCCGGCTCGGCCCAATGACCATCGAGGCCGAAGTCCTCGCGAAATTACCTACCCGCTCCGTCTTCCAGCATACCGTCATCCCGTACGCCGTGGAAAACGGCGCCCTGATGGTCGCCACAAACGACCCGTTTGACGCCAGCCTTGTGGACTCCCTGCGGCTGGCCTCCGGCATGCGCGTCAAACTCGCCCTCACCCAGCAAAACGAAATCGCCGCCGCCATCAAGAAATTCTACGGTGTCGGTGCCGACACCATGGAAAAACTGATGCAGGACGGTGAACGCATTGAAGTCGCTCCCGAGGAATCACTCCTTAAAACCGACATCGGTGAGCTGGACCAGGAAGCCTCCATCGTCCGCTTCGTCAACCAGATTATATGGGAAGCCTATCAGGAGCGTTCAACCGACATTCATCTGGAGCCCATGGAAAACCAGCTCCGGATTCGTTATCGCGTTGATGGAGTTCTTCATCAAACCCCACTCCCTCCACAACTGACCCGCTTCCAAGCCGCCATCTTGTCCCGCCTGAAGGTCATGGCCAACATGGATATCGCCGAAAAACGGCTTCCCCAGGACGGACGCATCGGCATGCGTATCCAGGGCGAAGACATCGATATCCGCGTCTCCACCATGCCAACGGTCTATGGCGAAAGCGTCAGCTTGCGCTTACTGATGCGCGGCAAGGAATTCATTGGCTTGCAGCAACTCGGCCTGCGCGCCCACGACGAGAAAATCTTGCGCAAACTCATCGAGCGCCCTAACGGCATCATCCTGGTCACGGGGCCAACCGGTTCAGGAAAATCCACCTCGCTCTATGCCTATCTTCACGAAATCAACACAATCGATCAGCGGATCATCACCGTAGAAGACCCCATCGAATACGAGATGGGCGGAATCAACCAGATCAACGTCAAGGCGGAGATCGGTCTCACCTTCGCGACGGCGCTCCGGCATATCCTCCGTCAAGATCCCGACATCATTATGATCGGTGAAATCCGCGATTTCGAGACCGCCGAAATCGCTATCCGCGCCTCACTAACCGGTCACTTGGTTTTCAGCACCCTGCACACCAATGACGCCGCCGGTGCCGTTACCCGCCTACTCGATATGGGCGTCGAACCATTCCTTGTGGCGTCATCTCTTGAAGCCGTTGTTGCTCAACGTCTTATAAGAAGACTATGCCCCTTCTGCAAACGCCCGTCCACCCCGGATATGACTTTCCTGAAAAGCATCGGATTCCCCACTGATCGTCTGGAAAGCTCCCCCATCCTTGAGGCCGTTGGTTGTGAGAAATGCCGCATGACAGGGTTCAAGGGACGCACTGGACTATACGAAGTACTTCAGGTCACCGAGGATATTGAACCCTTGATACTCCAGCGTTCCTCCTCACATGCCATCAAGCAAAAAGCCATCACCCAGGGGATGCAGACCCTACGCGATGACGGCTGGATGAAAGTGCTTGAAGGCGTGACCACCATCGAGGAAGTCCTGCGTGTCTCGGAGGAAACAGATTGATCTTCTCCTATAGAGCCAAGGATAAGTCTGGCCAAACGTTGACCGGATCACTTGAGGCCAACGACAGGCTTTCCGCTGTGAAGAAAATCGAAATGATGGGGTGTACTCCCATCTCCATCGCCGCATCGGAGACCGGCCATGTGACCGCCCCCACACCGCGTGGCCAGTTCAAACTCACTTTTAACCGTAAACCTCGGATGGGCACCGGGGACGTGTTGAGTTTCTCGACGGAAATCAGTGACCTTCTGGCTTCCGGCATGACGCTCGGACACGCTCTCACCACACTCAGCAAACGGAGAACCGGGGGCCCTTCGGACGACATCATCCGCGACCTCCGCGATCAAATCATACAGGGAACAAACCTTTCGGACGCCATGGCCAAGCATCCCAAAAGCTTTCCCTCCCTCTACGTCAGCATGGTTCGTGTTGGGGAAGCCAGTGGCGCACTTTCGGAGGTCATGCTGCGTTTGGTCGAACATTATGAGCGCATCCAGGACCTTAAGGAAAAAGTCATCATGGCGCTTGTCTATCCCATCATCGTTCTGTCGATGGGGTTTGCCACCATGATCTTCTGCATGGTGTATGTCATTCCAAAATTTTCCGCCATCTTCGAGGAACTGGGCAGCACCCTGCCGCTGCCAACACGCATGCTGATCGCCATGAGCGGCTTCATGCTTAAATTCGGCTGGCTTGCTTTGGGGTTAATCGCCGCCGCCGCCTATTTGCTCTACCGCTATCTCGAGACGCCTGTCGGCAAGCAACGCTGGCACCGTCTGCAACTCAAGGCCCCATTCATCCGCGGCATCGTCGCCTCCAGCACTTACGCGAATTTCGCGCGAACACTCAGCACCCTTCTGACCAACGGAGTGCCGGCCTTGCAAGCGCTTGGCATCGTTGAACAAACCGTGGGTAACGTCATCATCGCGGCGGAAGTCCGCAATGCCCGCGACCGGGTTACTGATGGAACCACGATCTCCGGCCCCTTGGCCGCAGGCGGTGTTTTCCCTCCGTTAATGACCGACATGCTAGCCATCGGCGAACAAACCGGAGACATGCCCAGCGCGCTGAAACACATTGCCCACCGCTACGAAAGCGAATTGAACCGCAACGTGAAAATCTTTACCACCGCCCTGGAGCCCATCCTGATCGTAGGGGTCGCCATTCTCGTCGGCTTTATCGCCATCAGCATTGTCATGGCCGTCTTCAATGTAACAAATGGGCTGGGCGTGTGATGCCATCTTCGCCACGTTGCATCACCCCTTCAGATTGTGGTATAGATAACACTGTGTATGACAACCAATAGAGGATAGACAGCATGAATAAAATCACAGACATACTCCTGTTGAAGTCCCAGTCGCGCGACCGCCGCCAAGGCTTTACGCTCGTTGAGATTCTGCTCGTCGTCGCCATCCTGGGCATCTTGTCCGGCGTCGCTGTCGTCAGCCTGAAAGGCAGGACCAAGACCGCCAGTATCTCCGCCACACGCACAAGCATCAAGGCCATCCAAACCGCCATTGACACCTACGAGGTCGATAATGGCACCTATCCCCCTTCCCTTCAGTCTCTGCTGACCAAAGGTTCCGAAAACAACTGGAACGGCCCTTACATCAAGGATGCGCGCACACCCAAGGACGCTTGGGGCGTGGAGTTCGGTTACTCCTTGAAGGCTGACTCCTATGAAATCCGGTCGGCAGGACCCGACGCTCAGATGGGTTCGTCCGATGACCTCACCAACTGACGCAAAATCACCCCGCCGCTCCAGACGACGCGCCTTCACTCTCGTGGAAGTCCTGATGGTCTTGGCCATCATGGGCATTATTACCATCGTGACGATGCCCTATCTCGTCAAGTCCATCCGGGGCAATCGCCTGCGCGTGGCGGCCAACACCGTCGTCCGCGCTGGCCGCTATGCCCGTAGCATGGCTATCCTGAGCAACCGTGAAATGATCCTCTTGTTTGACCTTTCAGCCGCTTCAGTCAGCGTCGCCCCCTACCGCTCCCCGGTTCAACCCTCCCCCGCCAGCCCTGATTCCATACCCGCGCCCTCCTCCTCAGACTCATCCACTGAATCCGACACTCCCGCCCCCCCGCCCGGCAGTCCTTCGTTTAACTTCACCCGCCAACTCGACGCCGTGCGTATTGAATCTGTCGATCTGGAGCATAAGGACAGCCGTAATTCAAAAAAACTCGCCGTACTGTATCGCAGTAATGGCCGATGCACTCCTTATGAAGTCAAGTTGGTGGACGAATTTGGCACCACCATGCGCATCACCGTGGATGCGCTTTCCTCCGCCGAAGCCAAAAGGGAGGACCATTAACCCCATGCACCCCTCTCCCCGATCCAAGGTCTATGGTCTAAGGTCTCTACCTCCCTCCGCCTGTAGCGGCATGACCCTTGTGGAAGTCCTGATGGCGCTTGCCATCCTTGCCATTTCCGCCGCCGTACTGATGACAGCCACCTCCCGCTGTCTCTCCGTCGTCAGGCTCTCCAAGAATTACTACGAGGCTCGCCGCATCCTTGAGCTGGGCGAAATCGACCACCCCGTCCTGGTGATCAAGGACCCCCAGGCATCTCAATCCTCACCTGACAGCGAGAAAGTCCTGAACCCCAACGTCGGCCCGATTGATTACGACGGTGGTTTTGTATTCAACCGCACCTGCAAGCGTTCCGAAAAGCACGAGGACCTGTACGAAGTCCAAACCCGTGTGACATGGTCAATGCGCGGACGTGATGCGTTCGAGCAAGTCACCTCTTATCTGTATTTCACCAATGACATCACCCTTTAACATATTCCCATTGGAGAGACGCACTCTGTCACGTCCGAGGCTTCAAGCCAGACCAAAAGCCTCGAGCACTTCCGGCTTTACACTGCTGGAACTACTGGTCGCTATTGCCATTTTCGCGCTTGTCGGCGCCGTCACATTTGGCCTCATGGCCGCCGTCAGCAAAGCCTGGGAACGGGGCACCGCCTTGAGCGAGAACCTCCACGCTGGCGATTACGTCATTGACCAGCTCGTGGACGGGCTTCTGGCCACCCGCTACCGCGACAACGGCGACGGACTCCGTCTGGAGAACAAAGGCGACGGGCCCGGCGCCATGGATTCCATCACCTGGGTCAAGGAAGGGGCGGCTCTTGTCGGCGAAGAATCTTATCTCTCCAAAACCTTCCACCACACCCGTTTCTTTATCGGCAAGGATAAACATGGAGAACTGGGAGCCGCCTATACCGCCTGGGGTGATGTCTATCTGCAACCTGACGATTTCGACCCCGATTCACTGACCCCGGAAGTTATCTCTGACCGCGTCATCGGCTTCAACTGCCGCGTGGCCACCAACGATTTCGAAATGGATCAACTACACTGGCTTGATTCATGGGAGGAAGACCTGCCCGGTGGCGACAACCTGACCAACCATATCCCCCGTTTCGTAGAACTCACCTTGTACCTCAAGCCGCTGGGTGAAGGAGAGCCTCCGGTGGAAATGCGACGGATGGTGGACATCCCCGTGGCCAATCTGGGAATAAAATGAAACGCGACGCATCAGCACTCATCATCGTCCTCTGGGTTATCGCCCTCCTCTCCGTCTTGATCGGGGGCTTTGCCTTCGACATGCATCTGGAATCCCGCATCGTTTCCTATCAGCGGAAGAAACTCAAATCCATCTATCTAGCCAAGGCGGGCATCGAATATTCCAAGGCCCTGCTCGCCCGGAGCGCTTCCATCCAGGGCAATACCGACACTGACGAAACCAAGGCAAAACCCTGGTACAGCGATGCCAAACGCCTCCGCCAGGGATACGCCGTCGTGGGCCTCACCGACCAACTCGGGGAAGGCACGATCGTTCTCGACCTCGTACCCGAGCCCGCGCTCCGGAACATCAATAAACTCAGGGATGATGACTGGGAACGTATATTCCAGGCAGGCGGGGTTCCGGAAAAACTTTGGGAGGAATTGATCGATAGCTTCAACGACTGGCGTGACGCCGACGACCAAGCCAACCTCAGCGGCGCCGAATCCGATTACTACTCGCGCCTCGAGCCTCCCTATAAAGCCCGGGGCCGCGACGGAAAAGAAGCATCCCTCGACACCATCGACGAACTGCTACTCATCAAAGGATTCACTCACGCCATCCTCCACGGGGGCCCCCTCGACGACGGCGATACCAACAGCACCCCAATAACCGGCATCGCGGATCTCCTGACCGCCAACAAGGACTCCTCCGAGCAGGTCAACGTCAACGCGGCCTCCAAGCGGGTACTAATGACACTCCCCGGAATCGACGAAACCATTGCCGACGCCATCATCGAGGCACGTGAGGGGTTGACAGCCGGCGCAAAAATCGGTGATGATTACTTCTTTAAAGATGCGAATGACTTTTTTGGACGCGTCCCAGCCTTGGGAACCATCGCACCGGAGGATCAGCAATACCTTCGATCTTTGGCAGGGACGGCGTCCACAATCTATCGCATCACTTCGGTGGGTCGGTCTCACGGAGTGGAATACAAGCTTGTCTCTGTGATAGTGATAAAACGGTAACGGCATGATCGTAAAACCGATGACAACATTGTCTCTGCGTGCGCACTCCGCAGAGTGGATTTCCATTTCAAAGGCAGGCGAAAATCCCACTGCCCCGTCCTCCACTGAACTTTCCTGCGAGGGACAAGCCTCCCTTCTTGACGCGATCGGAGCGGAGCCAGAGCGCTTTTCAAAGCTCCTTTCCGAATCCTGCAGGAAACTCCCCGCCCCGCTCACGCTCAGCATACCGGCGTCCTGGGCTCTATTGCGCATCATCGATCTGCCCGAGGCCACCCCCCAGGAACTTCAAAGCATGGTGGAATTGCAGGTCGACAAGTTCTCGCCATTCCCCACCGATGAAGCCACGTTCGCATACGAAATATTCGACACAAAGGATGGTCGTCACCGAGTCATGCTGGGAGCCATTCCCACCAAGACCGCCGACACACTGGGCGCCTGCCTCAACAACGCCGGGCTCTCTCCTAAGTGGATTGACATCAACCTCCTCGGATGGTGGCACTTGCTTCGCGATGCCGGCAAGACCGAAGGCCATCACTCCCGAGTCTTCATTATCCTGGACGATGATGATTGCGACATGATCGTCGCCACAGGAAACACCCCTGTGACCGTTCGCTCGCTCAGCAGAATGCACGACTTGTCTGCGGACGAAGTCGCTGACGAAATCGCACAGGAAACCGTTTACACCATGACCTCCCTGGACATGGATCGCATGGGCGCGCCCCTTTCGGAAATCTCAGTGTGGCATCGCGGCGAACAACCAGCCACTTTGTTGCATAGGCTTCGCGAACAATTTCCGGTCCCGGTTCACGCCACGGCTCTGGACACCTTACCTCCCCTTTCCGAGGGCCTGCTTCGCCGCGCCTCGAATCGACAGGGCCTCATGGATCTTGCGCCAGCCGCATGGCATCTTACCGAGAAGCGCCGCCGCGACCGACAACGGCTGATCAGGCTGTCCAGCGCCTTGCTTGGCGTCTGGGTGCTTGCCATGCTTGTTGTTTTCGGCGGACTGCAATACCAAAAACAGCGCTTGGCCAGACTCAACTCCAAACTCGAGCAACTCACCCCTGCGGCCGACAATGCGCGCATGGTGCGGGATCGCGTGCGCGTCCTCCAACAGTATGTGGAACGGAAACACTCCGCCCTGGAATGCCTCCGCGAAATTGCCGACCTCCTGCCCCCGGGAATCTCCCTCAAATCCATCAATTACAACAAGGCCAAGGGGCTCGAAATTTCAGGCGAAGCCGACGCCGTCACGCTCATCTACGACTTTAAGAAGGAAATGGAGAAGTCGCCCCTCTTCGTCAAAACCGACCTAGCCCGAGTCCAGCGCACTCCGCAAGGAAGGGAAGTCTTCAAACTCACAGCCACTCTGCCGGGAGGAGAAAAACCATGAAAATTTCTCCCCGCGAAATGATGCTGTTGTGGATTACCGGAGTAAGCGCACTCTTTGGCTTGTCCTATCTCATGGCCGTGCCCGCCATAAAGGAATGGAGCATTGTCAAAGCCAATCGTGAAGAAGCGGCACGGAAGATTGAGCTTACCGAACGGCTCATCGACCAGAATCAGGCATGGGAATCCAAGTTGGCCAACTTGCGGCGAAAACTCCCCGTATACCCTGGCGATAAGGACGTCACGGCCGACCTTCTTATCCGCATCGAAAAACTGGCCTCAGCGAACGGACTCACACTTTCAAGCCGCGATGTCGAAAAAGAAACCCTGATGGGTGATATGCATGAGCTCTCGGCCAACTGCAAATGGGAAGGCAAACTGGAACCGCTGGTCCGTTTCCTCTTTGATCTCCAACAGGAGGATGCTATCTTGGATGTAAGTCAGTTGTTGGCTGCGCCTAATGAAAAACGGGTGCTAAAGGGGAGTTTTACCGTTTATTGTTCGTATTCCAGAATCAAATCCGGCACAGCCGTGGAAAAATCTGAAACCAAAGGCAGTCAAAAATGAGATGCCCAACCCTTAACACAAACCTGTTGCCGGTCATTCTATTGGGCGTCGCCTGCATAACCTCCCCCGCGCTGGCTCAAGTTCCACCCCCCCCTTCCGCCCCCACACCGCCAGTCTTGCGCGCCGCGCCACAAAACCCATCGCCGGCGCTTAACTCGGGCAAGAACGTCGCTCTTAAGTTCAACGCTGCCCCTGCGGACCAGGTGCTTCAATTCTACGGAGACCTCACCGGCAGAACGCTTTTACCCGCACCGGGAATCAACGCCACCATCACCCTGCGCAGTCAAACGGATCTGACGATCCCCGAAGCCATACAGGCCGTAAAGACCGTGCTTGCCATGAACAACATCGGATTGGTGGATGTCGGAGAAAAATTCGTCAAGATCGTCCCCATTGCCGCAATGCAACAGGAAGGCCTCGCCATCCAAAGCAACAGTTGGCAACAGACGGGACTACCCGAAACCGATGAGCTGATCAGCGAAGTCATCCCGTTGAAGCATATCGATCCTGCTGAAGCTCAAAAGGCCATTCAGGGCCTCATTCATACCTACGGGAAGATCATGCCGCTGGAACGGATCAACAGCCTGCTGGTGGCCGATGCCGCCGCGAACATCAACCGCATCAAGGATATCCTTGCCAGAATTGACCAACCCTTGGATATCAAGGAGTCCATCCACATTCTACAGATGCGGAACTCCAAGGCTTCGGACGTCAAAACCAAGCTGGAGGAAATCATCGCCGATCAAAAGGACAAGGATAAGCAACCCACCATCCGCCGCCTGAAAGAATCAGGCGCACCCGGCGTCGAGGCCGTCGCGGCTCCCACGATCCCCGGAGTCATCCGCGCCCGTCCTACAACCCCAGCGGCGGCAGCGGCCGCGCAAGCGGAAGCCGAACAGGAAGACGGCAGAATGTTTCGAGGTAGCGTCAAAATCATCGCAGACGACCGGACCGGATCGTTGATCATCATCACCCGTCCTGAAAACATGAAGTTCTTCGAACAAGTGGTTTCAGCGCTTGATGTCGCCACAGCCCCGGATGTCTCAGTCGAGGTTATTCGTTTGGAATACGCCGATGCGGAAGACGTGGCGTCCATGCTCAACGCCCTGATCGGCGCCGCCTCGCCCCCCTCGTCCTCTTCTACCAAGAGTTCAGCGCCGAAACGTACGACCTCCACTAAGACCACTGACGCAGCTGCTGGCAACACCACGGCTGCCGCCGCCGCCAAGGCCGTCGAAGAACCCCGCAGCTACCAACTTCAGGAATTCATCGATCAGCAACGTGCCCTGTCCTCCGGGAAAGGCGCTGAAGGCAAAACCAAAATTGGACAACTCTCAGCCGAAAACATCAAGATTCTTGCCGACAAGCGCAGCAATGGCCTTATCCTCATGGCCAGCAAAGGCGATATGCTGGCTATCAAGGAACTCTTGAAAAGCATGGATGTCATGCTGTCACAGGTGCTGATTGAAGCCGTCATCATCCAGGTCCAGTTGGATAAATCATTGGAGCGCGGCGTCGATTGGGTCCAGCGATCAATGATCGCCTATAACAAAACCGCCAGCGGTAGTGAACCGGCGTTCGCTTTCGCTGGCGCGGGCGGCGGCGGAGGCAGCACCCCGCTGAACGCCACAAAACTCAACACCACCGTCCCGGGAGGTTCCGGATTAACTTATTACTTCACTCAATTCGGTCTCAATATTGATGCCGTCGTGAAAATGTCTGCCAGCGATAATCGCTCTAAAATCCTCGCTTCACCTGTCATCCTTACCACTGACAACAAGGAAGCCGTTATTGATGTTTCCAAGGAACAGTACTTTTACAAGGGCTCCACTTATGTCGGGTACGCTGGCCAAAACCAGCAGTCGGTTCCAAACGTCGAGTCGCGGAAGGTCGGGCTTAACCTGACCGTCACCCCCCGTATCAATGCCAAGAAATTCGTTGTCATGGAAATCGCCCAGAAGGTTGAAAATGTCTCTGGCTATCAAGAGATTCAAAGTTCGGATGGTGTGAACCAATGGCCTATTGTGGCCTCCCGCGAAATGACCGCTTCGGTTTCCGTTCGAAGCGGGGAAACCATCATTCTCGGCGGATTGGTCGAAAACAGCACCGACCAGACCACCACGGGAATTCCCTGGCTCGGTAAACTGCCAATCCTCGGCATTCCCTTCCGAGCCTCCACTGACAAAAACAACCGGGCCGAAATCGTCGTGTTCATTACCCCCTATGTGCTGGACACCCCGGAGGAGATCGAGGAGGAGTCCCGGCGCCGCAGGGAAGCACTCAATGCCGAAAGTGAAGGAATGTGGAAGACCGGATGGTCAGACAGCAAATTAGCCGAACCACGCCACAGTCGCATAGGTCAGTGGTGGCGGGACCGCTTGAAGTAACTTCAGGAAAGGATCACATGAAGAAATTGTTTTCGGGAATTATGTTGCTTTGCATCCTGGCACTTGCCGGCGCTGGATGTAGCTCACTGAAAATTGTCCAGGGAAGTATTGCGCCTCCCAAATGGGTGGCTGAACCAACGCTCGTTTCCAGTTGTGACACGAATGCCTTCATTTACGCCAGCGGCATCTCGACCTATACCATGGTGCTCGAGGAAGGCATCAACGATGCCCGCCACGACGCCATTCGCAAAATCGTCGAACGCGTAGGCGTCGCCGCTGAAGACGTCTACCGCACTGATCGCAACGACAAGCAGTCTTACACTCAACGCGACATGCCCAATGCACCCCAGGTCCTCTTTAATTCACATAAAGCGGCGGACAGCAGCAGTAAACACGAGTCCAAGAAAACACGGAATCCGCAAGCCACTCACACTTCACAAACCCGTCTCCATGGCATGGATGAAGTCATTCTCTGCTACTCCGTCTGGCAGTACGGCCCAAGCACATGGGCTAAAATGATTTACGGGGACACCGCTGTTCGTTTCTACGATGTCTATGTACTCATGCGATGTCCAAAAGCAGAGTACGAGAGGGCAGTTCGCGCCGAGTTGGAGCAGGATTCCCAACCCGTTACACAAGGCGCTGAGGCTGCAAATAGTCAGAAGTGAGGAAATAGAAGATTGACAGGCGACGTTTGTTTGGGTAAACAGCGTCGCTTTTTCACGGTTTGAAAGGTTATAGCATCATGAAGACATCTCTCCCTAAAGAGAGCGATATCCTGCGCGCATGGCATGTGGTTGACGCCGCTGGGAAACCGCTCGGACGTTTGGCTGTTAAAGTGGCCAATATTCTCAGAGGACGCAACAAGGCGATCTTCACACCGCACATTGATACGGGCGATTTTGTCGTCGTCATCAACGCGCGTGACGTCAAACTGACCGGCAGCAAGGCCGAAAAGAAAGTCTACGAAAGCTATTCTGGATTCCGGGGTGGTCACAAGGTCACCAGCATCGCCACTATGCGCGAGCGGCATCCGGACCGAATTGTGCGTAAGGCGGTCGAGGGCATGTTACCCAACAACCATCTCAGCCGCACGATCGCGAAGCGACTGAAAGTCTACGGTGGCGCCGATCATCCGCATGTCTCCCAGTCGCCGAAACTCATCAATCTATAAGAGAAGGAATACTCAAGTGGCCGAAAAAGTCATCGAATACACCGCAACAGGTCGCCGCAAGACGGCAGTCGCCCGCGTCAGACTCACACCGGGAACGGGGAAATGGGTCGTTAACAGCAAGGAACCGATGATCTACTTCGGTACCGAAGCCGTGGTTAAGTTCATCGAGCAACCGATGGAACTGACCCACACACGCGAAAAGTACGATTTGAGAGCCAACCTCACGGGTGGTGGAATTGTTGGACAGGCTGGCGCTCTGCGTCACGCCATCGCCCGCGCCCTGCTTCTCACGGAAGGTACTCTCCGCGAAGTCCTCAAGGCCAGCGGCTGCCTCACACGTGATTCACGTATGAAGGAACGCAAGAAATACGGTCAGCCCGGAGCCCGCAAGCGCTTCCAGTTCTCGAAACGCTAAGCGACCTCCAACAGGTCAAACCAAAAACCCGCCACGAATGGAAACATTCCGGCGGGTTTTTTATTTTCCAACCGGATCAAGTATCCAGCGCTTGTTGTACCAAAACCATTGCCCCGGATCGGCGCGTATCGCCTCTTCGACTATGGTCAACACCTGTTGCGTCATCCGCTTGATGTCAGCCTGTTTTTCCAGCGTCTCATCAGGTGTAATCGCGGGAAACACATGGCCTATATGCCGCACCCAGCCAACCCTGCGCATGATTATCGGATAGATGGATACCCCTGTGTGCCTTGCGAACATCGCCATCCCTGGCCCGACATTGACTTCACCACCGAGGAAGCCGGCTCGAACTCCCTCTGTCGGCATTCTCACATCGGGTAAGACGGCCAAAAATCCGCCATGCTCTAGCCGGTTAATGATCGTCCGAAGCGTAGAGGCGCCACGCATGGTAATCGGAATCCCCGCCCGTTCCCGTGTTTCGTTTAGATACTGGTCAAACAAGGGATTCCTCTGCTTGCCTGCCACTGAAAACACCGGCATCCCTAGCAACTGCATGGCTCGACCAGCCAACTCCCATGAACCCATGTGCGGCACCGCAATCACCGCGCCCTTGCCGCTTTCCCGCTGGCTCTTGAGGGTTTCAAAGAAATCACAGTCCGCCATCGCCTGAAAAGCATCCAGCGTCAGCTCGGGTGACCGTATAATATCCACAGCCGTGAAGATTAGATTCCGAAAGGACTCCCATGCCACTTTCTTGACAATGGCGTCATCATACTGGCTGAAGACAAGCCGGATCCGCCGTTCAGCCTCTTTCCTGCGAAATCGCACCCCATAAAAACCAATCACGGCAACCAGCCATCCCAATGTGATCGCCAAGCGATAAGGCAACACGCTCATCACAGCCGCCATCGAACGAAGCACCGCGTATTCAGCAAGATGTTTGATTCGATACTTCATGTTCCCTTCTCCCGCTTTGGACGAATCGCCTGAACCAGTTTAAAAAGAGGACTCGGCTCCATCGTTATCGCATGCACGGGACAGATCTCGTGGCAACAACAACAGGCAATGCACTTTGCCAATTCAAGCTCAGGACGTTCTTTAGGGCGCAGGCTAATGGCGTTTACTGGACAGGCTTTTACACACTGGCCACAGGAAATGCAGCGCTCGTTGAATGACGGACGATGCCAAACAAAAGGCTGTATCATCTTCACCAGCCATTTAGGAATCAATGACGTCGGCACAGTCTTGGGCAACCGGCACGCCCGTGATGGCTTCACACTGATCCCGTCACCTTCAATCTCAATCCGCCTCAAATCGCAAACACCCAATCCACGCCGCGCCGCCACGGCCAGATGTTCCACGCTCGCCGGATCCATCCCCATCATTCTGCACAACACGGCATCCAAGGCCACTGGGTCCGCTGAGGCCGCCAATACCCCCAGCGGATATGGGGCCCCTGCCGATGGCCCATCCCCGTCCATCGCCACCACTCCATCCGCAATTGCCAGAACCGGCCTCGCGCGCCCATACACTGCCGCCAGCATTTCACCGAATTCCCTCGCTCGCGGATACTGCTTATGGAGCGCTGTTTTCTGGAATCCCGGCACCACACCGTACATATTCTTCACGGCTCCGGTAAGGCCAGTCAGGACATGGGTTTTAACCTTCGGCACGGAAATAATCAAATCCGCCTCCAACACGGGTTTAGCGATTGTAAAGCATATCCCCTCTTCCTCGATGGTTTCAGACCCGGCCTGTTCAAGATTAACCAATGGAATGCCTTCCTCGCGGCATAGTGCCTCCATTCCCGTCGCCACCCACACCTTGCCTAGGTCAGCCACGTTCGCGGGACTATCAGCCACCCAAGGGACTCCGCCAGCCGCCTTCACAATCCGGATGACAGCGCGGACAACTTCTGGATGCGTTGTCACTGCCTCATCCGGCCTTGCATCCGTCAACATATTCGGCTTGATCAGTACTGACTGACCTGGCCTCACAAAGGCGGACATTCCGCCCAGCCTATCGATAAGCAATGCAACCGCAATAGCCACAGCGGCATAGTCGGAACAGTGAACTGTGATCACCCGGCAACTCATGCGACGCAAACTACCGCCCTTCCGTCATACGCTCAAGTCCAATAAAAAAGGCGCCCCTTCTTGCGAAGGAACGCCTCTTTTGACATCCAATGTCCTGTTAGACCACCTTACGAACTTCGTCGAGCATCCCGGCACTGCCGAGCTTTTCGTTCTTGTGCGCAATGAACTTCGCGTATTCCTTCATGAACACCTTGCCCGGAGGACGCAGATCGAAGTTTTTCGGATCATCACGGAACGACTCGCGATGCACACGGCACCACACCAACCGCCCGTCGGTATCAATATTGATCTTCGTCACGCCCAGCGTCGCCGCGCGCTTGAACTCATCCGCGTTAACCCCTTTGGCGCCGCCCATCTGGCCACCCGCCGCGTTGATGCGCGACACTTCATCCTGCGGCACACTGCTGGATCCGTGCATGACCAGCGCAAAGCCCGGCAACCGCTTCTGGATTGCGGCAAGCACATCGAAGTGCAATCCTTGCGACCCCGTGAACTTGAACGCTCCATGACTTGTGCCAATCGCGCACGCGAGACTATCGCATCCGCTTTTCTTCACAAACTCCGCCGCCTGCGCGGGATCCGTCAACTTGGCATCGGCCTCAGCCACGGAAACGTGTTCTTCAACGCCGCCCAGTTTGCCAAGCTCCGCCTCAACGCTAATGCCGCGGGCATGCGCCGCATCCACCACGCGCTTGGTAATCTCAATGTTCTTCTCAAACGGCTCCGCGCTGGCATCAATCATGACCGAGCTGTAGAACCCGCTTTGAATGCAATCCATGCAGGTGGCTTCATCGCCATGATCCAAATGCACGGCAAAGATCGCGGTCGGGAAAATTTCATCAGCCGCGCGAATCATCGCTTCCAGCATCTTCTTGTTCGTGTAGGACCGCGCCCCCTTGGACAACTGAATGATAAACGGAGCCTTGCTGTCGATATTCCCCTGAAACAAACCCATGGTCTGCTCCAGATTGTTGATATTGTAGGCGCCAATGGCGTATTTGCCATATGCGTGCTTGAATAACTGTTTCGTTGCAACAATCATGTTATCGCCTTTCCCTCTGGTTTTAACTGGTACGTTTAAAAACGTGCATACTTTATGGCTTACCACCAATCCGTCAACCATTTATTACCCTGAAATTTTCAACTTGCTCGCCGTCTTTTTTCTGTCATATTTGACCATTCGACGTTGTGTTGTGCCGTGGTATCGGCTTAGTCGGATTTAGATCAGAGGAAAGACATGGCAAAAACTAAACCTGTTACACCAAAGAAGGCTGTCTCGGCAAAGAATCATCCCTCAAAGAAGCCAGCTGCCTCGAAGCCGCCAACCAAGGAAGCTCCACTCAAAGCGACCGTTCTGAAACCTGATCATAGCAAAGTGGTTAAGCACACGCCTGAATCGAAAAAGGCGTCTTCATCAAAGACAGTCGAAAGCAAGGATGCCGCCCAAAAGGCGTCTTCCACCTCCTCGATACCTGTGCCATCGCTTAAGGTCAAGGCGGGCGGCAAACGAATCAGGGGCATCGGCCGTACTGGATCCGACGATGCACCCGATCTGGACGCCAAGCCCGACGCCGAGGAAGGTGCCGAAGACGTTGGAACCGCCAGCGGGCTGAGCTGGGAAGAGCGTAGCCAGAGGATAAAAGACCTCGTCAAGTTGGCCGAAGAACAAGGCTATTTGACTTATGACGACATTAACGAACTGATTCCAAGCTCCGTCATCAATCCTGACGAACTCGAAGGCTACATGGAACTCCTTCGAAGCATGGACATCGAAATAATCGAAGCCTCGGATGTCGAGAAATACCGCAAGGAGCCGCCCAAGCCCGCCACCGGCGCCGTTGCTCGCGCCGAACGAATGGATATTTTCGACGACCCCATCCGGATGTACCTGCATCAAATGGGTCAGGTTCCTTTGCTTTCACGGGAACAGGAAGTTGAAATCTGCAAGCGGATTGAAACGGCCGAAATCACGGTTCGCACCCTGTTTGATGAGTTGGGCATCGCCGCGGACATGTACCTCGGAATGGCAGAACGGCTCGAAACAGGCAAAGACCGCTTTGATCGCGTCATCGAGGATAAGTTCGTTGATAGCCGCGATAAATATCTGCAGGCCTTGCCGAAACTGAAACGCGATATCTTCAAATTGCGCGACGCCATCATGAAGGATTTCGGCGTCACCCGCAAAACCAAGGCCTCGCAGGCCCAGAAGAACACAGCCCGAAAAAACATGGAGCGGACCCGAAAGAAGATCACCGCCCTGTTCGACAACCTTTATTACAAGCAAAAGATCATCGAGGCTCTCGCTGCCAAGGTGGAGGACAATTACAGGGACGTGCTGGCCTGCCTCACCACTATCGAAACCCAGACGAAAGCCCGCAAATGCAAGAAACGCGACGACATCCTCGCCGCCGAGCAGAAACGGCTTCGCAAGTTCGAAGACAGCCTGTGCATGGAACATGAGGAGTTTGTCGCCAAGTACAAGCAACTCAAGGACGCCATGCGCAAGGGTATGGCCGCGCGCACCGAAATGGTAGAAGCCAATCTCCGTCTGGTGATTAGCATCGTTAAAAAATACATGAACCGCGGTCTCTCCTTCCTGGACCTCATTCAGGAGGGTAACACCGGCCTCATGAAGGCCGTCGAGAAATTCGAGTATCGCCGTGGTTACAAGTTCAGCACCTACGCGACCTGGTGGATCCGGCAAGCTGCCACCCGCGCCATCGCGGACCAGGCCCGGACCATCCGTATCCCGGTGCACATGATCGAAACCATCAACAAGCTGATGCGCGTCCAGAAGAAACTGGTGCAGGAACTGGGCCGCGAACCCACCCCGGAGGAAGTGGCCGAGGAAATGAGCCTCCCCGTGGACCGGGTCCGCGCCGTCTATAAGATGGCTCAGCAACCCATCTCGCTGCAAAGCCCCGTGGGCGATGGCGACGATGCGCATTTTGGAGATTTCATCGAGGACAAGAGTGCTGAAAATCCGTCTGAAATGACGGCCTATAGTCTCTTGAAGGACCGCCTGAAGGACGTTCTCGGAACACTAACCGAGCGCGAACAACAAGTGCTTAACCTTCGATTCGGACTGGCCGACGGCTATTCGCGAACCCTCGAGGAAGTGGGAAAACAGTTCAATGTGACCCGCGAGCGTATCCGGCAGATCGAGGCAAAGGCCTTGCGAAAATTGCGCCACCCCACGCGCATCCGGAAGCTCGAAGGGTTTATCGAAATGAAGTAGCGGGAAAACCAATTCAATACCCGCACGATAAGAATGGAGTAATAATAGATGATAGCTACCTTATGCATGACCAGTCCTTGTGAATATCCCCTCTACACCCTGATTACCGCCATCATGGCGGCCTTCCTGATGGGCGTCCTGCTCGGCTCACGCCTGCGCTTCCGCCGTGGCGGTTCCCGTGTCGTCCGCACTACCGAACTATATGTCGGCAACCTGTCCGCCAGAACCAACGAACAGAGCATCCGTAAAGAGTTTGAACGCTTCGGCGAAGTCCGCGACGTCCGGCTAATTAGCGGCCGTAGCGATGATGACCGTAAACCGTTCGCTTTCTTGAGCATGGCTAGCGTGGAATCCGCCCAAGCAGCCGCCAACGGCATGAACGGGAAGGAAATCGACGGCCAGAGAGTGTCCGTTAGCGAAGCTCGCTCACGCCGACGTCGTAACGGCGGCGGGATGCGTCGTTAAAGCGCGTTCCTTTCAATGAACTGGACGGGCGGACACCATGTCCGCCCGTTTTTTGTTCATAGACTCCAACTATATTCCAAACAGTTTAATAGCTTACAGCCCTCCTCCTTCGTCACATGGCCCTCTTAAGCCTCAAGAACGTCAGCCTGCGCTTTGGCGGCGATCCATTGCTTGACGATGTTGAGCTTCACATTGAACGAGGCGACCGCATCTGCCTGCTCGGCGTCAATGGATCAGGAAAAAGTTCCATGTTGCGATTGCTTGCTGGCGAAACCCATCCTGATTCCGGTCAGGTCATCCGCGCTTCCGATGTACGAGTCTCCCGCCTCCCGCAACAAGTTCCCAGCCATCTCCATGGTCGCACACTGGATATCGTCTGCCCTGGCCACGAGGATCCTGAAAACTCGCAGAAAGCGATCGAGGCGCAACAAATCCTTTCCCGTCTACAACTCAACCCCGAAGCCGAATTTTCATCCCTCTCAGGCGGAACCCGCCGAAGGGTTCTCCTCGCCCACACCCTCCTCGGCTCGCCGGATGTCGTCCTGCTCGATGAGCCAACCAATCACCTTGATCTGGATTCCATCGCCTGGTTGGAGTCATTCCTTCTTCGCTATTGCCGGACATTCCTTTTTATCACCCATGATCGCTCCTTCCTGCGCCATCTGGCTTCACGCGTGGTGGAACTGGACCGTGGCCACCTGTACGACTGGAATTGTGATTACGACACCTTCCTGCAAAGGAAGGCCGAAGCTCTAAAAGCTGAGACCCAGCAACAGGAGCGCTTCGACAAACTACTCGAAAAAGAGGAAGCATGGCGGCGTCAGGGCGTCAAAGCTAGGGCGGTCCGCAATCAGGGACGGCTTCGCGCCTTGGAATCACTGCGAGCCGAACGACTTCAACGCCGGGAACTGGGCGGCTCAGTCAAAATGACCATTCAGGAATCCGACCGCACAGGGCAAATCGTGCTCAAGTCTGAGAATGTATCATTCGCATATAAACAACCTTTGATTCGCGACTTTTCAACCGTCCTCACCCGGGGCGATAAGGTCGGAATCATCGGACCCAACGGCTGTGGGAAAACCACCCTGCTCCGTCTACTTCTTGAACCAGAGGGAACTCATGGAGGGTTAACCCCTCAAGCCGGGCGAATCACCCACGGGACGAACCTTCAAATCGCATACTCCGACCAGCTCCGCACTCAGCTCGACGAGAAGCAATCCCTGGCGGATAATATTTCCCAGGGCCGCGAATTCATCATGATCAACGGCTTCCGCCGGCACGTCATCAGCTATCTCGAGGATTTCCTGTTCACCCCGGACCGCGCCCGTCAACCGGTATCCATCCTTTCCGGTGGAGAACGAAACCGCCTCCTGCTCGCTCGCCTGTTTTCCGAGCCATCCAATGTACTGGTGCTGGACGAGCCCACAAACGACTTGGATTTGGACACGCTGGAACTGCTCGAAGAACAAATGGCGAGTTATTCCGGCACCGTCCTGATGGTCAGCCATGACCGGGCCTTCCTTAATAACGTGGCCACCAGCGTGCTCGTCTTTGAAAAACACCCCAACGATCGCACCGACCTCTGGTTGGATGATTCTGGAGGCTGGTTTATCAACGAATATGTTGGCGGCTATGACGACTGGGCGGCACGTCGGGCACTCCCCCCGGAGCGGGAACCCGATAAAAAGCCTGCTCCGCCTCCGCGTCCAAAATCATCAAAAAAACAACTTTCAAGCTGGGAACGGCGCGAACTTGACGATCTCCCTGGAAAAATCGAGGCCCTTGAAGCCGAGCAGGCGCAATGGCATGCCCGTATCGCCGACCCGGCTTTGTATCGCCAACCCAGCGCTGAAATCACCAGCGCTCAACAACGGGCCGAGGCGCTTGTCACGGAACTGGAGGCCGCCTACCGCCGCTGGGAAGAACTGGAATCCATCGCTTCAAGATAACATCCACTGTTGCGTTTTCCTGCCAATTCCATAGGATTCACCCTGCATCAACCAATCGGCTGGATATATCGTCCGCCGGTAATACAAATGGAGTTATCATGAAACATTACATCATGTGTTTTGCCTTGTGCCTGCTCGGATTCGGCTGTTCACCTTCCGACCAATTCTGGACCAAGCCGGACATCGGCGAAAAATTCACCAGCATGGACAAAGCCCTGCAAGCCCCCGATTCCGTCCGCTATCTCAACCTGCACAACACCTCACTTCAGGCGTTTCCTGATGACATCCTGAAATTGAAAAACCTTGAGCGCCTCAGCCTTCGCCAAAACGCCATCGCCACCATTCCTGATGGCATCGGCACACTTTCCTCCCTGAAGTGGATGGATTTCGGGCGCACCACCTTGTCAACCTTATCGCCCTCCGTTGGCAAGTTGCAGAACCTCACCCAGCTCTACCTGAACGATAACGTCCTTGCCGAACTTCCTGATGAACTCGGAAACTGCAACAAATTGGAATACATCAACGCGGACCGCAACAAACTCACCGCCTTGCCAGCTTCCATCGGCAGGATGTCCTCGCTGAAATGGTTGCGCCTGAACAACAACCAACTCGCCTCCCTGCCTGCAGATCTCTCAGGGTTGGCCACCAATCTCCGCCGCCTCTATCTCAAGGGCAATCCCCTTCCCGATCCGGAAAAAGCCCGTATCAAGGCCGCATTGCCAAAGTGTGAAGTCATTTTCTAATTTCACCGGAGCACCAGTTATGCCGTCATCCACCAAACTTCGGCTAGGCGTCAATATTGATCACGTCGCCACGTTGCGTCAGGCCCGCGGCACAACCTACCCTGATCTGGTTAATGCCGCCAACACCTGCGTCGCAGCCGGCGCCGATGGTATCACGATCCATCTGCGTGAAGACCGTCGCCACATTCAGGATCGCGACGTCTACGCTATTCGCCGCTCTGTAAACACAATCCTCAATCTGGAAATGGCCAATCATCCCGACATCGTCGACATCGCCCTCGACGCGAAGCCTGACGAAGTGTGCATGGTGCCGGAACGCCGCAGGGAACTCACCACCGAGGGCGGTCTGGATGTCGCAGGGCAAGAGCGTCGTCTCCGTCCGACGATCAGGAAACTTATGGATGCAGGTATCGCCGTAAGCCTTTTCATCGCCGCCGATGCCCGGCAAATCAAGGCCGCCGCCCGGCTTGGAGTTCCCTATATCGAACTGCACACGGGCACCTTCTGCGACAGCAAGGGCGCCGCCGCACGCCGGGAGTTAGCCTCACTGCGTAATGGGGCCATCCTCGCCCACAGCCTCGGCATCAAAGTCAACGCCGGACACGGCATCAACCTCGACAACCTCTCCCCCTTGCTGACCATCCCGTATCTGGACACCTTGAACATCGGTCACAGCATCGTGGCTTGCTCGGTATTCACTGGATTGCGACAAGCCGTCATGGATATGCGTAAAGCCATGCGCGCTTACTCCGGAGGGAAGGCCTAGATGAATGGAGCCGTCATCGGAACCGGCGTGGACCTCGTAGAAAACGAGCGTATCCGCGATCTGCTGACGAAGTGGGATATCCATTTCAAGAACAAGGTGTTCCTCCCGTCTGAACAGGCCTATTGCGACAACAAGGCCTCTCCATGGCTCTATTACGCCGGACGATTCGCCGTCAAGGAAGCGGTGTCCAAGGCCTTCGGCACTGGCATTGGACCCGCGTTAGGATGGAAGGACATTGAAGTTCTCCGCGCCACGTCGGGGGCCCCTTCGATCCAATTAAGCGACCACGGCAAAAAACTCGCCACCAATATGGGGGTTGCCCGGGTGCTTATCAGTCTTTCGCATACGCATCATTTCGCCGTCGCCCACGCCCTTCTGCTTGGCGCCGATCCTGAACCCCGAACCCTGAACCGTCCATCATCCCCCTGATGAAAGCCATAACCACAGCCCAGATGCGCGAGTTGGATAAGATCGCCTCCGAGGAGTTCAATATCCCCGGTGTTGAACTTATGCGCCGTGCCGGACGTGGAGTCGCCTCGATCGTGGCTTACCTTGCCGATCGGACGCATATGGGCGACCCGTTCGTCCAGCTTATTGCTGGCCGCGGCAATAACGGTGGGGACATCTTTGCCGCCGCCACATTCCTGCACGAGGAGGAGTTTAAGGTCGAAGTTCTTCTCGCTGGCTCAGCCTCCGAAGTCAAAGGCGACGCCTTGCGCCACCTGAGCAAGATGCGAACCGCCGGAATCCCGTTAACCGAACTCCCCACCAAGGAATCGTGGGAAAACGCACTGCAGGACGCCGGCAGTGGCGAAATCATAGTCGATGGCATTCTGGGTATCGGGGTCAATGGTCCGCCGCGGGGCCCCATGGCCGCAGCAATCCACTATATCAACTCCATTGCCTCCGATAACCTGATCGTTTCCATTGATGTCCCATCCGGCCTGAATGCCGATACCGGCGAGGCCCCGGGCGAGGTGGTTAAGGCAGACATCACCGCCACCATTGGTCTGCCGAAAATAGGTCTGTTGAAACCGAAGGCCATTGAGTATGTCGGCAATCTAGAAGTCATCAGCATCGGCATACCCATCGAGTTGACCAGTCATTACCACTGCGATCACGAGCTCATCACAGGCTGGGATGTGCGACGCATCATGCCTAACCGACCGAGAAACGCCCACAAGGGCCTGTACGGTCATGCCCTTGTTATCGGCGGCTCCGTTGGTCTAGCCGGGGCCCCCGCCCTCGCCGCTCGCGCTGCCACCCGGTCTGGCGCTGGTCTCGTAACCGCGCTCGTACCAATCTCTATCTATCCCATCGTTGCCGGCGCCAATCTGGAAGTCATGACCTATCCGGCCTCTGAAACCGCCACCGGATCACTCTCCCACAAGGATTGGCTCCACTGGAAAAAACGGCTCCCCGATTTCAACGCCGTCATTGCCGGTCCGGGCATGACTCGTCACGCCGACACATCCCTCTGGGTGCGTGACCTCCTCAACGAAGCCCGATGCCCGCTGGTGCTGGACGCCGATGCCCTGAACGCCGTCGCCGATACTCCGAACCTGATTTCCCTGGCTAAATGCCCAGTCGTAATCACTCCGCACCCCGGCGAACTCGCCCGCCTCCTGAATTGCTCAGTGGAAGAAATCCAGAACGACCGCGAAGGCGCGGCGCGGCAGGCGGCAAAACTAACTCAAGCCATCGTCGTCCTCAAGGGAGCTGGCACCATCGTCACTCAAAAAGAAGGCCCACTGCATATCAACCTCACGGGAAATCCCGGCATGGCTTCAGGTGGTAGCGGCGACGTGCTCGCCGGAATCATTGGCGGACTCCTCGCCCAGGGCATCGCACCGTTTGATGCCGCCTGCGCCGGTGTCTTCCTGCACGGCCGGGCTGGCGATTGCGCCATGTGGAAAAAATCCCAAGCTGGCCTGATCGCGGGAGATATTCTGGAAGAAATTCCAACCGTCTTGCATGAAGTCATGGCCCGCTGACAGCCATACCGACGGCCGCCTTTTCTTCTCCGTTACCTACATTGACTCCCACATTCAAAACCAATATCCTTTCCGCCTTTGACGACGAAAGGACACCGACGTTCATGAGCACTCAGTTAATAGAAGCACGCCAAGGCATCATCACTCCGGTAATGGAGCAGATTGCCCGCGACGAAAACGCCACACCCGCCTTGGTCCGCGATGAAATCGCTTCAGGTCGCGCCGTTCTACCCCACAACCCGGCCCACCCCAAGCAGCGCCCTATGATCGCCGGGCGCAGATTCCGCACCAAGGTCAACGCCAATCTGGGCCGTTCCACACAACGCTCCGCCGCTGGCGAGGAACTCTGCAAATTATCCGTGGCCCTTCACGCCGGAGCAGATTTCGTCATGGACCTGAGCGTTGGAACTGATCTCGCCGCTATTCGCGCCGGCATGCTTAAGGCCAGTCCCGTTCCGCTCGGCACCGTCCCTCTATACGAGGCCGTTTCCCGTCTGGATGGCAACACCCCCTCACTAACCTCAGAACTACTTCTGGAGGTAATTGAGGAACAGGCCCGTCAGGGAGTTGACTTCATGACCCTCCATGCAGGACTCCTGCGCCGACACATCCCTCTCGCCATGAAACGCAAGATGGGAATTGTCAGCCGGGGCGGCGCCCTTATGGCGGAGTGGATGAATACCCGAAAGCAGGAAAACCCCCTGTTCACCTGCTGGGACAAGGTTCTCGACATTTGCCGGACCCACGATGTCACCGTCTCGCTCGGCGACGGCTTACGCCCCGGCTGTATCGCCGATGCCAGCGATGCCGCTCAATTCGCCGAACTGGACACGCTGGCGGAACTTGTCCATTGGTGCCGGAAGGAAGGCGTTCAAGTCATGGTCGAAGGGCCAGGCCACGTTCCCTTTAATCAGATTCAGGAAAACATGGAGCGCGAACAAAAGGTTTGCGATGGGGCCCCCTTCTACGTCCTGGGTCCCGTCGTCTGCGATATCGCGCCCGGCTATGACCACATCACCTCCTGCATTGGTGCCACTGCGGCCGCCTACCACGGTGCCTGCCTCCTTTGCTATGTGACACCGGCCGAACACCTTGGCCTCCCGACCGAGGACGAGGTCCATCAAGGGGTCATCGCCTACCGCATCGCCGCCCACGCCGCCGATATCGCCCGCGGGCTCCCCGGTGCCCAGGCCGCCGACAACGCCATGGCCGATGCCCGCATGGCTTTCGACTGGAAGAAGCAATTCAGCCTAGCCATTGATGGCAACCGCGCCAAAGAACGCTATGAACAAACCCGGTCATGCGAAGATTCAGCAGACGATCACTGCTCCATGTGCGGGCGTGACTTCTGCGCCATCCGAACCACCAAACGCATCAATGAACAAAACGCCCATTGAACAAGTCCGCGAGATCATGCGGAAACTGCGCGCCCCCGACGGCGGATGTCCCTGGGACCGCGAACAAACCTTGGATTCCCTCAAGCCTTTCCTGATCGAGGAATGCTACGAGTTAATCGACGCAATCGATTCCGCTGACCCCTTCAAGCACAGGGACGAACTTGGCGATATGCTCCTCCAGATCGTCTTCCAAACCCAGCTCCGGGAAGAAAAGGGCGAGTTCACCTTTGAGGACATTTGCAATAATCTTTCCGCGAAACTCATCCGCCGTCACCCTCACGTCTTCTCCGACGTAAAGGTCAACGACTCAAAGGATGTCCTTACCAAGTGGGAGGAGATCAAGAACAACGAAAAGAAGGACGGTAAGCGGTCCGTCGTCGAAGGGGTCCCCACTCATCTCCCGGCGCTCATGAAAGCCCATCAGGTCCAAAGCCGCGCCGCCCGCGTCGGCTTCGACTGGTCCGCCATTCATGACGTCATTGCCAAGGTCGAGGAGGAACTTGCCGAAACCAAGGCCGCTATTGCCTCTGGTGATCGTGAGGCCGTTGCCGAGGAAATTGGTGATCTTCTTTTTGCCGTGGTCAACTTAAGCCGCTTCCAGAAACTTCATGCCGAGGAACTCCTGGCCGCCACCGTTCGCAAATTCGCGCGCCGATTCAAATTTGTTGAACAACAGGTTCACGCCAAGGGAAAGCAAATGACAGACTGCTCGCTTGAGGAATTGGACTCCTATTGGAACGAGGCCAAGACACTGGAGAAAACCAGCGCCTCGACGTAATTCCCATACGAAGCATCAATTCAATCATTTCACCGTCGAAGCGGATGTGCACTCCAGCTTGAAACCCGTCATCAGGATTTTCGCTGGCGACTCCGCCGCCACATTCACATCCAGAGAATTACGACCCGGCTTGTTTAATGACACTGCCGCACGCCATGTAATGCCGATGGGCCTGATTATTGCGATCCGGATGATGCCCCAGCGGAACGGGATGACTAGGGAAATGATCTTGCACCAGCCCCGGATACGCTGCCAACTCCTCGCAACTGGCTACTTCGCCCTCTCGTTTGGGAAATACTAGCTCCCAAAGTGATCAAACGCATGCCACTACTTCGGTCCGTCATCCCCGCGATGCCAAATCTCATAATAGGTGTGTCCCTGACTATTAACCACCACCCGGCGCGACTTCAACCCCGCCCCGTTCAGGCATTCCGTGGCAATCCACCCCCAGTCCAGGCACTCCCCGAAACCCCAGGAAGTAAACGTGGGAAGCGGATCGAAGCACCGCGAATATGCTCCGCACCCATCGGGCAAATACAGATTCGGGCCTCGCATCATGCATCGCGTGAACCACGAATAAGACGCCATAGCTTTCTGTTTGTCCGTCGTCGCGCCAGCCAGCCGGAAAACATCTTCAGCGAACTGTCCACAAGACCGAGTCCCCTGCCACGCCTCATTATCTATCCAAACACTGTTTGATTTTCTGGTAACTCATTGCTCCTTTAGGACCTAATGTTCGTCAAACTCTAGCCGGTAAACAGCCACACATAAGCGATATTGACAGATAATCCTGACGACACCTTCAATGGACAACATATCTCGATTGACTTCACGTGCAACGTGGAGTTTACTTCCGCGCCATGCTTACAGGACCCAAGAAAACACCACTCTTCGACGCGCACGTCAAACTCGGCGCGCGCATGATCGATTTCAGCGGCTGGATGATGCCAGTCCAATATAACGGCATCGTGGCCGAACATGTCCGTACCCGCACGGACGCCACCATGTTTGATACTTGCCACATGGGCCGGTTCACTATCAACGGCGCCAACGCGGCCAAGTCCATTTCCGCCATCCTCACTACCAATATCCTGCCAATGACCGACAACCAGTGCCGGTATGGATTCCTCCTGCGTGAAGATGGCGGCATCATGGACGACCTGATCGCTTACCGGTTCACTTCTGACCGCTGGATGCTTGTGGTTAACGCGGGAACCCGCGACAAGGATGCCGCATGGATTCAAGGCCACCTACCCAAGTCGGTCACCTTTGAAAACGTATCGGATCAGACTGGGAAACTGGATGTCCAAGGCCCCAAGGCCCTCGACACCGTCTCCCGTGTCCTTTCCATCGACGCCAACAGCCTGCGCTATTTCCGCTTTATTGAATGTCAACGCCTGGGGGACCCGCTCGTCGTCAGCCGAACAGGCTACACAGGGGAACGGGGCGTTGAAATTTATGCCAGCGTGCCGCGCATACAGGAACTCTGGAACGCCTTTCTCGACGCCGGGGTGCTCCCCGCCGGACTTGGCGCACGGGACACCCTGCGGCTGGAAGCCGGTCTCCCTCTCTATGGCCACGAACTTAACGAATCGCTGACCCCCATCGAGGCTGGAATGGATCGCTACGCGGCTAAGCCTGAACCGTTTATCGGAAAAGACGCCCTTGCCAAACGTCAGGCAGCCGGGCCATCCATGCGTCTCTGCGGCTTCCGCATCGAGGGTCGCCAATCCGCTCGGGCCGGACATCGTGTAATGAAAAACAACGCCGCCATCGGCGAGGTCACCAGCGGATCATTTTCACCAACATTGCAATGCGCCATCGGGTTCGCCTATGTCACCTCTCGGGATGCTGTCCCCGGACATCGAGTGGGAATCGACACCGGCAGGAATCTACTGGACGCGGAGCTTGTAAACATTCCATTCTACAAATCAACCTAAAGGAGAAGTTCGCATGAGTATTCCGGAAACTTTGTTTTATTCCAAAGACCACGAGTGGGTCCGTTTCGAGCAAGGCGATGACGCAGTTGTCGGAATCAGCGATCACGCGCAGGAGGCACTGGGCGACATCACCTTTGTTGATCTTCCCAAGGTTGGCCGCAAAGTCACCGCTGGCGATGCATGCGCCGTCGTGGAGTCCGTAAAGGCGGCCAGCGATGTCTATGCTCCCTTGGCCGGCGAAGTCACCGAAGTCAACACCAACCTGACCAAGTCCCCCGAAAAGGTCAACAGCGACCCCTACGGCGAAGGCTGGCTCTACCACCTTTCGGGTTGTGACCGTAACGCCACCGAAAAATTGATGACAGCCGCGCAGTATCGCGATTATCTAGCTTCCATCTGAGATCAACCATGCCTTACATCGCCAACACCGATTCCGACCGGGAAGCCATGCTGAAGACCACCGGTCATTCCAGCATGGATGACCTGTTCGCTGACATCCCGGCGAATCTGCAGATCAGCAAGCTGAACCTGCCCGACGGTAAAAGCGAAGCCGAAGTTTACGAGCACCTGCACAGGCTTTCGCATCGCAACGCCCACAATCTGATCTGCTTTCTAGGCGGGGGGTTCTACGACCATTTCATACCCGCCTGTGTTGACGAACTTTCCTCCCGCGCGGAATTTTACACCGCCTATACCCCCTATCAACCGGAGGCCTCACAAGGCACACTTCAGGCCATCTTCGAGTATCAAAGCTCCATCTGTCGACTCACCGATATGGAAGTCGCCAATGCCTCGCTCTACGATGGCGGCACCGCCCTCTACGAAGCGGCCATGATGGCTGTACGCGTCACGGGCCGACGTAAAATCCTGCTCGATGGCGGCGTAAACCCTATCTACCGCAACATCCTGAAATGCTACACAACCAATCTGGCTATCGAATTCCAGGAAATCCCTGTGGTTCACGGCCAGAGCAACCGCCAGAGCATTGAAGAAGCGTTGGATAACAATGTTGCCGCCATCATCCTGCAGAACCCAAACTTTTTCGGTGGCGTGGATGACTTCGCGGACATCGTAAGTAACGCCCATGCCAAGGGCGCGCTTGCCATTGTTTCCACCTATCCCGTCTCCCTAGGCCTGTTGAAATCGCCGGGCGCCATGGGTGCTGATATCGTCACCGGCGAAGGCCAGAGCCTGGGGCTCCATCTTTCCTTCGGGGGCCCCTATCTAGGCTTCATGGCCACCCGCATGGAATACGTTCGCAAAATGCCAGGCCGTATCTGTGGTGAAACAGTGGATGCCTTGGGCCGACGAAGTTTTGTTCTAACGCTTCAGGCGCGCGAACAGCACATCCGACGCGAAAAGGCCATGTCGAACATTTGCTCCAACGAGGCGCTTTGCGCGTTGCGAGCCACCATCTACCTCTCGTGGCTCGGTAAACAAGGACTAAAGGAACTGGCCACCCTTTGCGCCCAGAAAGCGGAATACGCCAAGACCCGCCTTGGCGCCATCCCCTCCGTAGTGGTGAAAAAATCAGCACCTACCTTTAATGAGTTCACACTCGAACTCCCCTGCGACGCCAGCCTCGTCGTCAGCCGTCTGGTGGATAAGGGGTTTGCCGCAGGCTACCCGCTCGGGCGCTATTACAAGGGAATGGATAATTACCTCCTCGTCGCTGTCACCGAAAAACGAACCCGCGAGGAAGTTGGAATGTTGGCTGAAGCGTTGGAGGCCGTCCTGTGAGCAAACTCATCTTTGAAAAATCCTCTCCCGGTCGCCGAGCCGTTAACCTCCCTCATCTGACCGAGGCCGAAAAAAAATGCCGTTTGCATATCCCGCCAAAATACTACCGGGAACAACCGGCGGAACTGCCCGAACTTTCCGAGCTGGAGGTCTGCCGCCATTTCGTCAACCTGTCGCGTAAGAACTTCAGCGTGGACGGCAATATGTATCCTCTCGGGTCATGCACGATGAAGTACAACCCGAAAGTCTGCGAACGCATTGCCTCCTTGGATGGCTTCGCATCGCTTCATCCCTTGTTACCCCAACTTCGGGGTGGCGGCATGCTCACGCAGGGCGCTCTTGAGGTCCTTTTCGAAACCGAACACATGCTTTGCGAGGTCGTTGGCATGGACGCCTTTAGTCTCCAGCCCTCCGCCGGAGCGCATGGCGAACTGACCGGCATGATGCTGATCGCCGCTTATCACCGTAACAAGGGAAACAAGAAAACGCGGGTCATTATTCCAGACTCCGCCCATGGCACCAATCCCTCCACCGCCGCCATCGCAGGTTATTCCGTAACCACAGTCCCCACCGGCCCCGATGGCGATATGGATCTCGCCAAGTTTGAAGCCTCCTTGGGCGATGATGTGGCCGCAGTCATGCTTACCTGCCCCAACACACTGGGACTTTTCGAGCGTGACATTGCCAAGATCGCTGGCATGGCCCACCGTTATGACGCCCTGCTCTATTATGATGGAGCCAATCTAAACGCCATTATGGGCCGTTGCCGTCCGGGCGACCTCGGATTTGACGTTGTCCATGTCAATCTTCACAAGACATTCGCCACACCACACGGCGGCGGGGGCCCCGGCTCCGGCCCCGTCGGCGTCAAGGCCCGCTTGATCCCGTTCCTGCCCACCAGTGTGGTCGTCAAACGCACAGATGGAACCTTTGCGCTGGAATATGACCGCCCCCAGAGCATCGGCTACATTGCTCCGTTCTACGGCAATTTCGCCATCATTCTCCGTGCATACGCCTACATGCTCCTCCTGGGCGGCAACGGCATGCGACGGGTTAGCGAAAACGCGGTCCTCAGCGCCAACTACATCATGGCCAAGCTGAAGGACCGTTACGACCTGCCCTATAATCGCACCTGCATGCACGAATGTGTCTTCAGCGCTACCCGTCAAACCGCTAAGGGTGTTCACGCCCTGGATGTGGCCAAGGCACTGATTGACCGCGGACTGCATCCGCCCACCATCTACTTCCCGCTGGTGGTCAAGGAAGCGCTCATGATAGAGCCTACAGAAACGGAATCCCGCGAGCAGATGGATGAATTCATCCAGGCGATGCTTGAAATTTCCGATCTGGCAGATAGCGACCCCAAGGCGTTTGCCTCAATGCCCCGCACCACGGGTGTCTGCCGTGTTGATGAAACCAAAGCCGTCCGCGACATGAAGTTCAAGGCGGACTAACAAGAAAAGCCTGAATGAATGATCTGACCTCAATTGGCGTCAATGCATTGTACCTTCTGGCTTTAATCAATCCCATCAGCAAAGTCTCCATTCTCACCTTACTGCCAGCCGGCCAGAGGGATTCGGAATTCGTCTCACTGGGATCAAAATGGATTTTAATGCCCGCCATGGCTATACTTCTGGCGCTGGGCATCAATTACATCATAATGTTGCTTTCCAAATCCAGCAGGCACACTGGACCGCTTCAATTTCCTTTGCGCGCTTGTTCGGATTTCAGGACTCATTATTATAACCATCAGCACACAGATCGCACTGGACGGCATTAAATCTAAGCTTATCACTGCGCATATTTAATCTAAATAACCAAAACTCGACCATATGATGCCCACAATGGATAATGAAATCATTGACTGTCATGTACATCCGTTCCTAAGCGAGGAAAACAATACCGCATGGTTCCCCGGAACAGTATCGCTTGATAGCTTTGTCAGCGAATTACGTAAAGCAGGCATCTCAAAATGCTGCGGGTCAGTCATCCGTCGTATAACCAAACCGACGTTTGACCAGATTAAAACGCTTAACCGTGAAGCGATAGCCTACAGGAACAGATACCCCGATTTTTTCATTCCTGGCATACACGTGCATCCCTCTTACCCCGATGAATCATGCCATGAAGTTGAAGAGCTATATCACAATGAAAATGTCCGATGGGTCGGCGAGTTGGTCGGGTATATTCTGGATCACCCGTCCTATCTCGGTGAAGGCATGTTTAAAATTTACGATCTGATTCAATCACTGGGCTTGCCCGTCAATATTCATCCCGCCGCTTTTGCGGAAATGGAGGTTGTCTGCAATAATTTCCCCAAAATGAATGTGGTCATTGCTCATCCCACCGCTAAAAAGGATGATATACTGGTACGCTTTGAATTCATCCGGAAGCACCCGAATGCTTATCTGGATATTTCAGGCTCCGGCCTGTTCCGATGGGGCATGCTGCGGCACGGCATCAACGTCGCCGGTGCACATAAATTCATCTTTGGCACGGACTTCCCCATCACCAACCCCGCCATGCAGGTCCAAGGGGTACTCGCCGAGCATCTTACTGACGCAGAACGCGAAGCGGTGTTTTCCGGGAACTTCAGACGCCTGACAGGCCTATCGGGCTAAGCTGATAAGCCCAGCCGGGCGCACCAAATAAAAGCGGCCCTGACTTTTCTTGTCAGGGCCGCCACCAGTTTTACAACAATTCAACCAACAGATGATTACTGGCCAGGAACAACCGGCACGACCGCTTCCGCCTTGGCTTTCGCTTCGCCTTCCTTCTTCTGCTTGCCGTGCTTCGGAGCGGCTTTAAACTCTTCTGGCGTTAAAAAATTATCCTTGTCCGCATCCGCCGCCAGGAATTTCTTTTCCACGTCACCCTTGGCAAATGTTTTGAACTCATCCAAGGACAATTTGCCGTCCTTATCGACATCCGCCGCCTTGAATTTTTCAATATTCCCCTTCCCGGCTTTGGCCTTGTCGCCTTGTTTACCAGCCACACCTTCTTCAGCAAACGCTGACACCGATAACGTAGCAACCACCATCAGACCAACCCAAACCATATTCTTAGTCTTCATTCACCAACTCCTTTCCTATATGTTGTTGACTCACTCTTATATGACTGTAAACGGATGACTCCATCCATTTATTGTGAAGCATATAAGCACATGGCAATATATCCAACCAATAAGTCGTTTTAATAGAGCTATGGGGGATAATTCTTATTTTTGCAGCATTTCTTTAGATGTTTCCAGTTGTAAATTCAAAATATGGACTCGTTTATGCATAGCTCATGCTCCATCGGAGACAGGCACCTCCTTTGTACTGGGATCTTCCGATCTGCATGATGTGGATATTGCCAACGGCACATCACATTGGAAAACCCCATCCGCCATCGGCATCGGAAATAGACCTAGAGCCCAAAGGACCAAGAGTCCCATCTTTACATGCCGACACCTTTTTCTTATTCTCCATTCCCCGTAGAGGGACCAGTTCATACTTATTGACAGAGGTGTCCAATGGCGCGTCAAGCGACTTCAAAACCAAGATTCAAACGCATCCTGCTCAAGCTTAGCGGAGAAGTGCTCCAAAGCCGGAAAACCGGTCTCAGCATCGACCCCGAGGTCCTGATCGGCTTTGCCCAGCAAATCAAATCAGTCCGGGCGCTGGGCGTTGAAATCGCCATTGTTGTCGGGGGCGGAAATATCTTCCGCGGCCACATCGGCGAAACACGAGGCATCGACCGGAATACTGGAGACTACATGGGCATGCTGGCCACGGTCATCAACTCCCTTGCCATTCAGGACGCTCTCGAAAAGGAGGGCGTCGACACCCGCGTCCAAACCGCCATCGAGATGCGTCAGGTCGCAGAACCCTTTATCCGCCGCCGCGCCGCCCGCCACCTGAACAAGGGGCGCGTGGTGATCTTTGGTGGCGGCACCGGCAACCCCTACTTCAGCACGGACACCGCCGCCGCGCTTCGGGCCAGCGAAATGGATGCCGACGCCCTACTTAAAGCCACCAAGGTTGACGGCGTCTACACCTCTGATCCGGTGAAGAATCCGTCCGCTACGCGATATGAGAAACTGAGCTATCAGGAAGCCCTTTCCAAACAACTAAAGGTCATGGATGCAGCCGCCTTCGCGCTTTGCATGGAAAATCATATCCCTATCGTGGTCTTTGATTTCTTTAAGGAAGGCAATTTGCAAAAAGTTGTCTCTGGCGCAAAAATCGGCACAATCGTTTCAAACGAGGGAGAATAATATGGAATCAATTGATGACATTCTGCTCGAGGCAGATGACAAGATGACCAAGTGTCTGCAATTCCTTCATCAGGAATTCACAGGCCTTCGCACAGGAAAAGCATCCCCAAGCCTGGTGGAGAATGTGATGGTCCCTTACTACGGCACATCAACTCGCCTACGGGAAATCGGCGGCATTTCCACCCCGGAACCTCGAATGCTCGTCATCAACTCCTACGACCCCTCCGCACTGCCCGCCATTGAAAAAGCCATTCTGGCCGCTAATCTTGGCGTCACACCCATGAACGACGGACGGGTTATCCGCATCGTCATTCCCGAGCCCAGCGAGGAACGGCGAAAGGAACTTGCCAAGGTAGCCAAGCGCTTATCCGAGGAATCCCGCGTCGCTATTCGAAACATCCGTCGTGAATCCAATGAGCACATCAAAGGGCTCCAGAAAAACAGTAAAATCACCGAGGACGAGCGGGACCAGGCACTTGAGCAAATCCAGAAGGAAACCGACGCCTATATAGCCAAGGTGGACGAAACGCTCGCCTCCAAGGAAAAAGAGATCATGGTGGTGTAATCCTGCAACCTGTTTTGTTTTGACGAAAGGCGCAGGTACGAATACTCTTAATTTGCTGACTGAATTAGCGAATCTTGAAATGCTGTGACAAGGGAGTAAGAAGCCAAATGAGTGACAATACAACACTTGGAGATAACGCTATCCCTCCAAAATTGAATTTGAAGCCACAGGAAGCCAACAAGCATACAACGAGGATTGATCTCCCGACAGCACAGCCGGAACCTCCTCCAACGCTTAAGAAGAAAACCTCCCGGATTCCACTGGATCAGGTTAGTGCGGAGTCCGGCGCCGCCGCAGGCGCTCCAGTTCAGGGAGTCGGAGCCTCAAAAACCATTCGCATCTCGCGACCCACCGGCACCCCCACGATCACCATCGCCCCCTCGTCAAAAGTTCTCTCTGGGACCATGATTTCTGATGACGCCAAACGTCAAACATCCCGCATCCCTTTGGAATTGGCGATCTCTGACGTTGCCAACACACCTTCCGAGGGTGGCGCTCCAAAAACCATTCGTATCAAACGGCCAACCCCTTCTCAAACAGATCCAGTCCCAGTCGCACCACCTCCACCGCCGCAAGTCGCAGAATCTGTAACGCCTCCTCCTCAAGCGGCAATGTCTAAAACAGCACAAATCAGTCTTCCCGATGCGGCCTTGCCAGAAACAGGACAAGCCACTCAGCGTAAAACCATAAAAATCCGCCGGGCAGAGGGCGTCGGCATTGAAAAATCAGCTCCCCGCAGCCTGGCCGTCGCGCGTGTCGAAAAGGTGATGGCCGATCAAGATACCGCTGACGCCGCAGGTGAAGTTCCTCCACCTCATCCCATTTTCCCGGTAATGGCGGCTGCGGCTGTGGCACTGCTTTGCGTTCTGGTTTACGTTCTCTTTGTGCAAGCCTTCCCGAGTCTAGGCTGGCCGTTCCCTGGAAAAGTAACTCTATAAACAGGAGATTTTTATGGGCTCATCTCAAGTCGTCTACATCAAGGGTGACAACTGGAAAACCGAAGTCATTGACTCCACCATTCCCGTCTTGGTCGATTTTTGGGCCGAATGGTGTGGCCCCTGCAAAATGATTTCCCCCATCCTGGATGAAGTTTCTGGAGAAATGGCCGGCCAAGTGAAAATCGCCAAGGTCAACGTCGACGAAAATCGCGATTTGGCCGCGCAATTTAATATCCGATCAATCCCCACTCTGTTGGTCTTGAAAGACGGGCAGGTTAAAGGCCAGATGATTGGCGCCATGAGCAAAGCCATGCTCAAGGAAAAACTTGGCGCATACTTGTAATTAATCTGCCGTTATCAGGCCTAAACTGTATCCCCAGGGTTTCTTCAAGCAGTGCAGGGCGAGGATATTCATTCTTGCGTATTTGAACAACTTATTCTCGCTATACTCCCAATACTGCGGTAACATAAAAACACTTTATGCATATTCCGCAAATTATTCAGGGAGGAATGGGAGCCGCTGTTTCCCATTGGCGACTAGCTCAAGCCGTTTCCAAACTCGGTCAATTGGGGGTTGTCTCCGGCACAGCTCTTGATCAGGTCCTTGTGCGTCGTCTTCAAGAAGGGGACCCAACCGGCGACATTCGACGCGCGCTGGATGCTTTCCCGTTCCGCACCATTGCGTCTCGCATCCTCAAATCCTATTTCGTCCCGGGCGGAATACCAGCCGACGCTCCCTATGCCACCACCGCAATGCACACGCACGCCAGAGGAAATCTGGCGGCACAGGAACTCTGCATTGCTGGAAACTTCACGGAAATCTTTCTCGCCCGCGAGGGACACGGCAACCCGGTGGGCATCAATTATTTGGAGAAGATCCAATTACCGCACTTACCCTCGTTGTATGGCGCGATGCTCGCAGGTGTTGCGGTTGTTATTATTGGTGCGGGAATTCCCATGGCGATCCCTGCGGTTATTGAAGCCCTTGCGAATCATAAGCCTGCCACTTACCCTCTCAATGTCACCGGCGCCGCATCAACCGATGTCTGGGCCTCATCAATAGACCCAAAACTATTTCATGAGGGTGACGCTCTGCCGGAACTAAGCCGTCCCGCTTTTCTTCCCATTGTGGCCTCCAATCTTCTGGCCACCATGATGGTTCGCCGCGCATCCGGCCCCATTGACGGATTCGTCATCGAAGGCCCCACGGCTGGCGGCCATAACGCGCCACCTCGCGGCGGCATGAAACTATCTGATGACGGACAGCCGATATACGGACAGCGCGACGTCGTGGACCTGCAAACCATGAAGGGGCTTGGTCTTCCTTTCTGGCTGGCCGGTGGCTATGGGTCCCATGAGCGCTTTAATGAGGCGTTGGCTAATGGCGCCGCCGGCATTCAGGTCGGAACCGCCTTCGCCCTTTGCATGGAATCAGGTCTAACCACCGAAATCCGCCGGGCACTCATCCAAAAAGCTCTCGCGGGCACGGCTGTCGTCCGCACCGACCCACTCGCCTCCCCGACAGGCTTCCCATTTAAAGTGGCCCTGCTGGATGGCACATTGACTGATAAAGAAGTCTATCTTAAACGAAATCGCATCTGCCAGCTTGGATTCCTGCGCGAGGCCTATTTGCGACCCGACGGAACGTTGGGTTACCGTTGCCCAGCCGAACCCATCGCCGCCTATACCGCCAAGGGCGGAAATATGCAGGATACCACCGGACGCGTCTGTCTATGCAATGCCCTGATTGCCAATGTTGGAATGCCACAACGACTCCAGCATGAAACCACCGAAAAGTGCATGATCACGCTAGGTGACGATTTGGCAGGCGTTGGCCGTTTCTGCAAGAACGGCAATCCTGACTTCACCGCCGCCGATGTTATCAAGATCATTCTCGGAACAGTCTGATCCGACCATCAATGGCAACACTTTTCCAACTAGGCCGCATTTCCCCTGTTTGAAAGCGGCAGCGTAATACGGAAACTTGCCCCCCCCTGCGCCCGGTTCTCCACGGTAATTCTGCCGGACATCTTCTCAACGGCCAACCGCGCAAGATATAAACCCAAACCAATCCCCTCCGGCCTTCCGGAAACGAACATATCGAAAATCTTCGACGCATCCCGGGGTGAAACCCCCGGCCCTTGATCCTCAACGTCAATCGAGACATCACCGCCAGCGCATTCCGTGGTCACCTTCACAATGCCACCCGTAACAGAAACCTGATTCGCGTTGATAAGCACATTCGTGAGCGCTCGTTTCAGCCCCACATCATGCCCTGATACAAAAGGGTTGTTCGCGTCCAAAGTCATCTCCAGCTTGATTCCTGCCTTCTCAAAACGCGCATGAAGAAGATCAACGCAGTCACGGACACAGGCATTCACATCAACCGGGGCAAGGACCGATGCATCCGGCTTGGATACAAACAAGAACTCCTTCATGACAGCGTCGAGCCGATCCATCGTCGACCGGGCTCTCTCTGTCAATTCCCGCATCCGTTCAGAATTGGCTGACACTCCCTTCCCGGATTCCTTCTGGAGCATCTGAATATCAAGCCTCAATGACGACAGGGGATTCCTTACATCGTGAATAATGCCGTTGGCTAGTATGCCGGCAAACGCCAAATGTTCCGCATCCCTCTGCCTGCGCTGGAAAACCACCTCATGCCGGAAAAGCCAAATAATAAACAAAACAGCTAAAAGAAACGCCGCAATCAACGTCGTCAAAGAAAGCTTGAACATTAATGATAAAACCGCGGCCGCATGAGCCTCGCGCTGACTGACAGCGTCCCGCTTTAACGCCAAATGGAGGCGGCGATACGGCGCCCCCTGTCCCGATATCGGCGCCGTAAACGTCAATACCGGTACCACCCCGCCGCTTGTGGCAAGAAGTCGCCGCCCAACAAGAACATTCCCGGGCGGAGAATTTGTCTGCTCAACACTTTCCATTGTAAGGTCTTCATGAAATAGCGTCACATCGCCCTCGGTGAGTGAAACATATTGGAGAGCAGGCTCAACCTGCTTCAATGCCGGCAGAAGTTGCTGTAAGTGATTCCAGGAAACGCCTCCTCCGGGAGCATCCTGAACCACCTGTGTCGAGAGATAGCGGACCATGGAAGATCCAAGATCAAGGACAGTCTGCGCCGCCGTCGCATGCACCTCCCTGCCCTGAAGTTTGCGCAGATACCAAAGATTAAGCGCGGCCAACACGGCAACGCCCAGAACAAGCGTGGCAACAATCGCAATCAGAGAATACCTATACGTTAACGCAAAGGATTTCACGACAATTTCGTCCAATTGCCGGGAAAGATATTGTTTTGCGGTAAACATGTCTACGCTTTGCTAACGCCACCCAATAAACCATTCCCTATCGGATTGACCGGCAGGAACCGTCATTGCGGCCCCATCAAAGCGAGACCATAGGATACAAGAAACCAACATCAACGCCCTATGAGACTCCGCCAAACCCGACTGGAGGTTGACGCACCGCAAACGGATGGATAGACTTTCACGTATCTGAAATATTCGTCCTTAAGCGTGAATGGAGGAATTACATGAACACCCGTAGCGGACTGACCTTCGCCGATGTCTTGATCTTGGTTGCCATTGTCCTGCTTCTGGCAGCTTTGGCGGTTCCTCGATTCATCAAGGTGCCAGATTACGGAAACGAAAAAGACGATACCGAAATCGCCTCAACCAATGTTGTCCCACCCACGGTATCAACGAATAGGGCGCTGACAACCCGCTGAAGACGCCCCTCTTCAACCCTCCAGCACAGCGTTATCAAGCAAACGGGTCTGACCAACACGAACCGCCATCACCACCAGGGCCCGGCGATCAATCATCACCAACCGGTCCAACGTGTCGTCATCAACAATCTCAATATAATCCACCGCCGCCGAGGGAACTGCGGCAATAATCTCCAACATCCCTTTTCTCAACACATCCACTCGGCGCTCCCCCTCGGTAAAGAGAATCTCGGCTCTATCCAGGGCCCGCCTCAGGCATAGCGCATCCTTTCGCTCACTGGCTGAAAGGTATTTATTACGGGAACTCATGGCCAGTCCGTCCCTCTCCCTGATCGTCGAACCCACCACCACGTTCACAGGAAAATTCAAGTCCCGAACCATCCTTTTAATGATACGCACCTGCTGCGCATCCTTCTGGCCAAAAACAGCCACGTCCGCCTGAATAATATTGAACAGCTTGGCAACAATCGTGACAACCCCGCGAAAATGCCCCGGTCGGCTGACTCCACACAACCCAACCGATAGCCGGGTCTCATCGACCATCACGCTGTGATCTATCGCATAGAGCTCACTTACCGGAGGCAGGAATATTACATCCACACCCGCCTTCTGACATAGAGCCTGATCCCTTTCAAAATCACGGGGATAGGTATCCATGTCCTCACCTGGTAGAAACTGCGTGGGATTGACAAATATACTAAGCACGACCTTGTCGCAACGCTCACGGGCCAGTTTGACAAGCGATAGATGCCCCTCGTGAAGATAACCCATGGTGGGAACAAACCCGATCCGCTGTCCTTGATTCCGGGTCAAAGCAGACCATGTTGCCATTTCAGGCGTTGTGCGAATAACTTGCATATCACGAGCGAATCCGCTGCCTCACGGCCTCAAGCAGGGCATCTGCCTTCACGGGTTTGCGCATCAGACAGTGCAGATTCTCGTCTCCAACAATCGAATTAAGCGACTCATGCGGGGCAAACCCGGTGCAGAAGATAACCGGGGGAACTGACCATTTCTTTTTGGCGCAGACACGCCCAATCTTAGCAAACGCTTCACGCCCATCCATGACGGGCATCTGCAAATCCATGATGATCAAATCGTGATGCCCTTCCTCAAACGCCTTAACCGCCTCCATCCCGTTATCCGCTTGATCAATCACGGTATCAGGAATTCCGGAAACAATGATCATTCCGAACAACTTGCGGATCATCTGCTCATCATCAACAATCAGGATTCGTTTTCCTGAACTTCCGCCAGCGCCACCGACCTTTCCGGCAGTGCCATCAAGCGCATCCCGAACTGTCCTGGCGACCCGCTCAATCGTCAATGGCTTTCTCAAATAGATACCTGCGCCCAATTCCTGGGCCTTTGCCACGCTTCGGGCCGCCTTTGAAAATCCGGAAATGAGTACAACCTTTTGATCCGGAACAATCTTCCGTAGTGCTTCGTAGGTCCCAAGTCCATCCATGCCGTCCGACAAGATCATGTCGAGGACAATCAGGTTGAATCGATAGCCCTCATCCCTGACCAAATGCACACATTCCTCTCCGCTTTGCACTCCCATTACCCTATACCCCAACGCCTGCAACAACGAGACCAGCACATTCACCTGCAGTTCATCGTCGTCCACCACCAAAATCGTTTCCGAGCCATGCGGAAGATCCAAGCCATTGAGCTTAGGTGTCGGATTTCTGAACACCGGCAGAAAAACAAAAAATGACGATCCCCGCCCAACTGCCGTATCCAGATCAATATATCCGTGATGATCTCGCACAATCCCATGGACAATGCTTAACCCCAACCCCGACCCCCTGTTCTTGGCGCCGCGCTTGGTAGTGAAAAACGGATCAAAAATCTTCTCGCGTATTTCAAGCGGTATTCCCGGCCCTGTATCCGATATGCTGATCTTTACATATTCGCCAATATTAACAGCCTCATACTGCCCAATCGGCGCGTCTAGATAAATGTTCTCCGTGCAAATTCGCAACTCACCCTTGTCGCCCATCGCGTCAACAGCATTTTGGCAAAGATTCTCAACCACCCGTCGGATCTGATCCTTGCCGCCTTTTACAGGCAAAAGATTATCCGCCAACACGCGGTCAATGCTTATACCCGGCGCCACAATGCTTCCCATCAGCTTAACCACCTGCTCAACCGTGGTGTTGATATTTACTTCGTCGTTTCCAACTTGTCCACGGCGCGCCAGACTAAGCAATTGTTGCGTCAAGCGGGACATATCGCCCGCTGTTTTTTCCATGATATCAATATATTCCGTCACCGACCTGTTCTCAGCCAATTCCCGACGCACCAACTCAGGATAGGCCAGCAAGGGGGTCAACAGGTTATTGAAATCATGTGCAATCTGGCCGGCCAAAGTGCCTGCCATTTCCAGACGCTCGGCGCGCGCCAACCTTGCATCCATGAGTTCACCCGCATCAGGTTTGCCGCTGCTCTGGCTAAATAAAAAATAGATTTGCTTGCCGCCACTCTTGCTTTTTGAAACCAGAAAAACCGAGCATTCAGCAAAAAACGTGGAACCATCATGGCGACAACAAACCACATCCAATACCACGTTGCGCCCGGATTCATACGCGCTGGTGATCAAACCAATAACCACTTCATCAAGTCGCACGATAACGTCCGCAAGATATCGCGTCATCAGTTCGTCTCGGGTTTGCCCCAGCAACCGTAACGACGCTTCGCTGGCGTCAAGAATATGACCAGTCTGATCTGCAAGCAAAACAGCGTGCACCGCCCCCTGCAACACGTCGGAGGGCGTCAACGAACCGTCCGCCAAGGCCGGTGGCACCGATCCCGTCGAACCGTTATCATTAATGACTCGCCCTGTCTTGCGTAAATTAAAACGGATTGACTCTGCCATCCCTGATTCCCCCCAAAAGTGCTGAGTAATTAGGCTAGTCTTTCCACCCCACACCTGTCAACAACAGGGACACCTTTCCGCATGGCATCGGCACTCTTGATTCGCTACTCTTGGACAGTGCGCAAACATTCTCTACTGACATTTATAATTCTATGTCTAGCTGCCTTTCTTCAGCTTACTCCGGTCCTTCCCCCCTCTCACCCCGCGCCACCCACCTCCTCAACGCCAACCCCTTCCCCTCACACGTCCCTGGCTATCCCCGCCCCCTTGACATTGTCGCCACCCCTTCCATTTACTAAAGGAACCATTATCGCCTCCTCCGCGTCCCCTGTCCCCTTCACCACCAACCTGACCCGCCATACCCTCATCACCCGCACCCAAGCCAAATATCCTCTCCTCCGCGTCGAGGAAGTCCAACGCCTCGTCTCCACATCCTCCCCCCCCGCCATCATCAGCCGCCAATTGATGGTCGCCGATCATGTCCTAATCCGAAGCCGCCCCAACATTTCCATCGCATCCCTGCAAGCCTTCTGCTCTCAACATAATCTCAACATCCGCAAGGCACTGAACGCACCCGACCGCTACCTCATCTCCACCACAACCCCCGTCACGCCGCAAACCATCCCCGATCTCGTCGCAACCCTCTCATCCTCAACAAACTACATCCTCTACGCCGAGCCGGACTACATCCTCCACGCCACGCAAACCTTCCCCAACGACACCTCTTTCTCCTCCCTCTGGGGCCTTCATAACACCGGCCAATCCGAAGGCTCACCCGATGCCGATATCAACGCCCCGGAGGCCTGGGACATCACCACCGACTCCTCCAATGTCATCATCGGCGTCATTGACTCCGGCATCATCACAAACCATCCCGACCTTGCCGCAAACATCTGGATCAACCCCTTGGAAACTCTCAACGGCCTCGACGACGATGGCAACGGCTACACCGACGACATCCACGGGTGGGACTTCGCCTTTAACGATAACAATCCTTCCGACGCCAATTCGCACGGCACTCACGTTGCCGGCACTATTGCCGCCGTCGGCAACAACAACCTCGGCGTGGTCGGTGTCTCATGGAACTCCCGCCTCATGCCCCTCCGCTTCCTCGACGAAACCGGCTCCGGCTACTCCTCCGACGCCATCGCCGCCATCTATTACGCCACCGACATGCGCCGTCGCGGCATCAACATACGCCTAACCAACAACAGTTGGGGTGGCGATGGCGACCAATCGCTACAGGACGCCATCCAGGAAAGCGCCGATGCCGGCCTTCTCTTTATCGCCGCCGCAGGCAACGACACCATCAACAACGACAGCACCCCCTTCATCCCCGCCAGTTACCCCTTATCCAATATCATCGCCGTCGCCGCCATCACCCGCAACAACACCCTCTCCTACTTCTCCAACTACGGCGCCACCACCGTCGATCTTGGGGCCCCCGGCTCGGACATCTACAGCACCATGCCGAGCGGTTACGGTTTCAAAGGCGGCACCTCGATGGCCGCCCCCCATGTCGCCGGCGTCGCCGCCCTTCTCTGGAGCGAGTGGCCGGAAGCTTCCTGCACCGACATCCGCAACGCCATCCTCGGCGGCACCGTCCCCACCCCGGCCCTCAACGGCAAAACCGTCACCGGCGGCCTCCTGAACGCCTACAACGCGCTGGTCAACATTTTCCACATCATCCACACACCGGCGCAAAGCAACATCGACAACGGCAATCCCTACCCCATCACCATCTCCCTCTGCCCCGCTCGCCTCGTCGACACCAACAACCTTTCCCTCTTCTGGAACACCGATGGCTCCACCAACTACACCTCAACACCCCTGACAACTATCAGCACCAATCGTTACCAGGGCAACATCCCGCCTCAACCGGCAGGCTCAATCATTCGCTACTGGATCAAGGCCGGCTCCACCGCCAACACCACCGTCACCCTCCCCGTCGATGCGCCCGGCTCCGTCCACCAGTTCACCATCATGCCAACCATCGAACTCACCGTCACCGGTTCGCCCGCCTCTAACGGCCCCGCCTCTCCCCCCTACGGAACACACGCCTTTCCCTCCGGCATCATTATCGAAGCCACTGCCGCCGCACATACCCCCCCGACAAACGACACCCGCTGGGCCTGCCTGGGTTGGTCAGGCTCCGGAAGCGTCCCCACCTCCGGCCAGTCGAACGTCATCGCCTTAACGCTATTGGAGACCTCATCCATCGACTGGCTCTGGTCCCTCCAATACGCCCTCTCCCAATCATCATCCATCCCCGGCCTGCTCTCCACCACCACCTGGTGGACCGCCACTTCCACCGCCACCACCCTCACCGCATCGCCCACAACATCACTCAACGGCACCAATTACGCCTTCGCCTACTGGTTACTGGATGACCTGCGCCAGCCCAACCCCAACGACCCCGCCCTCAACCCCATCACCCTCGACCCCATACTCGCAACTCACCACGCCACAGCCGTTTACATCCCAGAAACACTCGACGCCGATAACGACGCCCTTCCCGACTGGTGGGAACTCCACTACTTCGGCTCCACCAACTCCACCCCGGATGCCGACGACGACTCCGACTCCTTCTCCACCCTTACCGAATACCTCGACCGCTCCTCACCCCGCGACCCATCCAGCATCCCAACCCCGCCCCTCATTCAACATACCCCCATCCCCAGCCCCCAAGCCCAACCCGCGCCCTTCCCACTGTCCGCCATCGTCACCGACAACTTCCAAGTCACCACCGCCACTCTCCATTGGTCCCTATCCGGGGCCCCCGTCCAATCCACCCCCATGCTCCCGTCCCCCACTCATTCCCTCTACCACGCCGAACTCCATGCCCCCGCCACCAATGGCAACACCTTCACCTACTGGATCACCGCCGCCGATCCACTCGGTCAACCCGCCACCAACGGCCCACACACCGTACACATCCTCTACCCACTCATCCACCTCGCACCCGCCTCCCTCCACTCCCTCGTCCACCCAAACTCCACAACCAACCTACCCCTCCGCCTGACCAACTTGGGCTCCGCGACCATGCAGGCATCCATCAGCCTCATCCCTCCCGGCTACTCGAACAACTTCGACAACATCGTCACCGGCTGGGTCTCATCTGGTGCCGGCAATCTTTGGACCCTCTCCACTAACCGCGCCTACTCCCCACCCAACGCCTGGTACTGCGGCAACCCCGCACTCCGCCTCTACACCGACAACATGCACGCCTGCCTCGACACCCCTCCCCTCTACCTCGGCTCTAACTCCCTTATGTCCTTCTCCCACTGGATCGCCTCGGAACTCGACACCTCCTCCTGGCGCCCCGACTGGCGACCCATGCACACTTGGGATGGTGCCATCGTTGAAATCTCCACCAACGCCGGCAACTCCTTCCAACAAATCACCCCGCTCGGCGGCTACCCCTACGCCATCACAGGCTGGTCCAATTCCCCCTGGTCCGACGACACCCCCTGCTTCGCCGGCTCAGGCGAATGGCAACAATCCACCTTCGATCTCTCCCCCTTCGCCACCCGCCTCGTCACCATCCGCTTCCATTTCGGAACCGATTCCAACACCCGCCGGGAAGGCTGGTTCATTGATGACCTCCTCATCACACCCTCTCCCGCCGTCGAACCTTGGCTCACCTTCACACCCACCAACCTTCTCATCTCCCCCGCCGCCACAGCCACCGTCACCGTCTCCTACTCCAGCGATTCCATCCCCACCGGCGACCGCGAAGCCGCCCTCCTGCTCACCTGCAACGACCCCATCACCCCCCTCACCATAATACCCAACCACATGCTCGTCCGCTCCCACCCTATCCTCACCTGGCTCTCCGCCAGCCAAACCTCAACCAACGGCGAAGGCTGGGCCACACTCGCCAACACCGTCTACGACGCCGATGGCGACCCCTGCGCGCTTGAACTCAACTGGACAACCAACAACAACATCTGGACCGGAGCCTGGGTCCGCGCCGCCACCGCCACCATCGGCAACCCATCCTTCCACTATGCCCTCCCGCCTCAAGTCGATCAGATCCCCACAACCAGCAACACCACCCCCTCCACCAACACACTCATCATCTCATGGGACACATCTCCCTCCGGCAACAACCTCTCATGCTCAACCTCCACCCTGGTCCGCGCCCGCCTCTGGGACGGACTCCTCTGGAGCGACTGGACCACCAGTCAACCCTTCCTCGTCGACAACGTCCCGCCGCCCACACCCACCAGTCTCTCCAGCCCATCCCACACCATTTACTTCTGGTCCGCCAATCCCGCCATATCCCTCTCATGGGACCCCGTCACCGATTCCCGCCTTGCCGGTTACTCCTTCAGTTTCTGGACCAATGACCCCGCTGAATCCTTTACAGGCTTCACCGTCACCACCTCCACCGAAAGCCCTCCACTACCCGACCACCCCCGCTGGAAAGCCTCCGTCCGTTCCCGCGACACGTTCGGCAACCTCAGCCCCTTCGCCACGCTCAGCTCCTTCAAGCTCGACACCACCCCTCCCTCTCCCACCGGCGCCACCATCACCCTCTCACTCGAACCCGACAGCCACTGCCTCATCGCCACCAACTCCGTCTCCGCCTCCTGGTCCGGTTTCTCCGACCCCGCCTCCGGCATCTCCCGCTACTTCTTCTCCCTCACCAACGCCTCCCCATCCACCAATGGAATCCGCACCATCTCCACCGTCGGAACGCTCACCGGCCTCACTCCTGACGCCACCAACACCTTCAACGTCTGGGCCATGGATCGCGTCGGACTCATAGGCTCCGCCGCCACCGCTTCCTTCCTCGTCCTCAGCGCCAATGGCGACTGGGATGGCGACGGCATGCCAAACCTCTCCGAGTCCATCGCCGGCACCGATCCCGCTCAATCCTCCAGCCTCCTCCAACTCAACCTCCACTCACCCTTCAATCCCGGCCTCATCATCATTACCTGGCCCTCCGTCACCAATCGGCTTTACACCCTCGCCCACAGTGATAATTTACTCCCGCCCAACACCAATTGGGCCTCAATGACAAATTGGATAAAAGTTCCCGGCGTTGATGGCGCCATGTCCTGCACCGATCAGGCACAGAACATTCCTGCCCGCTTCTACCGGATAACCGCGGAGAAACCATGATCAGGAAAGCAAACCAAATGGAAACCGAAGTCCGCGCCGCCATGCGCGGCGGCATCGGCAACGTCACCGTCCAACACTTCTTCAAGTCGGACGAAATCACCGCCAAGACCCGCCTCTGCGCCCGACTTACCCTTCCCCCCGGCGCCAGTATTGGAACCCACCAGCACACCGGCGAGGACGAGGTCTACATCATCACCAAAGGCTCCGGCACCCTCGACGATGGACACACCAAAACCGTTGTCTCCGCCGGCGACTCCGTCCTCACCGGCAAGGGCGAATCACACGCCATCGCCAACACCGGCTCAACAGACCTCGAAATCATCGCCGTCATCATGTGCTATGCATAACCTCATCCTCCCCGAGACCCTTGTCCTTCCCGAAAAAACCCTCAGCGGGCGCGGCACCATCCTTGCCCTCCTCAAGGAATGTTCCCGCTTCGGCAACCGCGGCATCCTCCTTCACGGCAAGTCGCTCGAAACCTCATCAATCCTTGCCAGCATCCTCAACCACAACCCGAACCACATTGAGGTCCTCCCCATCTGCCACCAGGGCGGCGAACCAACACTTTCGCAAGTCTCCCAATTGATCGAACAGGCGCGCCGCTACAATGCCCAATGGATCGCCGCCGTCGGCGGCGGCAGTGTCATTGATCTCGGCAAGGTAGTCGCCGCCCTCATCCATTCGCCAAACCCGCCCGCTCTCCACCACGATGGGGCCCCCATCGAACAACCCGGCATCCCCTTCCTTGTCGCCCCCACCACCGCAGGCACCGGCTCCGAGGCCACCCTCAACTCCGTCCTCATCAACGAGGTCACCCTCGCCAAGAAATCCATCCGCGACAACTCCATGATGGCCAAAACCGTCATCCTCGATCCCGCACTTCTGGCCTCCTGCCCACCCTCCGTCATCGCCGCCGCCGGAATGGACGCACTCACCCAGGCCATCGAATCCTTCACCAGTCGCCACGCCATGTGGCTAACCGAACAACTTGCCCTCAAGGCCATCCCCCTCATTTCCGCCAATCTCCCTGCGGTCTTTCGCGACCCGACCGCTCCGGAAGCCGACGCCTTGCTGACCGGCAGTTACTTGGCCGGCATGGCTTTCTCATCCTCACGCCTTGGGGTTGTCCATGGAATAGCCCATCCCCTCGGCGCCCTCTACCATGTGCCCCACGGCCTCGTCTGCGCCGCCTGCCTGCCGCTCGCCATCGAGCTAAACCGCAACACCATCGGCGATAAATACACCCGCATGAGCGAAACCGTTCATCAGGACCTGCTTCAGCACATCCATGAACTCATGACCACATTAAGACTTGGGGCCCCCTTCTCCGGGAAACCCTGCCCCGACCGCGAACGGATTATTACCGAGACACTCGAGTCCGGTTCAACCAAAGCCAACCCCAAAACCGTCACCCGTCAGGATGTAGAATGGTTGTTGGAAAAACTTTTCGCCAGTTAACCCCTCCCCCCTCAATCCTAATCCTAATCGTACTCTTAATCGTAATCCCTCCCGTGAAATCCCGCTGGCCCTCTCCCCAGCCTCTTCATTTTCCAATTCATTATTCGCAATTTGTAATTCGCAATTTACCTCCCCCATACTTAGTCCATGGTCTAAGGTCCCCCACTCCCTCCTCCATCACACCTCATCATTCATCTAATCGACTGCAGTTCAACTGCGTCGTCATAGCATACGCATTTATTTTCCATTATAGCCTGGCGTTTCTGACTCAAATACTCAGTAGACATGGATTGTTATCGGAGTGCGGCGGCTTGACGCCGCACTCCAAGTCTCAATCGTCAGATTAAGCCATTATATCCAGAAATATGAGACATAAGATCCGTTTGTCCTGATTGTGTAACCAGATGTAC
>CAZDUS010000008.1:0-62207 GCA_964508705.1 uncultured Verrucomicrobiota bacterium
TGGGCAAGGCGACGGGCAGCCAGCCGAAGCTGGAGGCCGCCAGTCGCGCGTTGGGAGAGACGATTAGCCGCAAGGCCATCACGGTGCTGCGCGATCCCGGGAAACTGCTGCCCCTGACGGAAGCGCGCTATGACCGCATTCTCATTGTGTCGCCCCAGGTGCAGGATGGTTTTCACATCGCCCTGCCGAGCAACTTCGGGTATCTGGCCATGGAGTTGAAGAAACACTTCCTTGAGGCGGACGTTGTATTTGCCTCCGATTCGCCGACGGCCGGGGAGCAGGCGGCGATTCTCAAGAAGGCCGGGCCGGCGGCGGTGGTCGTGCTCGAAATCCATGACGAGCAGTCGCTGACAGGGCTCGCCCGCGGGCAGGTGGAGCTGTGCCGTAAACTCCTGAGGGCCTGTGGCGACAAGCTGGTGATCGCCGGCCTTTATTCGCCGCTTTTTTTGGAGAAGTTGCCGCAAAAAGGCGCTGCTGTTTTTGCCTTCAGTGCGATGCCGGCCTCGCAGGTTGCTCTTGCCGGGGCCCTTCTGGGTAAGTTCAAGGCCAAGCGGGATTGACATCACGATCAGAAGATATGGAATGTATGCAGCGAATAAAGAGTATTTAAACAACGAAAATCTCGAAGTACACGAAATCAAATTATTCATCATGATGAAGAGGAATTCATATGAGCTTTAAGTATCGTATTCATTATGCCCCTTCCGCCGCGTCGCTCGAGCAGGCGGCCCGCGTAGGTTCCAACATGGCCGTTGTCTATTCGGTCGGGCCATGTTCGCACCTGTGGTTCGCGCGCGATCCGGAGACGGGTCGCGAGATGGACGAGTTCCCCATCTACTTCGAGGACTATCCGAAGGTTTCGGCGATCCGTCGCGGCGCCGATGCCGGCTGGATCGAGTCCCTGCGCCGGCATATCCGCGCCATGTGCGCGCGTGCGTTGGAACTGGGGATGAAGCCGGTGATTCACTTCTACGAGCCGATGCTGCCGCTGGTGTTCGAGCTCGAATACCCTGAACTGGTCGGGGTCCTGAAGAAGACCACGCAGTACGGGTCCGTGGACCGGCATACGTTTCTCAATCCGGACAATCCGGCGACGTGGGACCTGATGAAGTCCAAGTACCGGGAGATTGCCCAGGCGTTTCCCGAGGTGGGGATGTTCGTCATCACCACCGGCGACCTTGCCACCACCTACTGGTGCCAGATCAACGCGAAGATGCCCATCCATGAGCGGTTGGCCGGCAATGTGCAGGCGGCGCGGGAGGGTATCCGTGAAGCGGGCAGCAAAGCCCAGGTTTGCTTCCGGCTCTGGTGGCGGAATTTCCCGGACGAGTACTACCGGGACGGGCACCGCCTGACCGAGGAGATCACGGGGTTGAAGAACGCCACGGATTATCTCCAGCCCATCGGGAAGCCGCATAACCTGCCCTCCGAGGTGTTGCCGAAACTCTTCGCGGCGTTGCCGCCGGATGTGCCGGTGATGTACAAGTCCACCCGCATGGACATCCATGACGGCAGTCCCTTGACGCATGTCCTGGGCAAATATCCGGCTGACCGCGAGCAGATCATTGAGGTCTCCTTCGAGTTGTATAACAAGAAGCCCTGGCCCTGGTGCAAGATCAAGCACATCCGACAAGGCTATCAGGCGGCGTGCGATTACCATCTGGCGGGGTATGTCTCCCTGCCGATCAACGTGGAGAACAACGACCGCACCTTGGATCCGGAAAAGGGCAACCTCGGGCGCATGAACACGTGGTTGTTCGAGCAACTCGCCAAGGGGGATGCCCGTTCCGACGCCGAACTGGTCGGCGCCTGGCTGGAGAAGGAATTCGGCGCGCCGCAGCCCAAGGTCGTGGTGGATGCCTTGCTCGACGGTGACCGGCTGGCCAGTGAAGGCATCCAGTGGGGGCGGGGTATCCAGAACCGGCGCCCCTTCGGCTCGCTGCACGACGCCAAGATTTACTGGATGTTCGACGGCTTCATCCAGCCTGATTTCCCCTACGCGATCGCCAACCCGACGCGGGAATTGCTGGAGGGGATCATCCGCATGAAGCATGATGCGTACGACAGTGCCTGTACCCATCTGGCGAAGCTCGAAGCGGCGCGGGTGGTCATGCATCCGAAACTGTACGAGGAGCTTCACGCCGGCTACACCGATTTCGCGGCGTTCATCCTGCTTGTCAGTGACTGGAGTTCATACCTGCTGATGCAGTACGGCATTGAGCGCGGAGTGTTTGCGGCGGATCGGCAGACGCTGGGTCGGATGTCGCGCTACGCCGAGACCTTCATCCGCAACCTCGTCCGGCTCAAGGATACGAAGGCCGGTAAGCTCGCCGCGTCCAAGCTGGTATTCCCGGATCCGTTTCCGTTGACTTGAACCTCTTTGGCCGCAACAAGAGTGGCGGGTGTCGGGTGGCGCTGGCAAATTCTTTTACGGTCATCACTATACAGTGGCTGATCTCAGCACGAGTAAGCATGCCCACGAACTCACACGGATTCCGGAAACCGTTGTGCATGTGGATCATCTCCATGCCGGACTGGGAAGTTAAAGTTGTGGCCCGGCCCCGCTCCCGCAATACCTGATCAAACCCAAGCCTATGGAGTTCACCATGTTACTGAAGCCGGTTGTGGCTGATAGATAACCCCGGAAAGGTTCACTTGGGGATGAACAGCATCTGGCCGACACGTACGGTGTCGGATTTCATACAAGGGCGTGTGAACCTGATCTGTTGACGATCCGCCGAAATCAGGAGGATTCTTGTTCGGCAATGTTTGGTGATTCGCCATGGGGCAGGGGTCGGGAAGTGATGAGTGATGGGTGAAGCGATAATGTTCAATATGCCGCTTTTGTGTTGCGGAATTGGGAGGGGGATTGATTGTTGGCCAGACGGAACTGACGGGTGAAATAGTTGCTGTCGTTGAATCCGACTTCAAGGGCAATACGCGTAATCGTCCAGTCTGTGCGGCGCAGGAGTTCCATGGCTTTTTGGAGCCTGAGGCGCACAAGATATTCAATCGGGGTTTGCCCCGTTGCTTTGCGAAACACTCGCATCAGCGTGCTCCGTGACATGTGGGCTATGGATAGGATGTCCGGCAGAGTCCAATGGCGGGTATAGTTGTGTTCAATGGCACTGATGACATTCCCGACCCGTAGCAGGGAGGCGGCTTCGGTGGTTGTTGATCCCGTGTAGGCACGGGAGAGATAAACGAACAGGCGAATTAAATGACTCAACAGTATGGCTTCGCAGCCCGGGGTGTGATCCTTGATCTCGCTTTCCATCGTCGAGATTAGGGGTTCAATCTGAGCCAACTGAAGCCGTGTCAGGTGTAACCGGCTGGCAAACCGGTGCCGGCGACGACTGGTGGGTTCGAGCAGGAACATGGCGCAGTACCCCGGCATGCGTAACAATTCACTTTCAGGGAGACGCAACTGCCTGGGATCGTACATGACGTTGATCATTTCCAGATGTCGCCTGTCATGGAAGTAATGGCGTTGTCTGCCTTGCAGTAAAAAGACATCGCCAGCGACCACGGGGAACTCGGATCCGTGCAGCCAATGGATGCCGCTACCTCCGGTAATGATGACCATTTCGCAAAAGGCGTGGCTATGGGCGACTTCCGTCAGATCGTGCGGATGGGAGGGAATGTGATTTTCAGACGTGCGCGAGCGCAGGACGGTGATAGGGAATCCGCCCAAGGTAAAATAGTCCTGTCCATCCGCGATATTGTTCTTCATGACCCTATGAATCCTTGGTGGCGCATTGATTGTGACTTGAGAATATAGTGCTAATAAATGAGATTATAATCAAGGCTTTCCTGGGAGGGATAGTAGATTATGTCGATCAGGAGAAACGGTGATGGATTATCTATTAGGAATTGATCTTGGTAGTTCTTCGGTAAAGGCATCGCTTCTGAATGTCGAAACCGGGCGTTGTGCAGGTGCGGCCTATTACCCGAAGTCGGAACAAGCTATCAATAGTCCGCAGGCGGGCTGGGCGGAGCAGGATCCATCCGTGTGGTATGCCCACGCCAGACAGGCGGTGCGGGATGCGATGGTGCAGGCTGGCGCCTCTGCCGATTCGGTTCGAGCCATCGGCATTGCCTACCAGATGCATGGATTGGTTTGCGTGGACAAACATCGGCACGTGGTACGTCCCGCCATTATCTGGTGCGATAGTCGCGCCGTTTCCTGTGGCAACGAAGCTTTTGAAGCACTCGGAGCGGAGCGCTGTCTGGGGCATTTGCTAAACTCGCCCGGAAATTTTACGGCAGCCAAACTGGCGTGGGTGAAGGGGAACGAGCCGGAGGTGTTTGCCCGTATTGATAAAATCATGCTGCCCGGTGATTGGTTGGCGATGAAACTGACCGGAGAGGTTTGCACCACCGCATCAGGATTGTCGGAGGGTGTATTCTGGGATTTCAAGCAGGATGAGCCCTGTGGATTCCTGATGGATTATTTCGGGTTCAAGCATTTGGTTCTAGCCACGAGGGTTCCCACGTTTGGCATTCAGGGGCGTCTGACAGGGGAAGCAGCTGATGAATTTGGTCTGGCCGCCGGGACGCCGGTTTCCTACCGGGGAGGGGATCAGCCCAATAATGCATTTTCGCTGAATGTTCTGAATCCAGGCGAAGTGGCGGCAACGGCGGGGACCTCGGGCGTGGTTTACGGTGTGAGTGACCAGAAGAAATATGATCCCCAGTCACGAGTGAATACGTTTTTGCACGTCAACCATACGAAGCGCGATCCGCGTCTTGGAATCCTCTTGTGCATCAACGGCACGGGGATTCTGAATGCGTGGGTAAAGCGGTTGATGGGAAATGTGTCTTATGGCGACATGGATCGACTGGCGGAGTCGGTTCCGGTGGGTAGTGATGGTGTGGTGGTGTTGCCATTCGGGAATGGTATTGAGCGTATGCTGGGGAATCGGCCGTTGGATGCGCGGTTGATGGGGATTGATTTCAATCGGCATGACCGGGCGCAGATCTGCCGGGCGGTGCAGGAGGGGATTGTCTTTTCCTTCAAGTATGGAATTAACGTGATGCAGGACGCCGGGCTTGAAATCAAGATGATCCGTGCAGGTTATGCCAATATGTTCATGAGTAACATATTTTGCGAAACGCTGGCGGGTGTGACCGGGGCAACGATCGAATTGTATGAGACCGATGGTGCGCAAGGGGCCGCGCGGGGTGCGGGGGTTGGGGCCGGATTTTATGAATCTGCTGAAACGGCTTTTCGTTTTCTGGAGAGGCGGAAGGTTATTGAGCCTGGGGCCGGAGGCTATGCGGAGGCTTATAGGAATTGGGCAGAACATCTTGAAGTTGCGCTGCAGATGAATGGTAAATGATAAACGACGTAAGGAGATCAATGATGAAAATTATCAAGGGGCGAAAAGAATATTTCCCGGGTATTGGTCGAATCAAGTTTGAGGGCGCTAAGAGCGATAATCCGCTGGCGTTCAAGTGGTATGACGCGGATCGGGTTGTGGCCGGTAAAACTATGGCGGAACATCTGCGTTTCGCCGTCTGCTACTGGCATACCTTTTGCGGGACAGGGGCTGATCCGTTTGGTGGCGGGACCAAAGCCTACCCTTGGTTAAAAGGGGCTGATGCGGAGAGTAGAGCCAAGAATAAGATGGATGCCGCCTTTGAATTCATTACAAAGATTGGCGCACCGTTCTATTGCTTTCATGATTATGATCTGATTGAAGAGGGGGATACGTTTGCCGAGTCCAGCCGACGTCTGGACGTGATGGTGGACTATGCGAAAAAGAAACAGGCGGCGTCCGGCGTGAAGCTGCTGTGGGGGACGGCGAATTTGTTCAGCCACGAGAGGTACATGAATGGTGCGGGAACCAATCCGGACTTTCTTACGGTGGCTTATGCAGGAGCCCAGCTTAAGAATGCGCTTGATGCCACGATTGCGTTGGGCGGGGAGAACTATGTGTTCTGGGGCGGACGCGAAGGGTATATGAGTCTGCTGAACACCGATATGAAGCGGGAGAAAGAGCACTTTGCCCGGTTCCTGCACATGGCGAAGGATTATGCGCGGAAACAGGGGTTCAAGGGAAACTTCTTTATCGAGCCCAAGCCGATGGAGCCAAGCAAGCATCAATACGATTTTGATTGCGAAACGGTGATTGGATTCCTGAAGGAGCACGGTTTGCAGAACGACTTCAAGTTGAACGTGGAAGTCAATCATGCCACCTTGGCGCAACATACTTTCCAACATGAATTACAGGTGGCGGCTGATGCCGGCATGCTCGGGAGCATTGATGCCAACCGCGGGGATTACCAGAACGGATGGGATACCGACCAGTTCCCCATTAATATCCAGGAAACGGTTGAAGCCATGATCGTTATCCTCCAGGCGGGCGGGTTGCAGGGTGGCGGAACGAACTTTGATGCCAAGACGCGGCGTAATTCAACGGATCTGGAGGATATATTCATTGCCCATATTGCCGGCATGGACACCTTTGCCCGTGCGTTGGTGGTTGCTGACAAGGTGCTGACGAAATCCCCTTACAAGAAGATGCGCAAGGATCGTTATGCATCGTTTGACAGCGGCAAGGGTGCTGCATTCGAGATGGGGAAATTGACGTTGGAAGATCTTCATGAAATGACCCGGCGCAATGGCGAACCGAAATTGCGTAGCGGGAAGCAGGAACTGCTTGAATCCATCATCAATCAGTACATTTGAACCTAAATCCGGCGGTTGTATTACTACGAAATACGCCAAAAGCGCGAAAACATGACGAACAAGTTGCTTTCGTGCATTTCACGATTTTCGTAGTTTGACTGCTCTTTATGGGGCATGTGGTTCTTATATTCATAATGCAATGCTTATGTCTCAAACTGCATGAATTATACGTTCTTTTTTTTCAAGATCATGGCAATATGGAGAATTAACTTTGGGATCATTTGCTTGAAAAAGCATCTATATGTGAGCATGTCAGACAGAGGAGGCAAGTATTGATGAAAGCATTTGAATCGGATTTGGACGGCAAGGTTGGGATTGTTACCGGTGGCAGCAGCGGTTTTGGCTTGGAAATGGTGAGGGAAATGGTAACCCGCGGCGCAAGGGTTGTCTCCTTTTCTGCGGACGAGATCACCGACGAGAACCGGCACGCGGTGGCGGCGGCAGGGAAGGGCGAGGCGGCCTTCCTGCACCAGGACATCATGGCGCCCGGCGCAGCGGACACCATGGTGGACGAAACCATGCGGCGGTATGGGCAACTGGACTTTGTTGTTGCCAATGCCGGTTTTGCAATCCGGTTTGAAAAACCGTTGTTAGAGATGTCGGCTGAGGAAATCGCCAAGGCGATGCGCACGCAGTTTGAAGTCTTTCCGATTGCCTTTGCTACACTAGCCTTGCGGGCGGCCCGGGTGATGGCGCCGCGTTTCCGTAATTTGCCGATGAATGAGTGTGGACACCGTTCGGATTCAGGCGCGATTCTGGCGACGCTTTCCGTTGCCGCGGTTATTCCCCTGCGTGACGATCTGCTGGCTTATGCGGCGGCAAAGCGCGGGGCGCTTTCCGTCATGGAAAGCCTGGCGGCGACACTTGGGCCGGAGAACATCCGGGTAAACGCCATTGCGCCGGGATTCGCCAACACCGTTGGTCCCAAGAAATTCTACGACCGCTATCCGAACATCCGCGCGGATATCGAATCGCATACTCACCTCAAACCCTCGTTCCTGCATCCGGGTGCAGTGATTCCGACGGTGATGCATTTGCTCACGGATAATTTTGTCACCGGTCAATGTGTGGTGATTGACGGTGGCTATACTAACAACACAAGGCTGTATTTTCAGGATAACTAAAACAAAGGAGACAGATTATGGGTACGAATCAGGAACCGTCTGAATTGATCGCAGGGCTGGTGCAGCGGGCGCGCGCCGCGCAGCAGGCAATAGAGTTCGCTTCGCAAGAGCAGGTGGATGAACTGACCGCGCGGGTTGCGTGGGCAGCGGTGAAGCCCGAGTTTGCACAGAAACTGGCTGAAACGCTGGTGGCTGAAAGCGGACTGGGGAATGTTCCGCACAAGGTCGCGAAGATCATCAACAAGGTCAAGGGGACCTTCCGTGATATGAAGGGTAAGAAGTCGGTCGGTGTGGTGTTCGATGATCCGCGCGCCGGAATCCAGAAGATTGCCAAGCCTGTCGGCGTCATCGGTGGCATCGTGCCGGTGACCAACGGCGAGGCCACTCCCTTTGTCAAGATCCTGGGCGCCTTGAAGACGCGTAACGCCATTATACTGGCGCCGCATCCCAAGGCCCAGAAGACCTGTACGATGGCTGTGAATACGGTGCGGGAGGTCCTGAAGAAGCGGGGTTGGCCGGAAGATCTGGTGATCGGGGTCGAACCGGTATCACTGGAAGCCAGCATGGAGTTGATGAAGCAGTGCGACCTGGTGCTGGCCACCGGTGGAGCCGGATTGGTTCAGGCGGCCTATGCCAGTGGTACTCCCAGCTACGGGGTCGGAAGCGGGAACGCGGTGTGTGTGGTGGACGAGACGGCCGACCTGAAGGATGCGGCCGACAAGATCATGCGGTCCAAGACCTTTGACAATGCCACCAGTTGTTCTGCCGAGAATTCGCTGGTCATACAGGAGGATGTCTATGACCGGATGATCAAGGAACTCGAGGCGGTGGGCGGTTATGTGGTTACTGGCGATGAAAAGGCGCGACTCCAGGCGGCAACGTGGGATCCCGTGAAGCATGCACTGACCAAAGGCGTTGTGGCCCAGCCCGCGGCGGCGATCGCGAAGTTGGCGGGGATCGCGCTGCCGGAAGGGAAGAAGTTCTTCCTGGTTCCGGAGACGGGTATTGGCGACGCCTTTCCGTTCTCGAGGGAGAAGCTCTCGGTCACGGCGGCGGTCTACAAGTGGAAGACCTTCAACGAGGCCATTGATCTGGTCAACCGGATCACAACGTATTGCGGGGCAGGTCATTCGTGCGGTATTCACACCGCGAACGATCTGCGGGTTCGCGAACTGGCGCTCAAGGTCAAGGTTTCACGCATCATGATCCGCCAGCCGCAGTGCCTGGCCAATTCCGGGGGCTGGACGAACGGGATGCCGATGACGCTGACTTTGGGTTGCGGGACCTGGGGCGGGAACATCAGCAGCTCGAACATCACTTGGGAGCACATGTTGAACACCACGTGGGTATCCTATCCGATCCCGAGCACACAGCCGACCGACGAGGAATTGTTTGGCACCATCATGAAGGAAGCCTGAGGCGGGCATGAATGGCGCTAAGTGAAGCAATGCAGCTTCTTTTGAAGACTTTTTGGAGTGCGGCGTTAAGCCGCCGCTTTCACGCGACCGTCTTGACGGTCACGGCGTTGGCAGGCTGAACCCTGTTGACGTTAAGAGAAACAGCGCGTCAAGCCGCGCTGGAGAAAAGCGGCGTCAAGCCGCCGCACTCCAAGAAGCTCATGCAAGTCGAAATTGATGATTAAGATTACGAAGGCTTTTTCAACAATCACAGTCTCGTATCAGTAGTGACAATCGCGATAGGCGGTTTCGTACATCGCCAGAATATTCTCCAGGGCGACATCGGGCTGGATGTAGGTGTGGCCTGGCCCGACAATGAATCCACCGCTCCCGCCAAGGGCCTTAAAATTCTTCAGCACTTCCTGCCGCACGTCTTCGGGTGTGCCACGGCTCAGGACCTTAGTGAGATCAATCGAACCATAGAAGGTTAGCTCTTTTCCAAAGTCGCGCTTCAGGGCGTCTACTTCAAAGCCGGCGGCGGAAGTCTGGATCGGATCAAGGATGTCCACTCCCGCCTCGATTATGTCTGCCATCAGGGGGCGCACCGCGCCGCAGGTGTGGAGCAGGAATTTCTTGCCATGCCGATGAACCACCCCCGTCATGTGCGTCAGGTACGGCTTGATGTACTGCCTGAACATATCCGGCGAAATCAGCGGACCCAGGGCGGTGCAGAAATCGTCAGCAATATAGAAGATATCAAAGTCATCCCTGGCTTCGACACAGAGCTTCTCGAGGGCGGGAAAGAGATAGTCCGTGATCTTGCGGATGATGGCTTCGGCTATTTCGGGATTAAGGGCGAGATCCTCCATGAACGCCTCCATGCCGCGCATGTGTGTCGCCTTGAAATAGGGGGCATGGGTGATGTGGGCGATGATCGCTTTGTCGGGATAGGCAGCCCATTTCGCGCGCAGGGTCTCAAAAGATAGCTCAGCGATTGTGGGCCAGTTATAGGCTTCAATTTCTTCTGCCGTCTGCATTCCGGCCAGCGGGAACTCGCAGTATTTACTGTAGGTTCCGCCGGGATAGGCCTGCAGTTTTGAGCCGATTCCCCAGAAGTCATAACTGACTTCAACCGCTTGCCGTATGCGAGGATCATGATGATCGGCTCCGATGAGCCGGGTGTCCACATGCAGGGCATCCCAAACATCATCGCGACGTCTAACCTTGAAGTGCTTCATCAGGGTTTCAAACACTTTTTTTCAGCATCGAAGGTGATGCTAAAGCTTTAGAATCGGCATTATTTGAGGGGGGGCGAGAGATGTGAGACGTGAGACGTGAGCGGAGAAGGGTTCAGGGTTCGGGGTTCAGGGAAGGGAAGAGAGACGGCTTGCTAGGGATACCGCATAAGGCGGGACAGGCACCTCGCCCTACCTGGGTAGGGGGAGGGGAGAGAGATAAATTGCGAATTTCAAATTACGAATTATGAATTGGGAAATGAAGAGGGGGAGGGAGAGGACCATAGACATTGGACCTTGGACTTCAGACTAGGGGGTCAGTATTCGCGGCGGGAGAGGTTGCGGATGCCTAGCCATAGGGGAATTAGGGTGGCTATGAGGGTGATTACCACTAGCCAGATGGCGGAGATGATGTTGGCTTGAATGAAAACTTTGTCGGTGATGCCGCCAGTAACATGCCAGTGCCAAATGAGGCCAAAGGGAACTATACAGGAGAGCATGAGTCCTAGACTCAATGCCAGGTTGATGGTGCCGCCGAATCCGGAAATGATGGCGACGGGGTTGGGTTGCTTGAGGTCAAGGAAGATGGCGCCTAGTCCCGTCGAGAGCGCGGAGACGGAAATGGAAATGCCAACGGCAACCCCTATGGAGATGAGTTTGAGGGCGAATCCGACTTGCAGCATCCAGGCGGCAAGGCCCATGAGCCCGGCACTGACCAAGGTAATGGCTGTGGCGGCGAACAGGAATTTGGTCATGAGGATGCGGCGCATTCCGGTGGGGGCGAGGCCGAGGATCCAGAAGCTGTGTCCTTCGAGGCTGAGCTGGGGGAAGACGAAGCGGGAGGCGAGAGAGCAGATGACGGAGGAGACGCTGAAGATGTTGAGGAAGACGATGAGGTTGCGCCAGAGGTCGGGCATCTGGTCGTAGCGGAAGGCGCGGAAACTGCTGAAGTAGATGGCGAGGAGTCCGAAGAAGATGAGGGCTTGTGACCATTGGAGGGGGTCGCGGAGGAAGGTGCGGGTATCCTTGAGGAGCATGCCGCGGATGTCGTGGGGGAGGAAGCGGAGGGCGGGATCGAGCCAGGCGAGGAGTTCGGGTGGGCGGCGGCTGATGCTGGTGGCACCGGCGACGCGCTGGTAGGCAGCGAAGAAGGTGTGTGTGCCGAGCGATTGGATGAGCAGGAGGATCATGAGCATGTTGCTTGTGAGGGTTAGCCAGAGGAGGGTGCCGTGTTGATAGTCGCCGCTGGCGAAGGACATGATGCCTTCGGCTGTCCAGTGGTTGGGGGCGAGGGGGTGTGAGGCGATCTGGAGGCCGGGGAGGAGGCGGTTGAGAACGAAGTCGGTTTGGTCGCGCATTTGGACGGGTTGGAGGTTGAGGAGTGGCTTGATGGCGAAGGTGAGCGCGGCGAGGGCGAATATGAGCCATAGGATGCGGTTACGGGGGGCCCAGCGGACGGAAACGAGGGCGATGACGGTGCCGATGCCGCCGCAGAGGAAGACGTAGGGGATGGAGAAGAGTGCGGTCCAGAGGGCGAAGATGAGGCCGAGGTTTTCGTTCCAGGTGTAGGCGGCGGTGAAGGGGATGATGAGGAAGAGGAAGGCCCAGGAACTGAGGAGGGTGGATTCGAGGTATTTGTAGGTGACGAGGGAGCGGGTATCGATGGGGGCGGTGAGGAGGAAGGTGGTTTCGCGGGAGCGGAAGGTGGCGGAGTAGGAGGTGACGATGTTGGAGACGACGAGCATGGCGCCGAGGCCGAGGAAGAAGAGGGAGAAGAGGCGGCGGGTGATCATGAAGGTGCCGCCACCCATGCTGGAGAGGAAGCGAAAGGCGTCGAGGAAGAGGACGAAGAAGCCGCCCATGAGGCCGATGGCAAAGGCAAGGATGAATACGACTTTGAAGACGGATTCGCGGCGGAGAATGCGGCGCAGGTTGTTGAGGGCGTTAACGTCTTTTAGCCAGAGTGATGTGAGGGAGGTCATGGGGGGGCAGAATTAAGGGTTCAGGTTGGTCATGGGGCGGGCACCGCCTTGGGTTGGGGTTCCGGTGTCGTCGTTGGTTAGTTTGAGGAAGATGTCCTCGAGGGATGCCTGCAGGTTGGCCTGGGTGCGGAGTTCATTGAGTTTGCCGAGGGCAATTAGGCTTCCATTGGAAATGATGCCGATGCGGTCAGCGATCTCCTCGGCGAGGGCAAGGATATGTGTGGTGAGGAAGATGGTCATGCCGTCACGGACCTTGGCGCGGAGGAGGTCCTTGATCATGCGGATGGAGTGGGGGTCGAGTCCGATGAGAGGCTCATCGACGAAGATGACACGTGGATTGTGAAGGAAGGTGGCCATGTAGAGGAGGCGTTGGCGCATGCCGTGGGAAAGGTCGCCGATGAGGGCGGAGCGGGCTTCGCTGAGTCCGAATTGGTGGAGGGATTCATCGATCCGGCGGGAGAGGTCGGGGATTTGCATGTTGTATAGGTCGGCGATGAACTTGAGGAGTTCGACGGGGGTGAGTTTTTCGTAGAGGAAGGGCATGTCGGGGATATAGCCCATGATTCTTTTGGCTTCGACGGGGTGGGTGGCGATATTGAAGCCGCCGATGGTGACTGTGCCTTGATCAGGGCGGAGGAGACCGGTCAGAAGTTTGATGGTGGTGGTCTTGCCGGCGCCGTTGGGTCCGAGGAAGCAGAAGAGTTGGCCGGCCGGGACGTTGAGCGAGAGGTTGCGGACGGCGTGGACGGGGCCGAAGGACTTGTCGAGTTTTTCAATGTGAATCATGACGTTACCTTGGATAAAAATTGAAGAGGAAGAATTGCAACTACGAAATCCGCGAAACACGCAAAAAAGGGATCAGGGATAAGGTTTAGTTTTTAATTTCAGTGATTTCGACTTTCAGGCGGCCTACTACGCCCATGAGTTTCATTTGTTCGGCTAGTTCTCCTTCGAAGAGGGAAATGTGGTCGGCGCCGACGGCTTTATAGTTGAGGGTGGGGTCCATGTCCAGCCAGCGTCCGACATAAACGGAGGGCCAGGCGTGGTAGTAGAACATGCCGTTTTGGAGGGTGAGTCCGACGCGGATTTTGGCGGGTATACCTGCTGCGCGGGCGAGGGCGACAAAGAGGTAGGTGTGTTCGTTGCAGTCGCCTTCGGGTTTGAGCAGGACATCGAGTGCGGAAGGGAGGCTGACGGTGGGGGCTTTTTGGACGGTTTTGTAGACCCAGTCGTAGATGGCGAGGGAAGCGGTCAGGCTGTTGGTCCAGGGGCCGGTGATGGTGTTGGCGCGGTCGATCATGCGGGAGTCGTCGGATTGGATAAAGGCGGAGGGGGAGAGAAAGGGTTGGACGTCGGGGGGGAGGTCGCCACGGGGGAGACCGGAGGCGGGGAGGGTATCGGCATGGACGAGGAGAACGGTTGAGTTGGTGGAGGAGGAGAGAATGGATTGGCGGTGGGAGTCCAGACCGGAGGGTTGGAGTGGGGCCCCGGAGAGGGTCAGGCGGGCGGAGGTGGCGGAGGGTAGGCGGTCGGCCGAGCCGGTGACGGGGACGGCGAGGGAAGTCAGCATATCGCTGGAGGCGGAGGAGTGGCCGAGGGCGAGGGCTTCCTCGGCTGGGCAGGATTCCATGACCCAGCCGAAGAGGGTTTCCTGTCGTAGGAGATGGCCTTCGGTGTTTATCCATGAGAGGGTTTCCATGCCTTCGAGTGAGGCAGAGAGGATGGTGGCTTCGACGTTCTTGCCGGCGTGGCGGAGAGGTTCGCGGCGTAGGGAGCGGATGGTGACGTTCTGGGAGGAGAGGGTCATGGGGTTGAACATGCGCATGGTGACATGTTGGCCCGGGGAGAGGGATTTCAGACTGAGCTCGGTCATGGGAGAGTAGAGGATGGCATCATCGGGGATGTTGACCTTGAGGCGGCGGAGGGTGTTCTGGCCCTTGACGGTGCAGTCAAAGGTGTTGCCGCGTGAGCGGCGGCCTTCGACGGTGATGGAGTAGCCGGTGGAGGAGAGGACGAAGGAGAAGGATTGCAGATGGTACATGGCGTCGACGGTGGCGTTGGCGGTGACGGCGATGCGCTGGTTAAGGCCCATGACGTTCATCTGGAGGATGGTGCGGTTGTTGATGCGGTATTGGCGGGCGGCGGATTGGTCATCCATGTCGACGCTGGTGTTGCTGTAGCCGATTTGTTTGCCCTGGAAGGAGATTTTCATCCACTGGTCCATGACCATGACGCCGCGTGAGAAGAAGTTGCGGTAGCCGCTGCCTGCGGAGGCAAAGAGGCCGGGGTAGGCTTCTCGGAAAATCAGCCAGCCGGTGCAGGCGAGCCAGAGGCCTACGATGGCGGCGACAATGAGGTTGCGTTTCAGGCGCGGGGTCATAGCGGGAGCATGGCTTCGTTGAGATGGCGATAGACGGAGTCCATGTCGGGGACCATTGGACAGCTGCAGCAGCGCAGTTTGGCGGGGGATTGGTGTCCGCCTGTCATGAGCAGGCAGGAGATGCCGAGGGCGGCGGCGACTTCGGCGTCGTGGGTGGTGTCGCCGACGAGGAGGGATTCAGAGCGAGGCAGGCCGGTGGTGTTCAGCATGTCGTGGCCGAGGGAGAGTTTTGAGTGGGCGTAGAGGTCGGAGAGGCCGTAGATGTGGTCGAAATAGTTCAGGATGCCCCGTTCCTCCATCATGCGGCGGAGGAGGGTTAATTCGCAGGCGGAGAGGACGGAGAGGGAGACGCCTGAGGAGCGGAAGCGGTCCAGCGCCTCGATGGTACCGGGACGGAGTGCGGTGGCGGAGGAAGTGGAGGCGTAGACCTCGTGGTATTCCGTGGCGAGCCCGTGCCAGTCTTCCATGTCCAGATTGAACCCGAGCTTGAGGTAATAGTCACGGACGGGGAAATCGAAGATGTCGCGGTACTGGTCGCGAGTGACGGTGGGCAGGTGGCGGCGTTCCAGAAGGACGTTAATGGCATCGACGCAGGCTTGGACGTCGTCCAGCAGAGTTCCGTTCCAATCCCAAATGATGTGGCGTACTGGCATAGATTGTTTCCCCTCGATGAGCATTATGATGATGGAGAAATTGAGTGCGGGCGAGACATTTCTTGACCGGCGAAAGCGGGGTGGGGTAATCTGCGCGCGTTTAGTTTTCGTGTCGTTATTTACCAATACCAGTGAGGGTTCATCCATGAAGAAAATTCTACAAGGGACGGGTTGTTTTTGCGTAGCGCTCTGCTTGCTTGGTGCAGGCTGCGGCAAGGGGCGTGAAACGATTACCATGGCCGGTTCGACAGCGTTCCAGCCGTTTGCTGAGAAGATCGTTGATCAGTATCTGCTCTCGCACCCGGAGGTTTCCGTTATGGTGCAGGGCGGGGGGTCGGCGTTGGGAATCCAGGCGGCACTGTCCGGTGCGGCGCAGATAGGCATGGCGGATCTGGTGATTTTGCCCGAGGAGGCGGCGGTACTTAAGAGCATTGTGGTGGCTAGGGACGGCATTGCAATGGTGGTGCATCCTTCCAATCCGATTAAGGATTTGACGACAGAGCAGATTCGCGGGATTTTCAATGGGACCATTCGCAACTGGAAGGAAGTCGGCGGGGCGGATAAGGGTATTTCCGTTGTGTCCCGTGAGGAAGGGTCAGGGACGCGATCTTCCTTTGAGAATATCATCAAGGATGTTCGGCTGTTAAACGATGCCATCATCCAGGATTCCAACGGTACGATTCGTGAAACGGTTGCGAATGACGCTGGGGCCGTTGGATATCTTTCGCATGGTCTGATTAGCGACAAGATCAAGGCGCTTGCAGTGAATGGGGTGGGCTGCACCGAGGAAGGGATGATGAACGGGAGTTACGCGCTGGTTCGTCCTATTTTCCTGCTGACGAAGCAGGAGAAGAGCCCGGCGTGTACGGCGTTCATGGATTACATGCTGGGGCCAGAGGCGCAGGAGATCATTCATAAGAACGGCTTGATCCGCGCTAAGGCGAAGTGAGGGGGACGTGAAGCGTGAAGAGGCGGCCGTGAGACGTGAGATGTGAGAAGGGGATGGTTTAATGGGATTTTCGGGTGAAAAATTGGTTAAGCGCGGGTTGATGCTGGTGGCTTTTTCGGCGCTGGCCAGTTTGCTATTAATCGCCATATTCATCCTGAAAGAGGGGGTCCCGTTTATTTTCAAGACGGGGCTCACTGATTTCCTGCTGGGGGAGGAGTGGCGGCCGAGTTCCAAACAATTTGGCATTTATCCGATGGTTGTTTCCTCGTTGTGGGTTACATTCGGCGCGATGCTGATCGGTGGACCACTTGGGATTGCCGGCGCTGTTTTCCTGACGGAATTTGCGCCCAAGTCGGTGATGAAGACCATCAAGCCGATGATTGAGTTGTTGGCGGGAATTCCATCGGTGGTTTACGGGTTTATCGGGGTGATGGTGTTGGCGCCGATCATTCGTAATAATTTTGGCGGGCCGGGATTATCAATTTTATCGGCATCCATCATTCTGGGTGTCATGGTGTTGCCCACGGTAATCAGTATTTCCACGGATGCCATTAGCGCGGTGCCGAACACCTTCCGTGAGGCGGCGTTATCGCTTGGAGCGACCAAGTGGCAGAGTGTCCACATGGTGACCATCAAGGCGGCCCGGTCGGGGATTGTGGCGAGCATTATCCTGGCGATGGGGAGGGCGCTGGGCGAGACGATGGCGGTCATCATGGTGGCGGGTAACGCGGTTCGGGTTCCTCATTCCGTGTTGGACAGTGTTAGGACATTGACGGCCAACATTGCCATGGAGATGGGGACGGCGACGGGGATGCATCGTGAGGCATTGTTTGCAACGGGCGTTGTGTTGTTGTGCGTGATCATGCTGTTAAACGGAATTGCGATCTCGGCGGTCCGGAGCGGGGTGAAGAGGAAATGAGAATACCACCGCGATATACACAAATGCTTGCCGTCGGGGTTATGGGCGCGGCGACTTTGTTCACATTGCTTATTTTGGTTTTTGTGGTGGTGTTTGTGCTTGGCAAGGGGTTGCCGGTCGTCAACTGGAACTTCCTTTTCTCCATGCCATCGGACATGGGGCGGGCGGGTGGTATCTGGCCGGCGATTGTGGGAACTGTGGCGTTGCCGCTGGTGGCCATTGTGATCGCCGTGCCGCTGGGCGTGGGGACTTCAGTCTATCTGGCGGAGTACACGCGGGAGACCAAGGTTACGCAGGTGTTGCGTTTTGCCATTGATTGCCTTGCAGGGATTCCCTCCATTATTTTCGGGTTATTCGGGTTCATCTTCTTTGTGGTGATGCTCAAGATGGGGTGGTGTTTGTTGTCCGGTGGCTTGACGCTGGCCATCATGGTATTGCCGACGATTATCCGCACGGCGGAAGAGGCGATCAGGGCGGTGCCCAACTCCTATCGCGAGGTGAGTTTCTCGCTCGGGGCGACACGCTGGGAGACGGTGCTTAAGGTGGTGTTGCCCAACGCCATGCCCGGGATTGTGACCGGTGTGATGTTGGCGGTCGGGCGCTCCATCGGCGAGACGGCGGCGGTGATCTTTACGGCGGGCTCGGCCTTGCGGTTGCCGATGACGATGTTTGACTCCGTGCGCACGATGTCGGTTCATTTCTATATTTTGGCGCGCGAGGGGATTTCCGCGGAGAATGCATACGGCACGGCGGCGGTACTGATTATTTCCATCCTGTTGATCAATCTGGCGACGTACGGGATGATGCATCGAATGCTGGCGAAGAGGAGTAGATGACGGAGAAGCTTCCAATCAAGATAGCGATACGGGATTTCAACGTCTGTCACGGCGATGAAAACTCGTTGCGTCATTTGACGCTGGATATACCCGCCAACCGGATTTTGGGTGTTATTGGTCCGGCCGGGGCGGGGAAGACCACATTTCTGCGGGCGTTGAACCGGCTGAATGACTTGTCGCATGAGGTTCGGGTGAATGGCGTGATGCAACTTGATGGCCAGGATATCTATGCGCCCGACTTTGATGTCGTTAAATTGCGGAAGCGGGTGGGGATGCTTTTTGCGTTGCCGGTAGCCCTGCCGCTGTCCATATATGAAAACGTGGTATATGGTCCGCGCCTTTCCGGAGTGCGTAACAAGAAGCGGCTGGACGAGGTGGTTGAGACGAGCTTGAAGTCGGCGTTCCTGTGGGATGAAGTCAAGGACAGGCTAAACACGTCAGGCTTGAGGCTTTCCGGCGGCCAGCAACAGCGGTTATGTCTGGCGCGGGTTCTGGCCATGGAGGAGCTTGAGGTGATACTGCTCGATGAGCCTTGTTCGGGGCTTGATCCGATTTCGACGGCGAAGATCGAGGAGGCGCTTCAGATTCTCAAGGCGAAATACACGGTGGTGCTGGTGACCAATAACACCAAGCAGGCGGCGCGGGTTGCGGACGAGACCGCGTTTTTCCTGATGGGTGAGATGATTGAGCATGGGGCAACGGGGAAGATATTCACGGTGCCGGAAGACAAGCGGACCGGTGATTATGTGACAGGAAAGTTCGGGTAAGGCGATCCATGAATGAATACGCCATAACGGTACAAGACTTGAATTTGTTTTACAGTGCATTCCAGGCGCTCATTGAGGTGCCGCTGAATGTCAAACGCAACGCTATCACGGCGCTGATCGGGCCGTCCGGGTGCGGCAAGTCGACACTGTTGAGGACCTTGAACCGGATGAATGACGTTGTTCCCGGGGTGAGGATTACCGGCAGTGTCAAGCTTGAGGGACAGGATATCTACGGGCGGGAGATGGATGTCTGTGTGCTTCGCAAACGGGTGGGCATGGTGTTCCAGCGGCCCAATCCGTTCCCGCTTTCGATCCGCGACAATGTGACGTTTGGGTTGAGGGTGGCTGGGCAGGCGGGTGGGCGCAAGTCGGACGAGATTGTCGAGCGGTCATTGAGAGGCTCGTGGTTGTGGGATCAGTTGAAAGACAAGTTGAACACGTCGGCGCTGGAATTGCCGCTGGATCAACAACAGCGATTATGTGTTGCGCGGCTATTGGCCATTGAGCCCGAAGTGATCCTGATGGATGAGCCTTGTTCCGCGCTGGATCCGATTGCGACGGCCCGCATTGAAGAATTGATGCTGGATCTCAAGCAAAAGTATACAATTGTGATTGTGACCCACAACATGCAGCAGGCGGCGCGGATATCTGATTATTCCGGATATATGTTGCTTGGCGAGATGGTTGAATTTGGCGAGACGGCGGGAATTTTCACGAGTCCTCGCGATACGAGAACACAGGATTATGTGAGTGGACGATACGGTTAAAAGAGAAGGGTGAGACTATGGAACGGCATTTTGATGAGGAGTTGCAGGCGCTTAAGTTGCAGTTGATGAAGATGAGCGCGCTGGCGGAAGCGATGATCGGTGAAGCGGTTAAGGCTTTGGTTGATGGCAATGAGAAGGCCATAGATTCTGTTTACACACGGGAGAAGGATGTAAATCACCATCAGGTCGTCATTGATGAGATGTGCTTGACCATGATCGCCTTACACCAGCCGGCGGCCGGTGATTTGAGGTTCATCCTTGGGGCGTCAAAGACGAACGGTGATCTTGAGCGATTGGCTGATCAGGCGGTCAACATTGTAGACAAGACAAAGGAACTTTTGCGCGAGCCTCCATTGAAGCCGTTCGTCATTATTCCGAAAATGGCGACATTGGCGCGCGGCATGGTGCGCGACAGTTTGCATTCATTGGTGAATCGCGACACCAAGCTGGCCCGTGAAGTGTTGACCCGTGACGATGAAGTGGATTCATTGAGGCGTGAAATCACGCTGGAGCTGACTGCATTCATGAGCCGGGATTCCTCATCGGTGTCGCGAGCGCTGGCGCTGATCTTAATTGCCGGCTATCTGGAACGGATTGGCGATCATGCGACGAATATTGCTGAAAACACGATTTTTGTGGTTGAGGGGCGGGATGTCCGGCATCACGGCGGGTGAGTATATAAATGAATTTGCTTGGAATAGATATTGGCGGGACCAAGACGGCGGTGTGTGTCGGGACAGCGCACGGCGACATCAAGGCGTCCAAGCGAATACCCACACGTTTTGAGAGTGTTGAAGCCTACCGAAAGGGGCTGATTACACTGTGTCATGAGGTGCTTGAAAAAGCGGGCCTGCCAGCGGGGAAAGTTGACGCCATAGGTATTTCGGCGCCAGGACCGCTCGACTGTAAGCGAGGTGTATTGATAGCGCCTCCCAATAATCCAGGCTGGAATGAAGTGCCTATCCAGGCGATGGTACAAAAGGCTTTTGCGGCACCGGTGTATATTAATAATGATGCCAATGCCTGCGCCTTGGCAGAGACGATGTTCGGTGAATATCGGGGGAGTAAGAATCTTGTCTATTTGACGTTCAGCACCGGCATGGGGGGTGGAATTGTCACGAACGGGCATTTGGTGCAGGGTATGACGGATATGGGCGGCGAAGTCGGGCACATGGTGTTGGACCCCAATGGGCCAATGTGCGGATGTGGACTGCGGGGGTGCTGGGAAGCGTATGTTGGCGGGAGAAATGTCGCCGAGCGCTTGAAGGAGCGGATTCTGGCTGACGGGGTGCAGACGAGTATCGTTGAGAAGGCCGGGGGTCTTGAACACATCAATATCCAGGCACTTGAAATGGCGGCCAAGGAAGGTGATTCCTACGCTGTCAAAGCTTGGGATGTGCTTGCTGAGCGAGTGGCGCAGGGGATCGGAATCCTGATTATGACTTTGAATCCCGAAGTTTTCATTTTAGGTACGATCGGCATTCACTCCGGGGATTTCATTATGGATCCGATCCGGGCGAAATTACCCAAGTACGCTTGGAAATGGCCGTTGGAACGATGCAAGGTTGTTGCCAGTTCGTTGGGGGCCAGGATAGGTGACCTTTCCGCGCTTGCCGTGGCCGCCACGGGCGAGAAATAGAATCGTTTCCCTGCCGATAATGCTTATTGCAAGCAATAAACAGTGGAGTAATATCGTTCTAATAATAGAGCGTGTTATGTTCCCAAGACCGTCAACAAGTCGAAGTGGCCAAGCGATGATAGAATTTCTCGTTGTTGCAGGGATATTGATGGCTGTTGGGGCTATTTTGGCTGTTTTTCTGTCGACATTTAGTGAATACGGGACGCGCGTTCTGGATTTGGTTGGGTCGGAATATCCATAAAAGGAGAAAGAAACATGACAAAGAAGAGCAAGAGTGGGCAAGGCATGGTTGAATACATCATTATCGTGGCGATTATCGCATTGGCGGCGATTGCGATTTTTGGTGTGTTTGGTGATACGATTCGATCGAAATTGGGCGGAGCCGTGACTGAGCTTGGCGGTGATGAAGACAAGAAGGATGCGGCCTTGCAAACGGAATCGGCGCAGTATCTGAAGGATTTGAAGACGACCACTCCGTAATTGGAGCAAAATGGGGAGAACACCGTGCCCCATGTGCCGGTTAAAAACAAAAGACGGATCGGCAGGAGCGCTTCGCCCTGCCGAATTGACGGGATTTTATCGGGAGTTATTAGGCAGACTCCAAGGGTGTGGGGCTCCCGATCAGGGCAGTCGTTAATTGAATCCTGTCTCGTGCTGATTGTCGTTTGTATTGTCTTTTTTGGTGTATTCCAAATTTCCCAGCTTTTTGCCGCGCAGGAGATACTCAACTATGCGGCGGCGCGCGGGGCGCGGGCAAAGTCAGTGGGATTCAACCAATTCATGGTTTACAAGACAGTCAGAGTGGGTGCGATTCCAAACGCCGGGCAACTTGCAAATCCGGATACACTGGGCGGTCCTGCGGCTCAGGAGGAGGTCGAGTCGGCGCGTATTCCGCTTTATCTCGGGGCTGATAATGAGGGCAGGCTTGGGGCCATTCTGGATTACAGTGCATGGGATTCCCTGCGCCAGCCGAGACCCGACGAATTGGCTGATGGAACGGTGCGACTCGAGATTGAACAGGACATGACGCTCACCAATTACCCGTTCCACCGACTCTACTACGCCGGGGATTCAATAGAAATGAAAGGGGAGTGCGTTATTGACCATCATGCTTCCCTTTATATTGATGATAGGGGGTGGTGAGCCATGAGACGAGGCATGGCAACGTGGCTGGGAGCCAATTATTCGCATAAGCGATCGTCTGACCGGTCGGGTCAGACGATAATCTTCCTGCTGATGATTGTCGTTATCCTGGCATTTGTGGCGATTTGGCAATTTGATCTGCACAAGGTGATCTATGTGAAGACATTGAGCCAGAATGGCGGCGATGCGGCGGCGCTCGCGGCGGCTCGGTGGCAAGGGCAAACGCTTAACCTGATCGGTGACTTGAACATCCTGCAGGCGGTGGCCCTAACTGAGGGTGATGCGGATACGGCACGGGCAATTTCAGATTTGCAGGCGAGGCTGTGCTATGTGGGGCCCATGATCGGTTTCATGGCGGCGCAGCAGGCGGCCAAGAACAACGGCATCTACAGTAATCCAGGATTTGAGCGGTTGGTGAGAAATCACATTAACGATGTGCGGAACGTATATCCATCCATCGGCGCCGATGGCCAAATGATGTTCCCGGAGCCGTATCCCGACTGTTGGGATGAGTATGCCAACATGCTTGAAACAGTGGCGAATAACGGGATTGCCGCCGGACCGGATAACGCGAGGTATTACGTGGATTATGCCTGGGGGCATATTCTTCTGAACCCCAATTTTTATGATGCGGTTGCCAGCAGGAACTGGTGCTGGTTTTACCACCATGCCTATGATGTTTTGTTGAATTATGACGGGTATTTCTGGTGGCCGGATTTGCCCCTTCGAATGCCACAGCCTAATCCTATCAATAGCGAATACTATGGGTTGGGATTGAGGAGGATAACGTTAATTGGCGGCACCAATGTTGTGCGTTTGATGAATGAGTTCCGCGAGGACAGGGACATAAGCGGGGTTAGTATTGATGACAACTTCGGGAGCGTGACATCGGTCTGGTATGCGTTTCAGGATAACGTGTGGGGCAGGTGGTCGGCGATGACGGATGATGGTTTCCCCCTGTCGGGAACAGTGAAGAAGCAGTATGATTATGCGGGGGCTGACGCGGCGGCGCGGGTAGAAGCCGAGGCCGGACGTTTGACGCCTGGCTCGCAATCAAGCGCCATTACATGGTCTGGGGCGGCTAAACCTTTTGGGTCATTGGATGAGGATTCTCTGCCGACAGCGGGACGGATTGTTCTTCCGGCGTTCCGGGATATCCGGCTGATACCGCTGGATGCATCGTCGGCACCGGCTGGCGGAGCGTTCAATCTGCGCTGGCGCGAGCACATTGAAATTCACCTGCCGAAATACATGAATGACGGTCCTGTTGTTGATCCCCTGGCAACATGCTGGTACTGCATTCAACTCCGGACTTGGGAAAGTCCGCTGTATCGGCAGGATGCGATCCTATGGCTGGAAAAGTTCCGGGGCAACTGTCAGTCATATGGAGGGCCCGGGGGTGGTGGCGGCGGGGCTAGACACGGGCATTGAAGAAAGTAAAGCGTGAGACGTGATGAGTAAGGATTAAGGATGAGATGGCGAACGACAGAGACGAGTGAACAGAACTATCGCGAGGGCCAGGCGATGGTTGAACTGATCATTTCGCTTGTTGTTTTCCTCGTGGTGGTGGCCGGGATTATCCAGATCGGGACGCTCGGGCTGTGGCATACCAAAGTGGTGTCTGACGCTCGTCAGGATGCTGCCGTGGAGGCGATGTCGGATTTGGCGCCATTTTCAAATCCGGAGTTTATTGAGGACAGGGATGTGGGTGGTGATGGGGTGCGGTATTCACAGGACGACGGGTTCAATGCCGGGAGTGTGGATGATTTCCGTATGGGCATCGTTGATAATGCGGATCCCGACGTCTTGGATCAGCGGCGGCCTGGCAATATTGTGTCGGCAGTGGCGGCGGGAACAATGCCGCATTTTATGTTTGGATTTGTGGAAGGGACCGCCGAGGAAACGGTTGGGCTGTGGCCGATAGTCAGACGATTGCTCTATCAGGATGAAGCTATTGAGCTCAAGGGTAAGGTGTGGCTCGTTTGGACAAAGGGAATATATTGAACATGAACCGGCGAAAGCTATGGATGCTCTTATTGTTGGCGCTGGCCGTTGTCGGGATGGTCTTGAGCGTTGAGGCACGGGTCTTCTTGCGACGCGGGTTATTCATGAGGGGTGGGCGTTTTGATTTTTCCGCTATTGGCCAGCAGTTATATACAACGGTGATGGAGGTGAATGGGCAGGAGAAGGCAATCAGTGTCATCAAGGCGACGGAGAGGGGCGAGGGAGTCGCAGGTATGGTCAGGGAGTCCGGGGGGAAGATGTGGTATGAGTCGGGTGCTGAGATTGGATTAGGCGAGATCAGTCGAAGTGGTTTGAGGGCCAAAGTGTTGATGTTGCCTGTGGATAATAGTGAAACCGTGGTTATTGTGGTCCAGTCAAGGATGGCGGAAGCGACAGGGAGCCCCAAGGATGCGAATTGGGGCGGGATGCCGATTTATCATGCGGCCGAGTTGAAGCAAATGATTCGCAATCAGGGGACGGCAGCCCTGTTATGCCAGGCGGAGACGAGTGACGCGCCGGGCACCGTTATGGAGTATTACCGAGCGGAACTTGAAGGGAAGGGGTGGAACAGAGTTCTGCCTGGAGGCGACGTATCCGTTACTGCTGGCCTTGCTTGTTTCGTCAAAGGGGCTGATATGTGCTTGGTTTTTTGCAGAGCTTCGGAAACAGGTGGCGGAACCCAGTTAACCTTGGTAAATAAACGAGGTGGATTGAAATGATTGAGGGGAGATTAGACGCATGAAACAACGCATGGTGTTGATTATATCGGTCGTCGTCGGTTTGCTTGCCTTTTGGTTCACCCAGCAATATTTCCAGGCACGACTGCGGGATATTGCAAAAGAGCGTGACCGCATGTTGGCGGGAGAGCGGAGGATTGACGTGGTTGCCGCCGGACAGGATTTGCCTGCCGGAACTGTTATCCAGAAAAAAGACCTCAAGATGAAGCAGACCCTGGCCCGAGATGTAGGGAAGAACACGGTGCTTCCTGGAGATGTTGAACATATTCTCGGAAAGAAGTTGAAATATAGCATGGATATGGCCGAGACCCTGTTGTGGTCGTATATAGATGTTCCCTATCGGCCCGGGTCCGGACTTGCGCCGATGATTCCAACCGGGATGAGGGCGCTCTCGGTGTCCATCAGCGGGGCGGCAGGTGTAAGTGGATTATTGAAACCCAATGACCGGATTGATGTGCTCGGTTCGTTCACCTTCCCGTCGCGCAAGAATTCCCAGCAGGTGGAATGGGTGACAATGACTGTTCTCCAAAATGTCACCGTGTTGGCAACCGGTCAAACCCTGACAGGCGGCGGTGAGGGCAATGAGCGGGGGCGGGGGAGCGCAAGTTACAGCACTGTGACTGTTGAGGTGACGCCCCGGGAAGCTGAACTGTTGACCTTTGTTGAAAACATGCGCGGGCATTTGACTTTCACGTTGAGAAATCCCAAGGACATAACATTTGAGCAGGATTTGCCTGAAGTGAACTTTGACATCCTGGAGCGGGAACTGCCGCAACTTAATTCCTTGAGGCAGGCTCGAATTCGAGGAAAGAGCGCCAATTAACCCTTGATAACAAGCCGAAAGGGCAGACCGCATGGCGATGTATCTCGAAATCAAGAGACCGGATGGATCCACGCAAATCCGGGAAATGGAGGCCGGTATATATTCCGTCGGCTCCGACCTTGAAAACCAGATTGTTTTGACTGGCGAGGGGGTTTCCGGTCGTCATGCGATCCTTTGTCTGAGGCCGGGAAGTTGCTGGATTGAAGACTTGAGCATAGGCAGGACAAAGGTGGTAGGCGAAGTAATCCGGGGGCGTGGCGAGATTCTTGATGGACAGGATGTTGATGTTGGGCGATGTGTATTGCGGGTTTTCAAGCGCAAACCGGAGCCGCAGGTGTCGTCGATCCCCGTTGCTCCAGAGCAGCGCGTGGTTGTTGCTCCTGTTCCAGTGGCTGTGGTTCCTCCGTCTCCCGAAGTTGTTGAACGAGATGAACGGATGATTACTCGTAAGCAAGCGGTTAAGCGGCAGATTCACCAGGAGCTGATTGAACGGTTAGATATCAAGCGAATGACGGCGGCGCATGTTGAAGAGGGTGAATTACATAAGAGGGTGCTGACGACACTGGAGGGGATTGTCAAAGACGTTGCTCCGCGGCTTCCCGTTGATATCGCGCCGCAGGCATTGATCAAGGAGCTGTATGATGAGGCGGTTGGTTTGGGGCCACTGGAGGATCTGCTGGCGGATAGCACGGTAACGGAAATCATGGTTAATGGTCCGTCGCGCGTGTATGTCGAGCGGAACGGGAAGATTGAATTGACGGACCGGACATTTCTTGATGAGAAATCCGTAACGGCGGTGATCGAGAGGATTGTGTCACCGCTCGGGCGGCGGATTGATGAGAGTCAACCGTATGTGGACGCCCGATTGAAAGACGGATCGCGTGTTAACGCGATTATTCATCCGCTTTCGTTGAGTGGTCCCTGCATCACCATTCGTAAGTTTTCGAAAATCCCTTTGACGGATAATGATTTCATCAGTTTGGGAACCTGGTCGCAGGCGATGCGTGATTTTGTGCGTGCGTGTGTGATGGCGAGGAAAAACATCATTGTGTCGGGTGGCACGGGCTCTGGAAAGACAACGCTGTTGAATGTCTTGGGCGGATTTATTCCTGTACGGGAACGAATCATCACTATTGAAGATGCGGCGGAACTGCAATTAAAGCAACCGCATGTAATTTCGCTGGAGTCCAGGGCGCCGAATATTGAAGGGCGGGGTGCGATAGAGATTCGCGATTTGGTTCGAAACTCACTGCGCATGAGGCCTGACCGGATTGTGGTTGGAGAGTGTCGAGGTGGCGAGGCATTGGACATGTTGCAGGCGATGAATACGGGTCATGACGGTTCCCTGACGACTTTGCATGCCAATTCGCCCAGGGATGCCTTGGCAAGGCTTGAAACGCTGGTTTTAATGGCAGGAATGGATCTTCCATTGCGCGCCATTCGCGAGCAAATCGCCTCGGCTGTCGATGTTGTTATTCATGAGAGCCGTTTCAGCGATGGGACCCGTAAAGTGACCCATATTTCCGAAGTCGTCGGGCTGGAGGGTGACCGGACAACCATGCAGGATATTTTTGTGTTTACGCAAAAGGGTGTGGAGAAGCAAGGGAGGGTTACCGGCCAATTTGTTCCAACCGGGTCTGTTCCGACTTTTATGGATGAGGTTGCGGCGCGTGGTGTTTCCATTGATCTTTCGTTGTTTGATCCGAAGCGGGGTGGACTATGAGTGAGAATGGCGCCCTGATGGTCATGTCAATGTTGTATATGGTTAGTCTTGGCGGGTTCACCTACTTTGTTTTGCAGTCATTTCGATCAGCCGCTGGTGAGTATGCGGTGGCTTACTCCGAAAGTACGGCGCGGCAGATGGAAGACCTGTTTCTATTCATTCCGGCACGACGGGTGCTTGAACTTTCGGCTGCATCGTCCGCCTTGTGCTTTCTGTTTGCGTTTTTCATGGTGGGTGGTTTCAGCGGCAAATCGTTTATGGCTGGAATGCTGGTTGGGTCACTGGCGGCGGCAGGGGGCTGGAGAATCCCGAAGGCCGTATTGGCGGTCATGAAGAAACGCCGCTTGATGCGGTTCAATGAGCAGCTTGTGGATAGTCTGGTGAACATGAGCAACGCGCTCAAGGCGGGGTTCAGCATTCAACAGGCGATAGAGATGGTCATTCGGGAGGGCCAGAGCCCGATTTCACAGGAATTTGGCACTTTTATCCATCAGGCGCGAGTGGGGATGCGATTGGAAGACGCTATGGAAAACATGAGGCAGAGGGTGGGTAGTGACGATTTAACTCTGATGGTGGGTGCCATAGAGATTGCACGGCAAACCGGCGGGAATCTGACGGAGGTCTTCGAGAAGATAGCCCACACGATACGAGAGAGGTTGCGGATTGAGCAGAGAATCCGGACGTTGACCGCGCAGGGACGTCTACAGGGAATTGTTGTGGGATGCACACCGTTGTTACTTGGATTGGCCATGTATTTCCTGGACCCAGGAATGATGTTAATGTTTCTGCACTCAGGGGCAGGTATGGTGACTCTTGGTGGTGTTGTCTTGCTTATTGTGTTAGGCGCTCTGGTGATCCGTAAAATCATTGCCATCGACGTATGATCATGGAAACGAATGTCATAAGCACAGGGATAATAAGCGCGCTATGGGCCGTCTTTGCGGGATGCGCGGCATGGGTCAGTATCAATGTCTTTCGCTCCGTGACTTATGTGACGCTTGCGGATGGCAGGAAGCAGGAGCGGTCCATGCCGTTTGTGTTTCGACTGCTGTTACCGTTAACGCAAAACCTTTCAGCCCTTTTTGGTCGTCCGGAATTTCGTAATCGCACAGAGCGGATAAACCGGAAGATTGTCGCCGCTGGATTCTCCGGGATCATTACTGCCGAGGAATTCCTTGCGCTCAGAGTGTTGGTGCCCCTGGTTGCGGGGACGTTACTGATTGGGGCGTTTTGGGCGGCGTTTGCGATGATGCCGGGATCGTTTGGTGTATCGCTCCGCAATAATCAGCATCTGTTTTTTTTCGCGATCGCCGGGGGCTACTACGCTTATCCCGGGTTGTGGCTGAATGGCGCTCTCAAGGCAAGGCATCGGGAGATACAGAAAGCGCTGCCTTTCGTGCTGGATTTGTTGACGCTTTCCGTTGAGGCGGGTTTGGATTTCATGAATGCCATGCAGCGCATTGTGGAGAGACGCAAGCTGGATGCCCTGTGTGAGGAGTTTGTGCGAGTGCTTAGAGAGATTCAATTGGGCAAGACGCGTCGTGACGCATTGCGGGATATGGCGGAGCGTGTGGATCATCGAGACGTGCAATCAGTGATTAATGCGTTGGTGCAGGCTGACGAGCTTGGGGTAGGAATTGCGGTGATTCTGCGGATTCAGTCGGACCAAATGAGGCAGAGACGGTTTGAGAGGGCGGAGCGATTGGCCAACGAGGCGCCGGTCAAGATGCTGTTCCCCCTCATTGTTTTCATATTTCCTGCCGTTTTCATGGTTTTACTGGGGCCGATCATTTTGCAGGCGTTAAGGCAGATGTAGGGGAAATTCATAATGAGCAATTCTTTTCGGTTTATTGTTGAAAGCGGTCCCTTCAAGGGGCGAGAAATTGAAGTCCCTGTCGAAGGAATCCGCATCGGTCGTTCATCCCGCAACGACATGTCGATTGATGATGCGGCCTTGTCCAGATTCCATTGCCGGATTTTCGTAAGACCGGGAGAAGGGTTGTGGGTTAGTGATTTAGGTAGTGCGAATGGAACGTTGGTCAATGGGGCCGAAATACAGGAGCGATGTCTCGCTCCCGGGGATTTGGTGTCGCTTGGCGGGACAACATTGAGAATCCCTCCATACGATGTTCCTTCATTCGTGGATGGCACGGTGAGGCAGGGTGATGCGGCATTCAATCTTGGATTCAGGCGTAAAGATGTTGTTGCTGGCTCCGGTAATTCCATGCGTCGGTGGCTATTCGTCGCTCTGACCGGAATGCTGTTGCTTACTGTTTTGGCGTGGCTTCCCTGGCGGCAGTGGCTCGATCTGCTGATGCCCCATAAACAGGTGACGGAGAACGCACAGCCTGTTCCCAAGCTACCTGAGTTTGAGGTTTATTTTGAGAGAGTGGAAGGCACTGCGTCAAATATCTTCCGCTATGGAATGGCGTTGACGGGGAATCGGCTGGTTATCCATGTGGATGATCTGGCGACCGATCGGCGAGTGCGTCGAGAGAAGATGGTCGACCCGGAATTGCTGGCAGAATTGAGTAGTGCCGTTGAAAATGCCGAATTTTTCGATTTGCTCCCGCTGTACGAGGGGGTTGCCCCCGGAATTCATGATTGCAGCGACATCATGATAACAATTAGAAGTCGGGCGTATAGGGTCAAGGTGTTGAATCATGTGGAGCCTGATTCTTTTGCGCGAGTCCGATCCCAGTTGGAGGAGTTCAGCAAGAACGAGCTTGGACTTGCGGCACTGGCGCGGGAGCCGAAGGAGTTGGTCAACCTTGCAAAAGACAACTATTTGCTTGGATCTAAATTGCATGATGAACGGGACGTTGCCACAGGAAATCTAGCCGCCGCGATACGCGCCTTGATGGAGGGGGAGTGGTGCCTCGAAACGATTGAGCCAAAGCCAGACTTCTATGCCGCCATGATCACGTTGCGCAATGACTGTGAGAAGGAATTGCAACAGCGGTACGACAATATCTGGTTTATGGCTGAGCGGTCCGTCAAGTTGAGAGAATGGAAAGAGGCCGCCAAACATCTCAGAAATATTTGCGAAATGATTCCTGATCGCTCGGATGACAGGAACCGGAATGCGTATAAGAAATTGGTGGATGTTGAACGTCGCCTCGCCACGGAAAAGTAAAACCATGAAACACTTCGCTTTAAAACATGCATGGATAAGTATAGGTGCGGTCATTGGATTGTTGACATCTGCGGGACAAGGTTACTGCGTCACTGCTCAAATCAGGGTGTCGACTGTTCCGGCGGGCGCCACGGTGTTATGTGACGGGATGCTAAAAGATGCTTCACCGGTTGCCATTCACGATCTGGCTGCAGGGGCACATTTGATTCAAGCGGAAATGGCGGGCTATCGATCCAGCAGGAAGACCGTTCAGGTCGAGGAGGGCGAGAAGGTTGCAGTTGAAATCAAGCTGGAAAAGGAGTCAGGGCTTGTGGTGATCCATTCCCGTCCTGACGGGGCTGATATCTCGATCAATGGGGCGCATCGCGGGAAGGCGCCATTGCTCCTCACCGACCTGCCGTATGGTGATTATCGGGTCAGGGCGGAGTCTGTTGGGTATCAGGATCGGGAGGTTGAATTGCGAGTCGAGGGACGAACCCCTCAAAAGCTGATGATTGACATGAATTCTGACTCTGCACGCTTGACCGTCCTTTCAAAACCGGAAGGAGCTTCAGTTATAGTGGATGGCTTGAATCGTGGTGTCACGCCATGCGTGGTTGATCGTGAGCCGGCGGGAAAGAAAAAGATTATTCTTAGTCTCGATAATTATTCATCGTTTGAAAACACCGTCACATTGCGAGCTGGAGATGATCGCAAAATTGATGTGGTCTTGAACCCCATCCCGGCATCCTTGTCTATCGTAGGTGGGCCGACCGGGGCAAAGGTCTACGTTAACGATCAGTTGAGAGGTCAAGTTCCGTTAAGCATAGGATCGATCGCACCAGGAAAGTATGCGCTTCGGATTGAGCATGCAGGGTATGAGACTGAGGTTCGAGAAATCCAACTTGTCAGCCGGAGCGCTCGTGTTGATGAGTTTAATTTGATTCGTAACGTCGGAACACTGGAGATTGTGACGGATCAGTCAGGCACGTGTGTGATCATTAACGGCGAGGAGAAGGGAAAGCTTTTCGCAAAAGGGGATAATCAGGTTGAGGTCATGCGTTTTGATTTGCCAGTGGGTGATCATCGTGTGGATCTGGTTAAGAAAGGCTATTTCCCTATTCAGCGCGCGGTTTCAATTGCTAAAGGAGAAACCGTCAGTCTGAAAGAAGTCATGAAGCGTAATTTCATCGCGGACACGGTTGTTCGATTAAAGTCGAATGAAGTCGTTGCTGGAGTGTTGACGTCAAAGCTGCCTACGGGTGATGTGGAGATTGAAACCCGGCCTGGTATTTTCCGCACCCTTAAGGGTGCGGACATAGCCTCGATGGGGCCGGTGTCGAATTAATCGAGATACCAGAGCTTGCGGAAGAAATACTCTATGCAAAATAGCGTGGCCGCAAGAATGAGGAACCCGATCCAGTCCCAAAGAGTTCGTTCGACAATCACCGGTTGACGTGTTCGTTGTGAAGCTATGGTTTTAAGAACGTGAGTGGCGGTGTCTCTGAGGTAAGACTTATCCTGAAGAGGATTTTTTTCGCTCCGGTCCAATTCAGTCTTCCTTTTTGCCAGGAGGTCTGATCTTTGTTGCGCCTCCGAATCAATTTTCCCGGCGTAGGGAACGAGACCGCTTGGCAATATGCCGGGGACAAACACAGCTCCACCTGTCTTCTCTGCGATGGTATTCAGCAGCGGCAGACGCATGGTGGAGTTAATATATTCGTGGTTCATTTTAATGGCGGTAATTTCAACTGGTTCGGCGCCGTATTCAGAAGGGAGTTGAAGCGACCAGCGACCATCTGTTTCTGGATAGAAAGAGCCGCGAAAGATTCCCGGCCGATCTGTTGAGCCATCGAGTTTCAAGCGGATTTCCTGTCCGGTGGAGTGCTTACATGCGATATCTACTGATTCGGCCAGGCAAGGTGAGAAATCACGATTTCTAATGATGCCATTAAGAAGGATCCTCTCGCCTAATGCCACTTCGAGCCTGTCGGGTATCAAACGGGCCTGAGCGAATTCACGCAGTAAATGTGGCAATCCCATGAAGTGGACTACCTTGCCCCAGAAGTCGCGGAAGTAACGATCACCGTATACCTTTCGCCACCTCCAGGTGAAATCAAACCCCATGTGAAGGACCATGCCACGCCCATAGGTATGGTAGGTGATGGCGGGGTAGACGGGCGAATGGGAATCGGTCCTGACCTTAACTGTGAGCTTTGTCTAATGTTGCCTAATGTTACCGCCATTGACAGTCTTCTTTAATGTGTGGTACCTATCACCACGAAAACACAAGGTCAGCGTTGGCTTCTGAAAAAATGTAGCGCGGTTGGCGGTTATTATTTAGGAGAATGTATGCCGGAAGAAATCAAAGATGATGTGATTCGTGTAGATGGAACTGTCTTGAAGGTTCTGCCGGCAACCATGTATCGCGTCAAACTTGACAACGGCCATGAAATTTTGGCTCACATTTCGGGGAAAATGCGCAAACATTTCATTCGCATCACGGCGGGTGACAAGGTAAGTGTTGAGATCTCGCCGTACGACCTGACCAAAGGACGAATCACTTACCGTCACAAAGGCTGATTCTACGCCAAACGGGTTGCTTTCATCCAATTCTTGAAGTCAGCAGGCAATGGAGCCATGGCTTTAGTGAGGGCTCCGTCTATCGGCGACAGGAACCGAATACTGTAGGCGTGCAACATCTGTCGTTCAACGGTTCTTAATTCCGGGGATACTTTCACGGAAGTTCCGTATTGCTTGTCTCCCAGTACAGGATAGCCAATCAGAGCAAGATGCCTTCTGATTTGATGGGTACGTCCGGTGTCGATTTTAATGGAAATATGCGTGGCGTTTTTTTTGCGATCCAGGACCCTGAGCTGAGTGGATGCAGCTTCTCCATCTAATGGATCCTCGATATGTCGCTCTGTTTCCCGAATGCATCCAGCGACAAGTGCGTGATAAATCTTGGTCACGCGGCGCTCTTTAAAACATTGGGTAATAGCATCGAAAGCGTCTTGCCTTCGCGCAATCAGGAGGCAGCCTGAAGTCTCCCTGTCCAGACGGTGAGCCGCCTGAAGTGTTTTTTCGCTTCGTTCATTGCGTAAGTCCTGCTCGACACTGTCAGGGCCATTAGAGAGGCATCCGGCTGGTTTATTAATAATGAGATAATCAGCACCCTGAAATAAGATTTTCAGGTTGTCCGACCGACTTGTGTGGTCTGCTGTTATGGTAATTTGAACCTGATCGCCACGCTTGAGATGATGTCGAGCCATCCAAATGCGAGTTCCATTTACGAAAACAGTTCTCGAATCGATCAGGGCCTTGGCCTTGTTCCTGGATAGATGCTGCCAAGCTGACAAGAACTCTTGCAGTGTGATGTCGCCTTTTTCAATGCGTGTGCTTATTTGTTGGGATGACATGGGGTTGCACTATACCTGTTGGTTGATCGAGTGGCCAGCGAATAGGACAGGGAAGGAAACACTCGCGACTGATAGCATCTCGCCGTTGACTTGGTTTCCATCGTGTGAGATAGTTAGCCCGCTTTTTTCTAGGATGGCTTAAGGCAAAGGATACACAATGGTCACATCAGTTATCGAAAAGCTTCTGCTTATTCAGGATCATGATCTGCGCATCATGAAATTCGAAAAGGAATTGACCGATTTGCCAAAGCGAAAGGCATCCATTGAATCCTTGCTGGATGAGCATCGACAGGCTGTTACGGCCGCCAAGGAAGAAGTCAAAGGACGGCAGTCGGAAATCAAGCAAGTAGAGCTTGAAGTCGATTCACACCGAGAAAAAATCCAAAAATTTCGTTCCCAGCAACTCCAGTTAAAGAGCAATAAAGAATTCAAGGCGATGGACGATGAAATCGCGACGGTTGAGAAGAATATCAGGAGTTTGGAAGACACGATCCTTGGCATCATGGAAAAGCTGGATGTGGCAGCGTCTGTTGTCAAAGAGCGTGAAGCGGCATTAAAACAGGAAGATATAACCGTTCGGCAAGAAATTAGCGCGATTGATGACCGGGGCGTGGCGATCAAGCAGGAATTGGAGAGGGTAAAGGCATCGCGTGACAACCTGGCCAGTGAGGCGGATCCCGAGAGATTGGCCCTGTACAATCGTCTATTTGGCAACAAGCGCGACAAGGTATTGGTTCCTGTCGAAAATGCCGCTTGCGGCGGATGTCACATGAAACTGCCACCATATGTTTGCCATGAAGCAAAAAAGCAGAACATTCCAGTGTTTTGTGATTTTTGTAGCCGGATGCTCTATTAACACCCTGGCATTGCATTGATGTGCGAAGATACTGTAACATTTGTAGTGTCGAAAGGTAGAGGTGGTCGGTCGCTTTGTGGGTGGTTTTATCACGCGCAGAGAGGAAAGTCCGGACTCTATAGGGTAGGACGCCGGCGCCGAACAAGCGCGGGGGCTTCCGTTCAAGCGGAAGTTACGGAAAGTGCCACAGAAAACAGACCGTCACAGATTGGTTGCAAAACCGATGGGACAAGGGTGAAAAGGTGGTGTAAGAGACCACCGGACATTTCAGTAATGGGTGTCGCATGGCAAACCCCGTCCGGAGCAAGATCAAATAGGAGGCTGGAGGTGGCCCGCTTCGTGTCTCGTGTAAACGGGGCGCAGCTTCGGGTTGATTGCTTAGACAAATGACCGAACCCAGCGATGGGAAAACAGGATCCGGCTTATGGCCTCTACCTTTCGACTTCAAACCAGTTGGCGTTTAGCAGCATTTGTTCTCGTTGCAATATCTTGCGCCTTGTGCATTACATATGTGCATGTATGGCGGGTTGAAGTCCCGTCATCGAATGTGCATGAACCGTCGTTAACACCCGTTGCAGACTTTGTATCCACAAACAGTGTCGACGCCTCGATATGGGCAGTTTTTTCAGGGTCAAAGGCTTCTCCGGGCGGTGCCGGTGCGCTAATCTTGTCGGAGCGATTCAGGATGGCTGGCTCTTTCGCAATTGAGTCGGAAGCTGGCCTTCGCCTGCAAAAGGCAATACTTGATGACACTTTGAAGAATGAGCAACGGGTTGTTGGGGAGGGGGATATCATCGGCGATATTGTGGTTGAGGACATTCGCTATGACCGCATGTCTTTAAGATCCCCATCCGGAGTGCGAGTATTGGTAATGGAGTTTGTCAGCTCGCCGATTTCTCCTGAAGCCCAGGGAACCAACAATTTGTCCAGCTCTTCAGATAAGTCGATTTCAAACCGTTTTGGATGCGTCAAGGTGCAGGACGATCGGTGGCAATTCGGGCGACAGCAAATGTTGGATTATTATCAAGAGCTTCTTGACGAACCGGACCGGATGGTCGCTTTGTTTGACACGATGAAGCCTGTACGCGACGACCGCAATCGTATAACCGGCTATGTTGTCGGCGTTGAAGGTGAGCGTGACTTTTTTGACGCCGTTGGATTGCGTGAGGGTGATATCGTGCGGCAGGTAAACTCGGTGGCAATGACCAATCGACGGCGAGCTGAGTTCTTTATCGACGAATTCCTTAAGAGTCGAATGAGTGCAATAGTTCTCGAAGTTGAACGAGACGGGAAGATGCAGAAGCAGGTATATCAAGTCAAAGAGTAAGTCTGGTAAGAAAAGATGACTTTTTATATGACCGGCTTGATAACAGGGAAGGCCTCGCGAGCAGCCTCCCACATTATCTGAAAGATGAAATCACCTTTGGTGGTTATGGTATTCACGGTTTCGCTATTGTATTCAGGGGAGAATGCCAATATAATTCCTTGTCAATCATTTGAGTGTCTGCAGTTTGCAACATAGGGGCTGGTTATGTTCGAATTGAAATATAATGTTGGTTACAACACCTTCGATTACGATTCATATGCAGTTCATTTGGAGAATCCAAAGGAACCGAAATTGTTTCGTCACGCGTTTCCTTATGATGAAGTCCCGCGCATAGGCTTCAATCATCGCCTTGTGCCGATGAAAATGCCCAAGGATATTTGGATTACTGATACGACATTCCGCGATGGGCAACAAGCGATGCCTCCCTATACGGTCAAGCAGGTTGTGGATATTTACAAGATGATGCATCGTTTGGGCGGGGAAAAGGGGTTAATCCGGCAATGCGAGTTTTTTCTTTATACCAAGAAGGACCAGCAAGCGGTCGAGGAAATACAGTCGCTGGGCTATAAGTATCCGGAGGTTACAGGCTGGGTGCGAGCCCGTCGCGAGGATCTCTTGTTCGCTAAAAAGATGGGGGTAAAGGAGACAGGAATTCTTACGTCCTGCTCTGATTATCACATCTATCTTAAGTTGAAGCAGACTCGACGGCAGGCGATGAAAGAGTATTTGCGTGTTGTTCGTGATGCCATTGAGGTTGGGATTACCCCTAGATGCCACTTTGAGGATGCGACCCGGGCGGACTATTACGGGTTTGTTGTGCCTTTTGCTGCCGAATTGATGAAGTTGGCGGAATCAACCAAGTCTGTCGTCAAAATTCGTATTTGCGACACCATGGGGCTAGGAGTTCCGTATCCTGGCGCTGCAATGCCTCGTTCAGTGCCGGGGCTGATCTATGGGTTGCAGTATTATGCCGGAGTTCCCAGCGAGTGGTTGGAATGGCATGGGCACAACGACCTATATCTGGTGACGGCAAATGCGGTGACGGCATGGCTTTATGGTTGTTCGGCGGCTAACGGAACACTCCTTGGGATTGGGGAGCGCACTGGAAATCCTCCTCTGGAGGGGCTTGTCGTTAACTATCTGCAATTACGAGGCAATGACTGTAATGTCGACACGACGGTGATTACTGAAATTGCTGAATATTTTGAACACGAACTGAAGGTTCAGATCCCCTCGAATCAGCCGCTTATAGGACGCAGCTTTAATGTCACGCGGGCGGGGATTCATGCGGACGGCCTGCTGAAGAATGAGGAAATTTACAACGTATTCAACACTGAAAAATTGTTGAATCGTCCAGTTGAGTTAGCGGTGACGGATAAGAGCGGGCTGGCTGGAATTGCATTGTGGGTTAAAAAATACTTCAAGAACGCCAAGTCGCAGGTTGCCAAGAGTGATCCCGGAGTGCAGAAAATTTACGACTGGATGATGACTCAGTATGACGCGGGTCGTACTACAGCCATCACCGATGAGGAATTGCTGGAGCAAACGAAGTTGCATCTCGGCGAGTGGTTGAAAGAAAATGGTTATGAAGTATGAAATCGTAACCTTTGGCGCCCCTGTTCTGCGAGTTAAATCAAGTCCGGTTTCCGATGTCACCCCGTCTCTCAAGAAACTGGCTGATGGCATGATGGAAACAATGTATGCCGCCGAGGGATTGGGATTGGCGGCGCAGCAGGTCGGGCAAACAGCATCGATGTGTGTCATTGATGTTCCGCCGGAACTGGACCTTGCGGAAGATGGCCAGACACGCCTGAATCCTGACGTCGAGATGCCGCTGATCATGTTTAATCCCAAGATCGTGAGACGTGTGAATACTCTCATTCGGCGTGACGAGGGGTGTTTGAGTTTTCCTGGAATTCATTCCAGTGTACAGCGTTCCGCTGAGGTTGATGTTGAGTTTGTGGATTGGAAAGGGAACGTGAAACGGTTGTACTGCTGTGGCATGTTGGCGCGCGCTGTTCAGCACGAGTTGGATCATCTTGATGGAGTTCTTCTGATTGACCGCGTATCGGCCGTAAAGAAAATTAGTCTGGCTGGTCAATTAAAACGTCTTCGTCAGAAGACGGAAACGCGTCTTGAAGCCAAGCGGCACGCCGAGTTTCAGATAAAACAGAGTGAAGACAGCTTAGGCAAGTGACTGAGCCTATGCTTGGGAACGAGCGCTCCGTCTGCGGACGAATTCCTTAGCCAGATGCCTATAAGCTTCCGCGCCACTTGACTTGCTGTCATAGACTATCACCGGAAGGCCATGACTTGGGGCTTCGCTGATTCGGATATTACGGGGGATCAGGGTTTCGTACACCTTGTCGCCGAAGTGTGTTTTCACTTCGTGCATGACCTGCTGGGATAAATTGGTACGCCCATCATACATGGTCATCACTATTCCTTCGACTTCCAGTTTGGGATTAGCGCCGGAATCCCGTAATTGTGCTGCAAGCCGTGTGATAACACTGAGCCCTTCCAAGGCATAATATTCGCATTGGAGAGGGATAAGGATTGCATCAACGGCGGCAAGGGCATTCATCGTCAGGACGCCAAGCGAAGGTGGGCAATCCACAAGAATATAGTCATAGTGAGTGATGGAGCGAAGGGGGGCGAGCGCTTCTTGAAAGCGATGTAGATAGCGTTCCACGCGGGCAACATCCACCTCGGCTCCGGCAAGGTCCACTTCAGAGGGGACCAGAAACAGGCGTTCAATAGAGGTCGGCTGTACTTTTTCAATCAGATGGCCATGTCCAAGGAGGACATTGTAGATGCTGGAGCCAGGTGGTGCGTTGATGCCCAGGCCGCTGGTCGCATTAGCCTGGGGGTCGAGGTCGATCAGCAGTACCCGATAGTTGAGTTCCGCCAAGCATGCGGCCAAATTGACCGTGGTTGTTGTTTTGCCGACTCCACCTTTTTGGTTGGCTAGCGCTATGACATTAGGTTGCATTGCCTAAATGATTCCCGATTTCCTGGCATACGCAAATATGCCGCCAGCTTCCACAACGGGAGCCACGGCTCCGAGCGGCTTCATGCTATATCTCATGTTGTTGGTAATGTGGTTAAAGGTGGATCCCTCAACATCTATTTCCACTTCATCGCCTGTTTTGACAATGTCACAGAGGCGGTTCTCCACTTCAAATGGGTAGAGTTCTCCTGTGGAGACTGCATTTCTGAAAAAAATACGGGCATAGGATTCTGCGATCACGGCTTTGACTCCGGCGGCACCCAAGGCGATGGGGGCGTGCTCGCGGGAGGATCCGCAGCCAAAATTTCGTCCAGCGACTACGATTGTGTAAGGGCTTTTGGTCTGTCCCTTTTCAACAAACAGAGGGTAACTATCCGGTAACCCGCAGAGTGCGTAAGATCCCAGTTTGTCGTATTCCTCGGGAATGGTTGGCACTAGATTCAAATATTGAGCGGGAATAATTTGATCAGTATCAATGTCATCCCGAACCACGAAGACTTTTCCGCGAATAATGTTCATTTTGTATTCCTCGATTACATGTAATCCCGCGGATCCGTTATGCGACCAGTCACGGCTGATGCCGCGACGGTTAGCGGAGAGGCGAGATAGACTCTTGATTGTTTTGAACCCATGCGGCCCGGGAAATTGCGGTTCGTTGTGCTGATAACAACCTCGTTGCTGTGAGTTCTGCCAAACGTATCTTCCGGGCCACCCAGACATGCCGCGCAGGAAGGCGGAGCGATATCTTCACAGCCTGCGTCCGCAAAAATCTCCACGAGTGATTTCCCCTCGACGGTTTCGCGAATAAGCCCTTCGGCCACTTCGACAGTTGCAGGGACTAAAAACGTAGGGATCTTTACCTTCTGGCCTTTTAAGATGCGTGCGGCCGCCAGGAAATCAGTTATCTTGCCGCCCGTGCATGACCCAATATAGGCGCGGTCAAGCTTGACCTCTTTTCTTGATCGGGCGGTGGCGTAATTACTGGGCACATGAGGCTCGGCAACGCAAGGTTCAAGACTGCTTCCGTCATATGTTTTTTCCATGTCAACATGCGCAGAGCTGTCGCCGTAGACCGCCTCAAATGGCCTTTTGGTGCGTGATCGAACATAGTCGAATGTCTTGGCGTCAGGTTCGATAATGCCGTTCTTGCCACCGGCTTCAATCGCCATATTGCAAATGGTCATGCGCTCTTCGATCGACATTTCATTGATTGCATCACCGGTGAATTCCATGGCGCAATAGCTGGCGCCATCAAACCCGATGTCGCCAATTATGCGCAGGATAAGATCCTTGGCCATCACATGCTTCGGAAGTTTGCCGTTAATGCGAAAACGAAGTGTGCGCGGCACTTTGATCAGCAGTTTCCCCGTGCCCATGATAAAACCAGCGTCCGTGTTTCCTATGCCAGTGGCAAAGGCACCTAATGCGCCATGGGTACATGTATGAGAATCAGTCCCGAAAATAACTTCGCCGGGCCTGACATGCCCTTCCTCAGGAAGGGCGACATGGCACACTCCCTTGTAGGATGGGCTCCCGGGATCATAGTAATACGGCAAACCCTGTTCGCTGACGAACGTGCGCAGGGTTTCCACGTTGCGATGAGCCTTTATGTCGGCGGTGTAAATATAGTGATCTGGAATGATGACTACTTTTGACTTGTCCCAAACCATTGCATTGGCACCGAACTCACGTTGAAAAACGCCGACGGTGCCCGGCCCGCAGACGTCATGAGTTAATAGAATGTCCACGCTCACCCAAACGTTTTCTCCGGGGCCCAGGCATCGTTTCTCGGCCGCGCGGGCCAAAATCTTTTCGGTAATGGTCATGCCCATGATGATGTTCTCCTTGATGAAATACTGAATTAGTTATTGTTGTCTGCTGGATTTGACCAGCTTGAAAAAACGATCTTCATATTCGCTGAAAACGCCAGCCTGTTGCAGGCGTTTCCCAAGTGCGTTAATCTGGCTCGGATCGCGGCTTGCGGAGTGGAAAGCTTCCTCAATGGCCGAGGGATCGGGTCTGGTGCTTTCCTGTCTCGTGGCGAACATATTGTGCCGGTGTAATTCGCGTATATTGCCCGGGACTGATTGAGAAGTTATCTCGACCATCATTTTGATGAGACATACTTCCCAAGGTGAGTCAACGCCAACAAGCAATGCAGCAAGCGGGTCGTCCTTTTGGCGAACAGCATCCTGAACTCGCTCGATCACGGCATCCAAATTGTCGGTAACAATTTCCTCGCTGATCTCCTGCTTCCGTATAACAAACCCATATTGAAGGATTCGAATGTCCTGCATGTGTTCGCGAAGCCAGTCTACGTATTGTTCGGCCTCCTGACCAAACCCTTCCAGGATGTTGGATGTCATGGAGAGAGTAGGCGTGATGATTTGAGGTTTATGCGCTTGGATACGTCCTTCCCTGATTCTGACCTTGTTGACGTTGTCCAAAAGTTCGCTGATCATATGATAATGAAGCACCGTGGTCCCGAAGGTTTCGAGGCGGCGCGATGGCGTCAATACGATGCGGGTATTGCTAATGGCGTATCCGATGTCTGATTGGCTGGGTTGTTTCATAAAAATTCATAATATATCGTTAAGCGCGTCTGAGACAATCAGAAACCGGAAAAGGATTGGGTAATTAATGTGACGACATTCACTCGAGATGAGGAATTGTGGGTTTTGTGGCGTTTGACCTAGCCATAGCGCTATTCCCATTTCTTGTACTGGAAATACTCAGTTTTTGGGGGCGCGAAGTATTGATTCGGCAAAAAATATATTAATCCTACCTTTACAAACCATAGTGCAATCGGTTATACGATGCCTTCCTTTTTCAAGGGGCGGTAGCTCAGTTGGTAGAGCACCACGTTCGCAACGTGGGGGTCGAGAGTTCGAATCTCTTCCGCTCCACCATTCCATGAGTCATTAGGGAGGGCTTGTGGTTTGTGCTTTTTTGATCTGGGGCCTTTTATAGAAGACGCGGCGATATCCGGCAGATGCCAGCCTTTGCGTCAAGGATGTAAGGTTTGACATTGGATATGTCGCCGGAATGTTTATGTAGAGGGTTGTGGCTGGCGTTGCACCTGTTTTTCTGATCGTTTTTTCAAGTTTGTCGAGAGAAACAGTTTTGTCGTCTATCGTGAACTTGCCGTCAGATCTAAGATGAATTTGAATAGAGGTGACATCAGGGTTGCCCGAGGAAGTTGTCATGCAGCCCGTCATGGTGAGCGTGGCGGCCAGCAGGGCGAGGATGGAAAAGATGTTACGTAATATTGATGACTTTTTCATGGTTCGAGCAAGAGGAGAACTACTTTGTTGAGCCCGAAGCTTAAAGCATGAATGAGTCGGTAGTCCAAGACGAAATAATGGATTAGGTCTGATTTTGTCATGTGACAGGAGTGCTCGTTTTGAATTAAGCGACATAACGCAGGTGTGTCATAACGGCGCAGTCTTTGGTTATTCATCAGCATCAAAAATATGATTGCAATTACGTAAGTAATTGCTTTAGAGCTGTTTAAGATTAATTGCGAGATCGCTATCGTGTAAGGTGGCACAGTGGTTGCTATACGACTATTCGTTGATAATGACATCTACATGAGTAGGTGTTTAATGAGGACTACATATTTAAGGAGTTACCATGGCTAAGGTATTAGGTATCGATTTGGGGACAACAAATTCCTGCATGGCAGTAATGGAGGGCGGTGAGCCCATCGTTATTCCTAATGCGGAAGGGATGAGAACAACACCTTCGATAGTTGCCTTTACCAAGGGGGGCGAGCGGTTGGTCGGACAGGCCGCCAAGCGTCAGGCCGTTACCAATTCCGCCAACACGGTATATTCGATCAAGCGGTTTATGGGACGGAAATATGATGAGGTGGCGAATGAAATTGCCATGGTTCCTTACAAGGTTGTGAGGGCTAAGAATGGCGATGCACACGTTCAGATAGGTGAAAATATCTATTCGCCGCCGGAAGTTTCCTCGATGATCCTGCAGAAACTCAAGATGGATGCGGAAGCGTATCTTGGAGAGAAGATTACGCAGGCTGTCATCACGGTGCCTGCTTATTTCAACGACAGTCAGCGTCAAGCGACCAAGGATGCCGGGCGTATTGCCGGCTTGGAAGTGTTGCGCATCATCAATGAGCCAACGGCGGCATCGCTTGCCTATGGTCTCGATAAGAAGAAGGACGAAAAGATCGCTGTTTACGACTTGGGGGGTGGAACGTTTGACATCTCGGTTCTCGACATTGGCGAAGGCGTATTCGAGGTCAAAGCAACCAATGGGGACACTCATCTAGGGGGCGATGATTTTGATCAGGTGATCATTCTTTGGTTGGCGGCAGAGTTCAAGAAGGAGCAGGGGATTGACCTCAGCAAAGATGCAATGGCCATGCAGCGGCTCAAAGAGGCAGCGGAAAAGGCGAAATGCGAGTTGTCGAGCGCCCAACAGACGGAAATCAACCTGCCGTTCATTAGTGCGGATGCCTCAGGACCGAAACATCTCAGTGTGAATTTGACGCGAGCAAAGATGGAGCAGTTGGTTGAGCCCTTGATTGAACGTACGTCGTCCCCTGTCCGGAATTGCATGAAGGATTCCGGCTTGAGCACGGTGGATGAAGTGGTGCTTGTGGGTGGAATGACGCGTATGCCCAAGGTTCAGGAGATGGCTGGAAAATTGTTCGGTAAAGAGCCGCACAAGGGTGTCAATCCTGATGAGGTTGTGGCTGTTGGTGCCGCAATCCAGAGCGGGATTCTAAAGGGCGAGGTCAAGGATGTGTTGTTGCTGGATGTTACGCCTCTGTCTCTGGGTATTGAAACCTATGGCAAGGTGTTCACTGTTCTGATTGAAAGGAACACCACGATACCGACACGCAAGACGGAAATTTTCAGTACGGCGTCGGACAGTCAGCCTTCGGTGGAGATCCATGTGTTGCAGGGCGAGCGCAAAATGGCCGACAACAACAAGACCATCGGGCGTTTCCATCTTGACGGAATTCCTCCGGCGCCGCGCGGTGTGCCGCAGATTGAGGTCACTTTCGATATCGATGCCAGCGGCATCCTGCATGTTGGGGCGAAAGACTTGGGTACGGGCCGCGAGCAGAAGATAACGATAACGGCATCCAGCGGATTGAATGAGTCCGAGATCAAGGAAATGGTCAAGGATGCCGAGGAGCATGCGGATGAGGACAAGAAGCGGCGGGAGACGGCAGAGACCCGCAACATGGCTGACAACCTTGTCTATCAGACGGAAAAGGTGCTGAAGGAGCAGGGGAGTAAGATTTCTGAGGAAAAGAAGAAGCCTGTTGAGGATGCGGTTGGGCGTGTAAAGGAAGCGCTCAAAGCGGACGACAACGAGGCGATCAAGACCGCCGTTGAATCGCTTAACTCAGCGATGCAGGCATTCTCGTCAGAATTGTACGCCCAGGCCAAGGGTAGCCAGCCCGGCGGTGGGCATGGTCATGCCGATGTTGGAAGCCAGCCGGAGGATGATGAGAGTGGAAAGGCCAAAGGCAAGGATGACGTGATTGATGCGGATTTTGAAATGGTGGATGACAAGAAGAAGTAAATTGGAGTTAACACGCTTGCGGCGGTTTCCGTAAGCGTTAGCGGGTATTGATCCCATATAGTAGAAACAACAAAAAGGAGAAACTAGAGGATGAAGATTAAACCACTGGCTGATCGAGTTCTGGTCGAGCCGAAAAAAGAAGAGGAAATCAACAAGGGCGGCATCATTATTCCGGACTCCGCGCGGGAAAAACCCATGGAGGGTAAAGTTGTTTCCGTTGGAACCGGGAAGCGTGACGAGGATGGCAAGCTGATTCCGTTCACGGTCAAGGTTGGCGATGTGGTCCTTATGCCGAAGTATGGTGGCACAGAGGTCAAGATTGGCGACAAGGAATACCAGATCATGCGCGAGGAAGATATCCTCGGCATCATCGAGTAATTGGCGCCGGACGTTAACGATAACCGAATCAATAAAGGAGTGTAGAAAATGGCAGACAAAGGTAAGCAACTGAAATATGACAGTGACGCGCGGCAGGCCATGTTGCGTGGTGTGGAAAAACTCAGCCGTGCCGTGAAGGTTACGCTTGGACCGTGTGGTCGCAATGTGATTCTGGACAAGAAGTTCGGGTCTCCGACGATCACCAAAGATGGTGTTACGGTAGCGAAGGAAATCGAGCTGCCCGACTCTTTTGAGAACATGGGCGCGCAGATGGTTCGCGAGGTTGCTAGCAAGACCAGCGATACGGCGGGTGACGGTACGACGACGGCGACATTGCTCGCCGAGAATATCTACCGTGAAGGTCTGAAGAATGTGACCGCCGGTGCGAATCCCATGAGTCTCAAGCGTGGTATTGACAAAGCCGTGGAGGCGGTCGTGGAAGCGATTGCAAAGCAGGCCGAGAAGGTCAAGGAACACACTGAGATTGCCCAGGTGGCGACGATTTCGGCGAATGGCGATAAGGCCATTGGCGATATCATCGCGGACGCGATGGACAAGGTCGGCAAGGATGGCACGATCACGGTTGAGGAAGCCAAGGCGATGGAAACAACCTTGGACGTGGTCGAAGGCATGCAGTTCGACAAGGGGTATATCTCCCCGTACTTCGCCTCCAACATGGAGACGATGGAAGCATCACTGGAAGACGCCTATATCCTGATTCATGAGAAGAAGATCTCGAATCTTCAGGATTTGCTGCCCCTGTTGCAAAGCGTGGCGAAGTCCAGCAAGCCGTTGCTGATCATTGCCGAGGACGTGGAAGGCGAAGCGCTGGCTACGTTGGTGGTGAACCGTCTGCGCGGCACGTTGCAGATTTGCGCGGTCAAGGCCCCTGGCTTTGGTGATCGCCGGAAAGCAATGCTGGAGGATATCGCTATCCTGACGGGCGGTCGTTGCCTTACGGAAGACCTTGGCATCAAGCTCGAGAACGTCAAAATTGACGATCTGGGCCGCGCCAAGCGCGTTACCGTGGACAAGGAAAACACGACGATTGTCGAGGGCGCTGGCAAGGCGGCCGCGATCCAAGGTCGTGTGGCGCAGATCAAGCGGCAGATCGAAGAGACGACTTCCGACTATGATCGCGAGAAACTGCAGGAACGCCTGGCCAAGTTGGCCGGTGGTGTTGCTGTGATCAATGTGGGTGCGGCGACCGAGACCGAGATGAAGGAAAAGAAGGCTCGTGTGGAGGATGCTCTGCATGCGACCCGTGCGGCGGTTGAAGAGGGTGTTGTTCCCGGCGGCGGCGTGGCTCTGTTGCGTTGCCTGGGCGCGTTGGACAAGGTGGATGTTGGTGGCGATGAGAAGATTGGCGTGGATATTATCCGCCGCTGTCTCGAAGCTCCGCTGCGCCAGCTTGTGGATAACGCCGGCTTGGAAGGCGCGGTCATCGTGCAGGAGGTCAAGAAGATCAAGGGAGCGATGGGCTTTAATGTCGCGACCGGCCAGTATGTTGACCTGATCAAGGATGGTGTGTTGGATCCGGCCAAGGTGACCCGTATGGCGCTGCAGAACGCGGCGAGCATTTCCGGGTTGCTCTTGACGACCGAATGCATGATCACTGATCTGCCCAAGGATGATAAGCCTGCTCCGGCGCCAGGTGGCGGCGGTATGGGCGGCATGGGCGGAGACATGTACTAAGCCTGAACAAAACGTTTGACGTTGGTAAACGGGACGCATATGCTGCGTCCCGTTTACTTTCCAGAGGAGATGCTGAATGAATGCTGAATTGATTGAAAAAGCCAGGCAGAAGGTGGTCTCGGCCCCGCTGTTGGTTAATATTGTATCCCGCCGTGTTCGTCAGTTGAATGCGGGAATGCGTCCATATATCAAGCCTGAATCTCCTCACGAGGAAAAGGTGGATACGGCTTTGCGCGAGATTATCGAAGGAAAACTCACGGCTGAAATCGGCTATTTTGATCCCGTAAATGTGAGTTCCTCTTCTTCAGAGTAATCTTGGCAGTACCCCATGGCTTCATCTCCGGATAAACCGCGCGATAACAAAATCGCGAGTAACCGGAAGGCTTTTCACGATTTTTTCGTCCTGGATCGAATTGAAGCCGGTCTGGAACTTCTGGGTACAGAGGTCAAATCAGTCAGAGCAGGTCATGTTACGTTGACTGGAGGCTTTGCGACCCTTGAAGGTCGTCAATTGTTTCTGCGTGACGTGTATATTGCGCCGTATGAGTGCGGCAACCGCTATAATCATGAACCCACACGTCCTAGGCGTCTACTTCTTGGTCGCAAGGAAATAGATCGGCTTGAAGCTAAGATTGATCAAAAAGGGGTGACGCTTGTGCCTTTGAGTATGTACTTCAAGAATCGATGGGCAAAAGTGGAGTTGGGTGTTTGTAAAGGTAAGCAGGACCCGGACAAGAGGGAAAGTCTGCGGCGGAAGGATGCAGATAGAGAGACCCGACGAGCGATGTCGCGGTCCATGTGATTGAGTCTGGGTGGTTGAACTGGAAATACTCACATTGAGTTTTTCAGGGCGATACTGTATATCTGATGCAAAGGGAAAGGTGACCACAATGAGAAATCTTGGATGGGGAGAATGGCTTCTAATTGTGATGGCAATCCTTTTGTTGTTTGGTGCCCGTAGATTGCCTGATCTCGCGCGCTCTTTGGGAAAGAGCCTCAGTGAGTTCAAAAAAGGATTGTCTGAAGGCAAGAAATCCGAGACGGCCGATCAGGATCATTCGCCTAAAAAGGATTCCTGATCCGTTTGTTCACGAAGCTGTTTTTGCCGTTGCGGTCTTCCTGGATTCCTTATCCAGATGGCGAAGAGATTCGCGAACATCCCGCTCCCATGGATTGTTTGGGTGAGCGGCAAGGAAGTCTTCATATACTACGCGAGCTTCTGCAAAACGATTGAGCCTTTGGAGGCAACGTGCCTTGCCGAATAATGCCTGCGGCGCCAGATAATGCTGGGTATGTTGCGATGCGAAAGCTGTAAAAGCCGCCAGTGCGTCCGCCGTTTGTCCCATTGCTTCCGAACAGTGGATCTTTCCAAGTTCTGCCACTGGCGTCATCAAATGGTCTGGATTACGGGCGATAAAGTCTGTGTAAGACGAAAGAGCGCTGACGAATTCACCTGAGTCATATTGAATTTTGGCGATCTGAAGTAGCGCCAAAGATGCGGCTGACGTGCGCGGGTATTGAGCCATAACGGCTTGGACAGCCTGCCCAGACCGGGCCTCACCAAGCATCCGAGATGCCAGTTCTTCATTTGATTGTGAGCGAGCCCGGTAAAGAAATATGCCGAGAATCAAGACTATGGAAATAAGGGCGATGCCAATCCACTGTTTCCATTCAGATTGAGCTGTGGTCATAAGCGACTTGAGGTCACTCAAATCTGTTGTCGCGGGAGATTCGTTATTTTGCTGTACAGGTGTCGTTTCCATAAAAGTATCCTTAAGTGCCGTGAATGATGAAGTTGTTAATAAGATTTGGTGGCTCTATAAGCAAGGCGAAAGTTACTGATAATTGGGCGAGGTCGGATTTCGCCTCGCCCATTCGCCTTGCCGTATTCGCCTTGCCGTATGAAGTTGACTTTAGTTCCTCATTTAGGCCAATATTCGCGGCTTATTTGAGGAGATTAATATTATGGCTTTCAGACCTGAAGTAATTCCTTTTTTGATCGCATCCATTGTTTTGGCGGGCATATTGGCCGGCGTTTTGAAGATGGCGCGTGTTTCCAGTCGCAAAGCTTTGGTGTTCAGCGGGATAGTGTGTGTAGCGATGTCTGTCTATATGTTGTATTTCTTCCGCGATCCTGTGCGCGTTGCGCCAAGAGATACTGCCCTGATTGTGGCTGGAGCCGAAGGGAGGGTAATGGGGGTTGTTGAGGTGTTTGAGCCTGAATTCCTGAAGATCAAGACGGTTCGAATAAGCATTTTCTTAAGCCTAATTGATGTTCATGTGAACCGATCGCCAATCGCGGGGCGCGTGGATGTCGCTGAATACTTTCCAGGAGCGCGATATTTTACGTTTCTTGAAAAATCATCGGAATTCAACCAGCATAGTTCCATTGTCGTTCGCGGTGAAAAGGTTGATTGCCTGATAAAGCAAATCGTGGGGCCCGTGGCGCGCCGTGTTGTCTTTTGGGATTACATAAAGTCCGGATATTCCGTGAGCAAGGGCGAATCCATAGGAATGATGAAATTCGGGTCACGATTGGATATGTATCTTCCCGCCGACAAAGTTGATGTTGTGGTGGCAAAAGGGGACAAGGTTCGCGTTGGTGAAACTGTGGTTGCCCGGCTGAAATCCAAGGAATAAGTACATATGAAGCCCGTTCTAAACTGGAGACAGTTGATCCCTATATCCATCACCTTGATGGCCATGCTGTGCGGGTTTTTCAGCATTCTGGTTACCATGGAAAGTCGTGGTTTGCCGATTGGAGATGGTGGGACGTATCATCGCTGGGCAGCGCTTTTGATCATGTTGGCGATGATTCTTGACGGGTTAGACGGCAACGTGGCCCGGCGTCTGAAGGGTTGTAGTGAAATGGGCGCTGAACTGGATACCTATGTTGACATGACGGCGTTTGGTATTGCTCCTGCGGTTCTCATTTATACTGTAATGCTGGCTGGGCATGACGCCATGTCAACTTCCCGAACGTTCTGGCGCGTGGCGATGACAGCCGCTGTTGTTTTATCTGGCGTGGTCCGTCTGGCCCGTTTCAAGGCTCACGACCCCAATCGTGGGCAGGCCGGATATACAGGGTTGCCGATAACTGCCTGTGCAGGATGGGTTGCGATGCTGGTATTTGTCAGCCAGAGCGATCCTTTCGAGAGATTTTCCTTGAGTCAAGGGCCTGTTGCCATGTTGTTTCTGTTTGGGGTTCTGTCCTTCATTGTCCTTCAAGTGTCGAATGTGCGGTATCCAAAACCAACAAAGCATCCCGCGTTATTCATTCCGATGGTCATCATGGTGTGCCTCTTGTTTGTTCCATGCAAAATTGCCGTTTATGCGGCTGTGTTTATGGTGATCATGGTTTTGAGTTACATTCTGTTTGGCCCGCTTTACATGTTGCATGCCTTGCGACGGGCAAAAGCCAACGGCGATGTGCCTTCAAACGGTGGGACGGGCAGTGGACACTGAACCGCGAAATGAACTGGCGGTTATTGTAGAGCAGACGGTCGACTATCTCAACTGGCTCAAGGACGAGGGCTTGTCCCATGTCGAGGTGTCGAGGAAGTTTTCAGGGATTGCCGACAAACCGCAAACGACACAACATGCGGCTTCTACCACAGGTAAATTGAACGAGGACAAGCAAGTGTCGCGCAAACCGCAAAAGCCAGTGTCTCCGCAGGTTGACGAGTTGTCACAGGTGAGTGTGGCTCCGCCCAAGGAGAACACGGCGCCCAAATTGGCTGTGATTTCCGCGGAGATTTCGCATTGCACTAAATGCGGATTGCATAAGACACGAACCAATACGGTTCCAGGGCAGGGGAATAACTCTCCGGAAATCATGTTTGTTGGCGAGGCGCCTGGGGCGGATGAAGATGCCCAGGGGTTGGCTTTTGTCGGAGCGGCTGGACAGTTATTGACCAAGATGATTGAGGCGATGGGGCTTAGTCGTGATGAGGTGTTTATCGCCAATATTCTCAAGTGTCGTCCGCCGGATAATCGGCGTCCGACGCCGGAGGAAATGCAGACCTGCATTCCCTATTTGAAGGAGCAGATCAAGACTCTCAAGCCGAGGGTTATTGTTGCGCTGGGCGCGACCGCGGTACACGGTTTGCTGGCGGTGGATACCGGTATTTCGAAATTACGCGGGCAATGGCATAAGTTTGAAGGGATTGACGTGATGCCCACGTTCCATCCAGCGTATCTCTTGCGGAATCCCACGACCAAGCGGGAAGCATGGGAAGACCTCAAGTCGGTACTTCGCCACGTAGGGAAAACACCGCCTGCAGCTAAGAAGCAGGGATAATGGACGTCTTAAGGGAAGAAATCGCCCAAGGTTCCGCGTGTGTGATTCTTTCTTTTGAAGTTTTTGATGTGACTTTGTAGCTCGACTTGGGCGAGGGCAACTTCATCCAGGAATGCACGGCACGAAAGCACCCTGACGCCTGATGACTCCACACTGTAACGCTCAAGGCGATCCGAACTGACCACGGCGATTGATGTCGGGGTATCGGTTTCCGCAGACAGTCGTTCAATCACTGAATCGGCTGATGCATCGGCGGCTGTGAATTGAACTTCAACGGCGGATGATTCAAATCCCGTTTGCTTGCCGCCTACGGTTCCGTCGAAAACGACTGTAATACGGTTCGCCATTATACCCAGTAGCGCTTCCATTCTTCGGACACATTCATGACGGGCAAGGGAGAAATTACTCCTGACCAGCGAGGTCAGCGCCGGGTCAGAATATAGCAGGTTGTTTCCATCAATAATCAGCCATTGTGCCAGCATGGTTATCCCGGGTGTTTTGCCGTTTGAGGTTCCAGAGCCAACCCAGTATACTGCGAGCCAATGTTTGGGCAAGGGGATTGCAGCATAGTGAATATACAGGGAAAGATAATCAGACCTGACGGTCTTGAGGCTTGGTTGCGAGACCGGAATGGTGTCGGCTCTGTTGCTGTTGTGTCAGGAACCTATGACATTTTTCAACCGGGTAATCTTACTGTTCTTATGCGCGCACGCGAGATTGCTACAACGGTTTTGGTTGTCCTGGAAACAGATGAACAAGCGGCTACGCATGTTTCAGCCGGGCGTCCGCAGCATCCACTAGATGTTCGGATCGAGATGGTTGCGAACCTGCGGATGGTTGATGGCGTGTCGTGGGGTGCCGTTTCAAAGAATTGCTTTAAAGGGGTGCAATCGCCGATATGGGTTATTGGGAAATCTCAAAGGTCAGGAGACAGCTTTAATACGGTAGCGGAAAGTGTGATGACAGACATTGTCGAGGTTGAGTCACTGCAGGGCTGTTTTACGGAAGATATTCTGCGGTCAATCAGGGAAAACAAGACCCCCATTGATGTTTCTTACTTTAGGCATGGTGGAGCTATAACAGAAGGCCGACAGGCGATTCGAGGGCGGCGAGTTACGGTAAATGGATGTTTCGATATACTGCACATTGGGCATTTGCGCTTTCTTTCGCAAGCTAGAGCACAGGGCGCACACCTGACGGTTCTGATGAATAACGATATGTCGGTGACTCGCTACAAAGGGCCGACTCGTCCTGTATTTCCTGCCGTGTTTCGACAAGAAGCGTTGAAGGCACTGTGCTGTGTTGATGACGTGGTTGCTTTCGCTGATGATGACCCGCTGGAGGTGATGAAACAAATCCGTCCGGATATCCATGTAAAAGGGGGGTCATTTGAGCCTGAGCGTGTGCATCAGGAGCGGAAATTGATTGAAAGTTGGGGTGGCACACTTGTCGGAACACCCCTAGTGGAGGGGTATAGCACCTCGAATTTTATTCAGAAAGCAATAGCCGGATGATGTCTTTCTGTGGCTAATGTGGTATGATTCAAGAATGAACGATGAAGAAACAGAACTTGATCAGAGTGACCTAATTGAGCTCGCATTCTTTGAGGCTTTGATGGTCCGCATGCCGCAAGATGCAGAGATTCTTAAAGCTGTTGCGGATATATATACCAGGGTTGGGCGTTACGAGGATGGTCTTGTCGTTGATCAACGACTTTCGTCGCTCTGTGGTGATGATCCTATGGTTTGGTACAACTTGGCATGCAGTCAAGCGTTGCTGAGAATGTCGTTGCCAGCCATGGAATCCCTGAAGCGTGCGGTTGAGCTTGGTTATGATGATGCAGAGTGGATGAAGAAAGACGAAGATCTTCGTTCACTGCGCGAGGAAAGAGGCTTCAAGACACTGCTCAATAAGTTAACAGGAGTTACTGAGCCTGAGCCGGATCATTAACCGCGCCACCCATTTCCCTCGGATTAAGCAGGCGGTTTCTGTCCACTGTCCTTGAGTGGAACAATTTGGTTGTAGACAGGAGCATCTTCCTTGAAATCCTTCACGTCCTGGAAGAAGTAGCCTTTCCTTTCAAACTGGTAACGGATAGACGGATTGCTTTGGGCGAGTATGGGTTCTATAAAGGCTTGCACAACCTTCAGTGATTCCGGATTCAGATTTGTTTTATAATCGACGCCATCGGGCACGTCTTCGGGGTGTTCGACATTAAAAAGTCGGTCGTAAATCCGGACCTCAGCAGGGACGGCGTGAGAAGCTGAGACCCAGTGGATTGTGCTTTTAACTTTGCGTCCGTCTGGTGCGTTACCGCCCCGGGTGGTGGGGTCGTAGCTGCAACGGATTTCGCTGATCTTGCCGGTTTGCGGATCCTTGGTGAAGCCGGTACAGGTGACAAGATAACCGTATCGCAGGCGGACTTCGCGTGCGGGGGCCAGTCGGAAAAATTTCTTCGGTGCGTCCTCCCGGAAATCGTCCGCCTCAATATAAAGTTCCCGCGAAAATGGGACTTTGCGCGTTCCTGCTGATGGTTCTTCTGGGTTGTTGATGGCATCCATCCATTCAACTTGGCCCTCGGGGTAGTTTTCGATAACCAACTTAACGGGGTCGAGCACGGCCATGGCGCGCGGTGCGGACTTGTTTAACTCCTCACGGAGGCAAAATTCCAACAAGGCGATATCCGTGTAGCCATCAAACTTTGTAACGCCGATCCGTTGGCAGAAATTCCGGATTGAGGATGGGGTGAAGCCGCGTCGGCGCAGGCCGGCGATGGTTGGCATGCGCGGGTCGTCCCACCCGGCAACGTGACCGTCCCGCACGAGTTCGAGCAGTTTGCGCTTGCTGAGCACGGTATAGGTGATGTTCAGGCGAGCAAACTCGATCTGGCGCGGGGGATTGGTGAATTCAAGTTCGCGGATGAACCAATCGTAAAGGGGTCGGTGCACCTCGAATTCCAACGTGCATAACGAATGGGTAATGTTTTCAAAGGCATCTTCAAGGGGATGCGCGAAGTCGTAGGTGGGGTAAATACACCATTTGTCGCCAGCACGGTAATGCGTCGCGCGCATGATGCGGTAGATCACGGGGTCGCGCATATGCAGGTTGGGCGATGCCATGTCGATTTTAGCGCGGACACAAAGTGTGCCGTCGGCAAATTCACCGGCTCGCATTCGGGCGAAAAGATCGAGACTTTCTGCAATTGGCCTTTCACGGAAGGGGCTCGGTTTTCCAGGCTGGGTAGGGATGCCGCGGTACTCTTTCCACTGATCCATGGTCAATTCGCAGACGTACGCCTTGTCTTTTTGTATCAGTTGATTGGTTGCCTCTACCATCCGCTCGAAATAATCGACGGAATAATAAAAGTGGGGGCCCCAATCGAATCCTAGCCATGCTACGTCATTCTTGATGGACTCGACATATTCGGTGGTTTCCTTGGCCGGGTTGGTGTCATCCATGCGCAAATGACATTCGCCGCTAAATTCCAGTGCGACGCCGAAATCGATACAGATTGCCTTGGCATGCCCGATGTGAAGATAGCCGTTTGGTTCAGGAGGGAAACGGGTGATGATGCGATTGTGCTTTCCTGACTGGATATCCTCTTTGATGATGTCGCGAATGAAGTCAGAAGAAGGCGCGGGGGCAAGGGGTGCAGGGGAAATGGTTGATGGTTGATGGTTCATGGTCATTAATCATGTTGTTAGGTTATTGATAGCGTGGTCCAAACGAGCCAGTGACCTTGTGGCGCCCAGAATGGCCATTGTTTCGTAGATGCCGGCGCCAATAGTGGTGCCGGTGACAGCCACACGGATAAATTGGTTAAGTTTGCCTTCTCCGACGCCTAATAATTTTTCCGCCTGGCTGATGGCGTCGTGGATGGCTGTGTAAGAGAAATCAGAAGAGGAAAGGTTGTTGCGAACGGTTTGAAGCGCGGTACGCGCACCGTCCTTTTTCAGGTTCTTTTGGACGGCTTTTTCATCAAAGTCGATCGATTCGACAAAGAAGTATTTCCATGTTTCGGAGTTTGTGTAGATCGGGGTGCGTGACTGTAACAGTCGGCATACCTGCATGAAGTATGAATTGTCCAGCGCTTGTCCCCAGTCAAGGGTGGCGAGGTGACGGCGGACACCCTCGGCAAAGGTTTCGAGAGGTAGTTCGGCCAGGTAGAGCCCGTTCATGTGTGTGAGTTTGCGCAGATCCATCTGGGCAGGCCCACTTTTCACGCGGTCGAGTGAGAAGGCGGCGATAATCTCTTCGCGTGTCATTTTCTCGCGATCTTCGCCTGGCGACCAGCCTAGAAGCGTGAGGTAATTGAAGAGTGCTTCAGGGGAAAAGCCCATTTCGCGAAATTGTCCGACATAGGCGGCGCCATCCCGTTTGGAATAAGGTTTCCCCTGTGCGTTGATGATCATCGGGAGATGAGCGTAGCGAGGGACTGGGGCCCCAAGCGCCTTGTAAAGGGCGACATGACGGAAGGTGTTTTCGACATGATCGTCTCCACGGATGATATGGGTCACGCTTTGGGTTATGTCATCCACCACGTTGGCGAGGTGGAAGACGGGAGAGCCGTCCGAGCGAACAATCACAAAGTCCTTCATGTCCTCGGATTTTTTGAGGAGGTCACCCTTGATTTCGTCATGGAACCCCATATCGGTGCCGGGCATGCGAAAGACTATGCATTCGCCCTGGCCTGTGCCCCCTTTATCCTCCTTGTAGGCATGGCCGGTCCGCAGGAGTTGTTCGGCGGCTTCCTTGTGCTGTCCATGCTGGGTTGACTGGTAGAGGATGGGCTCGTCGTAAGTGATGCCGAGCCAGTTCATGGCGTCGAGGATGGCTTGAACGGCTTCGGGAGTGGAACGTTCGCGGTCTGTATCCTCGATACGCAAGAGGAATTGCCCGTTGCTGTGGCGAGCGAACAGCCAGTTAAAGATGGCTGCCCTGATATTGCCGATATGGACATGCCCTGTTGGGCTGGGGGCGAAACGTACGCGTACACTCATGGTAACCTATTCCTTTCGATACAGGTTGTGACCTTATCAGAAAGGCGCAATCTGGCGCAACTCTGGTAAATGGGAATTGACCTTTAGATGGGTGGGAGGGATATTGTGCAGGTAAGTTTTGCTAAGTCTGTTTGCGCGAATTTGGAGGGGAATCTATATGTGGGAATACACTGACAGAGTGATGGATCATTTTCGGAACCCGCGAAATGTGGGGACAATGGAAAAACCGGATGGAGTGGGGGAAGTGGGAAGCCTCGCGTGCGGCGATGCCTTAAGGTTGATGTTCAAATTGGATGCAAATGGCCGGATCTCGGACGTCAAATTCCAGACCTTTGGATGCGCAAGCGCTATTGCGTCGTCATCGGCCTTAACGGAGATCATCAAGGGTATGACGCTGGAGGAGGCGGGGCAGGTTACGAATCAGGATATTGCCAAATATCTAGGCGGGCTACCGGAGCAGAAGATGCACTGTTCCGTCATGGGGCGTGAGGCATTGGAGGCGGCGATTGAGAATTACCATAGTGGGAAGACGGAGAAAAAGATATTGGCCGGCAAGGTGATATGCAATTGCTTCGGGGTCACTGAAGAGGAAATCGAAAGGGTTGTTAGGGAGAACGGGCTCACGACAGTTGATCAAGTGACGAATTATACTAAGGCAGGCGGGGGATGCGGGAAGTGTAAAAGGGATATTGCTCAGATTGTTGAGCGGATCAAAGCCGAACGCTTGGCGGAGGAAAAAAAAGCAGGGAATAAAGCGCCGAGCCGCAAACTTACTGTAATTGAAAAAATAAGGTTAATTGAGCAAACCATAGACCGTGAGATCCGTCCGATGTTGAAGAATGACGGTGGTGACATTGAACTCATCGACGTTGAGGGAAGCAGGGTCAAGGTGGCGCTACGTGGTATGTGCGCGGGATGTCATGTGGCTCAGTTCACCCTGAAGGATGTTGTAGAAGTGAAATTGAGGGAGTTTGTCTCCAGTGACTTGACTGTGGAGGAGATCAAAGAATGAGAAACGTCTATCTTGATAACAACGCGACCACACAGGTGGCGCCTGAAGTCATCGAGGAAATGGCGCCTTTCTTTCGTGATTTATGGGGTAACCCGTCCAGCATGCACCGATTCGGCGGTCAGGTTAAGAAACATGTCGAAAAAGCAAGAGAGCAGGTGGCGGCGTTGATTCATGCCGATCCTTCGGAGATATTGTTCACCAGTTGTGGAACTGAAAGCGATAATGCGGCCATCCGCGGGGCTGTCGAGGGTATGGGTGACAGGCTTAATGTGGTGACCAGTCGTGTCGAGCACCCGGCAGTGTTGGCGTCCTGCCGCTATCTCGCTGAACGTGGGAGCAAGGTTTTTGAAATAGGCGTTGATTCAGCGGGTCAACTTGATTTGGTTCAGCTTGGAGAGGCGCTGCGTGAAGGGCCTGCGGTTGTAAGTATCATGTGGGCAAACAATGAGACCGGGGTGATTTTTCCGATGGATGAAATTGCCGTCATTGTTAAATCTGCTGGCGGAGTGTTGCATACTGACGCTGTGCAGGCGGCGGGTAAAGTCCCTGTTGATGTCCGCAAACTGCCTGTCGATATGTTGTCATTATCTGGCCACAAGTTGCACGCTCCCAAGGGAATAGGCGTATTGTATGTTCGCCGGGGAACCCGGTTGCAGCCGTTCATGCTAGGCGGGCATCAGGAAGACAATCGCCGCGCGGGAACGGAAAATGTGCCGTATATAGTCGGTTTAGGGCGTGCATGTGAAATGTCGCGGGATCATCTTGTTTCGGGAATGAAGGATGTGGCACGACGGAGGGATCGCCTTGAAAAAGGGCTGATGTCGTCTTGTCTCGACGCCAAAGTGAACGGAGACCGGCTTAATCGCCTGCCCAACACTCTGAATATCAGTTTTGAATACATCGAGGGTGAATCTATTCTCTACATGATGAGTGACGTTGGCATAGCGGCCTCATCGGGGTCTGCTTGCACATCTGGATCATTGGAGCCTTCACATGTGTTGAGAGCTATGGGGGTACCCTTCACGGCAGTGCATGGCTCGGTCCGTTTCAGTTTGAGTCGCTACACATCTGATGATGACATTGACTACACCTTGCAACAGTTGCCGCCGATTATTGATCGACTTCGCTCGATTTCTCCTTTTGTGCGGAAAATCTGAAATTTGATATTTGAAACTATGGTTGTTGATATTCATACCCATGCATTTCCTGATGACCTTGCGGGGCGAGCGATTACGCGATTAGAGGGAGGTGGGGGCAGGGCACGGCACGACGGCACGATTTCGGGGCTTCTGCGCTCAATGGATCAGGCTGGGATTGATAAGTCAGTCTTGTGTTCGATTGCCACCAAGCCATCGCAATTTGATCCAATACTGAAGTGGTCTTTGCAGATCGCGTCTGAACGTATCGTTCCGCTTGCATCCATTCATCCCCAGGATCCCCTTATGGAAGATCATATGAAGGCGGTAGAGGAGTCAGGTCTTCGTGGCATAAAGATACATCCATACTATCAGGGTTTTGACTTGTTGAGTGATGTGGCTCAGCAATTGTTAGCCGCGGCAGAAAGAAGGAATTTGGTGGTTGTTTCCCATACTGGATTTGACAGCGGATTCCCGAGAGATCGCATTGCTGATCCAGTGCGCACTGCGAAGATTCTTGAACTTTTCCCAAAGTTACGTTTTGTCGCCACGCATTTTGGGGCTTGGGAAGATTGGCAGGAAGTGAGTACCTGTTTGATTGGTAAACAGGTATATATGGAAACCTCGTTTGTTCTGGAGTCATTGCCGGCCTGTAGAGTCAAAGAGATGATCGAGTCACATCCTTCGCATTGCGTGATGTTTGGATCTGATTCTCCATGGACTGATTCTGGAAAGGCATTGTCGCTATTACGTGCCACTGGTTTGTCTGCCGATCTATTACATAGGATTGTGTGGGAAAATGCGGCTGCGCTATTTGATTTCTAGTGGATAAATGTTTTGCGCGCCTAACGGCGGATTTCAGAAATCGCGCTTTGATTTCAGGGAAACCCTGAGGGATAACAAGGGAAATGCTTGTGCAAAAAAGTTGCAGCATCACTATAACTAGCTTGACGGTACTTGTGTTGAGGATTATAAGAAATACAGATGAGTATTCACATGACCAAGATAGAGGCACTCCTGAAGGAAATGTGGGAGAGGAAGGCTTCGGACTTGCTTTTGACAGTAGGCACGGCGCCACGGTTAAGAATCAACGGTTACTTGGAGCCTGTCGGGACTGAAATTCTCGAAGCCACTGATATGGAGCGATTGGCGAGCGGCATCTTGGATTCAGAGCAATACAAGGAGTTGCAGGACAGGAAAAGTCTCGACATGTCACGAGGCTATCCGGGTTTATCGCGGTTTCGATTTAATTTCTATTATCAACGTGATTCGATCGCCATGGCGGTTCGAGTCATTCCATTCCAGATTCCGTCTTTCGAGTCCTTGCGCTTGCCGGAGATCGTGAAGGAGTTTTCATGCCGTCCTCACGGCTTGGTGTTGATCACTGGACCCGCCGGTTCGGGCAAATCAACGACATTAGCCGCCATGCTGGACTATATTAACAGTACCCGCCCGGTTCATGTGGTTTGCCTTGAGGATCCGATTGAATTTTTACATCATCATAAGATGAGCGTGATTGAACAGCGCGAGATAGGTCAGGATGCGCATTCGTTTGCCGATGCGCTACACAGTGTCTTTCGTCAATCACCGGACGTCATCATGGTGGGAGAGATGCGGGATCTTGAAACCATTCAGTTGGCGCTGAGTTTGGCGGAAACGGGGCACCTGATTCTGGGGACGCTCCATACCCAGGATACAACCCATGCCATTAACCGCATCGTGGATGTGTTTCCTCCGGCGCAGCAAGCCCAGATCTACACGCAGCTTTCCATGGTGCTGGTGGGGGTGGTTTCCCAGCAGTTACTGATTACTAGCGAGGGGTTGGGGCGTGTGCTGGCGGCGGAAGTGCTGAATGTTAATCAGGCGATCAGGAATCTGATTCGCGAGATGCAGGTTCAGCAGATATACTCGGTGATTCAGACGGGGCGCAGGGAAGGGATGATGACGATGAATGATTCCTTGAAGCAGCTTTGTGATCGAGGCACAGTTGATTACAGTACGGCGATGAGTCGGTCGCCGCGCCCGAAAGAATTGGCGAAGATGTTGTCATTGAAGTAGTTGTCAAAGGAGACATGTTGATTATGAATACAAAATACGCACGGTGGATGACTGGGTGTTTGTTGGTTTTGGTGGTGGGTTTGGCTGGGTCTGTTGACGTGTTTGGAGAGGGGGAGGTGCCGACGGCGGTACAGACTCAACTGCCTGCTGATTTGGTGACGTTGAATGTAGACGACGGTTTGATTTCGCAAGTGCTGAATGCCTTTTCGAGGCAAACGGGTCGTAGCATTGTGGTAGGGCCGGAAGTGACAGGAAAGGTGACGGCCCGCTTGAGTAATGTTCCTTGGCGTGAGGCCTTGGATTCGATTCTGCGGCCATACGGATATGGATATTATCTGGTTGGCGAGACGATTATTGTCACCTCGCTCGACAAACTGCCGAAGATGGCGCCATCGGTGGCCTCGGGTTCTCCCGCAGGTTCGCCTACAGGGTTAATGTCATCGCCAAGGATCCTTAAGGTGTTCACGCTCAAGTATTTGGATGCTTCTGACATTGAAGGGATGATTAAGACGCAACTATCACCTGGCGGTACGATTGGGCGGCTCGTGGTGCAGAGTCAGAGTTGGAAGGAAACCGGGGGGGCAGCCCAGAACAACACCAGTTCCGAGAGTCTGGGGCGGTTAAACCGGTTTTCTGAAACGGCGGAACAGGCCAAGGGAAAGACGTTAGTCGTGGTGGATACGGCAGACGTCATCAAGCAGATTGAAGCCATCTTGGCGCAGCTTGATAAGATGCCAATGCAGGTTCAGATTGAGGCCAAATTTGTGGAGGTCCGGGCCAACTTATTGCGAGACATCGGGTTTGAGTGGGGTAGCGGGGTGGGGGGGGCCTCGGCGCCCGGTGTGAAGACGGTTGGCATTGCGGGGGGCTCGGGACTGTATGCGGCGGGAGGCCAGCAGATCAGCGGAGACGTTACGCCTGCCGGGTTCGCTGCACAGAGTTCAGGAGTTAAGGGGACAGCTCCTTATAATACGGGTTTGTCGTTGGCGTTTCAAAAACTGACGGGCTTTCAATTCGAGGCTTTACTCCATCTTCTCGAGGAAGATGGCTCATATAATGTGCTTTCATCGCCGAGGGTTATGACGATGAATAACCAGGATGCCGTGATCATTGTGGGGACGAAACTGCCGATCATCAAGTCCACCACGGACAGTTCCAGTGGTGGCACACCGACCACCTCGACAAGTCTGGAGCGGTACGAGGATATCGGCATTAAGCTCAAAGTCCTGCCGCAAGTGTGCGATGACGATTATATCAACCTGATTGTTCATCCCTCGGTGCGTGACCTGTTGTCGTATCAATCCGGAAAAGTGAACACGGGGGCGGCGGGTGGAAGCGTATCATTAACAGACTATCCCGTTGTGGCCACGCGTGAAGCGGAAACCCAGGTGATTGTCAAGAGCGGGCAAACGATTGTGATTGGCGGCATGATTCGTGAAAGCAAGCAGACGACGCAGTTGAAGGTGCCTATCCTGGGGAGTATTCCCCTTCTTGGCGTTTTGTTCAGACGTGATACGGTGAATACGGAGAAAATTGAGCTTTTGATATTCCTGACGGCGACGGTTCG
>CAZDUS010000009.1:0-1672 GCA_964508705.1 uncultured Verrucomicrobiota bacterium
GCCGGGAGTGAATAAATACGCGAGCAAGGTTCATCTTGGGAGCCAGCATACAAACGTTATTAAGGAGGTTTATGATGGTATGCCGAGGGCATTTGATGGGTATGGCGATCCGATAGGTGATTCGCAACGCGATATTGCTGTGAGTAACCTTATGGCTGTGGTTACGGATATTAAGAACAATAGCGGTGTTGTGAAATTGTCAGATATTGGCACGGTTGAATGGGCGGATGTTTTTGAAGACATGACTACATGGAATGATTTGGATCGCGAGGCATTTGTCAGGCATGCGGCGGGTTTATTTGGAGTGAGGCAGAATTATTTCTTGATTGTGCTCTATGTGCAGGCCTCGAAAGTGGATATGCCTGTCGTGGGCGATGACCTGCTTGTTGGCACGCGGGCGATTGCGGAAGTGTGGCGTGATTCACAGACAAATTCTGCAGGGCGACATCCGGTTATAGTCAGGTCTGTTCGTTTGCTGAATGAATAGGGTGGCGGCGCCGGGTATATTCAGGCGATGCATTTATTGAGATGGGCATTTTTTGAGGGAAAGGAAATCGTTCAATGAAGAGTGAAAAGGGATTCACGTTGGTGGAGATGTTGGTGGTGATTGTAATTATCCTGATATTGGCCGGTTTGTTGGTGCCTGCTGTCAGCAGAGTCAGGGAGAGTGGTCGCTCTGCCCGGTGTGGATCCAACCTTCGCCAGTTGCAGATTGGGACGTTGGGTCACATGACTGACTCCGGGTATGCCATGCCGACTAACGAGTGGGTGGCGGCACCTTACACATGGTATGGAGCGGCTGGGGTTGCATCGGTGACAAATGGCAGGTTGTGGAAACAAGTCACTGGAAGGGATATATACTTATGTCCGACGTTCGGGCTGAAAAGTGTATGTGGGCAGGATGATGCTGTTCGAAGCTATTGCATGAATAAAGGCGCTCATTATAAGAACCTTGGCGATAAAGATTTTAACGCCTCTCTGGTATTATTTGGTGATTCCAGTCTGCTGAATGTGACGGCTAATAAGAGTTGTTTTGACACAAATATGATTGCGACATGGCATCGAGGCAAGGGGCAGGTGGTGTATGCCGATGGTAGGGTGGAGAAGAGGTAGGGGGGGAAGGGGATAAGTATGAAGGATGAATGTGGTTCAGGAGGGGAAGCCCGAACCATGAAGGACATGTAGAGCACGAAGGGGGGGGCGGGGGAGGGATTATGATTAAGATTACGATTATGAGTAGGGATGGGGGATGTGAGGGGGGGCAGAGGGCGGAAGTCAGAGGGCAGGGGGTAGTTTGAGCCTAAATCCGGCAGTTGGATTACTGGTGCGAAAAATACGACTTCCCAAAGACATCGATCATTCTTGTGTAACATCATTATGATGAGCAATTTGCTTTCGTGTATTTCGCGATTTTCGTAATTCAACTGCTCTTTATTGGTTGAACAGAGTCGCGGCGTGCCCGCCTGCAACCCAATGCATCGTATTGTGCGGGCAGGTAATGAGCCTCCCGCAAGACATTGGCCGGTCAAGCCCGGCCATGACAAAACGGCGTCAAGCCGCCGTACTCCAAAATGAGAGCAGGGTTACGGGCTGTTGGTGGCTTCCACGGTGAAGAAGTTTGCTTTCGTGTATTTCGCGATTTTCGTAATTCAACTGCTCTTTATTGGTTGAA
>CAZDUS010000009.1:1772-58972 GCA_964508705.1 uncultured Verrucomicrobiota bacterium
ACTCCAAAATGAGAGCAGGGTTACGGGCTGTTGGTGGCTTCCACGGTGAAGAAGTAGGTGGGGCTGTTGGTCGGCTTGGCGAAGTTGATGGTGCAGTTGGTGAAGTTCGCGATGCTGTAGTTGAAGTTGGTGACGGTGGTCCATGAGTTGGAGATCATAAGGTTGGTGGTGTACCACGGCACAGGATACCAGTTGTTTGTGGTGTTGCATTGAATCCAGACATTGGTGTTCACCAGCAATGATAGGATGGCGATGGTGGGCGGATCAATGATTACCTGGGCGGCCAAGCCGAAGATGTCTTGTCCTGCATTACCATAGCCGGGTGTCTGGCCACCTTGTTCTTGCCAGAAAAAGTCTTGTGCGTTGGTTCCGCTTCCGCGCATTCCCAATGTCCCATCACCGTAATAATCCCAGTCATCACGCCCGATGTATGGGTAGCCAGCGGAAGATCCATCTCTTTGGTAGGAAATGCGATGTTCGGCAGCTCCACAAGACCGCAGCAGAGCCAAACGTCCACCATTGTATGCAGGGAGACTTTCGCCGTTTAGCCAGTCTCCATCCATATATAGATGGGTCAATGGTCGGTCGATGTTGGGTATTGTACTCTTGCCCAACAGCCAAAATCCATGGCCATTGGTCTCGTTTTGCAAGGTGTAGTTTGTGTTAATAATGTAAGAGGCTACAAAATTATTGTCTCCATCGCGGATTTCAATGCTCCAATCCTTTATATTCAAGCCAGCCAGTCCGCAGAGTTCCACAAACTGGTAATCAAAGGCTCCTCCGTCCATGTAGTTGACTTCGTTAAACCAGACGATGCCGGTGGGGCAGGAGAAGACGATGTAGTAGGCTTGGTTGGTGCCGTAGGTGGCATTCAGTGGGTCATACCAGTATGGATAGACGCCGAATAGCTTATTGGTTTTCGGGCTGGTGATTTCGGTGTGGAGACCGCTGAAGGTGGCTTTGGTGGAGTATTTTACGAAGGTGTCGATGGCGTGGGCGGGGATGGGGGTGGTGGTTTTATAGCGATACCACTTGCCTTGCACGGACATGTTGCTGGCGATACAGGTCATGGTCAGGTTGGTCACGGGGGCGGAGGCCAGGCCGTTATGGCTTGTGGCGGCTCCGTAAATGGCTGTGAGAGTGATATTGGATGGATTCCAGAACAGGCGGCAGACATCGACCATGATATCCACGGTGTTGGTGTGGAGTGGTATGGATGGAGAGACGACGAGGTTTGACATGGTCAGTGTGGATGCCCACGGGGTGGTGACGAGGATGTCGTCGATGCAGACGCGTCCGGCGGTGTTGTTGGTGTCCTCGTTATAGATGCGGACGTATTGGCTGGTGGTGTCGTAGACGCTGGTGCGGTAGTAGGCGTAGTCGTTGGTGTTGACGATGTTGGTGATGACGCTGACGGTGGTCCAGGCGGCGTTATTGGTGCTGTCGGTGAGGGAAGTCTGGATGACCAGTTTGGCCGGGCGGATGGGGGCGGAAAGGGCCCAGTTGCGGTACCAGAAGCTGATTTCGCCGATACCGCCGCTGATCTGACGAGAACGAATGTGAGGGAAGGCGTTTGTATCGGGGATGAATCCGGGTGTGGTGGATATATTGGCGGTGCGGTTGCTGTTCAGATAGGCAGACACATGGTAATAATTGCGCGGGTCTGAGGAATTATCGGTGGACATGGCGGCATTGTTGGCGCGCCAAGTGAAGCCCTGTACATAGGGCGTGAGACTGATGGCATTGAGGAGGAGCGCTCCGGGTTTTGGGGTGGTGTTGTTGATGCGCAAGTAGACGTTGGTTGGCGGGATGAGCAGGGTGTAGGCAACAGTTATGTAGTCGGAGGTTCCGCCTGTGACGGTGGAGTTGGTGACCTGAACCCGATTGGACCAGGTGGTTGGCGTGCCGTAGGCGACCTGGATATCGAACGATACATTCGTGGTGATGCCGGAATATTCAAAGCTGATTGAATTGATGCCGTTTGTAATGAGAGGTGTTTGAACAAATTGGGGTGATCCGAATGAATTGGCGCGTGAGGCTTCCAGGCGGAGGATGTTGTCGCCTTCGGATTTGCTTTCGCTCCATGCATTGGAGGCGAGCCAGCCGGCGTCGGAAAAGGTTTGCGAATACCATTCCGTGATGGTGAGGAGATCGAAGTAGGCGCTGTTGGTGCCGGCATCATTGGAGAATATGACGTTGAATGCGTCGTTGGTTTTAAGGGTGACGGTGTTTGTCCTGAATGACGTGTTGGTAACGGCAACATGGGTGACCAAGGTCTGCCAGATACTGGTCTGAGTCAGGTCGAAATAATTAGGTGCATGTGGTGCATTTGTCGGCATCAGATAAACGCCGATGCTGGTGTTTGTATAAACGATGGGATTGGTTGAGGATTGCACCCTGTAAGCGTAGGAGATGGATTCAATGCCCCGGAAAGGTGTTGCGCTGCCATCGGAGAGATGGGCCACCCAGCGATTCCCTCTCGTGGAGGAAGGGTCTGTTTGAACAGATGATGAAGTGATCTTTGACCCATAAATCACATAAAAATCACTGCCGCCGAGGATGCCGTTGGTATAAGTATCGATATCCGGCCAATTTCCTGAGTCAAATGAATCGCTGTGCGTTCTCGGGGTGTTAGTTGGCCAGGAATCAAAAGATTGGACCAATGGTTGTTCATTCCCGCTGTTCTCGGTCAATTTATAGGTGGTGCCGTTATCGGCCCAGGAGTTGAAGTCCTGCCAGATACAGGGGATGATCAGGTATTGCCCGGTGGCTTCGTCGAAGCGGAGCAGGTATTGACCGGCGGCAAAGGAGCCAGTGATGGCGAAAGCAGAGTGGTTGCTTACTGCATTATCGGAGAGTGGGAGTGCGGTTTGCCAGTTGTTCGAATTGCCCCATGAGACGAGGTTGGTTGCGTAACCGAAACCGGTTGAGTAGCCGGAGCCAGAGAACGAGAAAGCGAGCCGGTTGGTGGCAGATGAGATGTTGGCGATGGCTTGCCAAGTGTTATCGCTTAACTGGCGGGCGGTTTGAGGTTGGCCGTTGACGATGGCGCTGACGTTGCTGAAGGAGGAAGCGAACTGGTAGACGGTGTAGGAAGATGGGGCGTTTGACCCGCTTGCAGGGTAGTAACGAGGGCTACGGTTGTCTACTGGCGAGCCGAAATAACCGCTGAATTCACAAGCGATGTAATAGTAGACCGTTGTATCGCGGGGGAAGGCGGGGATGGAGAATGGCGCGGTTGAATAGGTTGTGCCGGAGAGGCGGGCCATAGGTATGGGAGTGAAAGTGGAGGTGTTGGCCAGGCGATAATACAAGGCGGGGCGGATGTTCCAGGCGGGGAAGTATGGGTTTAGCGAGGTGACGTCGCAGGAGAGGGCGACCGTGTCGCTGGCCGCAGGATAGCCTGGTTTGAGGAAGACGTTGGTGACGAGGATGTCTGAGGGGGGGAAGGGGGCGTGGATGTCGTCGATAACAATGAACCCAGCCAATGTGCTGAGCCTTCGGAGGCGAATGAATAGGTTGCTTGAAGAGTTAATGGAGCTCGAGTAAAGGGCATAATTGGGAGTGTTGATTGAAAGGATTTCATTCGTTGTCCATGTTGTGCCGTCTCCTGATACTTCAACATAAAGTTCCTTGATGCTGCCAGTGTACTTGGCCCAGAAAGTCAGTGTTCCAATTCCCCCGACGAGCTGTGTGGATTGAAGCCATCCATTGACGGCGAGGCTTGCCCCATTTGAGGGAGAGATACTTGCGAAGGCTGAATTGATTCTTGTGGTGCTACATAACCAACCTGTTAAGGGATTGGTGCCGGAGGCGTAATTGGTCTGTAACAATGTGGGTATCCAATTGCTGTCGAATGATTCGAAGCGAGTGTTGGAATTGTCGGTGACCTGGTAGGAAGCGGGGGAATTGGTGCCGATGGAAGGGAACCATATCGGGCTGGCGGATTCGCTTTGGAAGCCAGAGAAGAAGCATTGGATGGCGTACTGGACGGGGCCGGGCGCCGCTTGAGGAATGGGGGCGGACGCCCAAATCGAAGGGCTGGTATTGGTCATGGAAGAAGATGTAAAGCCGCCATTTGTTCCCATTCGGAACCAGAGGATGGCATTGGTGACGACAGCGCCGGATTGGGGAGTGAAGGTGGCGCTGATGACTACTGTGTTGGTTATGGAGGGGTCGGAGGGTGAGTTGGTCCATGTTGCGGATACGCCAGCGCCGGGGCGTGCGATGACGACATTGTCGAGGCAAAGTCTGGAGGTGGTGCCGTCGGGGTTGTTCAGGATGCGGACGTATTGGTTCACGCGGTCATAGCGGCCGATGGATGCAAACAGGTAGTTGGTGGAGATGGCGTTGGTGATGGATGCGATGGTGGTCCAGGGGCCCGCAACGGGGTTGGTGGCGACTTGAACGCTGAAGTTGCCGACGGGAGAGGCTGTTGTTGACCAATTCCGGTACCAGAAGGATATCTGGCCAATGCCGTTAGTTTGGAGCGGGGAGAGGAGGTAGGTGTTGGTGGCGGCGCCCTGCTGGCCGTTGAGAATCAGGGAGCGGCCAGAGAAAGCGGTGGAGGTGTCGTCCGTGGTGGAGCCACCGGATACGATCCAACCTTCGTTGGTGTGGTTGCCGTAGGTGCTGTAAGCCGCGCTTGTCCAGGAATTGAAGTTGATGGCGTCACAGGCCATGACGTTATAGGAGAGGTTGCTCTCGTTGAAACTGAAGACGAAGGTTCCGGTGTTGGTGCCTGCGAGCATGATATTGGTGGCGTTGATTTCCGCTGTGCCGTAGGCGGGTATGTTGGAGGCGGTTGGGTTAGTGTCGCCCCAGAGAGTTGAGATGGCGTTGCTATAGCCCTGGAAGCGGAAGGTGGGGTTGATGGCGTTGCTGAGGGTGATGAAATTCTGCCAAGAATGGTTGGCGCCGAGCAGGAGGTTGGTGTTGATCTGGCCGGTTACCAGCATGTTGGTGAATCCGGATTGGGGGCGGATAGTGTAGGAACGGACGGAGCTACTATTGGCGGCGGATCCGCTGGTGGCGCCAATCTTGTATTCAACAATTGATCCGAATGTCTGGGCGGGAATGGGAGTGGAGGTTTCGAATTTACCTGAGGCATTGGTGAGCATGGGGATTGCGGTCCAAGAGGTTCCGGGCCATTGGCGCCAGTAATTCGTTGCCACTATTGGATTACCTGCGTAGTCAATATTCGCACTGACCGTGACAGGGTCGTTGTCGGTAGGCAGCGCGGGGGAAATGGTGATGTTGGTGATGCTGATCAGCACCGGGAGGTCAGAAATGGTGATTGTGTCAATAACGGGAGAACCTGCTGTGGCTGTGGTTCGTCGCAAGCGGACGTAGAGGTTTCCTTCCGTGTTAATGACATTGGTAAAGGATGAAAAACTATCAACGGTATTGGAATAATCGTTGCCGCTTTGATACCAGGTGGAGCCATCGGTTGAGGTTTCGACAGCCACCCGATTGGCGCCGCCCGCGACCGAAGCTCTAAGCCAGAATATGAGTGTTCCTGCGCCGTTAGTTAGCAGCCCTGAACGAACCCAGCCCCCAGTTCCCAATCTCGCGGCGTAGGGAGGAGTGTTTGATCCGAAAGAGCTGTATATTTGTGTGTTGGTTGATGCCCATCCAGTTGAGCTGTTTGAGCCGTTGGTAGGTGATCCCTGAGGCGGGGCGGGCGTCCATCCGGAGTCGAAATTTTCGGAGGTGACGAGAGCCTGGGATAGTGATGGCAAAAGCAATAGGGGAGCCAGGCAAGACAGTAACCATAATTTCCGTGAAATCGTCATTATTCCAGTCCTTTCAGTATGTCGTAAAATAGCGGAGAAAAGTAACCGAGAAACTCAGTATCGTCATGGTTTTTCTATATTCATATTATAGGGTAAATTTCGAAGGGAAAGCAATTGAACATTGGGGAGGGATGAGGTAAGGTTTTGGCCTTATCAGTGACGGAGATATGTCGCTGGAGTTTGTTGGATGTCGAAATTGTCTTCGGGAACGGGTGCTTCGCGTAACAGCGGAAATTCCCAGCCGGCGGTGAAAGCCCGCGAGTCTCGCCAAGGCGGGACAGACATGGTGAAATGCCATGGCCGACAGTAATGGGGCAGGAATGCCACTGAGTCTGGATGGGAGAAGGCAAGTGCGTGGCGTATTGGGCCACGCCTGCAACCCGAAGCATTAGGCTTCGGGTTTTTTGTTTTCTGGCATGGCGATGGTTTGGATGAGGCAAAGAGGGAAGCATGAGTAAAAAGAGCAAGCCGGTATTTGATTCCGTGGAGGACGTCATCGCGGCGATCCGAGACGGGGAGATGGTGGTTATTGCCGACGACGAGAATCGGGAGAATGAGGGGGACCTCGTGATGGCGGCCGACCGGGTGACGCCCCGGGATATCAACTTTATGGCGAAATACGGGCGCGGTCTGATTTGTGTGGCCATGACGCCGGAGAGGCTGGCGGAGCTGGGGATCCAGCGGATGATTAACCGGGAAGGTGGCGACCATTTTGGGACGGCGTTCATGGAGTCGGTGGATGCCCGGCACGGGGTAAGCACGGGTATCAGCGCCTATGACCGGGCGGAGACGATCAAGGTGTTGACGAAGACTGGCGCGGGGCGGACGGAGTTGGTGAGTCCGGGGCATGTTTTTCCGTTGCAGGCCAAGGACGGCGGGGTGTTGAGGCGGGCGGGACATACGGAGGCGTCGGTTGACCTGGCAAGGCTGGCGGGGCGGAAGCCGGCCGGAGTGATTTGCGAGATCCTGAGGGAGGACGGCAGTATGGCGCGTCTGCCGGAGTTGCGGCGATTCGCGGCGCGGCATAAGTTGAAGATCACTTCGGTGGAGAACCTGATTGAGTACCGGAGGGGGCGGGAGAAGCTGGTGGAGTTTGTGCGGAAGGTGGATATGCCGACGGGGGCGGGCTTGTTCAAACTGCATTTGTTCCGTTCAATTGTGGATGATCTATTGCATGTGGCGTTGGTGATGGGCGAGCCGAAGAAGGCGAAGGAGCCGTTGGTGCGCGTGCATAGCGAGTGTTTGACGGGAGATGTGTTCGGGTCGCAGAGGTGCGATTGCGGGGCGCAGTTGGACAAGGCCATGGCGATGGTGGCGCAGGAGGGGGTTGGCGTGGTGCTGTATATGCGGCAGGAGGGGCGTGGCATCGGGCTGGCGAACAAGATCCATGCCTATGAGTTGCAGGAGAAGGGGTTAGATACGGTTGAAGCGAATGTCAAACTGGGGTTCAAGGCGGACTTGAGGGATTACGGTGTTGGCGCGCAGATCCTAGCCAGTCTTGGATTGAGTACGATCCGGTTGATCACTAATAACCCGTGCAAGATGGTGGGATTGCAGGCGCACGGATTGAAGATATCCAAACGGGTCCCGCTGGTGTTTCCGGCGAATGAGCATAGCCATCGTTATCTGGAGACGAAAAGGAAGAAGATGGGGCACTTGCTGTGATGAGGCAGAAGTCAGGAGTCAGAATTCAGAAGGATTACGATTTAGATTACGATTACGATTAAGATTATGTTGAAGATTGAGATGATGAAGAGAGCAACGAGACCAAGGAGGATGAGATTATGAACGTGAAGGAATTGTCGGGTGGATTGATTGGCAAGGGACTCAAGATTGGAATAGTGGTCAGCCGTTTTAATGATCTGTTCACCAAGGAATTGGTGAGTGGGGCGGTGGACTGCCTGGTGCGGCACGGGGTGAACGAGAAGGATGTCATGCTGGTTTGGGTCCCGGGTGCAAACGAACTGCCGCTGGCGGCGCAGAAGATCGCAGTCAAGGGCAAGCTGGATGCGGTTATCGCGTTGGGCGTGGTGATCCAGGGCGCGACTCCGCATGCGGAGTTGATTAACTCGCAGGTGTCGAGGTCGCTGGCAGGCATCGCGCTGGAGAGCGAAGTGCCTGTGATCAATTCCGTGGTTTGCGCGGACAGCATCGAGCAGGCGATTGAGCGATGCGGGACTAAGGCCGGCAACAAGGGGTGGAGCGGTGCGTTGGCCGCGATTGAAATGGCGAACCTCTATCAACAGATGGGAGCGTAGTCGGATGGGTTCCAGGCGAGATGCCCGGCAATGGGCGGTACAATTGTTGTTCCAGTTTGATTTCAATCCAGGCGAAGTGGATGTCGCCTTTAACGCATTTTGGGCCGAGCGTGAGGCGAAGCCCAAGGCGCGTGAGTTTGTGGAGGAACTGGTGCGCGGGGTCAGCGGGCATCGGACTGAAATTGACGAGTTGATCCAGAAGGTAGCGGAGAATTGGCAGCTTCCGCGCATGGCTGGAGTGGACCGGAATATCATCCGGGTGGCTGTGTACGAAATGCTGTACCACAAGGAGACGCCGCCAGCGGTTTCGATCAACGAGGCAGTGGAGATATCGAAGGGGATGGGGGATGTGGGGTCGCCGCGGTTTGTGAACGGGATATTGGACAAGGTCATGCGTGAGTTGAATATTGAAATTCCGCCGAAGCGCAAGAAAGTGAAGCGACCGCTGTGAAGTCATGGTTGAACGCCCTGGCGAAGACGAGGGAAAAGATCGCGGGTGGGTTGGCGCGGTTGATTCCGGGGCTTGCCAAGGCGGATCCTGTGGCCTTGGAGGAGTGGGAACGGGCGCTCATTCAGGCGGATATATCGCCGAGGCTTGTGGACGCGTGGATGGAGAAGGTTAAGAGGCGGGCCGGTCGTGAGGATATGCGGGAGGTCATTCGCGATCTGATGCTGGATGTGTTTCCTGAACAGGGGCCGTTTTGTCCCAAGGGAGGCGGGGGCCCCAAGATTGTGCTGATCACCGGGGTGAACGGATCGGGGAAGACGACGACGGCGGCCAAGTTGGGACATCGGTTCAAGAAGGATGGGGTTGTGCCGTTACTGGCGGCGGCAGACACGTTTCGGGCGGCGGGGGCCCATCAGCTTAAGTTGTGGGCCGAGCGGCTGGGAGTGGACGCGGTGGTCGGGGCGCATGGGGCGGATGCGGCGGCTGTAGTATATGACGCGGTTTCGGCAGGTGTTGCCCGAAGGGTGGATATCGTGCTGATTGATACGGCTGGCCGGATGCACACCAAGCAACCGCTGATGGATGAATTGCAGAAGGTGCGGCGGGCGGCGTCGAAGGCGTTGCCGGGGGCCCCACATGAGTGCTGGATTGTGCTGGATGCGACCCTGGGGCATAACGCGGTGGTGCAGGCGCGGACGTTCAAGGAGTGCATCGATTTGACAGGCGTGGTGGTGGCCAAACTGGACGGGTCATCGAAGGGCGGATTTTTATTTTCGATCCAGAAGGAACTGGGTTTGCCGGTTCAGTTTGTGGGGCTGGGTGAATATGCGGATGACATTGAGCCTTTTTCGAGGGAGGCGTTTGTGGATGGATTTCTTGGGGTTTAGGGCAATTATGAAGTGTGAATTATGAAGTATGAATTGAGAGATGGTTTATGGGGGACGTGACAGGGAGGGTTCAGGAAGAGATTTAATAGCACGGGGAAAAGCAGGATGAGTGAGGCACATGACGAACGGTGGATGAGGGAGGCGCTACGGCTGGCACGGCTGGGCGAGGGGTTGACGCGTCCTAATCCGCCGGTTGGCGCGGTCGTCGTGCGCGGGCAGCGGGTTGTCGGGCGGGGGTATCATCGGAAGGCCGGGGGGGCCCATGCCGAGGTGTACGCATTGCGACAGGCTGGAGCGAAAGCCCGGGGGGCGACACTGTATGTGACGTTGGAGCCTTGCTGTACATGGGGGCGGACACCGCCTTGCACTGATGCGATTCTGGCGTCGGGGATCAAGAGGGTGGTGGTAGGGGTGCGGGATCCCAATCCGAGCCATGCCGGGCGGGGAATCCGGTTATTGAAGCGGGCAGGGTTGACTGTTGTGGAGCGGGTTTGTGAAGAGGAAGCCTGCGCGTTGATCGTGCCGTTTGCCTCGATCATGCTTTGGAAGCGTCCGTGGGTGACTTTGAAACTTGCCACGTCGCTGGATGGACGAATTGCCGATGCCACCGGGACGTCTAAGTGGATCAGCGGGGCTGAGTCGCGAGAGATTGTGCAGGCGATACGTCGGCAGAGTGATGCGATCATGGTTGGGTCGGGGACCGTGGTGGCGGATGATCCGAGCCTGTTGCCGCGTCCGGCGCGGGGAAGACATCCATTCAGGGTGATTGTGGATTCCAGGGGACACGTTGCGCCATCGGCCAGGGTGTTCACGGGTGATGGTGAATCGGGGACCGTGGTGGCGACGACGCGGCGTTGCGGAGCGGGACGATGCGAGGAGTATGAGAGGGTAGGTGGCGAGGCATGGTTGTTGCCAGGGGCGGGGAAAGGTGTGTCGTTGCCGGCATTGATGCGACGGTTGGCGCAGCGCGGCGTGATGAGAGTTCTGGTGGAGGGCGGAGGCGTGCTGGCGGAGTCGTTGTTCAAGGCGAAGTTGGTGGACGAAGTGGTGATGTTCGTGGCGCCCGTGGTTATTGGAGCGAAGGGGGTTGGGGCTATTGGAGGAGAGGGGTGGCGTTTGGGGAGTGCGCCTCGATTATCAATTATTGAAACACGGCGGTCAGGCGCTGATGTCATGATCCGCGCCATTGTGACGGAGTGAGGGACGTATGTTTACCGGACTTGTTGAAAAGGTTGGCACGTTGGCATCGGCGGTGGCGCGCGGTGATGGGATGCGTTTTGCCATACGGCATGAGGCATGGGATGTGCCGTTGGTGGTGGGCGAAAGTGTGGCGGTGCAGGGAGCTTGCCTTACAGTGACTACTTGCTCAAAGGGTGAATTCGCCTGTGATGTGTTGAACGAGACGTTGAAACGAACCAATCTGGCGGGGAAGAAACCCGGAGCCTTGCTGAATCTGGAGCGTGCCTTGCGTGCGGGGGATAGGTTTGGGGGGCATTTTGTGACGGGGCATGTTGATGAAATCGGGCAAGTGGTGAGTTTGACTGCCAAGGGTGCGGATTGGGTTCTGGAAGTAGGGGGGAGTGCGGTGCTGATGGATCAGTTGGTGATGAAGGGGTCTATCACCGTGGATGGAGTCAGTTTGACGTTGGCGGAATTGAAGGGAAAGACATTTTGCGTTCATCTGATTCCTCACACATGGGAGCACACTTCATTGAAGGCATTGAAGCGCGGGAGTTCGGTCAATCTTGAGGCGGATTTACTTGGCAAGTATGTTCAGAAGCAGGTGCAGGGGAATCTTGGGGGCGGGGTAAGTCTTGAGACGCTAAGGTCAGCTGGGTTTGGTTGAGGAGACGCACTTCCTGGGTAAGTTGCCAGTTGCGGCGATGCGCCACAAGGAATCCGGTTTAACTTACAGAGCGCGATTGCAGTGTCCCGCTGTCATCGTGTGGCTACTTCTTGGCGGGTTTCTTCTTTATCCAGCGGTCATTGCCGGGCCCCTCGATTGACCAGAGAACGGCGTGCACATCGGCTAGTGGCACGGTGGCCTGGATTTTAGTGGCTACACTGCGTTCATCGTCGGAGACCCAAACGAAGATTTTTCCTGTCCTGACGAAGAGCCCCTGAAAGGCGGCATCCGGCTCAATCTTAAAGCTTTTAACCTTGTCGTAATTTGGCAGTTCGACGTTTTCCCGTTTTTTAACGTTCAGCCAAAGGTCATAGATTTTCTCGTCGGCCATGACCTTGAATTGTGTTGTTTCGCCCACTTTGTAGTTCTGGACGCGGAGTGAGAACATGAGGGTTGGTATGTCACGGATATCAGCGACGATAGGGAAGGATTTGGTTTTCTTTTTCAACGGCGAGGTCCAGTTGGCCACGAGATTGGTCCGGTCGAAGACGGTGATTTCGTGGTAGCGGTTTTTGCCTTCGCTGATGTTCTTGGTGAATTGGACAGGGAGCAGGGTTTCCGGTTCCACGAGGCTTTCGATGGTGTCATCGACCGGGTAGACGGATTCAATGACTTTGTTCGAGATGGTGCGGAGGCGTATGGCGAGCAGTCGGCGTCCTTCGTGCTGTACCCATTCGGTCCAGCCGACGGCAGTGCCGACAGGGATATAACCCCAGTAGAGGCGGTAGGTGACTTTTTCACCGATGGGCCACTTGTAGCCGAGAATGTACTCGGGCTCGTTGGTTGAAGATGGTTGTTGGGCGAGTGCGATGGAGGCTGCTGTGCAAAGTGGAAGCCAGAGATTTTTCAATCGGCGAGCCATGTGGCATAGGAAGCCTGAATATGCGGCTTAAGTCAAATTGAATGTTAAGGGCCACGTTGCCGATTGAGAACGCGAAAGGGAGAGGGCAGACAATTAGGGGGAGCAACGGCGTTGGCGGACGGCTTCGTAGAGAAGGATGGTGGTTGCGGCGGCAACATTGAGCGAGTCGGCCTGGCCGAGCATGGGGATACGGACCTTGAGATCGGCTTCATTCATCCAAACATCGCTGAGTCCGTATTGTTCGGTTCCGACGACAATGGCGGTGCCCGGTCGGAGATCGACGGAGTAGTATTCAAAATCCGTATGGGGTGTGGCGGCGAGGATGTGGATATTGTTGGCGTGGAGCCAGGCCAGCGTTTCTTCGGTGGAGGCTTCGACGACGGGGATGGAGAAGATCGTGCCGATACTGGAGCGGACAACATTAGGATTGTTGATGTCCGTGCAACGGTCGCAGACGATGACGGCATGAACGCCCGCGGCGTCGGAGGTGCGGAGGATGGTGCCAAGGTTTCCCGGTTTCTCGATGGATTCGGCAACGACAATGAGAGGGTTTGTCGGGAGACGCAAATCGGAGAGGGTTCGGCGGATTTGGGGCCCCACGGCGAGGAGTCCCTCAGGCCGGTCGCGATAGGACATTTTCTCGAAGACGGGTTTGGTGCATTCAAACACCTCCGCGCCTGCCAAGCGGGAACGTTCGATTAATGCTGGCTCGTTTGATCCCATGAAGAGGTCGGCGCAGAAGAAGACTGCGTTTGGGTGATATTGGTTGTCCAGTGCGCGCTTGAGTTCGCGATAGCCCTCGATGAGCATCACATTTTGCACATCGCGGTCGGAGCGCTGGCGCAAGGCGACAACGGCTTTTACGCGCGGATTTTGCAGACTGGTCAACCGGGTGGGTTGCATGCGGCACTAAGGGGTAAAGACCTTAATTGGTTGAAGTGTTCGAAGTGGGATTAGCGTAAGGATAAAAAACCTCGGCCTCGGTGCTTTGCCGGTAAGCAGCCGCACTGTTTGATGAGCCGTCATCGTGGGATCCGCCTTCGATTGTGGAGGTGACGACCACTTTCTTTGGCATTTCCCCGATGTTGGTGGCTATACAGGTGTAGACAACGGTGTCGCCGTGGTAGGTGTTCAGACGGCCACTGCCATCATTTGGCAGGAGATTCCATTGATAGTCATAGCCGCCGGAGGCCTTGAACTGGGCGGTTTTACCGGGAGTTAGCACGACAGAATCGGGGGTGACGGTGATCGCCTTCTCGGTGGAGTCGGCGTCTGTTAGATCACAGCCGGACCAGAGAAGCGCGCCGGTGATCATGGTGCCGCCGATGATCAAACCAGATATCCAATACCGGATGTTCATGATGGGCTCCTTATTGTTGGTTACAGCGGATCAATGAGATCGAGCACAGACTGGTCGCGGTCCTTGCGCTCATCGGCTACTTTTGCGGGAGCCGGTGCGGGACTGGGAGAGGGTTTTGCGGGCTGAGCCTGGCTTTCTGATTTCCTGGGTTCTTGAGTGCGTTTGCTGTCTTGAGCGGGAGAGGAAGGGCGAGGGGTGCCACCTTCCTGAGGTTTCCGGACATCACGGCGGACGGGGCCGGCGACAGACTCCAGAGCCCTTTCGAATGTTTCGATGCGAAGGGTTTTCAAGTGATGGCTGGCGGCGAATTTTTCAAGGGTCGGCAGGTCGGTAACCAAGACCACTGAGCCGGTTTTCCCGGCGTCCTTGACCGCATGCTCGGTGACTTTCGTGAGTTGGTCAGGGGTGGCATACCGGACGGAGACTTCCTTTTGCCGCGTACCATCCGGGATTTTTCTGGATGGTTTGCCTGGAAGGATTGCGGTGATTGAAAGTACTTCCCGTGCGGAGAAGTCGGTGAGCCGGCGCAGGATAGGGGTTGGATCGCCAGCGTACATATCGGCTTGACCCTGTTTAAGGGAAGCCATGACGTAAACGATTGTGGTTTTTCCGGATGCGGGTTTGGCGCCGCTGATCCATTTCTTAACGTTGTGAATGATATGTTTCATATGTCCTCAATTGAAAGCGATATAGGATAGAGGCTGGAGATATGGGTGTCAATCCCAGCGAGAGGAGTAGATTTTGACAATAGAGTGGAAAATTGGCAGGCTGATGACTTGTTAGTGGTGGAGTGCCTGTTATGGAAAAGAAAACACATGTTGTGCTTGGTGTGACCGGCTCTATAGCCGCCTACAAAGCGGTGGAGCTGTTGCGGGCGATGCAACGAAAAGGGTGGGATGTTTCCGTGGTCATGACGGAGGGGGCTGCACGGTTTGTCACGGCGTTGACGTTTCAGACTTTGTCGCGGAACGCTGTGGGGAGTGGTCTTTTTGAGGAGGCGGATGGATGGCATCCGGAGCATATATCATACGCGGACCGGGCCTCGGTATTTGTGGTGGCGCCCTGCACGGCTAATGTTATAGCCAAGATGGCCAATGGGATTGCGGATGACCTGCTGAACTGCACGGCGTTGGCGACGAGAGCGCCGGTGGTGATTGCGCCGGCGATGAATGACAATATGTGGACGCACAAGGCGACGCAGGAGAATGTGGCTAAGCTCAAGGGGCGTGGCGTGACTTTTGTTGATGTGGCGAGCGGGGAATTAGCCTGTGGTCGCGAGGGAGTAGGACGGTTTCCGGAGGTTGATGTGATCCTGTCAGTGGTGGAGTCGGTGCTGCGTCAGAAAGTGAAGGAGAAATAAGATGAGCAAGAATGTGTTGATCGCGTTGTTATTGCTGGCGTTGTCGGTGGTGGTGATGATTTTTAACCATGACCGGGTTTCGGTGAGTCTGCTGGTGACGACTGTGAAGCCTTATGCTTCGCTTGTATATTTGAGTTTTATGTCGCTGGGAGTGGTTGTCGGTATATTGTTGAAGTAAGGAAAGCGACTGACTTCGGGTAATTGGGTTGGAGCATTGAAGGGTTTAAAGGATTGGTATTATGAACGAAGTTACTTTGCCTGGTTTTGAATTGATTGAGCGGCTTGGGGTGGGAGGGATGGGGGTAGTGTGGAAGGCACGGCAGATCTCCCTGGATCGAATGGTGGCGATAAAGGTTATTCGGCCCGAGGCAATTCGCTCAACGGATGATCTCAAGCAGATCCTGAATGAGGCGCGTGTTGCCGCCAGGCTTAAGCATTCCGGGATAGTGCAGGTTTATGACGCATGTGAACAGAATGGCACCTATTTTCTGGTGATGGAGTTTATTGATGGGTATACCATTGGAAGCTGGATGTCCCGCCGTAAGCATTTGGCGTCCAAGGATGTGTTGCTCATTGCGGAATCTGTTGCCGGGGCATTGGATTATGCGTGGAAGACCTCGGGATTGATCCATCGTGACATCAAGCCTGAAAACGTAATGGTTGATCAGGATGGGACTATTAAGGTGGCTGATCTTGGGGTTTCGCTGACGAAGGAGTCGGTGAGGAGCGATCATGAATCGGAAATCACAGGAACGCCAGGGTATATGTCGCCGGAACAGGTGCGAGGCGGGTTGACTCTTGATTGCCGGACGGATATTTATTCATTGGGCGCGATGATGTATGAGCTGCTTACGGGACGTCGGCCTTTCAATGAAAAGAGTGATGCGGAGGCGATGGAGTGTCAACTGACGTCAACGATAGTTGATCCGCGGGATATAGTTCCCGATATTCCCCTGAACGTGTGTCTCCTTTTGGAACGGATGATGGTGAAGAATCGCGATGGCCGTCTGGCGGACTGGTCAAAGGTGCTGGTGGATATAAGACGAGTGATGAAGGGGGCATCCCCCCTGGGAATTCCACCGGACGAGGGGTCCAGCACTATTTCGGTGAGGCGTAAGCGGATAGGCGCTGTGAAACAGGTGAGCCCTGCTTTTTCGGTTTCTTCCAAGAATAACAGCGGCAAAGTGATGAAGTTGTTTCTGGTGCTTTTGGTGTTAGGCAATGTGCTTGCGCTTGTCTGGCATTACAGGTTCCAGCTTGGTGAAAAGCTTAAATTCGCAATCGATGAGATTCGAAGAGCAAAGACAGTTCCGGTTGTAGAGCAGGCTGCTTTGTCAGATGATGATGCCACGGATTCAGCGGAATGGGCTAAGGCGGCATTGCAGAGGGTAGAAACGGCAAAAAAATGGCGACAGCTTCACCCGAACGATGAGGAAGAGAGCATCAAACAATTTCAATATGTGATTACTGCGTTTTCGAACACGCCAGCGGCGAGCATGGCGCAGGAAGAAATTTATCAGATACATATTGATCGACAAGAAGCGCAAAGGTCCGCTATTTCCGCCATTGAGCAAAAGGTGGATGAGTTGGTGCAATCCAAAGATTTTGAGGGCGCTCTGGCGTATTTGGAAAAGTATGATGGTCCATTTGTATCGAATACGGAATCGAACCGGCAGTTTCTGGCCAAGGGAGTGAGAGATCAATTAGAGACGCAGAATAAGACCAAGGCGGATCAGGTGGCTTGGGTGGAGCTTTCTGAACAGATTGCAGGTAAGGTGTTTGCTGGGAAACTTCAATTGGCGTTGAAGGATGTTGAAGGAGCGAGAAAGAGTGGTCGATTCCCGCAGCGAGGTGATGAATTGGCGAATTTAGCACAGGTTCTGAACGAGGCGCTGCAGGCTCCGGCTAATGTAAAGGATTCATTCCGTGCTGATATAGGGAAAGTGGTGACGGTCCGTTTGGGGCGTGGAGAGATGCGATTGAAGATTACCGGCATCAGCGGGCAGAAGGTGCTGGCGGTTCTAGTGAATGCCGATACATCATTCGCCTTTGATCCGGAAGATCTGGCCGTTGATGAACGGTTCAAGAGACTTGGCGACCCAGAAAAACCCGGTATTGCGTTGGCGAAAGGATTGCTGGCGGTGAATGTGAATAGCTTTCAGGTGGCGGAAGAGTTATTCCCTAAAACGGGGCCGTTCCTGTCGGAGTTGTTGATGGCGAGGTTGCAGGTGGTTAAGGCGCTGAAGGATGATGTTGCTCTAATCGGGTGTCTGGCAAGGGTACTCAAGGCCGGAGGAGTCGTGGTTGGTCCCTATGATGAGAAGGAGTGGATCAGGACGTTGGAGCAGGAGTCGTTGACGAGTATTCAGGTGGCGGCGTTGAATGAGCAGAGGGAGAAGTTTTTGGCCAAGTATGGGATGACGGAATTTGCCGTGAAGGCGGCTCCGGTTCTGCTGGCGTTGGAGAGACGATGTGTGACGACGCTGGAGGCCAATGCCACTGCGTCGCCTGGCTCGCAGTGACACGGTTTGGATAAACACATCCTTTACTTGATGCATTCACGCAGGGTCGCTGAATAGGGCGGATACAGTATGCCCTTCTCACAAACAATGGCGCTGATGAGATTGTGAGGAGTCACATCGAACGCTGGTGAGCGAGTCTTGACACCTTCGGGTGCCGTTAATTTTCCGAATCCCATGGTGATTTCCGACGATGGGCGCTCTTCGATGGGGATCTTGTCCCCCGAATCGAGGGAGAGGTCGAAGGTTGATGATGGTGCCAGGACGTAAAAAGGAATCCCGTGCGCCTTGGCTAGAATGGCAACACCGTAGGTGCCGATTTTGTTGGCGGTGTCGCCGTTGGCGGCAATTCTATCGGCACCGACGAAGACAGCAGTCACTCGGCATGTTTTCATGATATGGGCCGCCATATTGTCGCAAATCAATGTCACGTCTATTCCGGCGCGTGCAAGTTCCCAGGCGGTTAATCGTGCGCCCTGCAGGAGCGGGCGAGTTTCGTCGGCGTACACATGGATTTTCAGGCCGCTTTCATGAGAGACATAAATAGGCGCGAGTGCTGTGCCATATTCGGCGGTTGCGAGTCCTCCGGCGTTGCAGTGGGTTAGAACAACATCGCCGTCCTTGAGCAGGGTGGCACCATGCTGCCCTATGGCGCGGCACATGAGGGCGTCTTCTTCGCGGATGGCAACGGCTTCTGCGGCTAGTCGAGATTTGAAAGCTGTGGGCTCAAGATGCAGGGATACCTTGGCGACGGATTTCATCCTGTTGAGTGCCCAGAAGAGGTTGACGGCAGTGGGGCGCGAAGTGGCAAGATAATCGGCGGCACCAAGGAGGGTCGCGTGGAGTGATTCGGTTGGGCCGGCGTGATCCTGAATGGCGACGACGATGCCCATGGCGGCGGCGATTCCGATGGCGGGGGCCCCCCGAACTTGAAGTGTGCGGATGGCGGTCCAAATTTCGGTGACATCACGGCTGTGCAGGTAGACAAGCTCATCGGGGAGCCGGGTTTGATCAATCATGACGACATGGCCGGGTGTCAGGCTTTTGGAATCCGGAGCCCAATCAATTGTGCGTAAGGTCATGGGTGGCCTTTTTGTTCATGGGGTGATGAGGATAAGCAGGGCGATATTAACGCCGTTGAATAGGCTGTGCATAATAATGGGGACCCAAAGGGAGCCTGAATAGAGATAGGCGAGCGAGAAAGCGGAGGCCACCACACAGAGAGGAGCGAAGGATGGGAGATGGAAGTGGATGAGTCCAAACACGAGCGATGTGATGAGGATGGCGGGGCCGACGCCGAAACGCCGTGCAAAGAGAGGGAGGGCGATTCCCCTGAACAGGCACTCTTCAAAGGCGGGGGCAAAAACGAGGGCGAGAAGCACCATATACAGCCGGATCCACAGGGGGTGATCTTTGGAAAGCAGAAGGGCAACTTCCTGAAGGCTCGGAGGGTAGCCGTTGACAGACAGAATTCCCTGATACACCAGCGAAGTGAAGACCAGCACAGGTAACAGCGCGAGATAGAACATTGAGCCCGCGCGGAAGGAACGGCCCAGTGTCATGGCGGGAGCCCCGAAAATTTCACGCCAGGAAAGTTTACGACGACGAAGATAGAGCCATAGAAAGGCAAGTCCGGCGACATCGAAAAGGAGGGTTTCTGTGATCATCATCAAGGCTGGAGGGGCGGACGACAGGAAGTGGGCGATAAGAGAGGCAATAAAGAGAAATAAGAGTTGGACTCCGAGGATCCTGCCGCCATCCATCCATGTCCAAGCCCTGTTTTGCAGGGTCTTTGCCAGTGAATCCCATGGGGACGGATTTCGCAGACCGCGTGCCAGCAATATCAAGGCTGTGACTGTTCCGGCGGCTAACAACAGGAAATAAGCGACGGCCGCGGCGCCAGCCATTAGGGAATCGTTAAATTCTATGGTAGTGGGTTCAGTCCACATAAATGAGATAGCTTAATAAGTTAGCCAAGGGTCTTGGGTTCACGCTTTTCGCGGATGACATAAATTGGCTTGGCTTGTGCTTCATGGTAGGTGCGTGTTTGCATTTCCGCCAGAAGGCCCATGCTGACAAATTGGATGCAGAAACCGAGGAACATCAGCGGGGTGACGACCCAGAAGGGGCGCTTGAGAAGGAAGTCGGTGGTGGTGTGTTCAACGAAGAGGCGATCCGCAACGACCACGCCTAGCATCATGATGGCGATGGTGGCAAAGAGCATGCCGATGCGCCCGAAGATTTGAATGGGGCGTGTGCTGTAGTGCAGGAGGAATTTTACAGTCATCAGATCGAGGATAACTTTTGAAGTCCTGGAAATTCCATACTTAGATTTTCCGAACTGGCGTGGACGGTGGTTAACGGGGACTTCATCGACTCTTCCACCAACCCAGCTTGCAAGGGCAGGGATAAACCGGTGCATTTCGCCATACAGATGGACATCTTTGATAACGTCGGACCTGTAAGCCTTAAGTGTACAGCCGTAGTCATGGAGAGGGACGCCGGTTATCTTGCTGATCAGCGAATTAGCAATGATGGAGGGCAACTTGCGATTGATAAAGGTATCCTTGCGATTTTTGCGCCACCCGCTGACAACGTCGTAACCAGCTTCCATGCGATCGAGGAGAAGGGGTATATCGGAGGGATCGTTTTGAAGGTCGGCGTCCATGGTGATGATAATGCGGCCGCGTGCGGCGTGGAAACCAGCGCTCATGGCAGCGGTTTGTCCGAAATTCCGGCGGAACCGGATGAGGTGGAGGAAGGGGTAGCGTTCTGACAGGGAGAGCATTTTGTTCCAGGAGTCATCCTTGCTGCCGTCGTCGATCAGGACGACCTCATACGATTTTCCGATGCGGGCAAGGGAATCATGGATGCTTGATACCAGCAAATCCAAGCTTTCTGCTTCGTTATAAATTGGGACCACAATTGAAATGTCTATCATGGGCTTGTCCTTAATTGCGTGGGAAGCTTGTAACAAACGCCACGAGGATGCGCACGGAGAAAGTGAGGAGGCAGTGAGGAGGCAGACGGGGACGAGATATGAAGAGATGATAAGGGGTGAATGGAAGATTTTGATATCAGGGGTGAGATATTGGAAAGCGGTATCTTGTGCCTTGGTGGGCTGGTGTGGTAGTGTCATCGCTCATAAACAAGGAGATTTATGCAGAATGCTCAGCAGAGGGTTGCTTTGGGGGAGGATCAACTTGAAGAATGGTTCATGGCTGGATTGGCCGCCGAGACTATACCAGTCGAGGACATGCTGAACGCGTTGAATGAGTTGCGCTTAGCTGGACTGACTGAACAGGCGGACAGCTGGTTTGAACTATTGGGAGAATCCCTGATGGAGCGGGGTGATGCTGAGGCGATCATCCGGGTATTGAAAAGCCGAGTGCCTGCGCGAGTGGCGGATCCTGCGTTTCGACAGCATGTTGAGAAGCGTTTGAACTGGATGTTCCGGAATGACCCTCAACGTAAGCCGTTTGTGGCGAATGCGGGCTTTGGTAAGTCGGTGCCGCTGATGGAGTGCTTTCGTCGTCTTGAGACGCTGATGGCGCTTCGGGACGGGATTTTGGCGATGGATAAGACGTGGGGCATTGGGCGGGTCAATCATGTGGATTCGTTCTATCAAAGGGTAACTGTGGATTTTTCGCGTAAACGCGGGCACGAGATGAGCATGGCGTATGCGGCGGAGACGATACAGTTGGTGAATGACGACCATTTGCAGGCGCGTCATTATCTGGACCCCGCTGGGTTGCAGGCATTGGTGGCGGAAAATCCGGCTGAGGTTATCAAGATCGCGTTGCGCAGTTACGGGTCGTTGCCAGTACCACTGTTACAGGAATTGCTTACAGCCGGGATTGTGAAGGCGGATGCGTGGAAGGGGTTTTGGGATACGGCGCGCAAGGTTCTGAAAACCGATCCTCTTGTTGTAATTCCTGCAAAGCGAAATGATCCCATTTCCTTGTTGGAATGCGTGGTGGCGTATGACGCCAAGTGGTTTGAAGGTTTAGTTAAGGAAAGAACGTGTGAGGGGGTGTTCGGGAAACTGGAGGAGCTGGAGTCAGGGGTGGGGGTGGCGGGGGTGGATGATTATGGACGGAAAATGATCGGCGACAGGCTGGCTTTTCTGCTGCGAGGATTTGGCGGCACGGATTTGTCGGTTCGGGTGCAGGTGACTATGGCGGCCTGTCAATGGAAGGTTGCCGAGGAAGCGGTCAGTTGGACGAATGAGGTTAATGAGCTGCTGCAACCCGAGGTTTTATTGGAAGCGGCGACTCAATTATCGGGGCGTAAGCTGGATCTGTTTCTTAGCATGGTGGCGGATTACGATGCCGAACGAGTCAAGGGTGTGATTGTCGGTCTTCTGCCCAAGGTGTCGCTGAATGTGTTGAATGTTTTCATGGATTTTATGGATAAGCAGGGCGCTGAGGCGGCTTGCGCGGCTGTATTTCGTGATGAACTGGGGCGGCGCAAGATAGGCGTGGAGATGGGTTTCTGGCTGAGCAAGCGTCCCGAGAAGTTGGATGAATGGAAGTTGGGAACCCTTGGGGATCTGATGTTCCATGTGTTGCCGTTGTTTGAGCGGACTTATATGTTTGACCGGTTGCGGGCGGCAAATCAACTGGCGGAACTGATACAGCAACGAAAGTGGCTGGAAGCTTCCGTGTCCAGCATGAATCATGTCCAAAGGACCAGTCTCATCCGGGCGTTGCGCCAGATAATGGGCCGGACGATGCTTGATGCCCAAGCGATGATCGGGCGGATTTGTGTCAGTCATCCGGAGCTGGCAAAGTTGCTGGTGGAGACGAAAGTTGAGGATCCTGCGAGTCAAGGTGGGCTGACATCGTGGCGGACCTACCGTGAACGGCAAAGGCAGTTGGATAAATTGATCAACGAGGACATTCCGAGAAACAGCCAGGATATTGGAGTTGCCCGCAGTTATGGTGATTTGAGGGAGAATTTTGAATACAAAACTGCGAAGGAACAGCAGGGGATATTGATGCGTAGGCGGGGTGAACTGGAGCAGGATTTAAACAGAGTCAAGGGGACGGATTTCAGTGCTTGTCCGACGGATGTGGCCGGAATGGGGACGACGGTAACATTACAGTATACGGATGGGAATACGAATGTGTTCCATGTGATGGGTGAATGGGATCAGGAGCCTCAACGCGGGATTATTTCCTGTAGCAGCAAGATGGGCAAGGCACTGTCGGGACATCGAAAGGGAGATGTTGTCCAGGTGCCGGGGGAGGCCGGGGAGGTGCAGTGTACCGTGGTGGAGGTGGCTGGCTTGCCGGAGGAGATATTGTTGTGGGCGAAACAGCAGTAAGTAGCAACTGATAGGTATAACGCCATGAATCATCAGAAAATCCTTGTGGTGGATGACGATCCGTTGATCAGCCGAACCTTGGTTGATCTGTTGCGGGTTCAGGGTTATGAGGTTGATCGGGTGGATTGTGGCAAGGACGGGTTGGCGTATGTGAAGGAAAAGCATCCTGATCTCGTGTTGCTCGATCTGGTTATGCCGGATATGGATGGTTTTGAAGTCGCGCGGCGTATTCGTGCCGAGACGTCAGGATCCTCAGTTGCGGTTGTAATGATCACGGGGCGTGATGTGCCGCGGGAGAAGACGACAGCGTTGGAGGCTGGAGCGGACGATCTATTAAGCAAGCCGATCTGCATTCCAGAGTTGCTGGCGCGGGTGAGGTCGGCGTTAAACGCCAAGTCGCACAGGGATCAGTTGGAGGACGAACGTTCGTATTTGGCTTTGGAAGTGGCGAGGCAAACGGCGGCATTACGCAAAGCCTTTGATGAATCCTCGGCGGCGTCCAAAGAGATTATTCGTCGTCTTGCGAAGGCGGCTGAATTCAGGGATGACGACACCGGGGCGCATGTGGAGCGTGTCAGTCGGTATGCGGAAGTGATAGCGTCGGCCATGGGGCGATCAGAGTCCGATTGTCAGTTGTTGAGGTTGGCCGCGACCATGCACGATGTGGGGAAGATTGGGGTGCCGGACGAGATATTGCGCACGCCGGGCGGGTTGACAGAAGATGAGCGTCAGGTCATGGAGCGTCATGCCGAGATCGGAGCCCAGATTCTGCATGGATCATCGATTGAGTTGATTCAGTTGGCCGAGGTGATAGCCAGATCACACCATGAGTGGTGGAATGGGGAAGGCTATCCCGACAAACTCAAGGGGGAATCAATTCCGAGGGATGCAAGGATTGTTGGCGTGGCGGATGCGCTGGATGCTATGACGAGTTCCCGGTTATATCGTCCAACACTGAATTTGAATGAAGCGTTTGATGAAATAAAGGGGATGTCGGGCAGGCAATTTGACCCGGCTGTAGTAAAGGCAAGCCTGTCGGTCGTCGAACGGCTTAGGGAGATCATGAGGAAGTATCCCGGGCAGGACTGAAGGCCAGCAAAAACATTGCTGAAAAATGCTGGACGTGAGCGGTGGTCTCAGGTACATTGCGCCGCTATTTTAGTTTGGCGAACGATGAAGGAAGGAAAGCGATGCCGAAAAAGAAAACAAAGAAAATGACCGCCAAGCGGGTCAAGGTGACTGCCAGTGGTAAACTGAAGTTTGCGCGTCCTGGCAAAGGACACCTCTTGAGCTCCAAGAGCCGGAAACGAAAGCGCAACTTGCGTCGGGGCAAAATGGTGAATGATTCCGACTTGAAGCGGATCATCGAAATGATTTGATCAGTACTGAAAGGAAAGAAAGATGCCAAGAGCAACTAATGCGCCTGCGTCCCGTAAACGACGCAATACAAGACTTAAGAGCGCCCGGGGATTCCGCGGGGGCCGTAGTAAACTTTTCCGCCAAGCGACAGAGGCTGTGGACAGGGCCATGCGTTTGTCTTACGAGCATCGTAAGCAGCGCAAAGGCGAGTTCCGTCAGTTGTGGACGATTCGTGTGTCGGCTGCCTGCCGGGAACAAGGTGTGAGCTATAGCCGATTGATGGAAGGGCTGACGAAAGCGGGAATCACCTTGAATCGCAAAATGCTGTCGGAAATCGCATTTCATGATCCGGACGGATTTGTCCTGATTGTGGCGATGGCCAAGAAAGGATTGACGGCAGCCGCGTAAGGGTAATCGTCATCCAGTGACAGTCAGAAGGCCGGCATTTATTGCCGGTCTTTTTTTATTTGGTGCGCCCGGCAGGGCACACCTGCTTTGTGACGGGCGGCGAAAAAGGTGACGGTGTCTTTAAGCCCTGCGCTCAGGGATCCGGAAGGCATAAAGCCGGTGGCGCGAAGTTTGTCGACAGCCGCCAGTGAATGTTTAACGTCGCCAGCCCGTTCCGGTGCATAGAGGATCTTCGAGCGTGACCCTACAAGTTCGCAGATGTTCTTGGCGAGGGCATTGATGGTGATTCGTTGGCCGTAGGCCACGTTGAAGACTCCTGTTTCAGCGGACGATGTGGCGAAAAAGACGTTTGCGGCGACAATGTCCTTAACATATATGAAATCACGGGTTTGTTCGCCATCTCCATAGATGGTGATGGATTCGTTTCGGACGGCTTTATCCACAAAAATTGGAACAGCGGCGGCGTATTGACTTTTCGGATCCTGACGAGGTCCGAAGACATTAAAATAGCGCAGGCAGGTGGTGGCAAGGCGGCCTTCGCGCGTAAACATGCCGCAGTAGTATTCGCCATCAAGTTTGGTTACGGCATAGGGGCTTTTAGGCTCCGGGAACATGGTTTCGACTTTTGGGGTGACGGGATTATCGCCATAGATGGCGGCCGAGGTGCTGAATGTCAATTTCTTGACACCAGCGCTTGCGGCTTCCTCGAGTATGATCAATGTGCCAACAGTGTTTAATTCGGTGCATTCGATTGGCTTTTGCATCGACTCAGGAACGCTAATCATGGCGGCAAGGTGGAAGACATAGTCAACGCCGGACATGGCTTTGCGGACCAGGGGGCGATCCATGATAGACCCCACGATGAATTCGCACTCGAATCCTTTGAGGTTGCTACGGTGGCCTGAACGAAGGTTGTCTAATACCCGGATTTCGGCCTTGCCTTGAAAATGCTCAACGATATGACTGCCGATAAACCCGGCACCGCCAGTGACTAGGATGCGCATGATGCATAATCCTTTCAGTTTGTATTTCAGGGGAGCACATATTCAGTCTATAGAGGCGGCATTCCCCGGAACCGTCTCACAGCGTTGTTACTTATAGAGCCACCTTCGCCCAAGGACTACGGTGTGACTTCCTTTTGCTCTACGCTACGCTGTGAGCGAGGGCTGGTGGGCGTTACTGGACTCGAACCAGTGACCTCTTGCATGTGAGGCAAGCGCTCTAACCAACTGAGCTAAACACCCAAAAGAAGTGCAGATGATGCAGACGCGGGGTGCATGCGTCAAGTTGATTTACCGCTCAAACAGAAAGAAAATTGGACGAGAGTGGTTAGCGCTTGCGTAGTGATGAGGTGTTTTGGCATTGTTCGCGCGTTTGTTGGATCGACAAATATCTATTGTGCCAGCTTAGCTCAGTTGGTAGAGCAGCTGATTTGTAATCAGCAGGTCGCGGGTTCGAGTCCCACAGCTGGCTCCATGCTCTGCTTGTGTTGTATGTTGGCCCAGAGCCAGCTATGATGCCTTCGCTTTCCCGGAAGGATGTGCCTGTGGGAAATTCCGGATTTGTAGTGGCAATGAAGATTCAGTGGCTATTGATAACCAGTTTTGTAGTGGCGCAATTTGCCGCTGGTGAGTCGGTGTATCACGGCGAGACGGGACGGCTTACCGGCCTTGATCCGGCTCGTGTTATGGATGTGCCCTCGGTTCAGGCGGTGAGTAAAGTCTACGAAGGGTTGCTTCAATATTCCTACCTGAAAAGGCCATACCGCGCGGAGCCGTGTTTGGCGGAATCCCTGCCGTCAGTTTCCTCCAATGGGCTTGAGTACACGTTCCGGATCCGGAAGGGTATCTATTTTCAAGACGATCCTTGTTTCGAGACAACGGCTGGCAAGGGGAGGGAATTGACCGCAGACGATTTTGTGTATTCCATTAAACGTGTGGCAGACCCGAAGGTAGGCTCCTCCGGCTACTGGGCGTTCCGGGGTCGAATAGAAGGGTTGGATGCGTTTCGCGAGGCGATGGCAAATGGGAAAGCATCCTATGCCTCAAGGGTGAGCGGGGTGTTTGCGCCTGATCGGCACACGTTATGCATAAAATTAACGCAATCTTTTCCCGCAATTTTATGGATATTGACGATGAATTATGCGTTTGCCGTTCCGCAGGAGGCAGTGACGTATTATGGACAGGATTTTGTGAATCATCCCGTGGGGACCGGGCCTTATGTAATGAATTCTTACGTCCATAATTACCGGATTGAATTCATGAGAAATCCCAAGTGGAAGGAAACGGGAAGGATGGATCGTTATCCCATGCATGGGGACGAAACGGATGTTGCTCAAGGGTTGATAAAGGACGCCGGGATGCCAATTCCTTTCATCGATCGGATAGTTCAGTATGCGATTAGTGACGCTTCCTCACAGTGGCTGATGTTTCTCTCGAATGAACTCGAAATGTCGGTAATCTCGCGAGATAACTGGGATGCTGTAATTGTACGTCAGGATGAACTTTCGGAAGATCTGCGTCGGCGAGGAATTGTGATGGATAAGGCCCCGGCGCTGGATACGGGGTACATCGGGTTTAACATGGATGACCCTGTGGTTGGGGTAAACCGGTATTTGAGACAGGCCATGATGGCGGCGTTTGATCGTGAAAAGTGGGTGAAGTTCCAGAATGGCCGGGTAATGCCCGCTGATGGGCCAGTACCTCCGGCAATGCGGCGGATAAGTCCAGGGAAGACGCTTTACCCGTTTGACCTAGAGCGGGCAAGGGAGTTGATGGTTGCGGCTGGATATCCCAGAGGGCGTGATCCGCGGACAGGGAAGCGACTGGAATTAACTCTGGAATTGGGCGCGGGAGGTTCTGACACGCGGGAAACAGCGGAAGTCGTGGCTTCCTTTATGGAGCAAATCGGGCTTGTTATTGTCCCCAGTTTTAACAACTGGCCAGCCTTCCTGAAGAAGATTGAGCAAAGACAAGCCCAGATGTTCCTATTAAGCTGGGTGGCGGATTATCCTGATCCGGAAAATTTCCTGCAATTGTTTTATGGTCCTAACGAGACACCCGGCGCTAACCGGACCAACTATAGAAACAATGAGTTTGATCGGTTGTATGATCAAGCGGCCAGACTGCCGGATGGGGTGGAGCGGGATACGTTGTGTGCCGCGATGGAGCGTGTGGTGATGGAGGATTGTCCGTGGTTGTTTTTACATCACAGTATGTCGTTCAGCTTACGCCATGACCGGCTACGTAACTACAAGGCCCATGATTTCCCGTATGGAATGATTAAGTATTACAGATTAGATGAACCAGTCGTTTCATCGGGACAGCCTAGAAATGCAGGAGCGCCATGAATAAGACATTAAGAGAGTTAGCGCAGGAGCGTGAAGAAAAGGGTTTGGATCATCCGTTGGCAATGATTAGCGCACGGAGTCGGGGGCGACTACGGGATGAACCGGAGGATCCGATTCGTCTGTGCTATCAACGTGATGCTCATCGGATTCTTCATTGCACGGCCTTTCGGCGTCTGCGATACAAGACACAGGTGATTTTCTCGCCGGAGAGTGATCATGTGTCCACCCGTGTGGACCATTCGCTTTACATGGCCTCGATTGCCCAGACGATTGCACGGGCGCTTGGGTTGAATCAGGATTTGGCCTATGCCATAGCACTGGGGCATGATCTCGGTCATGGGCCGTTTGGTCATGCAGGCGAGCACGCTCTGGACCGGATGTGGAAAAAGAACGACTCGAAGCAATCCTTCGCCCATGAAGTTCACAGCCTTCGAGTTGTTGATCGGCTTGCCTTTCGTCCATCCACCGAGGAGTGCGGACTTAATTTGACGTACGAAGTCAGGGATGGAATTGTATGTCACTGCGGAGAGAGCATGGAACAGTATCTGAGGCCCCGGAGCAAAGTCGGGAAACCACTAGAGCATATCCGGGAGAGGGGGCTTGCGCCGATAACGATGGAAGGGTGTCTTGTTCGGCTGGTTGACCGGATTGCCTATGCGGGCAGGGATTACGAGGACGCAGTGAGTGTGCTGGGGAATTTGCCGCCGCTTCCTTCCAAGGTGGTTCGGCTTCTCGGTTCGGACAATAGGGTGATCATCAATAATCTGGTTACAGATGTCATTTGCGGGAACTTAAAGACACCGGACAGGATTGGATTCTCCGATGACGTATTTGATGCCTTGCGGGCTTTATATGAATACAGCTGCAAGCATATTTACTACCATCCGCAATTGGTTGAATATGCGACCCGGGCGGAGAACATGCTCAGGGAAATTTTTGACTTTGAACAAAGGGAGTTGGTCAGTCGACGTCAGCGCGAGTGGGGGATTGTGAGAGAATCTGATCCTCTTCCAGTGAGGGAATTGCATCACTTCATCAACAAGCTATATCCACAAGGGAGGAGACCTTCGCTTTGTCAGATCGTGGTGGATCACATTTCGTTAATGACGGATCGTTACGCCAGGAATTTATTCCAGGAAATATTTCTGCCCAAGCCGGTGGGGTGAGAAAGGGCTAGGGGTGACGGTGTTGCAGGTGATGGTAGCCTTGCCCATGGCGCTGAAGCCGTTTTTCCGTGGCGTTGAATAAATGACGCGCCTGAGACCTGGTTAAGCGCCGCCTCTGGCGGTACACAGCCATGAAGCGCAAAGCGTCGCGAGGGGTCATCTCTTTCTGGAACGATCTAAACAATTGGTGGAGATTACGCTGGGCGTCATAGGCAGTGACTGCAAGAAATCGGATTCGGCAATTATCCAGATCCAGCAATGTAAACTTGAATCCTTCGCTTTCTTCGCTGACCAGGATATTCGAGAACTTTAGATCGTGCGAGGCCACGCCCGCACCGTGAAGGTGGGCGAGCCACGAGGCAAGATCGCGAACGAAACGAACTCGTGTTTTAGCAGTGGCGGGATGGGTAATGACCCATTGATCGGCTGTGATAAGGCCCGGAATGGATTCGGTTACCAGTAATGATGTGGAGCGGCCTTTCAGGTTTGCGGTCCAGCCGGCGGCAACGTGGGGAACGGCTCTGGCTCCACGCAAAGCGAGTTTATGGGCGGCCAAGAAGTTGGTAAGGGCAAGAGGAAGACGAAGTCCCAAGCGCCGGAGGCACCAACGATCACCGGTAAACTGTTTGGTGAAAAAAGACCTGCCGCTGACTTCAATATTGTGCACGGTTGCCTTGGACGAGCGTGATATTAATTTAGCCTGCGGAAAAGTGGGCCATGAAAGTGCCTCGGCTCCGACTCCAAGGTTGAGTGCGCTGATCCACTGGAAACCATTTGAAACAGCTTCAGGGTTGGTCAGAAGTGTTTTTCTATGATTTAGTTTTGCGGCGAGGACTTTGCGTATGCCAGTGGTCATGGCGTTAACCGAGAAGTTGGAAATCACATGCTCGCGAGCCTTTTTGCCGATTTCCATTCCAACTGAAGGAGTTTCAATGAATTGCCTGAGAAGGCTGGACATTTTTTCAATATCATGGGGTTTAAACAGATTGCTGGCGAATGGACCGGTGAATATCTCAGAAGTGCCTCCGGCATTGGAAGCGATGACAGGAACGCCCCCCGCCATGGCCTCGAGTACGACATTGGGGAGTCCTTCTGAAAGACTTGGATGGATAAAGATATTGCACCCCCAGATGAGATGACGAGCATTATCGATCCAGCCCGGGAAATGCACATTATTACTCACACCGAGCTGAGCACAAAGGGCCTTTAACGCGGATTCCTCAGGCCCGTTTCCAAAGATGACGAAATGCGCATCAGGCCGATGAATGCCTGCAAACGCGTGGATGGCGTCACTGAAGGCTTTTACAGAAGTAAAGCGTCCCGAGGCGCCAATGATCAAGGCTGACGAGGGAAGATTCAGGAATTCACGGAGCGTCTTGCCGGTAGCTGGTAGCGTGGATAGATCGGGTGTGTACACACCATTGTGGATGACGGCGATTTTTCCAGGAAGAACCCATGGGCATTTCATAAAAGCGGATCCTGCCTCGTGGTTATCAGTTAACACCATATCCACACAATGCTGGAAAGTGATCCGGTCTATCAGGCCTGAGGTAAGTTCATGGCTAAAGGGTAACTTGACGGCAATTAACGCAGATGGCCATGCGCGGCGAATAAAACGGGCCTGACGAAATCCTTTTACAATGGCGATGTCAGGTTGGAATTGGCGGCAGATGGATCTGAGGCGCGGTACGACCCAAGGGGTCAGGTCTCCACCGAAGGTGCAAGGGGCAAACGGCAGATGATTCGTTTCACAGATAGATGGCCAGCGACTGGAAGGGCGTCCGACGATGAGGCAGTCGTCACTCAATGCGGGCAATTCCTTGCCGAGCTTGAGCATCCAATTCTCCATGCCCCCCCAATCGTCATTTTTTATCGCATTTACAAAGAGAAATTTCATTGATATCAGGCTAACTTAAAATTCAGGACGGAGTGAAGCTACAGTTGAGGGGGGCGTGACGTCAAGCGATTGCCTCTAAGCCAATGAGTGTTCTTGATGGGGTGATTGGATTATGCCATTTTACGGATGACGAGCAAAGTGGTTGTTAGAAATGGAAGAATCAACGATGAGTGACTTGCTGAGCAGGATTAACGGGCCGGAGGATATCAAGTCCCTTGCTCTCCATGAGATGGAAAGTCTGGCTGTGGATGTCCGTTCGCTGATAATCGAGACAGTAAGCCGGACGGGTGGTCATCTGGCGCCAAATCTTGGTGTGGTTGAGTTGACGATTGCGCTTTTGAAGGTGTTTAGCCCGCCTGCGGATAAGATTGTGTGGGACGTCAGTCATCAGGCTTACACATACAAAATTCTCACGGGTCGGAGGGATCGTTTTGGCACGTTGAGGCAATTTGAAGGACTGTCGGGTTTCCTGAGCCGCAAGGAGAGTCAATATGATGTGTTTGGTGCCGGGCATGCCGGCACGGCGCTTTCGGCGGCGCTGGGAATAGCGGCGGCTCGCGATCGGCACGGAAGCGGCGAACATGTTGTGGCTGTTGTTGGTGATGCCTCGCTGGGATGTGGTATTTCGTTTGAAGCGATGAACAACATAGCCGCGACTGCGAAACGGCTGGTGGTGATCTTAAACGATAACGAAATGTCCATATCCGCGAATGTAGGGGCTGTTTCGCGCTATCTGGGGGAATTGCTGGCCAATCCTCGATATAATCATCTGAAATCAGCTATCGAGCAGGCTGTGGCGAAGGTTTCTGGCGAATCAAAATTCCTTCGGCGCACCTATTGGCGGATGGAAGAAGCAGTAAAGAGCATGTTTCTTCACAGTGTCTTGTTTGAGGAACTGGGACTTCGATATGTCGGTCCGATTGACGGGCATGATCTGCCGCGTCTGGTTGCGGCGTTGGAAATAGCCCGTGATTATGATCGCCCAATATTACTGCATGTTTCAACCCAGAAAGGGAGAGGTTATTCCTATGCCGAGGAATGTCCGGAAACCTGGCATGGGATAGGAAGTTTTGATGTGGAGACAGGGGTGCCGATGGGGAGCAGTGGGGCCCCTTCTTATTCGCATATATTTGGCTCTGCGCTTGAGATTCTCGCGGTGCAAAACTCGGACGTGGTGGGAATCACCGCCGCCATGAAAACGGGAACAGGGATGTCAGCATTTGCCAAGCGATTCCCTGATCGTTTTTTTGATGTTGGAATTTGCGAGGAGCATGCGGTGGTATTTGCCGCAGGATTGGCGACGCAAGGCTATGTGCCGGTATTTGCGGTGTATTCGACGTTTGCGCAACGATCGATCGATTGCATCATACACGACGTTTGTCTCCAACAATTGCCGATGGTCTTTTGTTTGGATCGAGCAGGGATTGTTGGAGACGATGGTCCAACGCATCATGGATTATTTGATCTGGCGCTGTTGAGGCCTGTGCCAAATCTAGTGGTTATGCAACCAGCGGATGGAGTCGAGCTGGTTAATATGCTTTCTTCGGCTATTGCTTGGAAAAGGCCGGTTGTGATGCGTTACCCTAGGGGTGTCTGTCCAGGGTTTGCCATGCCGGACCGGTTTGAGACGGTTGAACTCGGGAAAGCCCGTGTGGTGCACGAAGGATGGGAAATCCAAATATGGGCGCTAGGGGATGCCTTGACGCTCGCTTCCGGGGTTGCTGACTTGTTGGCGGCCCGCGGCTATTCAGTCGGGATCGTGGATGCAAGGTTTGTCGTGCCGCTTGATGAAGCACTGCTTGATCGTCAAATGGCATTATCCCGGTGTTTCCTGACGATCGAAAATGGTGTTGCCTCAGGCGGGTTTGGCTCCGCTGTTGAAGAATTCCTGATAGAGCGGGGGTATAAAGGTAATGTGGTTCGTGCGGGCTGGCCGAGAGAATTCATACCGCATGGGGCCCCAGCTTTGCTTGCAAAGAAATACGGCATGACACCGGAAGCGCTGGCTGACAAAGTGACAAGGGTCATGAACAAGCAGGGATAATGAGCGAAAGCCGGGTGGGGTGCGCCGTGGCTATGTTCAAGCTGTCCGAAAAGTTACAAGACAAACTCAGGGAATTGCCTGACAAGCCCGGTTGCTATCTCATGCGTGATCGGCGCGGCAAGATAATCTACGTGGGCAAGGCGGTTTCCTTACGCAAGAGAGTTCAGTCCTATTTCCGTGCGGGCACTTGGAGAAAAGCTGATCCAAAGCTTAGAGGGCTTGTCAAAAGCGTGGATGATTTTGACATTCTTGTGCTTCGCAATGAGGCCGAAGCCTTGCTTACGGAAAGCCGGTTGATCAAGGATTACAAGCCGCGTTACAACGTGGACTTCAAGGATGACAAGCGATTCTTGATGTTGCGGATTGATATGAACGAGCCATGGCCGATGTTCAAGGCCGTTCGAATTCGGCGCGAGGATGGAGCCATATATCTCGGGCCGTACATCTCGTCAGCGGCTACCTATGCCGCCATGGATTTTGTTGAAAGAAAGTTCGGGTTAAGGAAGTGTCGCCCTCGTGTTCCAGGACCGTTGGATCATCGCCACTGCATCAATGATATCGTCAGATTTTGCTCGGCGCCATGCATTGCACGGGTGACACGGGAGGAGTATTTGATGAAAGCTGGAGCGGCATGCGCCTTTCTGCGAGGGGAAACGCCTGCACTGCTGGAAGAGGTGCGGCAGGCTATGAAGCTAGCTGGAGCAGAATCACGGTTTGAGGATGCGGCCTCCTTGCGGGATACTTGGTTCATGTTGCGCGATGTTATCCATCAACGTGCGAGAGCGGTATTACCAAGGATTAGCAAGGAGGATGACTCGCGCGCTGGGCTCTTTGAGCTACAGAAGGCATTGCGGCTTTCAAAGATACCAACAGTAATTGAGTGCTACGATGTTTCCAATATCTCAGGGACTTTGGCAGTGGCGAGCATGGTTTGCCTGGTTAATGGACGACCGGCGCCGTCAAGATACCGTCACTACAATATCAGGACGATTGAGCAGGCTGATGATCCCGGTATGATGGCTGAAGTGATCCGTCGCAGGTTTTTGAGGATTCAAACCATGCGAGAATCCCTGCCGGATTTGGTGATTGTCGATGGTGGTGTTTCGCAACTGAATGCAGGCATGGGAGTATTGATCGAATTGGGAGTCAGTGATCTTGCGATCGCAGGGCTTGCCAAGAAGTTTGAAGAAGTGTATTTGCCGGGCCGTAATGACCCGATCCGGCTGCCTGCCGGATCAAGAGCCTTGCATATTTTACAGAGGGCTAGGGATGAGGCGCATAGGTTTGCGCTGGAGCATCACCGTCGTTTGCGAGCGCGTTTGATTCGGGAGTCGGTCCTTGACGATATTCCAGGCATAGGAGAGTCTCGAAAGAAGGATCTTTTGAGGCATTTTGGGTCTGTGCGCAGGATAATGAGGGCATCAGCTAGTGAAATTGCCGCTGTGCCGGGCTTTGGAGCCAAATTTGCAGAGCAGATCGCATTGTCGCTCAAGTCTAGAGATTCCTCTTAATAACGATGATGACTGGTATTGCGAATAAGTTAGAGAGGGAGATAGCGTTCCAGTCCGCGCGTTGCCAACCGAGTTTGAATGTGGTAGTAATTGCGCTGTTTTTGTTAAAAGTCGTTCAATAGCAGTAATCATTAGGAAAGGGGAATTTCATGGAGACGAGCGAAGGTCGGCATATTCGTTGGTTTGAAGTGGTGTATGTTCTGGTTTTACTCGCACTCGTAGGGCTGAGCGTTTTCTTTATGAATCCGCATCGCGTAGCCGTGGTTGATGGGGATCGGCTTTTCAAGGACGTTGGTATGGCGCAGAAGGTCGAAAAGGCGCGTCAGGAGCTTGATGCGTATAAGAGAGGAACCTCTCTTGTTCAGGCTTATAATACGCGAATGAAAGCCCTGAAATCCAAGCTTGAAGAGGCCAAGACGACGGCTGAGAAGGAAAAAATTAACGCGCAGATCAAGACCGCGGGGGAAATGTTGCAGCAAAGCGTTGGACCGATGCAGGCACAGTTACAACAGTTTGATGCTGCGGCCGTTGGGACATTCCGCCGGCGAATACAGCCCTTTGTGGTAAAGGTTGCGCAGAAGCGGCGGCTGGACCTTGTGATCTATGCGGGGCCAAGCATTTTGTATTACCGGAATAAGGCGGACATCACGGATGAGGTTGCAGCTGCCGGAAAGAGTTATTTTTCGCAGAATTTGCCATTGATCGACCCTGCGCTAATCAAGGCCGCTAATCCTGCCGCTGAGTAAACAGGCACAACATGGAACGGCATGGGCGCTGTAAAGGGAAACGAAAGCTGCTTGGCAGTCATCAGAAATGCTGGATATGGGGGCGTAATCTTGTTTCGGAAACGTTGGCGACCGGCCGGTGGGAGATTCTGGAGTTATTCCTGTCGGATGATCTTGATGCGGGAATCTTAAGGTATGCCAAGGGTAACGCAGAGGAACAGGGAATTCCGGTTCGCGTTGAATCCTCCGATAGCTTGGAGCGCCTGTGTCACACAACTGAACATCAGGGGTTTCTGGCGCGAATGACCGATTTCCCCTATGCAGGGGAGGCCGAGGTCTTGTCCTCGTTACACGAGCAGTCATTCATTGTCATACTTGACGGGATTCAAGACCCCTACAATTTTGGCGCGATAGTGCGTTCGGCGGAAGTGTTTGGAGTTGATGCGGTTATTATTCCTGATGCTGGCCAAGTCGGTGTCACCAGCATGGTTGCCAGGAGTTCCGTGGGGGCCGTTAATCGAATTCCGATTGTCAGGGTGAATCAACTGGCAGACTCTGTGTCAAAACTCAAGCGAGAGGGGGTTCTGGTTGTGGCGGCAAGTGAAAAGGCACCCTCTTCGATTGCGCAATATAATTTCAATAGATCTGTGGCTGTTATTATCGGAAACGAGGGAAAAGGAGTTAAGCCGGAGTTGACGGCGCTTTGTGACTCAATGGTTCGGATTCCGCAAAAAGGTAAAATCGGGTCATTGAACGCCGCAGTGGCTGCCGGGATTTTTTTCTACGAGATTGGACGGCAGAGGTTCGGGTCCGTGTTGTGATTGCCCCGATTAGGCGAGTGCTGACAGGAATGGGTTGGTCTTAATTTCCTGAAGGATGTCTGTTTTTGGGCCATGACCCGTATAAACAATGGTATCGCCTGGAAGTGCGATTAGACGTTTCAACGATTTGTATAAAAGACGTTCGTCGCCGTTGGGAAAATCTGTGCGTCCAACTGAGTTGGCAAACAAGGTGTCACCCGTGAATATCATGCTGGCGGATGGAAAGTAAAAGCAAACGCCTCCGGGTGAATGGCCAGGCGTGCAGATAACCTGGCATTTCTCTCCAAGTTGATCCAAAAGCTGATGATCGGCTAGGTACAATTGCTCCGTCGCAGGTTTCTTTGGTGTTGAATAGTAAGGTTCCAGGGCATTGGTAGGGCCAAAAGCCCATTTTGCATCCAAAGGGTGAATAGCGACGGGAGCAGGAAAAATCTGCGCAAGTTCCGCTAGGGCAGAAATGTGATCCGTGTGCCCATGGGTTATCAGGTAGGCCATCACTTTCAACTGATGATTTTTGATGTGATCGGCAATTCGGGAGGGATCTGCACCCGGATCAATAACCAAGGATCGATGTTCAAAATCCGAAACGATATGGCAGTTGACCGAGAAGGTTCCAACAACAATTGTTTGGACTTTTATGGCGCTCATTTTGGAATAAGAAGTTCAACTTCAGTACGGTCAGCTAGCGTTTTGATGCGGCAAGAGCCTTTGGCGATATCGTCAGGCCCAAGATATATGGCGCGACGAAAGCCTGTTTTCCCAACACGCGCGAAGAAGTTTTTAGGTTTTTCCGGGTGGAGCGACAGTTCGACTGCAAGTCCCTCGCTTCGCATGACTCTGGCCTGCGCAATCGCGGAATATCGTTGCGCCTCATCCATGAAAGAGATGGCGATATCACGGGCGGCGGTTGCGGAGGGGAGCTTATTGCGATCAGCAAGTAGTTCAGCAATAACCACATCCCCGAATCCAAGGCCTACTGCCGTGGTTGGCTTGCCGCCAAGATCTCCGAGCAAGTTGTCATAGCGACCACCGCCGAAGATGGCCCGGAGGGACTTTGAGCTGTCGAACCCTTCAAATACAATTCCGGTGTAATATCCGAGACCACGGATGACCGATATGTCGAAAACAACCCTGTCATTAATCCCGTAAGCCTCTAGGAGGCTAGTAAAGATACGAAGCTGATCGAGAGAGGGTGTCGTTTCGCCCAACGTGGCATGAGCGGATTCCAATGATGTGATGTTCATCACCTTGAAAGCGGCATCGATATGGTCGACCGGCAAACCGTTATCTTGAAGGAGCTTGCTGATTTCGTTGTCCGGCAATTTTCCGCGCTTATCCAAGGCTAGAAAAGTTGCGGAGTGGTGTTCTCGGGGAATGCCCAATTTTGCAAGGAGATCCGAAAGTAGCGCCCGACTATTGAAATGGACACGAATATCCTTTGCGTCGAGCCCCAGCTGTTCCATGGCGAATATTGCCGTGGCAACAATTTCCACTTCGGCAGCCACGGATGTTTCGCCGATGATATCCAGATTCCATTGGAAGTGCTCGCGTTTCCGTCCGCGGGTCATGCGCTCGTAACGAAAACACTGGGCAATGGTGAACCATTTCAGCGGGAAGGTTAATTCATTTTCCCGGGCGACGATCATGCGAGCGAGGGTAGGGGTCATTTCCGCGCGGAGAGCCAAGTCGCGGTCGCTCTTATCCTTGAAAGCGTACAGCTGATCGGTGATCTCCTCGCCACCTTTTCGTTTCAGTAGGTCCAAACTTTCGACGACACACGCGTCATATTGCTCGAATCCAAACCGACGCGCTGCACTGGCCCATGCCTCAAAGATGGCATTTCGGATAGCCATCTGATCAGGATAGAAGTCCCGCATACCGCGGGGGGGGGCGAAAGAGAGAGGTTCCGACATTGTGATTAGCGCTTGGTTATGACTGACTTCATGATCTTGCCCGCTCGGAATTTGACCACGCGGCGTTCAGGTATGACGACGGTATTTTCGGGTTTGTTGGGATTGCGCCCGATACGGGATTTGCGTGATTTTACTTCAAAGACTCCGAAGTCTCTGAATTCGATGGTTTCACCGTTGGCTAATGCCTCAATGATGTAGTCCAAAGTTTTTTGTAGTGTTTGGGCGACTTCTTGTTGGCTCAGATTTGTTTCGCCGGCAATACGAACGACTAGTTCACGCTTTGTCATATAGATGTTGCTCCTTTAACAATTGATAATATGTGATCCACTGCGCCTGCGATCGGAATCATGCTTTTTTCGACTTCGGATCGCTGCTTGATTTCAGCGCAACCTTCAGAAAGCGAGCGTTCGCTAATTACAACGCGGATTGGAATTCCGAGCAGATCTGCGTCCTTGAATTTGACTCCGGGACGCTCGTCGCGGTCGTCAAAAATTACCTCTATGCCGCTGGATTCCAGTTCAGCGAGGAGTTTTTCGGCGGCACGCATGCTTTCGGGGTGCTGCACGTTGGGGACCACGAGGCATACCTGGAAAGGCGCTATGTTCAGTGGCCAGATGATGCCGTTTGCGTCGGCAGACTGTTCAATAACGGCTTGGAGTGTTCGTGTGACGCCGATCCCGTAACATCCCATGACGGCAATCTGGCGGTTGCCTTCGGCGTCAAGGTAGCCCGCGTCAAAAGCCTTGCTGTATTTGGTGCCTAATTTGAAGACATGGCCGACTTCAATGCCACGCTTCTCGCGAAGCTTGCTGTTGCAGCGTGGACAGAGGTCGCCTTCGCGAACGATGACTAGATCATAATACTCCGTGATCTTTGCGTCGCGCTGTAGGACGACATTAATCAGGTGGGTATCTGCCAAGTTCGCTCCGACTGCGTAGACACGAGACGTTTGAAGCTCGGCGTCGGCGTAGACGGGGATATTCAATCCGACGGGGCCGGCGAAGCCGACGGGAGCCCCAGTGACTTTTTCGATGGTGGCGTCGTCGGCCATTTGCAGGGTAACTCCGCCAAGGGCCCTTCGGAGTTTATGTTCATTCAATTCCCGGTTGCCTTGGACGAGTACGGCAATGGGTTTGCCATCGGCTACATAGATTAGTGTCTTGAGCAGATTGGTAGGCTTCAATTTCAAGAACGAAGCAACTTCCTCTATGGTTCGCTTGTTTGGAGTGGCAATCTGCTGAGGCAGTTGATCGGTGTTCTTGGGTTCTAGTTTCAATTGCGAACGCTCTGCCCGCTCAAGGTTGGCGGCATAAGCACAGGATTCGCATTCCGCGAGTCCGTCTTCCCCTGAATCCGCGAGCACCATGAATTCGTGGGAGAAATTACCACCCATGGCGCCGGTGTCGGCTTCCACAACCTTGGTCTTCAAGCCGCAACGCTTGAATATCCGCACGTAGGCGTCGTACATGGCCTGATAGCTGACATCGGCGGCCTCCCAGCTGACGTCGAAACTGTAGGCATCCTTCATGCTGAATTCCTTTGCGCGCATGAGGCCGAAGCGTGGACGAATCTCGTCACGGAACTTGGTTTGGATTTGGTAGAAGGTTTTGGGAAGCTGGCGATATGAATTGATCTGACGGGCGGCCAGATCCGTGACAACTTCCTCGTGAGTGGGGCCGAGGACCATTTCGCGTTCCTGGCGGTCGCGGATCTTAAACATGGCGTCTCGCAGTATCTCGTAGCGTCCCGACTGATCCCATATTTCCCTCGGTTGGAGTGCTGGCATGAGGATTTCAACGGCACCCGCCCGATCCATTTCCTCGCGGACAATCCGTTCCACTTTCCGTAAGGCGCGAAGTCCGAGGGGGAGGAAGGTGTATAGACCGCCGCCGAGCTTCATGATTAAACTGGCGCGAATCATTAGTTTGTGACTGTTGATTTCGGCGTCTTGCGGGGCTTCACGGAGAGTGGATATTAACGTTTGTGACCAGCGCATAATGAGTTCCTGTCGTGCTTTGAAAAGGGTCGTATTTGACACAATGAAAAGGGGTTATGCAAGATAAAATGAGTAAAGGATAGGGGGAAATTAGGGTAGGCGAAATGAAGTGGAGCTGGCACCCTCACGGGCTCACGTGAAGGTTTCCATGTAGAGTCTAAGAATGGGTTCGCCCGTTGACCATCGCTGGAGTTTCTTAATATCGGTGGTTAATTGCTGAGCTTGAATCATGAAGGTGTCTCGTTCGGATTCGATGGTAGTGGCCAGAGCCTGCTCTTCATTGGAGCGGCAGCGGCGCTGCAATTCTGATTTCCAGAGGCCAAGAATGAGAGACTCGACGGCATCACGGTGGCTGGATTCCTTCCCGGTCTTTGATGGAGCGCTCAGGACTTTTGCGGAAAAAGTGGAAAGGTCGCGATTTTCGTCATCCATCTGACTCAAGCAGGTCATCAGATCAACATGTTCAATGCGCGATTGGATGGCAGTTTCGAGGAAACGGCGGCATAGAGGGTTGGTTATCATTGAGAGGGGGAGATAGTTTTGAACCATCTCGATGAGGTCAGGGCTTGCACCAATATGCTCGGCGAGGGGAATTTCGAAGAGTGAATGTTCCTCCGATTTGACGTCGGATGATCGGGCTGCCTTTGCAGAGGCTTCGTCAATCTTCCGGAGCATAGGGCGTAATTCAGCCTGGAGAGCCGGCAGAGATATGTTCAGTCGTCGGGCTGAATTTTGGAGAAGGACATCCCGTTGGATGGCATTGGGGGCTTGGCTAATGGTGGATAGGACGGCGCGACTGACGCGCATTAGTCCTGCTTCCGAGCGGATATCCTCGCGAGCCAACAATTGGTTGATCTGGAAATCAATGGCTGGAACGGCCTGTTGCAGAATGCGTTGGAAGGATGAGGCGCCCTCTCGAAGAATCAGGGAGTCCGGATCTTCCTTATTAGGCAGGGAGGCGATCCTTACGGCCAGTCCCGCCCGCATGAAAATCTGGGTGGAGCGCAGAGCGGCGTTCTGTCCGGCGTCATCTGAATCGAAGACGAGGATGACGCTATCCGCGTAACGATGAAGGATGCGGGCGTGATCCTCTGTGAATGCCGTGCCCTGTGCGGCAACGGCATTGGTGAAGCCTGCCTGATGGCAGCGAATGACATCAATTTGTCCCTCGCAAACAATAGCTTCGCGTTTTTCTGCGATTTCGCGCCGTGCCCGGTCGAGTGCGTAAAGCACATGGCTTTTTCGGAATATGGGGGTTTCGGGGCTATTCACATATTTGGCGATCTTCGCATCCTTGATCATCGTGCGACCGCTGAATCCTATGACGCGGCCCTGCTCGTTGCGGATCGGGAACATAATACGCCCCCTGAAACGGTCATAATAGCTTCCTGCTGATGGGCCATCGTCGCGGTGAGCAAGAAGTCCGGCAAGTTCAAGACTGGCTGGTGAAAAATTGTTTCGCTTGGCCCAATCCAGAAGTGAATCCTTTCTTTCGGGGGCAAAACCGATGAGAAAAGATTCTGCGATATCGCCAGTGAGTTTCCGGTTAGCGAGATAGTCGCGAGCGGGTTGGGCATCAGGGCTCTTGATGAGCATTTTGTGATAATCGGCGGCAAGTTTTTCGTGGATGGAGAGCAGAAGTTCGCGCTCGCCGGAAGGTTGCCCTCCTTTTTCGAATTCAACGGTAATGCCAGCCTTTTCGGCTAGAATCTTGATGGCCATGGGGAAGTCGACCTGCTCGAACATCATGACGAACTTGAAGACGTCCCCGCCTGCTCCGCAGCCAAAACAATGGAACATTTGACGCTGAGCGTTAACATGGAAAGAAGGTGTTTTTTCCTTGTGAAACGGGCAGAGCGTTTTTATGGCTCCGCTTTTTCTGGGTAACGTGATGTACGAGTCAATGATGTCAACGATGTCACATCGGAATCGGATGTCATCCAGAATAGTCTTGGCGATCATTGATCCCATGATTCCCGCCTGCCTGTCCGTTCATCACGCGCCTTTTGAATTGTCGTGCGTGTGTTTTCGATCTTGATTTCGATTTTAGAGAGGAGGTTGGATTCAGTGCCAAGAAGCTTGTTGCCTATTAATGACTTATTTCCGGTGACATCAGGGCGTATATCCTGGGGCAGGAAATTGATAAGGGTAAAAGAAAGGATCACAAACGTGCAGGCGCATATGAAACCAGCCAAGGCTCCGCCCAGTTTGTCAATCCAAGGGGTTAACGCGGATTTTAGTATTTGTCTGACGATGTAATGAACGAGGATTGCAAGCGCTAGGGGTACGGTGATGACGGCTATCAATGACAGGATACCTGAAAGTTCAAGCGGTATATCATACTGCTCGATCATCCATTTCTGGCAAGGGTTGTATCCGAAGACAGCGCAGGCGATTACCGCCAGAGCGGAGATCAAGAAAGCGGCCTGGGAACTAATCCCTTTGCGCATGCCTAGCAAGGTCCAGATCAAGACCACACTTACGGCGATCATGTCGGCGTAGTTTATGTTATCAATTATATTGCTAATCGACATTGTCGTGACGGGTGACCAGAACCGAAGGCTATTTGTAATCGCAAGTCGTACTTAGGGTGCTTTGTTGTATTTAAGCCAGTCGTGCGCCATTTGAGTGTGTGGCCCCTTGGGCTCGAGTTCGATATATTTCTCAAATTCACGCCGGGCAAGATGAATCGTTGAAGGGTTTCTGGCGAAGATCATTCCCAACGCCTGATGAGCTTGGGCATATGTTGGAGCCTGGGATAACAAAGTCTGAAGGTTTTCAATGGCGGCGTCGGTTTGGCCATTTTCACTTTGCATAATAGCCAGCATGTATCGTGCGTCCAGCATGCCGGGGTTCAGTTCCAGTGCACGCTGGAAAGCCTGTCTTGCTTCACCAGGGACATTCTGTGTTTTATAGATAAGTCCGAGGTTGTAGTGCGCGCTGGCCATGGTTGGGTCGGCTTGAATTGCTTTCTCGTACTCCTTGATAGCATTATCGAGGTTGCCTCTGGTATGGTGGCGAACACCGTTGTTATATGCTTGGGCGGCGGCCTGGGGGTGTCTAACGACTGGCTTGGACGGCGTGGGGCTGACGGGGGTTTTTGCTTGGGTGGTAACTCCGGAGGCATTTGGGGGTGGTTTTGTTGATATTGGTGCGACATGAGTGATGGGGTTGGATCCATTTAGTTGTACCAATGCGAGCTTGGCCGCTTCCTTTTGACTTGAGTCACCAGAAAGGGTGATGTAGCGCTCAAAAAGTTGAATGGCTTCTGCGGGATTGTTTAAATAATCCTGCATAATTACCGCAAGATTGAAAAGGGCGGGGGAATAATTGGGGGCGACTCCCAGTACTTGCGTGAGCCGCGACTGGGCCGCTTGCGGACTGGTGGCTTTCAGTTCTGATATGGCAAGAGCTGTTTGAAGGCGCGGGGAGCGTTGATCTCTTCGCTCAGCTTCAATTAGGAGTTCAAGACTCATTCGCCAGCGTCCCTCGCTGGCGGCCAGGGACGCCATGAATTCAAGAGGGCGGGGATCGGCAGGGGCGAGATCTGCGGCGCGGCGGAAGCCGGCAAGTGCGGCATCGATTTGACCCAATTTCATCCGGGCGATAGCGAGATTTGCTTGTATTACAGGGTCATCAGGAGTGACTTCGGCGGCACTTGACAGTAAAGATTCCGCCAAGGAAGGGTTATTGCCTTCAATGGCGCTCAAGGCGCGGTCGATGGGGTTGCGACGGCAACCCGCGGTGAGTGATAGGAAGGTGAAAAGGCTTATAGCGACAACGTGATGAAATTGAGGTTTCATAGTGTTCATTATGTGTGTGGGAGTATATCATCGGCACATTGAATAGCAATGGCATGGTTGGCGTGGGTGCGGCTTGACTCACTCTGCAATCCGATGGCAACATGCGGCCGTTGTTTTTGTGACTTAGATGGAATTGGCTGTGCTTTTGAATGGAGTTGATGGTGAAGAACGGTAGACGCGAGCAAATTGAAAAATACCTTGTCGACTTGATTCAGCGTAAAGATGTCTCACGTATCAGGGACCGGCGGATTCTTGCGTTTTTATGGAGCCTCAAGCAGTTGTCGTATGTGTACAAGGGGGTTATGCATTTGCGTAACAGCTTGTACTGCAATGGGATATTGAGGCATCACACGCTGGGTTGCCAGGTCATAAGCATTGGCAATTTGACAGTTGGTGGGACGGGAAAGACACCGGTGGTGGAGGTGTTCGCCCGTACATTGCAGGAGAAGGGGCGGAAAGTTGCCATCCTCAGCCGTGGTTACAAGAAGGAAGAGCCTCCGTTGGCGGAGCGCATCGCCGATAAGGTTTTGATGCGAGAAAAGCGTATTCCTCCGCGAATAGTGTCGGATGGTGAAACATTGCTCTTGGATTCCGCCATGGGCGGGGATGAGCCCTATATGCTGGCTTCTAACCTTCCGGATGTTGCCGTTCTGGTGGACAAGGACAGGGTGAAAAGTGGAAGGTACGCCATTAACCGGCTTGGATGTGACACCTTGATTCTGGATGACGGTTTCCAATATTTGTACATGAAGCATCGGGTGGATGTGGTCTTGGTTGACAGTAAGAATCCATTTGGCAATGGATATGTCCTCCCGCGTGGGATATTGCGGGAATCGATAACAAACCTCAGTAAAGCGCACTATATTTTCATCACTAAGTGTAATGGGCCGGATAATAATGAGCTCAAGGCTCTGATCCGACAGTATAATGCCAAAGCTGAAATTATTGAATGTGCGCACAAACCCAGACATCTAACGAATGTGTTCACGACGGCACGCAAGGAATTGTCGTATCTTCAGGGAATGAAAGTTGTCGCAATTTCCGGGATTGCGGCGCCGGAGGGATTTGAGGGTAGTTTGGAGGCATTGGGATCCAAAGTTGTTGGAAGGGTTCGCTATGCGGATCATCACCGTTATACACAGCAGCAGATCATTGAGGTTATTAACCGTGCCAAGTCGGAGGGGGCCACGGCGATCATCACGACCGAGAAGGACGCTGTGCGATTTCCAAGACTTGACCGGACGGATGTGCCGGTTTATTTTTTGAGAGTGGATATTGAATTGCTATCAGGAACCGAGGATTTCCATGCCTGCATCTCGCGAATATGCTTCCAATAGTGGCGGTTGTCGGACCTCGCGATGCGAGCGGGTTCTGGTTGTCAGTCCTACTTGGTTAGGTGACAGCATCATGACAATGCCAGCGATTCTCGCATTGCATCAGCAGGCGGGGCCTTTGTGGGTGACGGTGCTTGCCAAACCGGCAGTTGCGCCGCTGTGGCGGATGTGTCCTGTCGTGGATGAAGTGTTGGTTCTCAAGGCGGGAATTCGAGGCACCTTGGATGCTGTTAAATTGGTAAAGGCGGGGAATTATGATTTCGCCTATGTGGTGCCGAACTCTTTCCGGTCGGCTTTCATCCCGTTTCTAGCGGCTGTTCCGGGGCGGCGTGGTTTTGATGGACATCAACGGCGCTGGATGTTGACGGAGAGTATTAGCGCGGAGGGATTGGGTAAGGCTCATCAATCTGACGAAGCATTTCTTTTGTTTGGATTGGAGCCTGTTACAAAGATGGTTGACCCGTTATTGCGACCGAGTGAGCAGGATTGTCTGGCGGTGTTAAGACGATTGTCCCTGCCGCATGGGGAAGTTAAGCCGCGGGTGGCTATATTTCCCGGTGCGGCCCGTGGCGTTTCGAAATGCTGGCCTGAAGATCGTTTTGCGGAGGTTGGGCGTCGATTGGTGGAGAATGGATGTCGGGTTCTATTGCTCGGAGCGGCTTCAGATCGTGAGTCGTGCGGACGGATTGCCGGGCAGATCGGATCAGGTGCGGTTAGTATGGCAGGCGAGACGACGTTAGCTGAATTGGCGGCATTGCTTTCCTTGAGCCGTGTGGCTGTGGCAAATGATAGTGGCGGAATGCATTTAGCCGCCGCCGTGGGGACAAAGGTTGTGGCGTTATACGGAGCAACGGACCCAGCAATAACGGGGCCCCTTGGCGATGGTCATATTATTCTAATGTCACCCGGAGTTCAGCGAGGGAGGGACATTGACAGGAAGTCCAAGATAGGGAAATCGGCATTAGAGGCAATTTCCGTGGATTCAGTTTGTGAAGCCATACTGCGAGTGCTTTAGCGCTCGAATCAAGGACGATCGTGCATCAACTTGTGTATGCGGTATCGATCGGCAATGCGCTGATTGGCGGATTCAAGGGCGGCTGAGTCTAGAATAATATCTGTTCCCATATTCCTGAGAGTGATGCGCGAGATCCCTCCGTCACTCCGCCTGATTGCAAAGACGTCGTCTAAAGAGGATACAGGTTTCCCGTTCACCTGGGTAATGATGTCGTCGCGCAGGTGTTGATAGCTTTTGTTGATGTCGTCTGGCAGCACACCCGCCAGGATGACAATGCGGTCTCCAGGCTTCTTTGGGAACTGGGCCTGTGTCAGGTAAAGGTTTACAAACCGCGGATTATTGGCAACGAGCCAGCGCGTGCCTGAAGACATCAGGTAATCAGCTGTCAATTCCCTAAGAAGCAAACCTCCTTCAACGATATATTCTGATGGGAAACCTTCGACATTATTGGGAATGAGGGCCCGTGAATCATCGAAATCGTCAAGTGTGACCTCCTGATTGACCGTTTGACCGTCACGCAGGATTGTGCAGGCAACGGTGTCACCGGGGAAACGCTTGGCAATAAGGTGCGAGAAAGCAAGACGCCCGAAGTCTGGATCTAGGTAGTAACCTTGAGAGTCGATATCGGATCCGTCCCAGAGGAGAATTACATCGCCTGTTCGAAGGGTTCGTGACGCGCCGGAATCCGGGATAAGTTTAAGGATTAGAATCCCTGAATCTTTTTCAGGTGCTTTGTAGAAAAGGCGTTTTGCCGGGTCAATAAGCGGGGTCCAAAAAATGCCGGCGGTCGAAAAGCCCCTATAAGAAGGGGAGGTGGCATCGCTCACGAAGCGTTGCAGTAGAGAGGCCGGAAGCGCCATAGTGAGCTGGTTCGCAACATTGTAGCGCATGGCCATGCCGACGAGCCGGTTGTCGATCAATATTGGAGCGCCGGGCCGCTCCAACTTCAAATCCGAGAGTATGCTGAATGTCAGAACTGAATGAGGCAAATTAGGGAGGGCGGATACAGCAGTTTCCGTGATACGTCCTTCTCCTGTTTGGATCTGGCCCGCATCGTCGAATTGCGCCAAGGTGACCATGGAGTTTCTGGTGGCCTTGCCGTCCCATTCGATCGGGAGGAAAAGGGAGTCATACGCTGGCGGTATATGGAGAAGGGCTGCATTGATGCGTGGCTCAGTTTTAATGACGGTAGCGGTAATTTTAGAGGATTGACCAGGGCGTCGGATTTCAACGAGGGTGGCGTTGCGAACGGTGTCTTCGGTTGTGACAATATGTCCGGGCGCGATGACGACTCCGTAGCTGATTCTTAACGTTGGGCGCTCATTTCTCCAAGGTAGCCGTGGATCAGGACGCTGCGCAGTGACCACAACCTCGACAATTCCTTGAGCAATGTCGTTTGTGGCGGCGAGGAGTGTTTGTGACAATGCTGTCGTCAGCAAGACAAGGAGGATTTGTTTCATTGGCCAGCCTCCTTGAAGAGATAGCCAATGGCTGGGATATTGTATCGCTTTATAATTTCACGATCTGCAACGGTTGCCGCGTTTGCATCGAGGATTAGAGGGTTGTCATTATTCTCAAACAGCACGATGTGGAAGCCGTTTGATGGGGCTCCGAAGGATTGGGGGATGTCTCGCATAGCCCGGATTTTTATGCCGTTTATTGATTGGACAATCTGATTGATATAACCGTCGCAATAGGTGTTTACCGGATGAGGCAGCCGGGAGATAAGAACAATAAAATCCTCACGGTCCTTAATAAGGTGATCCACTTTGGCGTAGATTGAGTGGTAGAGCAATTGTTGGGCGGCAGGAGTATTGATGTCGTTGCCAAGGGTGGATAAATAACCCCGGCTTAGAGGAGAGAAAACGAGACCGCCGGTGATCCAGTACTGAGTCTTGACGTCATAGGTTTGCCTAAAAATGAATTGATCATTGGAGTGCTGGAGCGGGACGGTAATTTGGATAGGTTCTCCAAGGCGGATGATGGAGAAAGTGACTTTGTCGCCGCACTGTTTGCGTTCAATGAGCTCAGTGTACTCAACGGTGTTTCCGTCGTAAATAACCGAGCCGTCATTTGCGATGGGACATCCATCGATGGCCGTCATTACGTCCCTATCCTGAAGAATACCTTTGGCGGAGCCGAAGGGGTCAATGTAGGTTACAACCACACCCGACTGCCGATCGGTTAGTTTGAGATCCCGGCGGAGCGCTGGATTGGTCAACTCAAGGTGTATAACGCCAAGTTCCGGGTATCCGTCGTAGGTTCCGTCACGGATATCAGTTAGAAAGTGAAGAATGACAGGCAGGGGAATGGCGTATCCGATGCTTTGGGAGCCCATAATGCCCTGAAAGGCAAGGCCGATAACGCGATTATTAAAGAGGACAGGGCCGCCACTATTGCCGGGATTGATAGCGGCATCAACTTGGAGGACGAGGTGGGAGTCGACGGTGCTATGTGTGTAGAGGTCGTAATCAATCCTTGAAACAACGCCTTTAGTGAGGGATAGACGATCCCCGCCCATAGGGTAACCCAAAACAATGACTTCGTCGTTCAGTCCCGGCAAAGCTTTTCCGAGGGGCAGGGGGCGTGTGTTATCGAAGAAATGGGGATCGCGCACTTCAAGCATGGCCAGATCGCAGTCGTGGGCGGCGAAAACAACGGTGGCGGGATAGCGTCGAGTATCGCCCTCCCGTTGAACCTCGATGAACCGTGTGTCGGAGACGACATGGGCGTTGGTAAGGATTCGTTTCCCATGAAGAATAAAGCCCGATCCTGTCCCACTACCAGTGCTACCGGCCTGCCAGGGTTGCTGGAAATCCTCGCGTTGCATTGTGGCGTGGATTTTGACAACAGATTGCCGCAGATGGTCGAGGCTCGCATATCCAGCACAGGGGCTGGCCATGATAATGACGAGCAGAAGGGATTTCAGATTTGTGTTCATGACAGGTTGAGTTATGCTGGCCGTCTAAACGATTACTCGTTTAGCGGTCTGAATACAATCATGAAGACAGTTATTACAGAATCGGTAGCCAGCAAGGACAAGTGGGCTGGGAAATTGGCAGTTATGGGGCCAGTACTCCTGTCAGCAATCATATATCCTGGACTAGGGCAAATGGTCCAACGGCGCTGGATCGCTGGCTCCGTTTATGCGATTCTATACACGATTGTGTTCGGCTGGTTGATGATTCGGAGTTTTGGGATACTCAAGATCTATTATGAACTGGCCTTCGACTTCAATAATGCGGCAGGGCAGGTCCCGAAACTATCCGCTATTGCCTGGCCTTTCCTTTTCTCGATTTTGGTTTATCTGGCCAGTCTGATTGATACGGCGTTAGGGAATCGCCCTCCGAAACTACATGACCAACGATAGACATTCCTGTTTTGACAGCGGATTTTGGATTTCCCGTTACTAATGGGTGCCATAAGGGCAAGGTGCCACCTTCCATCAATATTCTGTAGGAGCAGCTTTTGGGTAGCCATTTAAACGTAGACCCAGGTGCTCCATAGAGATCAATGCATTCCGGTGCGCGGTCTTTTCGGCTGCGGTAGCAGCGACATTGTGCAGTTTTAATGTTCAAGTGTCGACAGGCTAACTTGGTGTAATGCACTCGACTGGATGCAGAGGTGACGAACTTAATGACGCAACAGCGACCGCAACGCGCGCATAATGCATCCCACTCACTTCGGCTAAGAGCCTGAAGGGATTTTGGCAGGTGTTGTGTCTTGGGAGGGCTCATAAAAAAAACAGGGCACGTTCGCTATTGCTTACGTGCCCTGAACAATCATGTCACACGCCCTGATAAAAGGGGTGACTCATGATGGTGAGATTAACGACGACCGCCGCCGAATCCACCGCGTCCGCCGCCGCTGCCGCCGCGACCACCGCGACCACCGCCGCCGAAGTCACCGCGTCCGCCGCCGCCGAATCCACCACGGCCGCCGCCACCGCCGCCTTCGCGAGGTGTCATCGGACGGGCTTCATTCACGACCATTGCGCGACCTTCGAGATCCTGACCATTCAAAGCTGCGACTGCTGCCATAGCTTCCTCGTCGTTGCTCATTTCGACAAAGCCGAAGCCCTTGGCGCGGCCCGTCATGCGATCCGTGATGATATCAGCACTGGCGACCTTGCCGTGCGCGGAAAACACGCGCTCCAGCACATCCGAGGTGACGCCGTAATCCAAGTTTCCAACATACAGTTTCTTACCCATCTCTTGACTCTCCGTTTACTAACCCGTTACCGGATCCACGCTATACACTTTCCGGATCCCATGGAAAGGGGTTTCTCCTTGAAACCCTTGCAAGAGGAAGATCGAATCACTGATGGGGGATCATGCTATTCACGTCACCGTTCAGTTGTCGTCAACCAACTTTGGAGATGAATATTAGAGAGAGCAGGGGGGGTTGTACAGTGTTATTTTGATGTTTTTTGGGACTTTAACCATGCTGCTTCAAGTTTGGCAATTGACCCGTCTGTGTCGGGGTAGGCAGACGAGATTGCGTCCGTTGTAGATTTTCCCTCGCGCAAGGCTCGGCAGAGCCGCCCAAAGCTCTCACTGCCATATTGGTTGATTAAATACCCAACGAGGCTGGCACATTCGGCGTAGAAGAGCATCGCGTAGGCTGTATTTTGCTCCTTGCGTATATCCAGGACGAATAGCTTCTCAAGAGGTATATAGTTCAAGCGGAAATGGACTGAGATGTTGGCTTTGTTGCCCGCCTGTTCCCATTGTGCTACTCCTTCCGAAAGCCAGTGGGGGAGTCGGTCTGCTCCGATGAATTCAGCGAGGATCAGGTGTGACATTTCGTGCGGGAGTACATTAGATAAGAAATGCTCGCTGTCGTCGCGGGACCCCGCGATTTCATGGCGCGATACGCTGGCCCGCCCGATAGCCCAAGATGGGGCTTTGGATGCTGAACGGAATTCTGCGACTGAGGGATAGATAACTATTCGAGCGCGGTGGTCCCATAACCAGAAATCCTTGAAACGTGTGAATCCAAGGTCTGTTGTAATCTGCTGATAGTATTGTTCGGCCCGATTAGCGAACTTTTCGGCGAACGCTTGATCCCCGGAATACATGACGATGAAGTGTTGGGATTTCAATTCTTGCCATTCCTGATTTCCGAGTGCTTTGGAGGGTGATGTTACGAACATGAAACCTATGGCTATGAGCATTACGCCGGATTGCAATTGTTGCGATAATCGTATGAGAGGGGTGGTCATGGTGATGACGATTGGCGTCCAAGCAATGTGGACTTAGAGGTGCCTTCCACTGTAAAACTGATCAGATCGCCAACTTTGGCGTTAAGGGTCGATACTTTTGCGTCCAAGTATTCCGCTGTCCATCCCCAGGCTGATCCGATGGTGTCGGCTTTTTCGACAAGAATAGAAGCGGTTTTGCCAATGAACGAATGAGCGAATTTTGCGCGTTTTGCTTTGGCGATGTCCACAAGAATCTGAACGCGCTCTCTTTTGACCGCATCGTGAATTTGATTCGGCATGGTATCGGCCCGTGTTCCCGGCCTCCGGCTGTAAGGGAAAACGTGGATATTGCTGAAGGGGAAGTCATTAATTAACTGAACGGTGTGGTCAAAAGCCTGGATGTCTTCTCCTGGAAACCCGACAATAACGTCGGTCCCGAGCCCGATGGTCGGCAAGCGTGACACTATTCTGGAAACGACATTGCGGAAGGTTGTTGCCGTATAGCGTCGCCCCATGGATGCTAATATTCGGTCGTCACCGCTTTGTAATGGTAGATGTAGGAACTGGCAGAGCTTGGATGATTTTGCCATAAAATCAGCGACGATGTGCTCTGCCGTGGTTAGCTCCACGGAGCCAAGCCGGAAGCGGCCAATCTCTGGAATGGCATCTATGGCGTGGAGTAAATTGGCGAGTGTATCGCCATTAGATTGATAGAGTCCGATATTTGCGCCAGTTAGGATGATTTCCTGAAATCCAATACTGGCGGCCTGTTGTGCTTCCCTGACGATATCACTTAGGGTGCGGCTACGAGGCTGGCCCCGGGCCGCAGGGACAATGCAATATGAGCAGTGGAAATTGCAGCCATCCTGAATTTTGATGAAGGCCCGCTTGGTTTCAAAGTGAGGAGAGGCTAGGTCGGAGTGACTTGGTGGCGCAGGGAAGCGATGGGGATGAAGTGAATGAAGTATATCGGGTATGGTCAGTTTGTCTGATTGGCCGACGATAAGGTCAGCGGTGTTGTAGGGCAATACGCCCTTTGATAACTCAGCTGTGCATCCAGCAAGGACAACGATTGCATCAGGGTTGTCTCTCTTTACACGGCGTGCCGATTGGAGACTTTCGCTTTCGGCGGCACGGGTAATGGAGCAACCGTGGATCACAGCGACGTCGCATGGGACTCCAAATTCAACTGTGGAGTAGCCAGCGATGGTGAACCGGCCTGTCATGGCGGCGGTTTCTGCCTGGTTCAGCCTGCAGCCGATGGTTTTGAATGCGACCGTCCGGCGAGGAGGAGTTGGGGTTTGTGAGGCGGTCGGCATGGATGGAGGTCAAGGATGAATCCGCCAAGCCTGTGCGGCGCGCACAAGCTTATTAACGATTGGTGTTTTCGCTCGGGTATAGGCGGTGCGGTTATCGGGGAACTGGCAGGCAAGTTTTCGTTTTTGTCGATTGTAGCAATTTGCCGCAATGGGGTGTGTTCGCAAGAAGTCTCGGAACAGGAGCCAGTTGTTCCAATGGGTGGAGGAGGGGGTTACTAGATGCAAGTGTTGTATGGCAGGGGAACCGCGAGTAAAGAAGTGCCGCCCGGGCAGGCCGTATTCTCCTTTGTAAAGGTAGCCAGCGGATTCCAACTGGGCGATCCAAGTCTTCAGGGTGCGAAAAGAGGGGATCAGGATGGCGATATCAATAATTGGTTTAGCTTCCAAATCAGGGACTGCCGTGCTTCCGATATGTTCAATTCGATAGCGGCGCGGTGCCAGTTTCAGGGCGAGCCGCTTCTTCTCCGCATTAAACTTGCGCACCCATGTTTTGGAGTGGGGAGCAAGTTTGACTATTCCATCCTTGAGCCCCACATTTGAAGATGATCTCATTGAAGTCATGATTGGTTCAGTCGGCACTGATCCAGTATTGCCGTGATCGTGGGCCATCAAATTCACAGAAATAGACGGCTTGCCATGTTCCGAGTTTGAGTTGGCCATTTTGTATAATTATGCGTACGGATGAGCCCATTAGAGACGCTTTGACGTGTGCGGCTGCATTGCCTTCCGAGTGATGGTATCCAGCGGACCATGGGGCAATTTTTTCCAAGGCTAGAGCCATGTCCCTTGTGACATCCGGATCGGCGTTTTCGTTTATGGTAACTCCTGCCGTGGTATGGGGGATGAATACGGTAATCGTTCCGTCATCTAGGCCTAGTTCTGTGACGGTGCTTTGAATCGAGCTGGTAATATCAGCGAACTCGGTTCTCTGTCGAGTTGTGATGGTAAGCTGTTTCATTGGGGTATGCGATGCGGTCTTATTTTGCAGATTCCAAAGCCTTACGCATGAATCCGCCAATGTTGAACTTTGGTGCTGACTGCTTTTGGGGCGTTGGTGAACTGCTGTCGTCAGGTGTGGCTTGGCCCATTGTCTCAAGGAGATTCATTTCCTGATAATCCTCCGGTATTTCAACAGGCACATGATTCATTGTTTTAATTTCAGTGACTTCCATTTTGGTTTGGGTAACCGAGGCTTTGCCTTGACTGTCAGTGCTTGTTTGCACGGATATCGTTTTTAGCGGCACACCGGTCATCTGGCTCTTGTGAGCCTCGATCAATTTGTTCATTTCGGGGTTCTGTGTTTTCGGGGTTTTATTGAACCATGCTCCCATCGTTGAGATGTCCAGCTTGGTGGTGGTCCAAGACTCGTCTTCGTTGTTGATGTTCATTTCGTTCTTGAAGCCCATTACCGACATGGACATGTGATAGGAGGTTCGAAATTTGTAGTGGCGTGTAGGATAGCCAAGGATCGCTGGGCCTGATTCATCCAGCACTTTTTCAACTTTGGGATCAGAGACTTTCATGTTCATCATGTTCCCCATGGCGCCAGCCATGCCCATCATGGAGTCCATATCCCACTTCATGAACGTTTTGTCTTTCGGGGATACCATGTAAAAGGTTTTCCCCGCATCCTTGGTAATCAGGTAGCCGCCATCATTGGAGCCGGTCATCTGGCCTTCCGTAAAATCAATACGGGCCTTTTCGCCAGCGGTCGTCATTAGAATTGTGTTGGCGTTTTGGGATGACTGGTCGTTCTCGGTAGTGGATTTCACGGTGAGTTGATATCCGGCATTGCAGTGACTTGTTAGTAACACGGAGGCTGAGACAGCAATTAATGTGGCTTTCATGAATTTGTATCCTTTAGTAAGCGGTGATTTGTTTCTGCTGTTGCGTTGATTCTAGCATCCTCAAATCGGCCCGCAAATAAATCTTTCTATTCATATTCCGATAGCACTACGCTTTCGAAAACCTTGAACCGTGCACCTTCCTGCCATGCATCGGGCGGCAAACCTGCCTTTGTGCTAAGTGATGAAAGTGTTTCATTGATAGTCCAGCCCTGCTCTGTGGCGACTTCAGGTAGATACACTGCCCGATGACGTCCTTTTTCCAAAATAATGCCTTGTTGCCCGATTTTGAATTCCGCAATGGAGCTGATATCACAGATTGGACTTAACACTGATACATCCATGGCAATGACTGACAATTCATGAGATTGGACAGGGGCGAATCTGGGATCGCGCAAGGCTGCATTAAGGGCGTTTTCATGGACTGACATATACAAAGCGAATTCTGGCGCCAATGATCCTATGCACCCCCGAAGATGGCCACTGATTTTCAGGGTAACAAACGTGGCGGTGTTGATTTTCATCGGCGGGGTGATGGTGTATGGAGAGAAGTCAAAGTTACCTTTTGTCCTTGTGACGCACCATTTGAGGGTGTCCTTGGCTATAGCGAGTAATGCCGATTTTTCGGCCTCGGTTAGTCCCGGTGACCATGATCCACTGCGACGTTCTTTCACTGATATGGCCTTCATAAATGTTTCCTCCATTGGCTCGGTCTGACATTACACTTCCTGCAGTCTCCTGTCCCAAGGTCAAGGCTCCGGAATGGGGTGTTGGCTATTCGTTTTGTCGCTGCGCTAGGCTGTTGCAGTTGTTCCCAATGTTTCCCGTATTTTTCGTGCAAGGGCGCCACGAGAAAAGGGTTTGGGCAGGAATTGCAGATCCTTGTTCATCACGCCGTGGTTGGAAAGAATGTCAGAAGTGTATCCGGACATGAACAAGCACTTGAGCCGTGGAATGCGGGACATGAGTTCATCGGCGAGATCCCGTCCGTTCATTCCGGGCATGATCACATCGGTCAAGAGTAGGTGGATGGTTCCTGGATACTTGGCAACAAGCGATATGGCATCGTCAGGGCTTTCTGCTACTAACGTGTTGTATCCCAAGCTGTTAAGGAATCTGGTGCAAAGTTTGCGTGGCATCTCCTCGTCTTCAACCACCAGTACGGTTTCGCCCATGCCTTGGGGTATATCCTCGGTGATCGAGACTGATGATGCTACCGTTGATATCTTGCCCTGATGACGCGGTAGATAGATTGAGAAAGTTGTTCCTTTGCCGAGGTCGCTTTCGCAGTAGATGAACCCGTTGTTTTGTTTAATGATGCCGTAAACAGTGGCTAGACCAAGGCCGGTGCCTTCACCGACACTTTTGGTGGTGAAGAATGGCTCGAAAATGTGGTCTCGTATTTCGTTGGTCATGCCGCATCCGTCGTCGGAGACTTTCATAATAACGTAGTCGCCAGGCGTCAACCCGGTATGGGTCTCGCAATCGTTGGTGTCGATGGTTGCATTACTGGTTTCCAGAATGATGTTGCCGACGCCATCAATGGCATCCCTGGCGTTCACGCACAAGTTGGTGGTGAGTTGATCCAATTGGGATGGATCAAGTTTGACAGGCCAAAGATCGGGACCCGGAATCCACTTCAGGTTAATGTTCTCGCCAATAATTCTCCGAAGCAGGTTGAGCATATCTGCAACGGTCTCGTTCAGATTCAGCACCTTAGGGACAATGGTTTGACGTCGCGCGAATGCCAGAAGTTGTTGAGTCAGGTCTGCCGATCTTTTTGACGCTTGCGTGATCTCGTCCAGATACTCGCGACTTGGATGTGACGGTGGCAATTCCTTTCGCACCAAATCGGTGTAGCCCATGATTGCCATGAGCATATTGTTGAAGTCGTGCGCCATACCTCCCGCCAGGCGGCCGATGGATTCCATTTTCTGAGCCTGACTTAACTGCATATGAAGGCTTAGGTGTTCGGTGATGTCGCGTTTGACTGCGATGTAATTCACAATTTCACCCGCATCATTCCTGACAGGCGATATGGTGGCTTCTTCCGTATATATTTCGCCATTCTTTTTCTTATTGATGAATCGCCCATGCCAGGGGGTGCCACTGCGAATAGTGCTCCAGAGTTCTCGATAAAAATCGTCGTCGTGTTGGCCGCTGTTCAGGAGGCGAAGGCTTTGTCCCAAAGTTTCCCCCTGAGAGTATCCCGTGACCGTTTCGAACGCAGGGTTGACGTACTGAACAAGGCCTTGGGCATCTGTAATCACGATAACCTCTGACACCTGCTCGAAAGCCATTGTCAGCCGCTTGCGGTCAGCCTCTGTTCGTGATTGATCCTCAAGAATTCCGAGTAACGCCAAACGGGACTTGTTACTTTCGTCCAGTAAAGTCCTTATTTGACTTTCGTCCTGCTTGAGTTGAGTGATGTCGCGCGCAGTGCCCTCAAATCCGATAATTCCGCCGCCTGCTCTTCGGATGGCGACAGCACTTGAGGTGTGCCAGCGCCAGGAGCCGTCGACGTGTTGGATTCTATATTCGACGCCATCTTGTCTGTGTTCCGCCTCGATGACTTTTTGCAGCCATTCCTTGCAGTTCGGGAGATCATCCGGGTGAACGAGTTGTGGGAAATACTTTCCAATGATTTGTTGCGTTGGATGACCTAGCAGAGCGGTCCAAGCAGGGGAGACATAGGTAATGATTCCGTTGGAGCTTAGCATATAAATAATGTCGTGACTGTTTTCAATCAAGAGGCGGAATTTCTCTTCG
>CAZDUS010000010.1:0-57234 GCA_964508705.1 uncultured Verrucomicrobiota bacterium
CTTACCACCCCTATCTTCTTAAGAGGGGGGTCACGATGTACCCGACCTCGCCCAACTAGCGCAGTGATTCGGCTTGAATGAGTGGGGGGGGTGTCATATTCTATTGCCTTTTTGGATATTGAGGGAGGTTGGCTATGTTCAAGATTCTTGAGAAGAGGCAGTTATCATCGGACGTGTTCATGATGAAGGTTGAGGCGGCGTTGATTGCTCGCGAGCGATTGCCAGGCCAATTTGTGATTGTTCAGATTGATAATGATTACGGTGAGCGCGTTCCATTGACGATAGCGGATGCCGACACGGCTCGAGGCTCCATTACGCTTATTTTTCAAGCAGTGGGCAAAACGACCAGGAAATTGTCTGAAAAGCCGGAGGGTGGCTCGATTCAGAGTGTTGTTGGACCGCTGGGTCGCCCTACGCATATTGAAAAAATCGGGACTGTGGTTTGTGTGGGAGGGGGGATTGGCGTAGCCCCTTTACATCCCATTGCCAAGGGCATGAAGGAGGCTGGGAACCGGCTGGTGATTATTGTGGGTGCCAGAACAAAAGATTTGATCATTCTGGAAGATGAAATGAAGGCTTTGGCAGATGAATTCATCGTTTGCACCGATGACGGCTCATACGGGCGCAAGTGTTTGGTGACAGAGCCGTTAAAGGAAGTCTGTGGTCGGGTGCCTAAACCCGAGCTGGCGGTGGCTATCGGACCGCCTGTCATGATGAAGTTCTGCGCGGAGGCTACGCGACCATTTGGTGTGCCGACAGTTGTGTCGCTAAACACCATAATGATTGACGGGACGGGGATGTGCGGAGGATGTCGAGTGACTGTCGGAGATAGGACAAAATTCGTTTGTGTCGATGGTCCGGAGTTCGATGGTCATCTGGTTGATTTTGACAACATGATGCAACGGTTGAGAGCGTACAAGCCAATAGAGGAAAAGGCGCATGCCCGTTGCAAAATGGAAATTGAAGCGCAGAAGAAGGAGAAGAAGGGATCATGAGTCATCGCACACCAGAAATGTTGGCCGAATCGGCCTGCAAGGAGTTAGAAACGGTTTCGCAACGTTCGGCGCTGACACCCAAGGAGCGTATAGCTATTACACAACAAGATATGCCGGCACAGGATCCTCAGGTTCGACGCAAGAACATGGAGGAAGTGGCGTTGGGTTATACACCGGAACAAGCCCGTTTGGAGTCCATGCGTTGCTTGCAATGCCGGAATGCGCCTTGCGTTGCGGGATGCCCAGTGAGAATTGACATCCCCGGATTCCTCAAGGCGGCGGCTGAGGGAGACTTCCAGAAGTCAATCCAAGTGATTAAAGAGAGCAGTCTGTTGCCAGCGGTTTGCGGGCGGGTGTGTCCACAGGAGGTGCAGTGTCAGGAGAGTTGCACGGTCGGGAAAGCCCTCAAGGATAAGGCGAAATCGGTTTCGATTGGTCGAGTGGAGCGCTTTGTTGCGGATTTGGAGCGTGAGTCCGGCAAAGCAGAGGCGCTGACGGTTAAGCCCGAGACAGGCAAGAAAGTGGCCGTTGTCGGGACTGGTCCCGCGAGCATTACTGTGGCGGCGGACGTTCGGCGCGAGGGGCATACCGTGGTCATGTTTGAGGCGTTTCACAAGCCCGGGGGTGTGATGGTTTACGGGATTCCGGAGTTCCGTTTGCCGAAGAGCATCGTTCAGCAGGAGGTGGATGCATTATTGGCCATGGGTGTGACGTTGCATACCAATTACGTGGTCGGTCGCACACGCAAGATCAAAGATTTGATGGAAGTTGACGGGTTTGATGCGGTGTTTATTGGCACGGGTGCGGGGCTACCCAAGTTCATGGGCATCGAGGGTGAAAACCTAGTTGGTGTGTTTTCGGCGAACGAATATTTAACGCGCTCCAATCTGATGCGTGCGTACGACACTGCGCGGGCGGATACACCGATCTACCCTTCGCGTAAGGTGGCTGTGCTCGGTGGTGGGAATGTGGCGATGGATGCGGCGCGGACAGCGGTTCGGCTAGGGGCTGAGGAGGTGCATATCGTTTATCGTCGTACAGAAGTTGAAATGCCGGCGCGTGTTGAGGAAGTCGAGCATGCCAAGGAGGAGGGAGTGATTTTCCACCTTCTGCAGAATGGCAAGCGTATTTTGGGCGATGATAAAGGATGTGTCGTCGGGATGGAGTGTCTTCGGTATGAATTGGGCGAGCCTGATGCGTCTGGACGGCGCAGGCCCGTTGAAGTCGCTGGCAGTGAGTTCATTATGGATGTGGACACCGTTATTGTTGCAATTGGCAACGATTCAAACCCCTTGATCCCGGCAACCACAGGCGGATTGAAGGTGACCAAGTGGGGCAACATCATAGTAGATGACACAGGGAAAACGTCGTTGGACCGCGTTTTTGCTGGCGGCGATATAGTATTAGGCGCCGCGACGGTTATCCTGGCCATGGGTGAAGGTCGTCGTGCGGCGGCTTCCATTAATAAGCTGCTGCAGGGATAGATATGGGAAAGGGGCTTCGCTTGGCGGGATTGCAGCGGCAGGTATGTGTTATTGGCGGTAATCACAGGGATTAATGCCAAGCCGCTTGATGTGGTAATTGATGATACGTTGAGTGGCTTGCAGATGGCGGGCCGCCGCCGCTGCGACCCCGCGGTGACGTTTCAGGGCATCCACAATGACTTCCCGCTCGAAGGAATCGACCATGGTCTGTAATGAGGCGCCCTCCTCGGGCAGCAGCGAGGTGTTTGTTGCCTCGCTGGTCTGCAGTGAGGGTGGCAGCGTGTACCCGTGAACAACATCATCGGTTGAAGTCAAAACGGCGCGCTCGATGCAATTTTCGAGTTCACGCACATTTCCGGGCCAGTGGTAGGCCATCATCATATTGATCGCCGTAGTGGAAATTCGCTTAATTTGTTTGCTGTAGGCGTCATTATATTTCTGCAGGAAATGATCTGCCAGCAGGAGGATGTCAGAGCGGCGTTCGCGTAGGGGAGGGAGAAGGATAGGAAAAACGTTGAGGCGGTAATAGAGATCTTCGCGGAAGCGGCCGGACCGAATGGCGTCTTCAAGGTTGCGGCTGGTGGCTGCGACGACTCTTACGTTTACGGAAAGCGTGTTGTCGCCGCCTACCCGTTCAAAGGATCGTTCCTGAAGGACGCGCAGCAAACGTACCTGTACGGCAGGTGTAATGTCACCAATTTCATCCAAAAATATTGAGCCGCCACTGGCTAATTCAAAGCGTCCTCGCCGCTGCTGGGCGGCGCCAGTAAAGGCGCCTTTTTCGTGGCCGAAAAGTTCGCTTTCAATCAAATTTTCCGGAAGGGCGGCGCAATTGACGCTGATAAACGGGTTGTTCCGTCGTGAGCTTCCGAAGTGTATGGCACGAGCGACGAGTTCCTTTCCGGTGCCGGATTCACCCCTTATCAGGACTGTCGCGGTGCTGTCGGCCACTTGGGCGACCTGATCGTATACGGCGCGCATTTCCTTTGAATTGCCTATAAGATTGTGAGGTTGATAGCGGTCGCCGAGTTGGCGCCTCAGGCGTTCGTTTTCTGCTTTCAGGCTTTCCTGTTCATGTATCTGCTCTCGGATACTAGCGACGGCTTCGGCGAGCAGGTTGGCGACGATGACCAAGAAATCAAGGTCTTTGGCGAGCGCGGCATCAGGGGCTGATGGTCGATTGATGCTGATGGTTCCAATTACTTGCCGATGGTGAAGGATAGGAACGCAGATAAATGCGGTTGAGGCATCTTTTTGAGCGCGTGTTCGGTTCAAGAAGCGCGAATCCTTACGAATATCAGGGACAATTTCAGGCTTTCCCTTTTTAGCGACGGCACCTGTTATTCCCTCGCCGATGCGGTATTGCCCGCGCTCACGCTCGCTTTGGGTGAGCCCTTTAGAGGCTTCAATCACAAAAACGTCAGTATCGGGGCGGCGCAATGTGAGCGTGCCATAGGACATGGCCATTTCCTTCTCCAAAATATCGAACGTTTCTTGGAGAAGGGATGATATCTCACGGCGATGAGCCATGGCTTGAGAGATGTGATATAAAACTCTTAATTCAACAGATTCTCTTTTGTCCATAAGTCAGTCAAGTGTGTGTTGAATCGAATTCAGGAAGAAGTTAGGGAGATCGAGAGAGAATACGCTGTATTTCCGCGTCAATGGGGTTACGGTCGGATGAGATATGGTCTGAGTTGGTGGGCAAAGCGATGATTGAGCTCAACTGCTCCATGAAGGCAGTGGGCTTGAAGGGGTGTGTGATGCGGCCTTTTATGGTGAATGTTGAGGTTAAGGCGCGGCCGAAAGAATCACTTTTATTCGAAGCGGCAATGATGTCTATCTTGTCGAAGTCCGGCAAGATGCTCACTCTTTTCGCGAAATCCCTCAGGGCGACTTCAGGGATGTCGCAGTCGAGGATAATGCAGTCAGGACGTCGCTCCTGATAACGTTTGAGAGCATCCTGGAAGCCATGGGCGAGACAAACACTGCAACCCGTTTGCTGAAACAAAACTGTTCCTGCGATTAGCAGTTGAGGAATGTTCTGGTCCACTATCATTACTGTATAAATATTTGACGTAGTGGCCTGTCGGCTTCTGGAAAGGGCCCGCCGAACGGCAGTCAAAAAGATGGAAGGAACAAGGGGTTTCAACGTATAGTTGCTGACACCTAATTCCAATGCCTTGGTGACTTGGTCTTCGCTTGATGCGAGAATAAGAATGTGGAGTCGGCTTAATTTTGGAGATGAGCGCACGGACTTAATCAACTGCATGGCGCCATCGTTCGGCAGGGAATCGTCTATGATCAGCATGTGGAATGAACTGCTGGTCAATTCAGCAAGCGGATTCTGCGCGATGGAGAGAGTTTCAACATGGATGTGATCCTTGCTGATAATTTGAGTGACAGCCCTTTCCATCGTGGATTCGCCAATACATAACGCAATTCTGGCCGTTTGCTGTGTGGCAGGTATGGAGTCAGAAGCAATCTGAGTTGTTTTCGATGAGCTGCCAAACATTGCTTGAAAGAGATAGCCTTCGACTTGGGTGATAATGTCGGCAAGGCTGTCGTCGGAACGCAATATTGCAAATCCTGCAGACGAGTGGATAGGGATGGTTTTCCCGTTGGGCTTGGTTACCTTGTGGCGATTAATAATGGTGAGAACTTTCTCGAGAGCCTTGGTGACACCAAAGTGGTCCTCGCCTGGAAATGAGACTGCAAATTCTGCATTGCCCCACCTTGCCACGAAATCTGTAGCTCGAAATGACGACGAAAGAATTGAGCCAATGCGGCGCACGAGGTCATCTATCGTTTCGCGTGTGCATTCCTGATTGATGAGGTCGAAATCACGGATGCCAATCAGTGCCAGAGACAACGGTTTGTCTTGTTTCGCTGTGCTTTGATGGATTTCGCATGCTTCAATAAAGGCCGCGCGATTTTGAAGTCCGCTTAAGGGGTCGCGGCGGGATGGTCTTCCGTGTTCAAATCGCCTTTTGGACCGGGCGACAATGAATTCAGCCACTGTTGTAACGTTTACAGGCTTGTTGACGTAGAAGTCGGCTTCATGAACCAAGGATGGGTCGGCATTAACATCGGCATGTTGAGGGACGATGGCTATGACAGGCATAGCAGCCGTTAAGGGATTCGAGCGAATCTCGGGTATCAATTGCAGTCCGTCCTCGCCTGATAGAATTGAATCAACGATCAGGAATGAGGGCGGAGTTTCGCGTAGCGCCTGTCGAGCCGCGGCGATCGAAGCGCATGTTTGAACAAGGTGCCCGCTGGTGTTAAAGATGGTAGTCAGTGCGTCGCGCAATGAATGGTCTGCTGAGACAAGAAGAATGCTGAGGCGAACTGGCTCCTGCATTGCAAACTCTTGCCTTAGGTGGGCAATGAGTTCTTTCAAAAGGCTGGCCAAGGTTTCGCGCGGTGAAGTTTCAACTTGTTGCGCGAAAATAGATGTCTGTTCAGCGCCAGTAAGGTCACACGAGGCTCGCAAGGTCGCAGCCATACGCCTGATAGTGGCTTCAGAAGTTGGATCAGTGTCCAGTGTTTGTAGCGCCAACCGCAGGGCATCGATTCGATGGCCTAAATTAACTGTCGCTTTGATTTCGGTGTGCATAACAAATACGTCTTTCGTTGATGCCGAGCCGGGGCAGTAATTTCCCTCTGACCGTGTGATGATGGCACAGTGAAGCTTTGATAATCAACAAGAGAAGACGAACAAATTAAAATTATGAATAAAAAAGAGTTGCGGCGAAAGCCGTAAATGAGTGACCATCACAGGCACTCATGGAAGACTTAATTCAAAAGAGCCGCATAGGTGTATTGGGTGGAACCTTTAATCCTGTTCATGCTGGGCATCTGATTCTGGCTCAAGATGCGATAGAACTTTTTGAGCTTCGTAAAGTTATATTGATGCCTTGCGCGTGTCCTCCGCACAAGTCGATGCGTGATTTGCTGTCTGCAGAACATCGTGTGGCGATGTTGGAACAGGCGGTAGAGGGTGATTTGCGTTTCCAAGTGTCCAGAGAAGAGATTGATCGTGATGGGGTGTCTTACACGATCGATACGGCGCGGGAGTTGAAAGTGCGGTATCCGGAATCCGAGATTATGTTTATTATCGGCAGCGATTCACTGGTTGAACTGCATCTATGGAAGGACATTGTTGAATTGTTGAAAATATGTCGTTTTGTGACACTTGCGCGACCTGGGTTGGATTATGAAACCATAATGAAGGCCGATTTGCATTTGCCAATTGAGCATGAGCGTGAATTGAAGGTGCAGGTGAGGGTGGGGCATACGGTAAACATATCTTCCACAGATATCCGGTACAGGGTGGCTGAAGGGATGTCAATACGTTACCTTGTGCATCCGGCTGTCGAAATGTACATTACAGAGCATTCACTTTACAGGAGATGAGTCTAATGGAAAGCATTGACATGGTACATCAGGTGAGGGAAGCACTTCTCTCGAAAAAAGGCGAGGGAATTGTTGTTCTTGATGTCAGGAATCTTTCGCCGGTGACAGATTATTATGTTGTCGTATCCGGCGTGTCGGCTCCGCAGCTCAAGGCCATGTCAAATGCAGTTCAGCGTCAACTTCGTGATGCGGGGGTGCATCACTCCAGGAAGTCGGGAGCACCCGATGATGGATGGGTCGTCTTGGATTATCTTGATGTGGTCATCCACATATTTCTGAATGAATTGCGGGAATATTATTCCATAGAAGAGTTGTGGGCTGGAGCTCCTCGGGTAAGTTAAACGACTCGCCCAGATCTTCACTGAAGTCAACGTACATGCCCTGTGAGATAAGAATCTGTTGCGCCAAGTCCTCGATATTGACGCCTGTTGATTGAGCGCCTTTTGCTTGGTCGGGCCAAAGTTCCGACCCGGTTACCGCGAAGATGATGTTTGAAATGTCCATTAAGCGCGTGTCAGGCGGCAAGTGGCTGGTTGTGCTGTTAAATATTACATTTCGAATGGATAGCCACAGGCCCAAAGCTAGGATTAATGTCGCGGCTATTCGGAGTAGGCTTACCTGGAAATGGCGGCGGAATGGCGCAGTATGCAGTGTTATTTTTGATGCGGCGTGAAGTGTTTTAGCTATAAGGGGGTCGGGCGCATCGATGATGTTTCCCGATGTCATTTTTTGAAACATGGTGAGGCTAGCTGCGAATTCCATGCAATGCTGGCATTGTTCAAGATGCAGATTAAGTTTGCGGGCATTCGAGATTGAAATCTCACCTGCTGATTGCAAAAGGATGTGTCTTTCAGCGGCTTTACAGTTCATAGGGGCTTCCTTTCGTGTTCGATATTTGAAAGTTGTTTCTTCAGTGACGCAATGGCGTAGTGCATACGAGCAAGCGCGGTGTTCACGGATACCTTTTGAATCTGCGCAATTTCCTTAAAAGGCAATCCAATCTCCATTCTCATCAAAAAAACCTCTCGCTGTTCTGTGGCGAGATTATCAAGAGCATTGTATATGCTGTCTATTGTCTCGTGTACACTTGCGATGGAAGAGGGGCTTGGGGTTGAAGACTGGCAAGTATTCAGGAATGAAGCACCATCCTTCGCATTTGGCCATCCATCGAGCGAGACATCTGGTTTTTTTGTCCGTACCCTGTCAATTACAAGATTGTGAGCAATTCTAAAAACCCAACCGCGGAATTGACCCTTTTTGTATAAGCCTGATTTTTGAATAACTTTCATCCATACATCCTGAAAGATTTCATCGGCATCATGCGAGGAATACGTCATTTTCCTGATATAGTTGTACAAAGACTGTCTATGTCGGCTAATCAACGTTTCTAAAGCGGCAAGATTGCCGGAGATATAATCAGCCAGCAGTTTTTCGTCGCTTTGTTCGGCAAATTGGTTAGTTTCGTTGCTCACTTGGTCCTTATCACTATAAACGGATGAGTGATGGAGAATATTTTATGTATTTGATGGAAATTACAAGTTGACTTGTCATTAAGGGCGGGTATTATGCCAGCGTTTTTTCCCCAGTTATAGGGTAATTCTCGAGCGAAGGAAGTAAGCATATGCCGAATATCAAAAGTGCAGCAAAACGCGCCGGACAAGCGGAAGTGCGTCGGTTGCGGAATCGAAGCGCCAAGAGTTCTATTGCGACCGCTAAGAGGGTGTTTTTGGCGGCGGTAGAGTCAAAAGACAAGAAGAATGCGATGGATAAATTCAAAGCGCTGTGTTCGATTTTGGATAAGTCGGCCAAGCGAGGAATTATCACAAAGAATACAGCGGATCGCGGCAAGGCTCGTGCTTCGGCGGCAATCACCAAGATGGCTTAACGGATCGATGATTCTAGATACCGTGTCTGGGGATGCCTCGGAACGGTCTTTTTTTATGGTGATGCAGATAGGCTTGGATCACCAGTATTCCACAATGGAACGGACAATGCGGTGAGCCAAGTCCAAGGCCGCGTCAGGCAGAGCGTCGCGACGCGCGCTGGGAAGGTCCGTAAGCGCTTCGAAGTCTGTATAGCCTTCCACTCGGGTCGCAGGCGAGATGATTTCCATGCTGGGCAGTCTGCGCCATGTGACTTCGGCGGTAAGCGTCATACGGTATTCGCGAGCGGTTGTTGCCTTGTCGGAACGGTAGCGCAAAGGGGTTAACTTGTATTTTTTCAGGGTCACTTCGACGATGGTGTCGGCGGTGTTACGATCTGCCACTTTCAAGGAACCATCTTTCTGGAATTCCTGAATAGTCGCGCTAGTGGTCGGCGTCTCCAGTGCGGGTTCTCCTGTTTGGTTTACAAACACAGGGACGGCCACTGAATGAACATTCGACGGCAGATTGCTGCCTAGCTTATATCCCGCACAGCCTGCCAGTGGGGCGAGAAGAAGTAGTGCGACAATGCATTTTGAGATGGCGTAAATAGAGGTTTTCATTTTGTTGTCTTTCGTAATTCTTCAATATGCTGATTTGCTTTTTCTACAAGCTCCGAGGATGGAAAGTTCCGCACAAAATCCTGATAGGCAATGAGAGCGGCCTCTGGACGTTTCTTGGTGGTGTCATAGAATTGGGCTCGCTCAAAGGCCATGGTGGCGCGACGGGTGTTGAGTGTCTGCAGATATGCTTCCGCAGTGGCTACATCCGGACTGGATGGAAAGGCTTTGATGAAATCAACCAATGCGGCGCGCGCAGCATTCAATGCATTTTCGTCATTTTTTCTATGGGTGGAGAGAAGGTATAGGCAGGACGATTCGCGGAATGCCGCTTGACCAACTAGCGGGCTGGAGGGGTAGCGGTTTTGAAGTGTTTCAAAAGCGGCGATGGCTTCCTCTTCCGAGCCAGTCATTTCATAAATTTTCCCGATATTGAATTGTGCCAAGGGCGCTTTTTCCCAAGAAGGGGCATTCCGGATTATGGTTTCAAACATTGGAGTAGCGCGCTCGGGAGCGACGAAGCCTGGCAGGAAGAGGAAAGCACCTGTCTTTGCATTCATAAGATAAGAAGCAATTTGAAATTGGAATTCCAGGATTTCCATGTAGACGAATTGACCTGGGTAATTTTCGATCAGGTACTGGTATTCGTCGAAGGATGCTTCGTATTTTCCGCGTTTTTGCTGGATTTTAGCGAGTGCCAATTGGGCTGGAGCCGCCTTGGGCGAGTCAGGCCAAGCGTAAACAAGGGCTTGATATGCGTTGGCGGCTTTGCGTAGCTTTCCCGCGCGATATAGATCATAAGCGAACGCTTCCTGCTCTGCTGCCGTGTCTTTGTTCGGATAACGATACCAGTGCGTGCCGCGCTTAGTGGGCTTGCTTTTATTACTGGTTGAGGGTGAATCCTGAGACGATGAATCACCAGAACTAAACGCCTGCAGGGGGCCATGCAGGACTAGGAGTACGAAAAGGAAACTATAAACAAATCGTTGCATAATGGCGCGTACTCTAGGGGTGGCACGCCAAGATGGTCAAGTAATTTGGGTGCGCGATGTGGTGTGTGGGTTAATGCATCGAATGGAAGGCTTTATTCTTGTATCCAATGTAAATCCAGTTACAGTTTCGCTGTTTTATGTTTTCGCGAAAAAGCCGTCATTTTGTGCGGTATATGTTGTTATGAAGGGGTTGTGGATATGAAGGAAATAGGTGTTGGATTATTGGGTTTTGGCACAGTCGGTGCCGGCGTTGTAGAAGCCTTGCAAAAGAACGGCGATTTGTTGGCTGCTCGCACTGGCGTTAGGCCTGTATTACGCGGAATAGCGGATATTGATATTGAAAAGGACCGGGGGGTTAAGGTTGATGCCGCCATGCTGACGCGTGATGCGGCGGCAGTGGTTAATGATCCTAACGTGCAAATTGTGGTGGAATTGATTGGCGGAACTACGATCGCGAAGACGCTTATCCTGCAGGCATTGCGACTCGGGAAATCTGTGGTTACGGCAAATAAGGCGCTTTTGGCTGAATGTGGAGAGGAGATCCTGGCGCTGGCGGCTGAAAAGAAGACGGATGTTTGGTTTGAGGCGAGTGTTGCCGGCGGGATCCCGATTATCCGCTCATTACGTGAAGGTCTCGTGGCTAACCGAATTGATGGGATCTATGGGATATTGAATGGAACCTGCAACTATATTCTCACCCGGATGGAGCGGGAACAAATGACCTTTGAACATGCGCTTAAGGAAGCGCAAGCTGCCGGTTATGCGGAGGCAGATCCGGGTCTTGACGTGGATGGTTTTGATACAGCACACAAGGCGGTCATTCTTGCTTCACTTGCCTATGGTGTCCGAGTGCCAATGAGCAAAGTTCATGTGGAGGGCATCCGCGGTTTGGCGAAAATGGACATCGAATCTGCAAAGAGCCTGGGATATAGGATCAAGCTGCTGGCGGTTGTGAAGCATGAGGGTGGCGCAATCGATGTCCGGGTTCACCCGACATTAGTCCCGCTGGAACACATGCTGGCGTCGGTGATGGGTGTATTCAATGCCGTAGTGGTTAATGGGGATATTGTCGGGCAGACTGTGTACTATGGACGGGGTGCGGGGCGGCTGCCGACGGCGAGTGCTGTGGTTAGCGATATCAGCGATGCGGCGCGTCACTTGGTTTCTGGTGCTGGCGTTGCTCGATCGACCATGGCTGACGCGGGGTCGGTGACTTTCAGGAAGATAGGTGATGTGCGGACGCGATTCTATTTACGCCTGATGCTGCAGGACAAGCCCGGCGTGATGGGCGCTGTCGCCACGGTATTAGGTCAGCATAACATTAGTTTGGCCTCTGTGATGCAGAAGGAACCTCATTCCGGGGGCAGGAGTGTGCCGGTGATTATTCTCACTCATCCGGCAAGGGAGATGGATATTGATGCGGCAATAAGAGCGCTTGAGGAGATGCAAGCGATAGGGACAAAATCGGTAAGATTGCGGGTTGAAGACCTGGGAATAGAGAAGTGATTATGACAAAGAAAGATAATGGCAGGTTTGTGGTTGCGAAGTTCGGTGGCAGCAGCGTGGCAGACGCGGCTCAGATTTTGAAAGTATGTGATATCGCGAAGATGGACCCTGCCAGGCGGGTGATCGTGGTGTCAGCGCCCGGGAAACGGAATCCAGCAGACACGAAGGTGACCGACATGTTGATAGCGTGTGCGGAAACCAAGTTGGCAGGAGATTCCGCTGAAGCAGAAGTGAAGGCGATTGTCGAAAGGTATGCGGAAATTCAAAGGGCGGCAGGCGTTGGGGCTGGCGTTATTGTGGAGATAGAGCGTGACTTAAGGCAACGCGTTGAGTCTGACCGTTCTCAAAAGGGGCGCTTCATTGATTTGCTGAAAGCGGCTGGTGAGGACAATAGCGCAAAATTGGTTGCGGAAATATTTCGGAAGCAGGGCGTTGATGCCCATTATGTCAGTCCGCGTGAAGGCGGTATGCTATTGAGTGACGATTTCGGCAATGCCATGGTGCTGCCGGAATCCTATGAAAAGCTGGCGGCTTTGAAATCGGCTCCTGGCGTGACGATCTTTCCGGGATTCTTCGGATACACCCGGAATGGCGATGTGGCGACATTTCCACGTGGGGGTTCCGACATTACCGGGGCCATTTTGGCAGCGGCGGTCAAGGCGGATGTCTATGAGAACTTCACCGATGTGGATTCCGTTTTTGCGGCGGATCCAAGAATTATTAAGGACGCCAAAGCTATTGAATTGTTGACCTATCGCGAGATGCGGGAGTTAGCCTATGCCGGGTTCGGCGTCTTTCACGACGAAGCCATCGTGCCCGCGGTTAAGGCGGGCATCCCAATCAATATAAGAAACACGAACAGGCCGGAAGCGCCAGGAACGAGGATTGTGCCTAGTCGACCCTATCAAGGAGGCGAGGTCCTTGGCATTGCGAGCGCGGATGGGTTTAGCGCATTGTATGTAGACAAATATCTGATGAATCGCGAGATAGGATTTGGGCGACGATTGCTCCAGATTCTGGAGGATGAGGGGTTGTCGTATGAGCATGCGCCATCAGGCATTGACAATACATCCGTGATTCTTCGCGAGAAGGACTTTACGACGGAAAAGGAGGCTCGAGTTTGCCAGCGTATAAAGGCGGAACTTGGGGCGGACAATATTGACATCGATCGGGGATTAGCCCTTGTGATGATTGTTGGTGAAGGGATGCATTATACGGTGGGTGTCGCGGCGCGAGCTACCACGGCACTGGCGGGCGCGGGAATCAACCTGGAAATGTTAAACCAAGGACCTTCTGAAATTAGCATGATGTTCGGGGTTAAGGCAGTGGATCGTAAGAAAGCCGTACAAGCGTTGTATCAGGCGTTTTTTAATTCTTGATGCATGATTGAATGGCGGGAAAGAGGCAGTTATGAGTGCAAGGCGTAAAATATTCATCTACGACACCACGCTTAGGGATGGAGCCCAGGGTGAGGGGATCTCTTTTTCGGGTAATGCAAAGATCCAGGCGGCAATCCGAATGGATGAATTTGGTGTGGATTATATTGAGGGAGGTTATGCCGGTTCCAATCCCAAAGATCTTGATTTCTTTCATGAGATAAAGCGGCACCCGTTGCGACACGCAAAAGTGGCGGCATTTGGAAGTACACGTCGTGCAGATGTAAAGGTGGGTGAGGATGGCAACATACTCCGGTTGATCGAGGCTGACACTCCGGTTGTGACGTTTTTTGGCAAGGCATGGATGCTACATGTTAACGACGTGCTCAAGACGACGCGGGAAGAGAACCGGAAGATGATTCAAGATACGGTTCGTTATCTCAAAGAACGTGGGCGCGAAGTCATATTTGACGCCGAACATTTCTTTGACGGGTACAAGGATAATGCGGCGTTTGCGATGGATATGTTGAAGGCGGCGTTGGAGGCTGGCGCTGATTCGGTTGTACTGTGTGACACTAATGGGGGATCGCTACCACACGAGATTTTTGGAATTACGGCAGAAGTTGCGAAGGTGTTCCCGATAACTATTGGGATCCATACGCATAATGACTCTGGCATGGCAGTGGCTTCAAGCATGGAGGCCATTCGTGCCGGAGCTACACATGTTCAGGGTACAATCAACGGGTACGGCGAGCGGACCGGAAATGCAAACTTATGCACCATCATTCCGAATTTGGAATTCAAGATGGGATTGCAAGCGGTACCTGATGGATCCCTGAAGCAATTGAGAGCACTCTCGTTATTCATGGACGACCTTGTCAATGTGCGGCATGACGGAAAAGCTCCGTTTGTAGGAGACAGCGCTTTCTCGCATAAGGCGGGAATGCATGTGAACGCTGTCCAGAAAAATCCTCGAACCTTTGAGCATGTGACGCCCGATTCTGTTGGTAATGAGCGCCGAGTGCTAATTTCAGAGGGGTCTGGTGCCAGCAGCGTTCTGCTCAAGGCTATTGAGCTTGGAGTGGATCTGAAGAAGAGTTCACCGGAAGTGAAGGGGATTCTTGAGGCGTTAAAGGAGCTTGAGAGGCAAGGGTACGCTTACGAAGCCGCAGATGCATCGTTCCGCATGCTTGTTCAGAAAGTTCTCAACAAGCACCAGTCCTTTTTTGAACTGGAGGGCTTCAGGGTTATTATTGAGAAGGCTGGCACCAATGGGAAATGTGTCTCGGAAGCCAGCGTCAAAGTGCGGGTGAATGGTGAGATTGAGCATACCGTGGCTGAAGGCGATGGCCCTGTTAATGCGCTGGATCGGGCATTACGAAAGGCATTAATACGGTTTTATCCGGAAATTGAGCAGGTTCAGCTGACAGATTTCCGTGTTAGAATACTTGATCCTCAAGAGGCGACAGCGGCCAAGACGCGTGTGATTATCGAATCCGGTGACGGAAAGGAAACATGGGGAACGGTGGGCGTATCCGAGAACATCATAGAAGCATCGTGGGAGGCTCTGGTGGATAGCGTGGAATACAAGCTTTTCCGGGATGAAGAAAAGCGCCGTGCGAATGGCGTTGGTAAATAATCTAGCGACGGCGGAGGGGTGAAGTATGGCGGACTTGGATAAACAATATGACCCAAAGGCGGCTGAGCCACGGTGGTACGAATGGTGGAGTCAGCGTGGGACTTTTCATGATGAGAGTGCTCGGGGTGGAACTCCGTACTGCATTCTAATTCCTCCGCCTAATGTTACGGGTATTCTGCACATGGGACATGCCCTGAATAACACGATTCAGGACATTCTTGTCAGGTGGAAACGAATGGAGGGTTGTAATACGGTGTGGATGCCTGGGACGGATCACGCCGGAATTGCCACTCAGAATGTTGTGGAGCGGGCCTTGCGGAAGGAAGGGAAGACGCGTCATGATTTGGGTCGGGAGGCCTTCATCGAGAAGGTTTGGGAATGGCGCGAGGAATACGGAGGCACGATTGTCCGGCAGCTCAAGCGGTTGGGTGCCTCTTGCGACTGGCAACGTGAACGCTTTACGATGGATGCAGGACTAAGTCAGTCGGTTGAAGAGGTGTTTTGTAGGCTGTATGACAAGGGGCTGATCTATCGGGCCAACTATATCACCAATTGGTGCCCACGTTGTCATACGGCGTTATCGGACGAGGAGAGCGAACATCAGGACACGGCGGGAAAGTTGTATTTCATTCGTTACCCAGTGAGGACTGACGGCAACCTGGTTGCCGATGAGTTTATTGTGGTGGCGACAACACGGCCTGAGACTTTGTTAGGGGATGTGGCTGTGGCGGTGAATCCGAAAGATGAGCGCTATGCGAGTTTAATCGGGAAGACATTGAGTTTGCCAGTCTTGCATAGAGAGATACCGATCATTGCGGATGATTTTGTAGATCCTGCTTTTGGTACGGGCGCAGTTAAAGTGACTCCGGCTCATGATCCGAATGATTTCGAAATGGGGCGACGACATGAGTTGACGCCGATCAATGTGATGCATCCGGATGGCAGGATGAACGATGGGGCTGGTCCGTATGCTGGGCTTGACCGATTTGAATGTCGGAAACGGATACTTACCGATCTAACAGCGGCGGGGTTGATTGAGAAGGTTGATAATCATCAACATGCAGTAGGGCATTGTTACCGTTGTGACACAGTGGTTGAGCCCCGGTTGAGTTTGCAATGGTTTGTTCGCATGAAACCATTGGCGAGGCCTGCATTGGATGCAGTAAAGAATGGAGATATCCGGTTTGTGCCGGATCGTTGGACGAAGGTGTATGAGGAGTGGATGGAAAACATCCGCGACTGGTGCATTTCTAGGCAGATTTGGTGGGGGCACAGGATTCCGGTGTTCTATTGTGACGCCTGTGGGCATCAATGGGCGGCCAGAGGACGGCCTTCGACTTGTGCCAAGTGCGGCGCCGGAAATGTCAGGCAGGATGAGGATGTGTTGGACACCTGGTTTTCTTCGTGGTTATGGCCTATCAGTACATTTGGTTGGCCGGAAGAGAACGGTGATTTGAAGTTCTATTATCCGTCCAACACGCTGGTGACGGCATCCGAAATTATTTTCTTCTGGGTGGCCCGCATGATTATGGCCGGATTTGAATTCAGAGGGGGAGTTCCATTCCGGGAGGTTTACATCCATGGAACAGTACGCGATGATAAGGGCCGCAAGATGAGTAAAAGTCTTGGGAATTCCATCGATCCCCTGACTATTATTGATGAGTTCAGTGCGGATGCGTTGCGCTTTAGTCTGATGATGATCACGGCTACCGGGCAGGATATATATGTTTCCAATGAAAAGTTCGAAATTGGTCGCAATTTTGGGACCAAAATATGGAATGCTGCCCGATATATGCAGATGCAGGGTTTCGGCAAGGGTAAAGAGGGCTCGGGAATCAGGGGGCCAGATGGTAAAGAATTTGATTCGGCTTTGCTGAGTAATGACGACCGGCACATCATTGCCAAACTGCATGAAGCGGTGACGGCCTGTACGGAAAATCTGAAGCGCTTCCGGTTCAACGATGCGGCCCATGACGTGTATGAGTTCCTGTGGCACCAATACTGTGACTGGTATTTGGAATATTCGAAGGAAGTGTTGTACGGGCAGGATGCGGTGCGCAAGCAGGTGGTCTTGGATGTAATGCATTATGTGTTTGGCAATGCCTTGCGCCTGTTACATCCGTTCATGCCGTTTATAACTGAAGAATTGTGGCACGGCATGGGATATGGCGGCGATGAGGAATCCATCATGAAGGCGCCATGGCCGGTATCGTGGGGCGCGGCGGAATTGAAGCGGTGGGGAATCGAGGCGGAAGTGGTCCATTATGTGGATGCGCGACAGGAGACGATCCGAGCCGGGCGTATGCTGCGGGCCGATTGCGGGATCGCACCAGGGCAGAAGATTGACTACTTCTTCAAGCCGAATTCGACAGATATCGCAAAGTGGTTGGCCGATGATAATTCAGTGATGCGTAATCTGTTGCGCGCCAAGGATGTCAGGGTGGACATGGAATTTTATCCGGTCAAGGCCATGCCGAGTGTCCTAACAGCATTAGGGACATTGTATATGCCACTGGAAGGGCTAGTAGACACGGCGGCGGAGTCCGAGAAAATACGCAAGCAACTGGCGGAAATAGCGACTCATCTTGAGCGAGTGAATGCAAAATTAGGCAATCAGAGTTTCGTGGGTAAGGCACCACGCGAGGTGGTCTCCCAGCAGGAAAAACTACGGGACGAATTAATTGAGAAGCAGGGCAAGATCGGCCGATTGGTTGAGATGCTGGGGTAGGATGTGTGTCGTTAGGTGTGTTGATGGCCTCTGTTAATAATAATGGGCATCTGGCTTCTTCCAATTGGAGTCCTGTTGCCTCAGATTTGTTAAAAGTTAACTTTCACGCTCTTGCGTTCATCTGGCGTATCGACTTCAAACAATTGAGCCGGTTGAAATCCAAAAGTGTTAGCGATGAGGACGCTGGGGAATGTTTCCCTAGCGGTATTATACTGCATAACACTATCGTTGTATGCCTGGCGTGCAAAAGAAACCTTATTTTCCGTGGAGGTTAATTCCTCGGAAAGTTGCATCATGGTTTGGTTGGCTTTCAAGTCGGGATATGCCTCGGCGACTGCCATTAGACGGCTAAGCACTCCTGACATTAGGCCTTCAGCTTGAGAAAGGGTTTTCATGGCTGTTGCATCGGTTGGATTGGCGGCGGCCTTCTGGCTTGCCGAGTAGGCTTGATTACGAGCGGCAATCACGGCTTCCAGTGTTGCGCTCTCATGCTTGAGATAACCCTTGGCTGTTTCGACCAGATTGGGGATGAGGTCATAGCGTCGCTTCAATTGAACATCGATTTGTGAGAATGCGTTCTTGAACCGGTTGCGGAGGATGACCAGTTTGTTGTAGATGCTGATTATGGCAAGAATTATGACTGCAATAATTCCAATAAGAATCAAGCCTGCTTTGCTCATGCTGATTTCCTTTCTGTTCCTTAATGCGTTAGTGATATAATCGGTTTGAAGGATTGCATGCAAGTGGTTTATTCTGACACTGTTTTATTCTGACACTGGCGATGTAATGAGATATTCTTTGAATGGTCTCTATTTTGTCTCTACTTCACTACTGTCCGGTTGTTTGATTTTGAATTTCACGTAAAACATTGGTTTTGTACATGTTGCGACACAAAACACATTTCATCGATTTGAAGTTCGCTCGGTCATTTTGCCAAAATCACGCCTCCCACAAAGGAGGAGTGATTGATGAATTCGGGCCGAACGGTGTTTTCTCAGTTGATGGAGTTTGTTGTCATCGACGATTTCAGGGCCTGTGTCCGGCGGTACAACGGGCACTACAAGGTTCAGGGATTTTCGTGTTGGGATCAGTATCTGGCCATGAGTTTTGCGCAACTGACGTTTCGCGAGGGGTTGCGCGATATCGAAGCCTGCCTGCGTTCGCAGGAGAAGAAGCTCTATCACATGGGGTTTCGATCGCGTGTTTGTCGCAGCACACTGGCAGACGCCAACGAGAGCCGGGATTGGCGCATCTACGCCGACTACGCCCAGCGACTCATTCACGAAGCCAGGCTGTTGTATGTCGACGACGATTTCGGAGTCGATCTGGACAACACCGTTTACGCGCTCGACTCGACGACAATCGATCTGTGCCTGTCGGTGTTCCCGTGGGCTCATTTTCGTCGTCACAAAGGTGCGGTGAAAATGCACACGCTGCTGGATCTCAAGGGGCCGATACCCTCGTTTATTCGCATTACCAGCGGCAAAGTGCACGATGTGAATATCCTCGACGACATTACTCCCGAACCGGGAGCCTTCTACGTTATGGATCGCGCCTATCTGGATTTCGCTCGCTTGTATCGCCTTCATCAAAGTCTGGCCTTTTTTGTCATCCGTCCAAAATCGAACTTCAATTACCGTCGCGTTTATTCACATGCCTTCGACGATACGACCGGGGTGCGATGCGATCAGACCATCAGCCTCACAGGCTTCTACGCCAATCTCGATTACCCCGAACATCTTCGCCGCATCAAATACATCGACCTCAAAACCGAGCGGCGCCTCGCGTTCCTGACCAACAACTTCGCGCTACCCGCTCATGTCGTTGCTCAACTCTACAAGTGCCGCTGGGACGTGGAGCTCTTCTTCAAGTGGATCAAGCAACATCTTCGCATCAAGAAGTTCTACGGCACTTCCGAAAACGCCGTCAAAACCCAGATCTGGATCGCCGTCTCGATCTATGTCTTGGTTGACATTGTCAAGAAGCGACTGAATCTCGACGCCAGCCTCTACACAATTTTATTGTATTAATACAATTAGGATGTAAACTCGAGGCGTTGGTAAACCTAAATTATACAGGAGGCATCATGAAGAAGTTATTGGCAGTGTTTGTAGTTGTAGTAGTTGCGACGGCCTTTACAGTGTTTGCGGGTGATAAGTGCTGCCCGGCTGGTGCTGTTGAAAAGGCAGCGACAGATGCAAGTTATTCGGCTGATAAAGCCACGGCCAAAGCTGACTGTGTGGCGTGTGCCGGATGTAAGGCAGCAGGAACCGTATGCGAAAAGTGTGCCGCCAAGAGACACATAATATCCGTCAAGGACGGCAAGGCTCAATGCTGTGACTGCAAAAAAGATTGCAAATGCACTGTGAAAGAAGGCGATACGAAGTGCAGTTGCGGAAAAGACGTCAAGACCTGCGACCTGAAGGGTAAGTTTGTCTGTGATTGCCCGGATGGATGCAAGTGTATGAAGATTTCCGACAAAGCAGGGAAGTGTGATTGCGGCAAGGAGCTCAAGGAAGTCAAGTAACCGCATTTGATGAAAAAGTTAAAGGCCGATCCAAAAGGGCGGCCTTTTTTATTGAGTCGAATACCTTTAGACGTGTAGCTCGAAGATTTTCACACCGCACGGGGGCAGGGTGAGGGATAGAGCTGGTTCTTTAAGCACCAGTGTTTCACCCGTAAGAGCCTCGCGAAGTTCACAAGGATATGTGAAGCCGCATTTATCAAGATCCGGCGTGATGGATTGATGGTTGTAGATGTCGAGGTTGGAGAACATTAAGAAACTGGATGATGAGGGAGAAGGAGCGGTGCGATATGCGCCGAGAATAGCGTCGTGACCGTGATCGATGAAGTTGATATTGCCTGAATGTCTAAATGCCTCATGTTGGATAAGGAGATTATTGATTTTAGCAATGAAGTCGGTGAAGTCGGGATGGTCTTCAAACTTTGGCGTATATGAGGGCCCGATGAAGGGAAGTCGCTCCCGGATGCCGTGTTCCACACCTTGAACGAGGCCGGTTTGGCCCATGGTGTAAAGCGCGCAAATCGTGTAACGGGGAAGAGTGGCAAGGGCGGAGCCGAATAGGACGGTAGGCACTCCTGTATCGTGGGTGGTTATTGAACAGAGATGGCGCAGGCGACCGGAAACCTTGTGAAGATACTGGACGTAATGGCGCAAGGAGGGGCCAAACGGATGTTCCCATGAATTGGCCAGAAGCAAATTCACTCCCCATTCAGGGACGGTTTTCTCAAGGGTTAACTCATCAGTAAAGTATTCGCCAAGTATAGGTAGGTCGGGAAAATGCTGACGTACGGCGGTGCTAAGATCAGTTATAAACGGTCCGAAGCTGCTGTGGAGATTATCAAACCGGACCATGCCTCCTGTGTAGGCGGCGTAGTTCGACCAGAACATCGCGTATTGCTTCATGTAGGTCCATATATCGTTCCTGACGAATGTGTTGGGGTGGTCATAATGGATGGGAACTAAGTCCTCCCATCGGATCCAGTCCTGCACATGCCAACAGCCAGCCCGTTTTAAGCCATTGGGTTCACTGTCGTCGGGGATAATCCAGTCGGGGCAATCCGTCGCCATGTCGCTATCTGCAGCAATATGGTTCAAAACAAGATCGAGACAGAGTCGAATGTTGAGTTTGCGGCATTCAAATACGAAATCCTCAAATTGGGATAGCGCATCACCATGCACAGAAGGATCTCTATAGCGGTCATCAACATCAAATAGGCGTTTGGCGGAATATGGACTTTGAGAAGCACCCATTGGGGTAATCGGGAGCAGGTGGATAGAGTCGAATCCCATATTTACTATTGCCGGAAGCATGGCTTTCCATTGGGTGATAGTACCGGAGGCGTTTGGAATCATGGAGTAGAGCTTTACCGCGCGAAGTGAAGGGGGGTCGACAAGCAGATAGGAGTATGGGACACGATCCCAATACCATTGCTGGCCACCGTCAAACGAGTATTTGACGCGAAAGCTATAGAGACCACAACGAGATAGTGGGACATCAATTTTGAAAGTGTGACTATCGGCTGTTTGAAAGCGCAAGTCCTGCCATTGGGTGGGGTTGTGTGTACCAATATTGGTATGCAAGACGACAATGGGCTTTGAAGATAGGCGTGATTCCTTGCCATTTAGAGTTACGGTTAAGGAAAGGGGTTCGTTGCGAAAACGGCGCAGGAAGTCGCGGTTTCCGAAACGATATGAACGTTGGATGATGCCGGCGGCACCAGGGTGAAATGGCCTTGGCATCAATTCGGGAACATTTAAACGTTTGGGCGGTATCAGAAGAATCTCCTCATTACCTAGTTTAGGATACGCGCTAACTTTATGAAATTGGTTGGACATCCACAAGGCAATTGGGTTGTGAATACGGAACAAAGCCATTGGTGAGTGATGTCAAAACTTGCGGCTGACTTTTTGTCCTGTCATACTCACGTCCTGAATGATGGGGCAGTTTCGATCATTCAAAGTGAGGCAAAACTAATGACAGGCGCAAAATCATCTGGCGGCGAGAGAATACAAACTCCGGCATATCTATGGTTTGATGCCGAGTTTACGGGGCTCGATACTAGTAGTGCTGACCTGCTACAGGTTGCCATGGTGATTACAGACTCAAATTTGCGCCGCCTGACAGCGCCATCACTCGATATATGCCTTTGTATCAAACTAGACCCCAGTGTTCCTGTTAGCGCGTGGGTAGCTGAGAATCTAGCGGGGCTACTTGCAAAATGCCGATCCGAGCAGGCTGTTTCGTTGAAAGAGGCGGACGCCATCCTTTCAAAACGGATTGATGACGTAGTGGGGCCCGTATCTCGGGAACTCAAGAAGCGGCCAGTGTTAGCGGGAAATACGGTTCACATGGACATGGGCATTGCGCGACGGTTATTGCCTGAATTCAGTCGGCGTCTTCATTACCGATTGCTGGATGTCTCTACGTTGAAGGTTCTATGGAACGATTCACAATTAGGGCCAGTTTTTGAAAAGGAACAGGCGGGTATAATCCAACAATATCTTCCTGAAGGTTTTACTGTGCCGCCTAGCACTGCACATGATGCCTATTATGACATCCATGCGTCATTGTCGGAAATGAACTATTATCGTCGCCACCTCTGGAAAAACACCCAGGAGGCAGTATGAAGAGCTATCGACGTGAACTATGGTTTAACATTCCCGTGCGGCGAGACTATATAAACATTACGCCCCAGACTGAGGAATGTTTGCGCGAAAGCGGTATAAAGGAGGGAATGCTCCTATGTAATGCCATGCATATCACGACCAGCGTATTCATTAACGATGATGAATCAGGGTTGCACGCTGATTTCGAAAAATGGCTCGAACGCCTAGCGCCGGAAAAGCCGCATTCACAATACAGTCACAATGGGGCTGAGGATAATGCTGATGCGCACCTAAAGCGGCAAATTATGGGGCGTGAAGTTGTTGTGGCCATTACCGGGGGCAAGCTGGATCTCGGACCGCGGGAGCAAATATTCTATGGCGAATTTGATGGCCAACGACGCAAACGTGTCCTCGTCAAAATTATCGGAGAATAACTACTCAAATTGGTAGCCACTTGGGTATGAAATTACAGCGAATGAGTACGGAATTACAAACATCAGAATTTGACTTTCACCTGCCGCCGGAACTTATTGCTCAAGAACCGCTGGAAAACCGGACTGAGGCCCGGATGATGGTGATTAATCGTGAAACAGGAGAATTCCAACACATGACCGTGAAAGACTTGCCGCTGTTCTTGCGGCAAGGTGATTTAATGGTGCTGAACGATACTCGTGTGATACCAGCCCGCATATTTGGTCATAAGGAGGGATCAGGCGGGAAGGTGGAACTATTGCTACTGGAAGAAACTGAAAAAGATGTCTGGGAGGTGCTTTGTGGCTCTTCACGCAGACCAAGGCCGGGGACAAAGCTTATTGTGGCCGGAGGTCGCATTACCGCTACTGTACTAGGGTGGGAACGTGCAGGCAAAATGACCCTGCGTTTGCAGTCCGACTCACCACTATTGGATGTGCTCGATGAAGTGGGTGTGCCTCCATTACCGCCATATATCAAGCGCAAGGGACCTCAGCCTCAGGATGCCGTTCAGCATGATCGGGAGTTTTATCAAACTGTCTATGCCCGCAGTCCCGGCGCCGTGGCGGCGCCTACAGCCGGTCTGCATTTTGATGAGGATATCTTGGCGAAATTAAAAAGTGCGGGGGTGGACAACGTTAATGTGACGTTGCATGTTGGAATGGGCACATTCAAGCCCGTTTCATCAGAGTCAGTCGCTGAGCACATTATGGAAGCCGAGCGGTATGAGATATCTTCCTCGACCGCTGAACGCATAAACAAGGCGCGGCGGCAAGGTGGACGAATTCTCGCTGTCGGAAGCACTGTTTTGCGAACACTTGAGACCTCAATGGATGAGTCCGGCCAGATAATGCCGGGTTCTGGACGCACGAGAATCTTTATTTATCCGCCATATCACATTCGCTCCGCAGACTACATGTTGACCAATTTCCATTTGCCGCGGTCAACGTTACTCATGATGATTAGCGCGTTGGCTGGAACTGACTTGGTCAAGCGTGCTTACCAGGAAGCGGTTCGGGAGGGCTATCGGTTTTATAGTTATGGGGACTGCATGTTGATATTGTGAGCAAGGGTACTTGGCGACGTTATGAAGGCGATAATATTATCAGTCGGCGATGAGCTTATAGTCGGGCAGACAGTTGACACTAACTCCGCTTGGATTAGCGCCCAGTTGATCGTCTACGGCTGTCTTCCTCTTTACCACAAGACGATTAATGACGACGAGCTCGCCATTGTCGAAGCATTAAACGTTGCCAGTCGCGAGGCCGAGTTGATTGTTGTTACGGGGGGATTGGGGCCGACAAAGGATGATGTGACAAGGCAAGCTCTTGCTAAAGCCCTGGACCAGCCGCTGATTCTTGATGAATCGTCGTTGGTGATGATTGAGCAGTATTTCAGGACAATAGGACGAGAAATGCCGCCGACAAATCGAATTCAGGCGATGTATCCCAAAACAGGCAAAGTGCTCCCTAACTCATGGGGAACGGCACCGGGTATATACGCTCAACTTGGTGATGCTCATGTCTATGTGTTTCCTGGGGTCCCGCGGGAAATGATGGGAATGTTTGAGAAGTACATTTCCGTACACCTTGAGAAGAAGATGGGGCGTTGTATTGTTACAGAGTCGGTGACTACGTTTGGAGCCGGCGAATCTATTCTGGCGCAAGCGTTGGGTGAATTAATGGAGCGAACACGAAACCCTCTTGTGGGGACTACAGTTTCGAATGGTGAGGTTTCTGTCCGTATTCGTAGTGACTTTGCAACTCAAGCCGAAGCAACTCGTGAATGTGAAGTCACCGTTACGGAAGTCATGAACCGTTTGGGAGACTGGGTGGTTGGACGAAAAGGTGTTAGTTTGGCTGCGGCGACAATTCAACTTGCCCGTGAACGAGGCATCCATCTGGCTGTGGCTGAAAGTTGCACAGGGGGAGGACTTTCCGCATTGTTGACAGACGTTCCTGGATCCAGTGATGTATTTCTCGGAGGCTGGGTGACTTATGCCAACGAGATGAAAGCCCGGGAATTGGATGTAAATGCCAACGATATTTTGTCAGAGGGTGCCGTTAGCAAGAAGGTTTGCATGGCCATGGCAGAAGGTGCCTTGAAGAAAAGCGGTGCGGATTACTCCTTGGCAATAACGGGGACTGCTGGTCCCGGTGGGGGCTCTGAATCGAAGCCTGTGGGGACGGTTTGGACTGCGTTGGCCTTTCGCCGCGACGGGAAGATTTTCTGTGAAAGCGAAAGCCACCTTTTCCCTGGTAGCCGAGACATGATTCGCATGCGCGCGGCTAAAACGGCAATTAATTGCCTGCGGTTGGCTTTGCGGGCAGGAAGACAGTGAAATGAGCGCACGAAAGGAGTCTGGGGAATCGATCCAGCCGAGCATGAAAAGCAACACTGCCGCGGGACCGTTTCGATATCGGCTGACAGTTTCGTATGATGGGTCAGCATATGCCGGCTGGCAGGTTCAACCAAATCATGTCACTGTGCAACAACGGATCGAAGAAGTGATTTTTAAACTCACAGGCGTTGTAGTAAAGGTTCATGGAAGCGGGCGAACAGACCAGGGGGTGCATGCGCGTGGCCAGGTGGCGCATCTCGAATTAACCAAGCTATGGCGCGCTGATCACCTTCGGAAGGGGATGAATGCCTTGCTCCCTGCAGATATTCGTGTAATTAGGGCGGGGCGCGTCAAAGCTGACTTTCATGCTCGTCGCAGCGCCATAAAGAAGGAATATCGGTACTTCATCTGGAATGATGAGGTCATGCATCCTTACCAACGGTTGTATGCCACCCATATACGGAAACATCTAGACGTAACGGCTATGCGCGCGGCCGCCGGAGCTTTGGTTGGACGTCATGATTTTGGCGCCTTTACCGCGAATTCCAATCAGGAACTGGAGAGTACAGTTCGCGAGTTATATTACCTTAAGATCCGGAAAACTGGGGCGATGTTGACGGTCATAGTTGCTAGTGAAGGCTTTCTCTACAAGATGGTGCGGAGTATTTGCGGCATGTTAATTAGGGTAGGTGAGGGGGGGCTTCACGCTGATGAAGTCCGACATATTCTCAAATCAAAGATCCGTACCGCACGGGTCCCGACCGCGCCACCCGAGGGGCTATTTCTCTGGAAAGTTTGGTATTAAGCAGATCTGTCGTCCCATTTTTTGTGGCACCTATTCTTTATTCCTGCCATAATCCGGCGCCTTGTTTTACGGAAATGATGATGAACTACAAAAATTCCATTGTTCATGACGACGTTGCCATTTTGCCGTCGTTGTTGGCGGCCGATTTCGGCAAGCTAGGTCCAGAAGCCGCCCGGGCAGAGAGCTCTGGCGCTGACGCCTTGCATCTGGATATCATGGATGGTCATTTTGTGCCGAATCTCAGCATGGGACCTGATGTGGTCGCTATGGCGAAGCGATATACTTCAATTCCTTTAAGCGTCCACTTGATGATATCCAATCCGGGTCAGTATCTCGAGAAGTTCATTAAGGCAGGATCTGATGTGCTTCTAATTCATGTGGAGGTCTCCGGAGACGTGCCTTCTATGCTGCGAGAAATTCGCAGGATGGGCGCAAGACCTGGAATTACATTGAACCCGCAGACGCCGGCGGAAGCAATATGGCCGTGCATAACCGAGGTGGATGAAGTGCTGTGCATGACGGTTCAACCTGGTTATGGCGGACAGAAATTCATGGAAAGCGTCGTGCCAAAAATCAGGGAAATAAGAAATTATGTCGAAAAACACTCGCTCCGCGTGGATATTTCAATAGATGGGGGAATTGACCGCGAAACGGTCAAAAAGGCTGCTGCAGCCGGCGGAAACGTCTTTATCGCAGGCACAGCCTTGTTTGGTGCTGGCAATATGAAAGACGCCATTTCGGAGATGCGGACCCACGCGCAATCTTGTTTTGACGCCAGGAAATAATAGGGATTACTCATGCATTTGGATTCAAACATGCCGGGATCACGGCCAATACCTCATATAAGGAATTTTTGCATTATTGCCCACATAGACCATGGGAAGTCCACTCTTGCGGATCGGTTACTTCAATTAACAGGTACGATTGAAGACCGGGTGATGAAAGATCAGATTCTCGACAGCATGGACCTTGAGCAGGAACGAGGGATCACGATCAAGAGCCATCCTGTAACCATGAGTTACAAGGCGAAGGATGGAATCACCTATGAGTTAAATCTGATTGATACGCCGGGACATGTGGATTTCACATACGAAGTATCACGCAGCATGATGGCCTGTGAGGGGGCGATTCTTGTCGTGGATGCAGCGCAGGGAGTAGAAGCTCAGACGGTTGCCAATACATACCTCGCCATTGAGAACAATCTTGAGATTGTTCCTGTGATCAACAAGGTAGATTTGCCGGGCGCAGACCCTGACGTGGTTGCCAAACAGATTGAAGAGATCCTGTCGATCCCGGCCGATGATGCATGCCGGATAAGCGCAAAAAGCGGATTAGGGATCAAGGAAATGCTCGAGGATGCAATACTGCGTCTGCCGCCTCCCTGTACTTATGATGATGGATTCCTGCGCGCGCTGGTGTTTGACTCTGTTTATGACGAATTCCGAGGGGTCGTTACCTATATCCGAGTCGTTGATGGAGAACTCAAGGTGGGAGACCGGGTCCATCTGTTGTCGAGCGGCTTGGATACGGAAGTAAAAGAAGTTGGACGATTCCGTCCCAAGATGGAACCTTGCAAGAAGCTGACGGCCGGACAGGTCGGATATGTAATCGGCACCATCAAGAGTAGCGCAGATATCAAGATCGGCGACACTTTGACGATGAATCACAAGCGAGTCGACAAACCCTTGCCTGGAATGAAGGAAATTCATCCCATGGTTTTCAGCGGTCTCTATCCGGTAAACACGGCTGATTACGAGAAGTTGAAGCAAAGCATGGAAAAACTTCAGCTTAATGACAGCGCCTTTACCTATCAGCCTGAATCTTCAGTCGCGCTGGGGTTTGGCTTCCGGTGTGGATTCCTTGGGCTGTTGCATCTTGAGGTCGTTCAGGAACGATTACGTCGCGAGTTTGACCTGGATGTCATCAGTACATATCCATCGGTGATCTACAAGGTGCATCTTCGCGATGGTTCGGTGATAGATGTTGATAATCCGATACATCTTCCAGACCCAACGCGAGTCGATCATATGGAAGAGCCGATGATCCGCGCGTATATCATTTGTCATAACGAAAACATCGGTGACATCCTGCGGGTCGTTATGGATCGGCGTGGCGAAGTCGATAAGACGGAAACGCTAGATACTAAACGTGTCATGATTAGCGCAACCATGCCGCTAAACGAAATCCTGATCGATTTCCATGATTGCCTGAAGAGCATTAGCCGAGGATATGCCTCCATGGATTATGAGCATTCGGGATATACGAATAGCGATCTCGTTAAGATGGATATCTTGTTGAATGGCGAGGCGGTAGATGCCTTCTCGTGCATTATTCATCGCGACAAGGCTGTCTACCGGGGCAGGCAGATGTGCGCGGCGTTGAAAGAAGTGATACCGCCTCATCAATTCGCTGTGCCTATACAAGCAGCGATTGGAAAAAATGTTGTTGCTCGGGAAACCATTAAGGCAATGCGCAAGGATGTAACCGCAAAATGTTATGGCGGTGATATCTCCCGGAAACGCAAGTTGCTTGAGCGCCAAAAAGAAGGCAAGAAACGAATGAAGGAGATCGGATCGGTAGGCGTACCCCAAGAGGCCTTTATTTCTGTTCTTAAAACAACCGGTTGATAGCGCCATTTGTTATTCACCATGATAACTGCATATTTCAAAAGGCGTCGGGCTAAGAAAATCGCTGCGGAATGGCTCCAGCATGCGCGATTGAGCCGTAATATGCGTGAAGATGTCGCTTCTCCATTATGCATCGACAATCTAGTGTCAGCCGAGGAGCGCTTGAGGTTGGCATCAAAAGACGGTGATATCAATCGAATTGAGAAAGAGTGTGGTTTGCTCAGGGAGGCTACGCTGGCAGTGATGCCTGTAAAACCGAAGGCGGGGTTACGGGAGAATATCGAGGTCGTGGTTGTTGCGCTTGCCGTCGCGATGGCCTTTCGATGCTATTTTTTGCAACCGTTCAAAATTCCGACTGGTTCAATGCAACCGTCGTTATTCGGTATTCATTATGAGCCTCTGCCTGAACCAGGACTTTTTGATTCGCATCCTCTTCGTTATCTCAAGTGGATGGTGTTTGGCGAGTGGTATGTTGAGATCAAGGCGGACACTGCCGGCAGGGTAAGAGGGCCTATCGAAAACGGTGGAGAATCAATTTTTGACATTGGAGGTTTGGTCCATCGTCTTCCGCACGAAATGAATATCCTTATTAAAGCTGGTGACGATGTGGTCACAGGACAGGTTATCGCGCGAGGATGTCGTGTAACTGGTGATCATTTGTTTGTAAACCGTGTGAAGTGGAATTTTGTGCGGCCAAGACGTGGGGATGTAATGGTTTTTCGCACTGACAACATCCCGGCTCTGGATGCCAAAAAGACTCACTATATTAAACGACTTAGCGGCCTTCCGAATGAAACGATTGGCATAGTTCCGCCTAATCTAATTGTGGACGGCAAGGCGGTTGTCGATGATGCTCGAATTCGAACAATAGCGATACGAGAGCCAGGTTATTTCGGGTACACGTTGGCCTTTGGGGTGGGGGCAGACTATATCTATTCAACCAACAGCGTCGTTAAGCTGAAACGCAATCAATATCTTGGCTTGGGAGACAATACCAGAAATAGTCTCGATAGCCGTTATTGGGGTCCTGTTCCGCAAGATAATCTGGTCGGTCCCGCTTGCTTAGTCTACTGGCCGATCTCTCGCCGCACTGGGTTTGTTCGATAACCCACACTTACTTATAGGCGTTCTTCAGTGAGGTTTCCAGATTAATGCGCGGCCGGGAAGTGACTTTCTGCGCCCATCTATTATCCAATAATGCCTCATAAATGCTTACTCGGTAATAACAGCCATGTTATGAACAATGTCGCATAATATATCTTATGTCTACTCCATATAGGCCTTGGCCACAAGATATGGTGTTGTATTGATATCGTTCGAGCCGAAATGCCGGTGTGCCCTATGCTTGACTCTCACTGCTTCGGAGATATCTGCAGCCTTTAAGGCATGTTACGGCTAGGTGCTTATCCCGGTCATGCCTGCGCTGTCAGATCATGCTTTCCTTGCCTATGTTGTTATAGGAACACCTTGTTCAGATGAGTAGGTTCTGTGACAGTGCGCTCAAGACTCTCTGGGATAAATGAAAAAGCCCCGCCACAAATAATGGCGGGGCTGTGCAACCTTCAACTTTACTTTTTTTATCTCACTGAGGAATTCGACCCGGATAATCCGTTAGAACCCACCTGAGCGGCTGACACAGGCTTTGGCGAAGCAACTGGCACTTGAATTCCGCTTAACGGAGAACCCAAACCATCTCGCTCGCTCTTCCCGCTCAATTTAGTGGTTCGCTGGCTTAACACCATCATTATGCTGTTGCCGATTAACTTCGGCATAGCATCTGTCTGACCAATGTCCTCCGTAGCCTTCACAAGCCTATTCATGACATCGAACCCGATTTCTCGGTGAGCATTCTCACGCCCTCTGAAAAACAGGGAGCACTTGACCTTCATGCCTTTCTCAAGAAATCCCCTGATGTGATTCACCTTGGTCATGAAATCATGATCCGCAACATTCGCGTGGAATTTGATTTCTTTCATTTCGGCCGCGTGTTGGTGTTTGCGGGCCTCGCGATCCTTGCGACTCATCTCGTACTTGAACTTGCCGAAATCCATCACGCGACAGACAGGCGGTTCGGCATTGGGAGAAATCTCCACCAAATCCAATCCCGCACGAACTGCCATAGACATGGCTTCACTAATCGAGACAACCCCGATCATGTCGCCGCTTGGACCAAGCAATCGGACTTGCGATGCTCGTATCCTATGATTCACTCTTACTGTTGGACGAATTGACTACCTCCTTGTTGCGGACTCATTTGCAGTCCCTTTGCTTTCGACTATGACCTTGCCAGCGACCTCTTCAGTCATCCGACATACAACATCTTCAAGTTTCATTGCGCCCAGGTCTCCCTGTACACGACTCCGAACAGCCACAGTGCCCTGCTCCACTTCACGTCCTCCCATGACAAGCATGTAAGGCACTTTGGCCATTTGAGCATCACGGATTTTTGATCCGATCTTCTCGGCGCCGCGGTCAATTCCAACGCGGAATCCTTTTTCGCGCAACTCGCCGACAACGCGTTCCGCCGCTTCCAGCTGTTTATCAGTAATCGGCAATACCCGCACTTGCTCGGGCGCAAGCCACAGAGGGAATGCGCCACCATAATGCTCAACCAGAACGCCGAAAAACCTTTCCAGACTGCCAAGAAGCGCGCGGTGGACCATGTACGGTCGATGTTCTTTCCCGTCATCACCGTGATAGGTCAAATCAAACCGCTCCGGCAGATTGAAGTCGAACTGTATCGTGCTCATCTGCCACTCGCGCCCAATGGCATCCTTAACCTTAAGGTCTATCTTTGGCCCGTAAAAAGCACCACCACCCTCATCGACTTCAAAGGGAATATTTTCCGCCTTCAGCGCCTGCTCAAGTGATCTCGTTGCCTGATCCCAGCGGCTCGTCTCCCCCACCGCCTTGGCGGGTCTCGTCGCCAGATAGGCGGTAATTTCCGTGAAACCAAATGACCGCCAGATATTCAGCGCAAACTTAACCGTCCGCTTAACCTCATCCTCGATTTGCTCCGGTGTGCAAAAGATATGTGCATCATCTTGCGTAAACCCGCGAACGCGCAACAATCCATGCAACACGCCTGTTTTCTCATACCGATAAACGGTTCCAAGCTCTGCCCATCGCAACGGCAAGTCGCGATACGATCGCTTATGGGATTTATACACTTGTATATGGAAAGGGCAATTCATCGGCTTGGCAAAGTATGACACCTCGTCAATATCCATCGGCGCATACATATTCTCACGGTAGAATCCAAGATGCCCAGACGTCTCCCAAAGTCCAGCACGCCCGATGTGTGGTGTATAGAGCAAATCATAACCGGCCTTGAAATGCTCCTGGCGCCAATAGTCTTCAATGATTGAACGGACACGCGCGCCTTTCGGATGCCAATGAATTAGGCCGGGGCCAACATCCTCCTGGATGCTGAACAAGTCGAGTTCCTTACCCAACTTGCGATGATCACGCTTCAACGCCTCTTCCAATCGGCGAATCTGCTCATCAAGTTCCTTTTGTGACTCGGCAACAATTCCGTACACCCTTTGCAACATAGGATTGGTTTCAATCCCACGGAAATACGAACCAGCCACGGAAAGCAACTTGAACGCCTTCAGTTGCCCAGTGCTGGCGACATGGGGCCCCCTGCATAAATCAGAGAAATCTCCACAACGGTAAAACGTTATGGACTCGCCCTCGGGAATGTCATTCAGTCGCTCGATCTTGTATTTCTGACAGGAGGCTTCAAGATATCGCCTAGCCTCTTCTCGAGTCATTTCAAGTCGCTCGAATGGTATATCTTGCGCGACTATACGGGCCATTTCCTGTTCGATGGCAGGAAAATCCTCCGGGGCAAGACGATGAGATAGATCAAAATCGTAGTAAAATCCGCTATCGGTGGCGGGCCCAATGTCGAATTGAACATTCTCAAAGAGCCGTCGAATCGCGGCCGCCATAATATGCGCCGTACTATGGCGCAATAAAACAAAATCCAAGGCATTCTCCTAAAGCAGGTTAACGAAACAGGCCGCAGTAAACCGGAAATCACCCCTGAGTGTCAATCATCAACTCGTGCCCTCAACTCGTGCCCCTACTCTCTTACCGCAGGTTTGGTGAAATCACGCAATCTTACGCCATCCCCTTTGAAGAAAAGAATCATTTTGTCCTGTGCCAGCCTTGTCAATGTACGGGAATCCCGGTCAAAATCCCACTCCCATGTGGCCCGTCTGGGGTCACTGCTCACTGAATTCGAGTTTCGGATTTCGCTAGGCACTCCAATGCGAGCCGTTACCCTTAAACCATTCATGAATGGAGTCACCCTCTCGCTTACCGAGGGATCATCCAGATTCGGCAACTCCGCAGGGTTTCCCATCTCAGGTAATGTTACCAGCAATTTGTAAACGGAAGTCCCTGCTCCTGAAAGAACGAATCCGCAGGAATCAAAAAACGGCTGCCGCAATAAGGTCTCCAACCGCGTAAACTTTACGGTAAGGTCCACATAACGCCATCCACCCTGTGAACGTGTCGACAACTTGTTCAGCATTATCCCCTGAGTCTCAAGTCCCTTGAAGCGCTCTCTAACCACACTCTCTTCAAATATGTATGGCATATCATCGGTGCGAACAGTCAGTCCGCGATTCACGCCTTTGCTGGCGCGATCAAGTTCGCGCGACATCCCTTGCGTCATTTCTATCTGCTTGATCATGTGGACAGGCATCGCATAAACAAGTCGCCACGTCCCTGCTCCATCCGCATCCACATCCAGGGTGGAGTCAATCTTCACACAGCCAGTCACTGCAACCAGTGCCAAGAGCGCCAGCGAAAAGCGGACAGCCTTGATATGATCGCACCGTGTCATGGACGTTTCCCCGAAACCGTGTTTGAGGTTGAAAAACGGAAGATCGTTTCGCCTGGCTTTGCCATGCCTTGCTCACGCGCGATCCGCTCCACAAATTCAGGATCGCTTCGGAAACGCTGCTGTTTTTCGTCTAGCTCTCGAATGCGGCTCTCAAGGCGGGCGTTATTTTCCTCCACCGTGCGCTTTCGTTTTTGCAATTCCTGATGATTATGCGCACGCGGCACGAACACACAAAGCACCGCTATCGCACAGCAGACGAGCACAACGATCCAGGCAAGTCGGTATAGCATAACCCAGAAATTCATGATCGTTATCCCACCCAATCCCTTCGCGTCTGCATCACACAAACAAAAATCAAATGGACATCGGGCCCCTAAATTGAGACCCAATGTCCCGCTTCAACTTACTTAGATCGCACCGCCATACACAGCATGCTCGCCGAGCATTTCCTCGATGCGTAACAACTGATTGTATTTGCATACACGATCAGTACGGCACAAGGATCCGGTTTTGATCTGGCCGGCATTCGTCGCCACGGCAATGTCAGCAATGGTCGCGTCTTCGGTCTCGCCCGAACGATGGCTCACAACTGCTGTATAGCCAGCCTGTGTGGCCATACGAATCGCATCCAACGTCTCCGTCAAAGTTCCGATCTGGTTGACCTTGATAAGAATCGAATTGGCAATGCCCAGATCGATACCCTTCTTTAGGAACTTGGTGTTGGTTACAAATAGATCGTCCCCTACCAACTGGCACTTGTCGCCGATCTTCTCCGTCAGCTTCTTCCATCCATCCCAGTCATTCTCGGACATTCCATCTTCAATGCTGATGATCGGATACTTCGCGCAAAGCTTCGCATAGAACTCCGCCATCTCTTCGGCAGTGTGCACTGATCCGTCGCTCTTCTTGAAGACATAGCGCTTTTTGCCAGCGTCATAGAATTCGCTCGCCGCCACATCCAATGCCAGGAAAATGTCCTTGCCGGGCTTGTAGCCTGCCAGCTTAATGGCGTCCATGATGACATCCAACGCCTGTGCATTGCTGGCCAGTTTCGGAGCAAACCCGCCTTCATCCCCCACCGACGTGCTGAGCTTCATGCCCTTCAACACCCTCTTCAGCGCGTGGAACACTTCCGTTCCCATCCGCAAGCCTTCGGCGAACGATTTCGCACCCTTGGGCATGATCATGAATTCTTGAACATCGATTGGGGCATCAGAATGAGCGCCACCATTCATGATATTCATCATGGGGACCGGCATCACCTTGGCATTCGCACCACCAATGTAACGGAACAACGGCAACCCGCAATATTCAGCAGCCGCCTTGGCTGTCGCCAAAGACACCGCCAAAATCGCGTTCGCACCCAGCTTGCCCTTTGTCGCGGTCCCATCCATCTTGATCATCGCCATGTCAATGCCAACCTGGTCGCGGCTATCCCAGCCGAGCAACTTCGGAGCAATGACTCCATTGACATTCGCGACGGCCTTTCGCACTCCCTTGCCCAGATAGCGTTTCTTGTCGCCATCTCGCAATTCCACCGCTTCATGCTCACCGGTGGAGGCTCCGGACGGTACGGCCGCCCGCCCGATCACACCGCTCTCAAGCGTAACATCAACTTCAACCGTCGGGTTGCCTCGTGAATCCAGGATTTCCCGCGCCACAATACTTTCAATCAACGCCATGATAACATTCTCCTAATCTTGTTGGTCCTTTTCAGCCGACCCACGGCCGACATATCTAGCCGAGTAACTTACGTCACCCACCCCCCGTATTCAAGGAAATCCAAGGGGCTACTCAGGCTTTCCTTATCGGTCATTTCCACTCCCTGCTATTCCTGTGCCACGGGGTTCTTGCGCCAAACCATTCAAAAAGGTAGCTTGTCTATATGAAAGCTGTCCGTCATGTCATTGTAACCACAACCGTGGAAACCCTTGCTCAAGCCTCCATCCTTTCCAAAGGGATCATCCAGTCAAGACTCGCCACTTGTGTACAATTTTGGCCCATAAAGAGTATCTATCACTGGAAAGGCAAAGTCGTGTCTGGCCGGGAATATCTTCTTCTTTGCAAAACACAAGCGACCATTGCCAAGGAACTTCAGACCCATATCCGCTCCCGGCACGCCTACGAATTGCCAGAGATCATTTGTATACCTATATCGGCCGGACTACCCGAGTACCTGAACTGGATCACTCATGAAACATGTCAGCCCTCAAAAACGCGCGGCAAACAAAGGGTCAAATCATTGACTTTTCAACGCCAAGCCATTAAGAGAGCTGTTGCAAAAAAACACGGCAAGTCATGACAAAACCATCCGTTCAGAATTCCGCGGGCATAGTCGTCACTCAAACGGCAAACATATCGTTGCCGCCTGAAGGATTCTTTACAGAAGGCGGAGGCATTCTCAAGGAGCTGCATATTGCCTATGAAAGCTATGGGAATATCTCCAGGGATAAGGACAATGTCGTTTTTGTGTGTCACGCCCTTAGCGGCGATGCCCACGTCGCTGGCTTTCACACTCTCGAAGATAAACATCCGGGCTGGTGGGATGACATGGTGGGGCCGGGCAAAGGAATAGACACCAATCTCTACCACGTTATTTGTGCAAACATACTTGGGGGATGCAAGGGAACCACTGGCCCCTCCTCCATCAACCCCGACACCGGCCGCCCCTATGGCTCCCAGTTTCCAGCCATCAATATTCGCGATATCGTCAAGGCTCACTACCTGCTCTTGAATCATCTCGGGATTAAGCGCATTCACGCCGTCATTGGCGCCTCATTCGGTGGAATGCAGGTTCTGGAATGGAGCATTCTCTACCCCGACGCAGTGGAGCGCTGCATCTGTATCGCCTCCGCCGCCTCGCTCTCAACCCAGGCATTGGCCTTCGACATCGTCGGACGCGAGGTCATTACCAGTGACCCAGCCTGGGCGGGAGGAGATTACTACGGCACCGGCAGACTCCCGAAAGACGGACTTGCCGCTGCCCGAATGATTGGCCATATCACCTATCTGTCGCCAGAAATCATGGAAGCCAAGTTCGGCCGCCGCAAACAGGCTTCGAAAACCGCTGAACGATTCAAGACCCTCTTTGAGGTTGAGCGTTACCTTCAGTACCAGGGTGAAAAATTCGTGGAGCGGTTTGACTCCAATTCCTATCTCCACATTTCGCACGCCATGGACGCCTATGATCTGGTCGAGCTATACGGAGACCTGCCATCCGCCTTCCAAAAGGTTAAGTCAAGATTTCTGGTTGTGGCACTCAGCTCAGACTGGCTATTCCCCCCGGAACAATCACTGGACATAGCGAATGCCCTGGCCCGGGCTGGCAAAAGCGTATCCTACTGTCTGCTCAAGGCCCCTTCCGGACACGACGCATTCCTGGTGGACATAGAGCATCTTTCCCGAGCCATCAAGACCTATATGCAGAAGGAGCCGGCGCCGACGTCCCACACCACCAGGCCGGCAAAGCTGAAAGATCAACAACGCATCTCTGGCATGATCAAACCCGAGGCCCGTGTTCTTGACTTAGGCTGTGGAGATGGAGACCTGCTCGCCATGCTGGCTTCACTTCGCAATACCACAGGGCTTGGCGTTGACATCGATATTAATCACCTCATTGCGGCCATGAACCTTGGCCTCGACGTCTTCCACGCGGATATTGATGAAGATCTAGGCATCATACCTGACAACTCTTATGACTACGTTGTTCTAAGCCAGACGCTTCAGGTTGTTCGCAAACCCCGCGATGTCCTGCGCCATATGTTGCGCATTGCCAGGGAAGGCATCGTTAGCTTCCCTAATTTCGGATGTTGGACTAATCGCCTGCGGCTCGGTCTGCTTGGGCGTATGCCTAAATCCCGCGAACTCCCCTACGAATGGTACGACACACCAAACATCCATCTGGCTTCATTTCGCGATTTCATGCAGTTATGCCGCGACGACGGCATTCAGGTGGTCAAGGTCGTCCCCATCGCCGATAGCCTTGTGGGCCGTCTGCTGATCAAGTTGGGACTGAGCAACCTCGGCGCGGAACGTGTGTTGGTGAAAATCGCTCGATCATGAAAAGGATGGATGAGTATGAGTAGGAAAACCACATTATCCCCCGCAGCAATCAAAAGCGTGGCATCAGTCATCAGCGCGTGTGAGTCCTGTTCATCCTCCGTTAACACAACGAAAGGATTTCACCTGGCCGGACGCAAGGCCATCGAGCAGATTCTGGATGATCTGGTTGCCATTCTATTCCCGGGTTGCCACAGCACGGCCCCTATTCCAGAACAGGGACTGGACGAGGTTATCGAGGAACTCCTTTCTAAAGCCGCCGACCTATTAAAGGATTATTCCGAAAAAGCATACAGGTACCAATGCGAATTCGACCAATGCAAGGACTGTGGGGATTGCGCGGCCAAGGCGGAAAACGCCGTCAACACGCTAATCCAGTCCCTGCCTGATGTTAAGCGCGTGCTTCAACAGGATATCATTGCCGCCTATGAGGGCGACCCCGCTGCCCACTCGATCATGGAAGTTGTTATAAGTTATCCAGGACTCCAGGCTGTCACTGTTCATCGAATCGCGCACGTCCTCTATACTGCAGGCGTCCCTCTCATTCCTCGCATCATGTCAGAACACGCGCATTCCCAAACCGGCATCGACATTCACCCAGGCGCCACTATTGGATCAGGGTTCTTTATCGATCATGGCTCCGGTGTCGTCATTGGGGAAACCACAGTCATAGGCAAAAACGTCAAACTTTATCAGGGCGTCACACTCGGAGCCTTGAGTTTTCCAAAAGATAAGGATGGTAACCCAATCAAGGGAATCAAGCGCCACCCTCAAGTTGAGGACAACGTCACCATCTACGCTGGCGCCACCATCCTTGGCGGCGAGACAATTATTGGAGCAGGCTCGGAAATCGGTGGCAATGTTTGGCTTACTCACTCTGTTCCGCCAAATTCCAGAGTCTATAACCAACAGCCCAAGCCATTAATCACCAACAAGCATAATAAAGAATAATCGCAATCCGCGAGTTTAATTCTGGGATCAACACCGAAAGATACAACTCATGAGTGATACTGTTCTACATGTATTCAAAGGGAGCCCCGCCCTCTCTGGTTTTCGCCTTACTGCTTTGGGAAAAGAATTGAGATCACTGGCTCCCTCACTGCACCTCGACAAACTCAACGCCTTTCAGGTTTTTATGGTTGAGGTGACAAAGGATTTCCCATCCAAACTCTGGCCGGATGTCGCCGCCCTGCTCGACACCGATTCGCGCATTTCGCCAACATTAAACAACGGCTTCTTTGTAACCCCGCGAAAAGGCACCATCTCCCCCTGGTCTTCCAAGGCCACAGATATTTTCCATAACAGCGGCTTGAACGCAGTAACCCGCGTCGAACGTGGAGTCCTCTTCCAACTTACAGGACCAGGCAATAAGGCCCTCACCCTGTCCGAGTGTACAGGTCTTCTCTCAGCCATCCACGACCGAATGATCGAAGGCGTATATACTAACATCGCCGATATCTTCCAACACCTGCCGCCAAGTCCCCTCACGGTTGTTGATATCATGAACGGCGGATTGGAAGCCCTGCAAAAGGCAAACATCGATCTAGGCCTTGCGCTTTCCGACGAGGAAATCCGGTACCTCCACAGTTCGTACTCACATATGCAGAGGAACCCGACGGATGTCGAGCTGGTCATGTTCGGACAAGTGAACTCCGAACACTGCCGTCACAAGATCTTCCGCGCCAATTGGATCATCGATGGCATCAAACAGGGCATTTCCCTGTTTGACATGATTCGCAACACTCACAAACTCCACCCACAAGGCACTCTGCTGGCCTACGAGGACAACTCCGCCGTCATGGAGGGATTTCCCGGCAGTTGTTTTGAGATTCACCCGGACGGCTCGAACAACTATTCCGCCACACCGGAGCAGATCGATATCCTGATGAAGGTCGAAACTCATAACCATCCGACTGCAATTTCCCCCTACCCCGGCGCCGCCACAGGTGTCGGTGGCGAAATTCGGGACGAAGGCGCTACAGGCATCGGAGGTCGACCCAAAGCCGGACTATCGGCCTTCATGGTGTCCAACCTCAGGATTCCGGGGTTCGTCATGCCGTGGGAGAAGGACTACGCGCCATTTCCTGCGCGGCTGGCGACCCCTCTAGAAATCATGACCGCTGGCCCGATCGGGGGGGCCCGCTTCGGTAATGAATTCGGTCGTCCTCAACTCACAGGCATTTTCAGGACCTTCGAGCAAACACACAACAGCCGATACCGTGGCTACCACAAGCCAATCATGACTGCGGGTGGCCTTGGCAACATCAAGCGCAAACACGTCAGCAAGAAGCATATCACCAAAAAGTCTCTGGTCATTCAGCTTGGCGGCCCATCGTTACGGATTGGACTTGGGGGTGGAGCCGCCTCCTCAATGGGTAGTGGCAGCAACGCAGAGAATCTTGATTTCGATTCCGTCCAGCGTGACAACGCTGAGATCCAGCGCCGATGTCAGGAAGTGCTCAATGCCTGCATCGCCCTGAATGATCGCAACCCCATCCTTAGCATTCACGATATCGGAGCCGGTGGCCTTTCCAACGGGTGTCCTGAACTTATCTCCGAAACCGGCGGACGCTTTGAACTGCGCCATATTCCCAACGAGGAATCCTCCATGAGTCCCATGGAAATCTGGTGCTGCGAGGCTCAGGAGCGTTACGTTCTGGCCGTGCCTCCGGAAAGCCTCGATCAATTCATGGCCATCTGCCGCCGTGAGCGTTGCCCTGCTCATGTCATCGGTGAAGCCACTGGCGACGGGAAATTGATCCTGCACGACTCCCACTTCAACAACAACCCGATTGATATGGATATCCAGATCATTCTCGGCAAACCGCCGAAAATGCTGCGCGATGTTTCCCGCAGGATAGAGTCCCACCCCGAATTGGACTTCTCTTCCGTCGAGTTGCGCGAGGCCATTAATCGCGTCCTGCAACTGCCGGCGGTGGCCAATAAAACATTTCTGATTTCCATCACGGACCGGACGGTGACCGGAATGGTCGCTCGCGACCAGATGGTGGGGCCCCATCAGGTTCCAATTGCCGACAACGCCATCACCATCGCCAACTACTTCGGTCATACCGGAGAAGCCATGGCCATGGGCGAGCGAACGCCAGTTGCTTTGCTTTCAGCACCAGCCTCCGGGCGAATGGCCGTGGGTGAATCCATTACCAACATTGCCTCCGCCCCCATCGGCCCTATCGGCAACATCAAGCTGTCAGCCAACTGGATGTGCGCCTGCGGCGAAGATGGAGAAGACGCCGCGCTCTACGACACCGTCCATGCTGTCGGCATGGAGCTGTGCCCGGCTCTGGGCATATCCATTCCCGTCGGAAAGGATTCACTTTCCATGCGGTCCACATGGCGGGATTCGTCCGGCAAGGACTATAGGCAAGTTGCCCCGCTTAGCCTGATTGTCAGCGCCTTCGCCCCGGTTACCGACGTCCGCCTGTCAATTACCCCGGAGCTGAAGAATGATCCTGACTCGATATTGTTATTACTGGATCTTGGTCGCGGGCGTAATCGTCTGGGCGCCTCAGCCCTCGCCCAGGTTTACAATCAGGTTGGATCAACCGCCCCGGATGTTGACAGGCCTCAGGACCTCATTAACTTCTTCAATGCCGTCCAGGAATTGATCTCCCAACGTCTATTACTGGCATATCACGACCGTTCAGACGGAGGCCTTCTGATCACGCTTGCTGAAATGGCGTTTGGCGGGCGAAAAGGCCTCCGGGTCCACATCGACGACTTAGGTGATGACGCCTTGGCTATTCTTTTCTCGGAAGAACTTGGCGCTGTCATCCAGATCCGAGATAAGGATATTTCCCTGGTTAACGAAATCCTGAATCGGCATCATCTCGGACGCCTCACTTCTGTTATTGGGAGTCTCGCTTCTAATCAACGCTTGAACGTTGAGATGGGTGGCAATGTTATCTATACCGAGGAAATCACACAGCTTCAATCCACGTGGTCCGGACTGACACGCGAGATGCAATCACGCCGGGATAATGCCGCTTCCGTCCAGGAGGAGTACGAGGATGCGAATAACCCTGCCGATCCTGGAATGAACTTCCAACTGACCTATGATCCCGAAGCCATTGTCAAGGTTAGCCAGTCCCGTCCACGGATGGCCATCCTGCGTGAACAGGGCATCAACGGCCACATGGAAATGGGAGCGGCCTTTGATCGCGCAGGATTCCAGAGCGTCGATGTCCACATGACAGACCTGCTCTCTGGACGCGTGAACCTGGCCAATTTCTCAGGCTTGGTAGCTTGTGGAGGATTTTCATACGGCGACGTCCTGGGTGCCGGCGCTGGCTGGGCTCGTTCCATCCTCTTCAACGATCGCCTGCGTAACATGTTCTCGGAATTTTTTCACAGAGCGGACACGTTCACTCTGGGTGTGTGTAACGGATGTCAAATGGTGTCGTTACTCAAGGAGATAATTCCTGGTGCCGATGCATGGCCTCGCTTCACAAGAAATAGAGTCGAGCAGTTTGAGGCGCGCTATGTCACTGTCGAGGTCATGGACTCCCCTTCCATACTTCTCAAGGGAATGGCGGGCTCGCGCATCCCCATCCCCGTGGCTCACGGGGAAGGATTCACTAATTTCGAATTGTCGGGCTCCCTCGACAAGATTCACTCAAGCAGTCTTGCCAGTCTTCGCTATGTCAATCATGAGGGGCTCCCGACAGAGCGGTATCCTCTCAATCCGAATGGGTCCCCGGGCGGACTGACTGGAGTAACAAGCCGCGACGGCCGCGTTACCATCATGATGCCGCACCCTGAGCGTGCCTTCCGCAGCGCTCAACTGTCGTGGAAACCCGATCACTTGTTCACTGGTGAAGCCGGCCCCTGGTTGAGAATGTTCCAGAACGCCCGCGCATTTGTAAAAGGATGAAGCAAGGAGTGATATGACCACGCCTACAGCACCAAAGCCAACTGTTGAGGAAATACTCCGTAGCGCTCTCAAGAAAGAGGAAGGCGCGCGTGATTTCTACGCCAAGCTGGCGGCAAACTGCCCTGTGGACTTCGTTCGTGACCTGCTAAAGAAATTGGCGGCGGAAGAGGAAAAACACGTCCGCCTAATCATGGACATGCAGATCAGGATGCGGTCCGGCAGGAATGCCGCTTAACCGGTATCAGTCGCCGCTGTAAGGGCAGGAGCCGCTTGGACAACGCGAACAGGCCGCAGAAGGCTCGTGTGCCGGTGTGGATGAACCCGCAGCGGAAACACTAAAGGCCGAGAATGCTTTCGTGACCTTGCCGCCGCACTTTTCGCACTGCTTCGGAACGTCACGCTGGTTTCGGATCAGCACTTCCTTCTTCGCACCACACTTGGAACACTCATATTCATAGATTGGCATGTAAATTATACTCCAAAATCACTGCGATACAAAAAAAGAGGCCGCAGTTGGTTCACAACCACGGCCACGCACTTATTAAAGCGCTTCGTCAATTAACCCAGGATCGCATCCTTACAGGCCTTCGCGACGCGGAACTTCACCACGCGCTTGGCAGGAATCTTGATCGTCTCGCCCGTAGCCGGGTTGCGGCCCATGCGAGCCTTGCGATTCACAAGAACCAGCTTGCCCAAACCAGGAACCGTGAAGCCATTCTTGGCGCCCTTGTAAGCCATACAAACCAACGCTTCAATCGCCGCCACTGCCTGCTTCTTCGTGATGTCCGTAGCCTCAGCAACACCCGCCACAATCTGACTCTTTGTCAACGCCTTCGCCATAGTGCAACTCCTTTGAGTGATATTACGAGCCAATCACCATGATCAGCCCTATTTGGAACTATATACGCTACAGGACCCTGCTATGCAACACCCAACTTACATTTTTTTCAATGTTTATGCGGGTCCCGTTGCAACTCACTACTACCTTGACGCACCAGTGAAACAACCCTCAATGCCGGAAACCGTTCCTCCCGCTCGCAGCTTCCGCCATATCGTAACCACCTCTTGAGGTTGATAATTTCTCCACATGAAATCCACCCGTGCTTGCCTGAGGCCGTGTCTGCGTAATGATTCCAGACGACGCGCAAGACAAAGCGGGTCGCGATTGATGACAATAGTCCTGCAACCTCTATGTAAGACAGTCACCTTTTCATTGGATCTTGATACGAAAGTATCCGCGGCCCCATCCTTGCAAGCACTCTTTGTACATTGGCCGGTAAATGCTGACTGCGGACAACTCTCCGAAATGAATAGCGGTGTGTCTTGATATGCCGGCAGCACCAAATGCTCGCCATGCCGTTCAAGCAACGCAATGGCATTGGCCTCATTGGTCTCTGGCGACAGCGTCAATCGCCGGTAACCATTATGTATGAGCCCCTGAACAGCAGCGCTATTCATCATGTATAAGGGCCAGTCAGCCGTGACATCAGCATTGAAACAATCCTGCATGCCTCCTGTTTTGCTCAATAAAACCTGCCCGGCGAGTGAGGACACCTCCCATCGGAAATACCCCAGATCCCACAGGCGCTTGATCCTTTTAAGAAGTTCATCGCGCTCCCAGTCGCGAGTAATAACGGGCAACGCAAGACGCAAGCGCTCCTTGCCGAGCAATGATGACAATTCCGCCAGTCGCGTGATCATTGGCGCGATTTCATGGCCCTCAATGTCTACAATAAGCTCATGAACTCCCTGCCAATCAATGGCCTCCCATGAATCCAAATGCGATAGACGGTCTGTCTTGACCAGCCACTCTAACGGAGCATCCATGTCCATGGTGAACGACTTGCAGGATAAATCCTCCTTCAAGCTCATCAGCCGCTCGGATCGTCGCTCCTCCATGATTGCATCCATGGATTCCACCAATTGACGTCTCAGCCGGTTCACCAGCGACACCGGTACAAATCGTTTATCACCATTTCGGATCGTGATTTTCCCTGCCGTGAAATTAGTGTTTCCCAGTTTGTCGAATGCCCCGCGCACAGCCCGATCAAGCTGGCTTGCATCACTGCAAGCCTCCAATTCGACAAGGGATTGAACTTCAGCGCAGGCCTCGTTCACGGTGCCGCGAAGTTTGACGCCCGACCGCCCAATCACAACCTCGACATCGAGAGGTTTTCTAACACGGAACACCCCTGGCCGCGGACGAGGAAAGTCATACCTCTGCTTAACCATCTGGGAGGAGGAGCAATAAACAGTCGCGCCTTCTGGAATTAGCGGGTGTTCCGGTGGCAGGCAAAGCAATACCGTTTGTTGGCGCTCCGCATTGAAAGAACCACTCCATCCTCCGACCTTGTTCAGCACCTGAATCTTATCAACGGCAAACCCGAAAGGCTTTTCTGCCCCTGCTACATCAATCTGGATGCCGTCATGACGCTCAAGCCGTCGCCCTGTGGTAAACTGCAGCCACTTCTCCCCTGCTCGCTGCACAACGCCTGACACCACGCCAATCCTTGCCCCGCGATGTCCGACAAACACCGGATCAATCACCTTCTCTTGATGAGCCGAATCATAATACAGCTTTGTCCATGGCCGACTGAATACCGTCTTGATGTCTTCAGACATACCCTTTTGCTCAAGATGCTTGATCGACTCTCCGTTGAGAATCCGGCGATAGAAATCAACTGTCGAAGCCACATATAACGGCGATTTCTTGCGGCCTTCAATCTTCAGGCTTGCCACTCCGGCACTCCGTAATTCCGGCACAGCGTCAGGCAGCGCCAAATCCAGCATCGAGAAGGCTAGGCCTGAAAACCGCCCGTCTCCGCTTCTGAAACTGTCTCTACAGGGATATGCGCAACGGCCCCGATTCCCGCTCCGTCCCCGCAATACAGCGGAATAGAGACATAAGCCGCTGTAGCAATAACACAAGGCACCATGTATGAACGTCTCGGTTTCAAGTCCAGAGCCCGCTGTGATCTCCTTGATTTCTCGTAACGACAATTCCCTCGCCAGCGTCACCCGCGAGAAGCCAAGTTGCCGGGCCGCTTTCGCTCCTTCCAGATTATGAATGGCCAGTTGAGTGCTGGCATGAAGGCGCAACCCGGGAAAGTGACGCCTTGCTAGACTCGCTACACCAAGATCCTGGACGATCAGCGCGTCAACCCCGATATCCGCGACGGTCGCAAGGCATTCCAAGACGTCGCTTAATTCGTGATCCTGAACCAACGTGTTGAGCGCGACATATACCGAACGTCGCGGCGCGAGCGAGTGCGCGTACCAAACAATTTCGCTTAATTGCTCAGCAGTGAAATTCCCTGCCTCAGCCCGCGCAGAAAATCGCTTCAGCCCGAGATATATCGCGTCAGCCCCGTAGTGAAGCGCCGCGAAAGCGCAGTCGGAATCTCCGGCCGGGGCCAGAAGTTCCGTCGTCACAGCCAGCCTTTTTTCTTTAGCAACCCGTAAATCCCAGCCGTACACACTGCCGTCACTCCCCATATCCACCACCACGCATTGGGGTCATCAGGACCGGGCCAGTGCACAACATTCATCCCGTAATAGCTCGTCACCACCAAAACCGGCATGAACAGCGTCGCCATCACGGTCAACACCTTGATGACATGATTCACCTGCATTTGCTGCAGACTCAAGTGAACCTGCAACACGTTGGTCAGCGAATCGCGCGCGTTTTCCGCCATGGTGCTGATCCTGACCAATTGATCCAGCAAGTCGCGGTAATAGGGCAACATATGTCCACGCACTATCTTGAACTCGCCATGCGACATACGGGCCATTGTCTCCCGTTGCGGCCAGACAATCTGGCGTAACCGTTGCACCTCGCCCTTTAACTTGACCACATTTTCCAGAATGCTCTGGGATGGATCCGCCAGGACGTTCTTCTCAAGCTCGGCGATCTCGACCGTAAGGTCCTCCAGGGCGGGTGCATAGCCCTCTAGTAGAAAATCCAGAATCGTGTAGGTGAGCCGGTCCGGCGCACGCGCAACCGTAGGCGCGTTCTTCAGCACGCGATCAACAGTGGCATTGACACAACGCAAGGGTTCCCGGTGATAGGTCACAAGGAAATTCTTGCCGATAAACAAGTCAATCTCCGACGTCTTGAATTCCCCATCATTGTAAGTCACCGCATGAATGACCACAAACACGTAGCCGTCGTACTCCTCGACCTTGGCGCGATCACTAGGCGTCAAGCAGTCCTCAATTGCCAGCGGATGGAATTGAAAGACGCCTTCAAGGACAGCCTTCGCTTCGTCATCAGAGCAATCCCCGACATCCACCCAGAACTGAACACCTTCGTCTTTCAGAACGACTTTAAGCAGATCAAGGGAAATATCCTGACTGATCAGCTTCCCCTGTGTCTGATTGAATACAAATGATCGAACCATAATTCCCCCACCCCGCCACCTACACGGCGGCGATTCCTTCAATTAAGCTCCTTCACCACCTTGCGGACGGCGCTTGCTTTTTCGCCCGCGCGCGGCAAACAACTCAAGTTGCGGTTCACGAAGCAACTCGTAATTCTTCAATATCCTTAGTATCTGCAAAAGATCGGACTTATCGTAATTCCTGTTTGTCTTTACCATGCCCACCAACTCGGTCAACATCGTTTTGAACGACAACACACCATCAATTCCGCGATCTCTCAACGCCTTAAGCGTTTTCTCCTTCAGCGCGCCCGATGCCGGCAATTCCGGCAGGCACAACACAGCCGCCACCGGACCAGACCCTAACCGTACTGACGCTGCATTCCTTACCAGTTGACTGGCAAATTGCGATATTTCCGGTGTCTGCTCCAACGTCGTGGCGTATATCCGTTCCGTATGCCATCCCCGCACCCCCACCACGGCGCGAGCCACATTCCCAAGATCCTCAGTGGTCCAGATCATATGCTCCGGTGGTCGATGCTCGTTGACTTGCGGATGCACAACCAGCAGATCAAGTTCCTCATCGGCCTTCTTGTGTCGAGACGAGGAAATGTATTTATACGGCTGGCTGGTCAGGAAGCCGAGCTGTTCAAAATACTCGCGGGCAATCCATTCACTGACAGCAGACATTCCACGTCTCCTTAAGAAGTTCTTCAGCTATTTCACACCCCGTCATAACCGAGCCAAGCTTTTCGGCCAACACAAAGCGTGGCCGCTTCGCCAGCGTTTTCTTGTCCGACAACATAGCATCCCAAAGCCTGGACCACTCAACGCTGTCTCCATGCTCCGGCTTGAGGGGCAGTCCCAACCTGCGCATCACATCCACGACCCGCGCCGCTTCCCCGTCGGAAAAACCATGCGACTTGACCGACAACCGCACCGCGAAGTGCATCCCGATGGCGACGGCCTCACCGTGCAACCACCGCCCGTAGCCATCCACCTTTTCAATCGCATGCCCCAGGGTATGACCAAAATTCAAGATCGCGCGCGGCCCGATTTCCCGCTCATCCATCGCCACCACCTCTGCCTTGATCTCACAGCACCGGGCAATCACAGCCTCCAACAAGGCTGGATCGCGCCTTATAAGATCATCCGCCCTGCGCTCAATCATCGCGAACAGCGAGGCATCCCAGATAACCCCGTACTTCACCACTTCCGCCAATCCAGATACATATTCCCGGACAGGCAACGTCGCCAACAACTCGAGATCCGCATCAACCTCAATCGGCTGATAGAAGGCGCCCACGAGATTTTTGCCCTTCGCCAAATTAACACCGGTCTTGCCACCCACTGAACTATCCACCATCGCCAGCAAGGTCGTCGGTACCTGGATAAACCTGACGCCGCGCAAATAGGTTGCCGCAACAAATCCCGCCAGATCTCCAACCACCCCGCCGCCAAGCGCCACCACCACGCTGTTCCGGTCCACCCTCAACCCTGCCGCCTTTTCGTAAATCGTCTCCACGACGCTCAAGGACTTGGAAGATTCCCCCGCCGGAACAACCACAGAAGACACCTCAATCCCCATGCCTGTCAACTGGCGGCGGCACGTCTCTCCATGAAACTTGTCCACATTGGAGTCTGAAATCACTAGCGCCTTGACGTTTTTCTCGCCCTTTAACACTGACGCCAACGGCAACCCGGACCCGATGAGAATCGGATAAGAGCGCTCTCCAAGTTTTACCTGCACGGTCTTGGCCATATTGACTTCTCCTTGCTAACGTCCATCGAGCCGCGAATGGCGCATTTATAGCACGATGTTCACCCCGCCACAAGTTCAGCGGTTCAATCTTCGTCATCAAAATCGGGAATCATTGGTTCCCCGTGCGCGTCAAGATACCCCTGTAAAATCACCTGGGCCGCCAGTTTGTCGCGTACTTCCTTCCTCCGCGTGCGCGAGACATCCGCCGACACCAGCATCCGTTCCACCAACCCGGTGCTTAACCGTTCGTCCCAGACAACAACATCGAGACCACTCTGGTCTTTCAGCCGCTTGACGAACTCCTCCACCTGCAAAGCCATGGGGCCCTTCGTGCCGTCCATGTTCAATGGAATCCCGATCACAACCCGCTTCGCCTCCTTCTCTGCGGCAACGTCGATAACCGCACGAATGGCTTGAGCCTCGGAAAGCACATCCTTGGTAAACAATGGCGTCGCAACGATGGCAAGCGGATCACTGACCGCAAACCCCACCCGCCTTGTCCCGTAATCCACCCCCAGCGTTCTTCCCATGATAGCCTCCATCCCGACCGGTCTGGTCTGCAAATTATCGGTACAACGCCGTTTGAGGCCGTGTAGTCAGCGTATTGTAATACCGCATGGCTAACCTCCACCACGGGGAAAGGGCGGCTTCCGGCAAATGCCACACCTTGTTATGCAACTCCCCGATCACAGCGTCATTCATGAGAACCGCCATCTTCTCGCGACGATCCAACGCCTCCGGGCCCTTGGCCAAAAGACGATCCTGAAGTTCAAGCAGATACCGGCTGGCATTGTGTTCAGCCCCTGTCTTTCGCCTTAACAGCGATCGATGCGCCGCGTTCACGTAGGGATCCAACACCACCTGCATCAACCCGTAATGAGGAACAAGCCACTCCGGCGGCAGGATATGACGACGAATCACCCTTAAATTCTTACCCAGATGCCGTACCACGGCAGGCGGTTGATTTTCAGCCGGAATACCAAACAACCCGAATCGCCGCAACCAACGCCCCACCCCGCTCATGCTTAATATGGCGGATATTGGAATTGAACCGATCAGCCCGAACGTCACAGGACTCAGCCACCAGAAGAAGACCGGACTGATCCTGAGCGCCAGCAATGCCCACGCCACACCCACCAGTGTGTGCGCAATATGTGACTTCACGATGCCTTCCCAATCCACGCCATCCTCAGCGTCACGAGGCTGAGTACCCCACGGAACCTCTCGCCCGCTCAATATCTCCAATACAAACCGCGTGTTGAATAACATCTGAACCGGCGCCAGCAAAGCCGACAGCCCGTGCTCGATGATAAAGCCGAACAATACACGAACCCCGCCACCGAATGATCGTCGCCGCTCCCGGTTGATCAGCGTATGCAACACCGCCAGGCACTTCGGCAACGTCAACAAACACAACGTAACCACAAACAGCACTAAGGCAAGCCGCCCGCCGCCAATATCAAGAAACGACGAGAACCCCACATCGGAATCAAACCTCACCGTCGCCCCGGACGCCCAATACAACCACCCTGCAATGGTTCCCAGCACCAGGAACGCCAACCACAATGGCGAGGCCAGATACGACAAAATTCCCAGGAACAGATGCAGTCGATTGATTGGATGGAACCCGCCCGCCGTGACAAGCCACGCATGCTGAAGGTTGCCCCTGCACCACCTCCGGTCGCGTTTCGCATGATCAATAAATGTCGGCGGCAGGTTTTCATAGCTGCCGCCAAGTTCATACACCATCCATACTTCATAATTCGCGCGCCGCATCAACGCCGCCTCGACATAGTCATGGCTCATGAAACGCGCATTCGCGCCAGCCGCGCCCGTCAATGTGGGCAATGCGCAGTGCTCAATAAACGGCGCCACGCGGATGATCGCGTTATGTCCCCAGAAGTTCCCACAACCTGCCTGCCAGAAGTTCAATCCAGCCTGGAACACCGGCCCATACAGCGTCCCGGCAAACTGCATCAGCCGCGCAAAGAATGTCTGCCCCTGGATCGGACTTGGAACCGTTTGAATGATACCTGCCTGCGGATTAACCTCCATCATCTGCACCAGGCGGGCCAGGGTCTTCGCCTCCATCAGGCTGTCCGCATCAAGCACCACCATGTAACGGTATTTCCGCCCCCACCGCCTCAGGAAATCACTGATATTCCCGCTCTTCCGGTTCAGGGCCACATTGCGCTTGCGGTAGAATATCCGCCCGAATCCATTAACCTGCTTGCAAAGGTCAATCCACGCCACTTCCTCCTCGATCCACTTGTTGGGATCATTGGAGTCACTCAGGATGAACACGTCAAATCGCCCGATGAGCCCAGCCCTCACCAGGTCCAAATACATCGTTCGCAATCCCTCATAGACGCGGCTGACGTCCTCATTGAATATCGGGACCGCAATAGCCGTCGCGGGCATATCCTCAACTTTCGGAAGCCCCTCGGGAACCGTTCGCTCGATACTGAACGGATCACGCGACCTGAGTAAAATCAGGAATCCACACAACGCCTGGATAAACCCCAGCATGACCATCCCGTAAAGCGGCACGAACAGGATCAAGATGGCTTTCTCAATTCCCGTCATCCCGCCGCGCCAAAGAATGTCTGCCATCACCCAGGTCGCCAATCCGGTCAAAACGACAACCGCCGTGAAAAAGATAGCCTGTCTCCGTCCAGACCGGCGCAAAGGACCCACAGGGATGACATTTATGGTGTTCATTCGTTATTGACGGGTATGCAGGAATAGCGCCACCAGCACGGCGGCAAACAGTAGCCATATAAACAACGTCTTGATGATTGGGAACCGCCCCAGTGTCCCCATGGCCGATCCAGCCAACTCATGTATCAGCCCGCGATCCAATGGACGCGGCACCATACTGCTGACTTCCAACTCCGGCCCGGTCTTGACCAGCCGCGCCCTCAGGGTCTCGGAAAAACCCGGCGGCTCTTCTCTCGGATTCAGGAACGCGTTCGGCCAGCGCATCGGGGCATCACATAGGTAAAGCGCAAGGTAGGCCTCGTTCATTGTCGCCTGACGTTCCAACCCCGGCCTCTGCAACAACTCCGACATCCATTGCGCAATCATCGATCGCGCCTCGGCAATCGCCACCGTGGTTAAACTCTCTGAAGTCTCACTTTGCCGGGCCAACGCCCTCTGGATGATTATGGCCGCCAATCGCGCCCTGTGCAATCGGCTCGAAACGCGGCAGGCCCGAAGGTAATTCTCAACCTTCTCGAACGCCTCATCCCACTCAGCGGCCTTCTCCGGCTTCCACGCCGGCAGTGTTACGGAGTCCAGTGATACGTCCATGTTTCGGTGCATGGTACTCCATCCTTCCGCAATTCAGCGCGAAGTTCAACCGCCGACGCCCCCTCCGCCGCGTACACATCAAACGCAACCCGCCATGTCCGGTTATACGCATTGTACTCATCCGACTTGGCTGATAGATGCCCGTTAACCACTCCCACCGTTGCCTCCGGCTTCGCGACACCCTCCCCCGGCGCCGTCGGCCATGCGAACTCAAGCACGAACTTGCGGGCCCGCGGCTGGGGCGGTCCAAGAATCGCACCAGATCGCATGGAGGCCAACCGGAACTTGGGCGGCAGCGCTTCGTTCTCGTTATACCAAACAATGTCATAGGCAAACTCAGCGAAATCCCCCGGCGCCAGCGGACGGCTCGGCTCCCAGAACGCCACAATGTTGTCATGGAACTCGGAATCCGTGGGAAGCTCCAGCAGCCGCACAGCCCCCTCGCCCCAGTCGCCAACAGGACGGATCCAAGCCGACGGCCTGCCGTGATAGGAGCACTCCATATCCTGATAACACGCAAACGACCGCTCCCGCTGGATAAGCCCGTATCCCTTGGGATTCTTGTCCTGGAACGCGCTGAATCGCAACTTTCCATCGTTCTCCAAGGGCCGCCATAACCACTCGTTGCTCCCGTTGGCAATCAGCATCCCATCGGAATCATGAACTTCAGGACGGAAATCATCAAACCTCCGGGCATTGTTTTTGCCAAACCAGTACATGCTCGTCAGCGGCGCGATCCCGTAGTTGATCACATTCGTGCGCGCAAACACCGCCACCTTCGTATGCATGACCGTTTCCACCCCCGGCACAATCACGAACGAGGCCGCCCCCGCCACACTGGGCCCGTTGAACAAGCCCATCACCTTGATCTCCTTGCCTTCCGGACTCGGCCTGGATATCCAGAAATCCTCAAACCGCGGAAACTCCTCGGGAACATTCACGCCGCAATTAACCGCAATCGTCCTGGCCGACAACCCGTAAATCAACCCCTTCGGCAACGCGCGAAAGTATGACGCCCCCTGGAATACAATCAACTCATCAAGGTACTCCGTGGTGTTGAGCGGGTAATGAATGCGGAACCCGGAAAACATCAGGCCGCGCACATCCATCCAACCAAGCTTCACCAACGGACCATAGTCGAAAAGCGAACGGTCGAACGGGAAATCCTGCACGTTCTCTCCATCCACCAGATGAATGGCGATCTGATCCGTCTGCGCCCCGGCTGGATGGAAGAACTGGAGTTGGAACGGAAGCCGTTCCCGCCGCCAGACAGCCTCTTTGGTGTCATAGCGGATATCGCGCATCTGATCGTATGACAACTCGCGCAACCGCTTGGAAAGTGGTACCCGGATATCCTTATACGGCACCGAGGCGATATCACGCGCCATTCCCTTGATCCGTTCGAAATCAGGGGCTCGTTCCCGCTCCGCCGCCATCGCGTCCGGAAGCGACATTAATAAAACAGTTCCGACAACCGCCAATCCCCGCGCGAAACCACTATTCATAACTATTGCCGTATATGAAGGAATTTAGACCAGAATCACACAGGGACCCCCCTGAATGGGATCAAGCTATTAGCGGAACGACCCCCCACTTGCAAGCCCAAAGCCTCTTAAACACTACCTGCTGTCACTCTGTGCCGGCATCAATTTCGGCAAAAAACTAACCCCGATGGCCACGCCGACGCCGAGCACCGTCTCGATAGTGCGATAAAGCGCATAGGTCCAAGGCGTCTCCCCATGATCCGGAGCAATCATAACTCTTCCTTCATACTTACCACCCCCTACCCCGCCGCCTCCACCTTCAGCTCGCCCTTCTTCACATCAACCTTCAACGTCCCGCCTTCCTTCAACTGACCGCCAATCAGCAACCGCGCCGCCACCGTCTCCACCCTCTGCTGGATCAACCGCTTCAGCGGCCGCGCCCCATACACCGGACTATACCCCTCCTTCGCCAGCGCCTCCCGTGCCGCCGCCGTCACCGTCAAATCCACCCGCTGATCCGCCAGCCGATGCCTCAGCTCGTCCATCTGCAAATCCACAATCCGCCCAATCTCACCCACCGTCAACGGCTTGAACAACACCACGTCATCCACCCGGTTAAGGAATTCCGGACGGAACCCGCGCCGCAACTCCTCCATAACCTCGCGCCGCGCCCCCTCTTTGATATGCCCTTCATCATCAATCCCCTCCAGCAACACCGGCGACCCGACATTGCTGGTCATAATGACAATCGTGTTCTTGAAGTTCACCGTCCGCCCGTGCGAATCCGTCAGCCGCCCATCCTCCAAAATCTGCAACAGGATATTGAAGACATCGTGATGCGCCTTCTCAATCTCATCGAGCAGGATCACCGAATAGGGCTTGCGCCTGACCGCCTCGGTCAATTGCCCGCCTTCCTCATAACCCACATATCCCGGTGGGGCCCCCACCAACCGCGACACCGTATGCTTCTCCATGTACTCGCTCATGTCAACCCGCACCAGATTCTCCTCGGAATCGAACAACGCCGCCGCCAACGTCTTGGCCAACTCGGTCTTACCCACCCCCGTCGGCCCGAGGAAGATAAACGAACCAATCGGCCGCTTCGGATTCTTGATGCCCGCCCGCGCCCGTAACACGGCATCCGCCACCGCCTGCACCGCCTCGTCCTGCCCCACCACTCGCCCGTGCAACACGTCACCCAACTGGAGCAACTTCTCGCGCTCACCCTGCAGCAATCGCGTCAACGGAATCCCCGACCACCGCGACACCACTTCCGCGATCTCCTCCTCCGTCACTTCCTCGCGCAACAACGGACGCCCCGCCCCCTTCTCCGCCGACTTCTGCATTGAGGCCAGTTTCTTCTCCAGTTCCGGAATCGTCCCATGCCTCAGCTTGGCCAGCCGGTCGAGGTCATACTTGCGTTCCGCCTCCTCGCCCTCCCGCCGCGCCTGCTCCAATTGCTCGCGAATCGCCTGCACCCCGGAGATCGCCTTCTTCTCGTTCTCCCACTGGGCCCGCATCGTGTCCGCCTGCGCCTTAAGATCGGCAAGCTCCTTGCGCAAATTCTTCAGCCGCTCCTTACTTCCATCGTCCTTTTCCTTCTTGAGCGCCGTCTCCTCAATCTCCAACCGCATGACCTTCCGGGTGATCTCATCCAACTCAGACGGCATGGAGTCAATTTCCGTCCGGATCGACGCACAGGCCTCATCCATCAAATCAATCGCCTTGTCCGGCAGGAACCGGTCACTGATATACCGGTCCGACAACACCGCCGAGGCCACCAGCGCGGAATCCTTGATCTGCACTCCATGATGCACCTCAAACCGCTCCTTCAGTCCGCGCAGGATCGAGATCGTATCCTCGACCGACGGCGCATCAACCATTACCGGTTGGAACCGCCGTTCCAGTGCCGCATCCTTTTCAACATGCTTGCGGTACTCATCCAGCGTGGTCGCTCCGATGCAGTGCAACTCCCCGCGCGCCAGCATCGGCTTGAGCATATTCCCCGCATCCGTGGAACCCTCCGTCCGCCCCGCCCCCACAATGGTATGCACCTCATCAATAAACAGAATGATCCGCCCCTCCGCTGACTTGATCTCTGTCAGCACCGCCTTCAGCCGCTCCTCAAATTCCCCTCGGTATTTCGCCCCTGCCATCAACGCCGTCATATCCAACGAGAAGATTGTCCGTTCCTTGAGCCCTTCCGGAACATCACCGCGCAGAATCCGGTGCGCCAACCCTTCCACAATGGCCGTCTTGCCCACACCGGGCTCACCAATCAGGACAGGATTATTCTTCGTCTTACGGGAAAGAATGCGGATAACGCTCCTGATTTCCACATCCCGCCCGATGACCGGGTCCAACTTCCCCTGGCGCGCCAGTTCAACCAGATCGGTGCCATACTTCGTCAATGCCTCATACGCCCCCTCCGGGTTCGCGCTCGTCACCCGCTGATTTCCCCGTACCGCCGTCAACGCATCCAGGAACCGTGCCCGGTCAATCCCCATCGCCGCCAGCAACTTCACCGCCGCCGACCCCTTCCCCTCATCCAGAAAGGCCAGCATCAGATGTTCGACCGAAACGTATTCATCCTTCAGCCGCTTAGCCTCGTCACCCGCCTTCACCAAAAGCTGATTCAACCTCTGGGTGATATAAACCTTCCCCGCCTCCGTTGAAGCCCCCTTTACTTTAGGCCGGCGATCCAACTCTGCCTCAACACGAGCCCGCAAGTCGGCAGGCCGCGCGCCCATCCGTTCAACAAGCCGCGGGATCAACCCATCCTCCTGCGAAAGCAATGCCAAAAGCAAATGCTCTCCATCCACTTCCTGATGACTCAACCGTACCGCCGTCTCCTGAGCCAATGCGAATGCTTCCTGCGCCTTCTGTGTCAATTTCGATGGATCAAACATAAATCACCTCATTTTCTATCACGGTCCTCAATCTGTCTGATACGACTGATCTAACTGATTATTATCCTTTCCCGGAATTTAGCAAGACGCGTTCCAGCCCAGAAAACGGCAACTGACAATTGTTGCAAGCCGTTATCAAAGAAAGCCTTACGATTTCAAAGCAAAAGAGAAACAAACAACAACAGCGACACTATGCCTTACCTACCCGCCACCAGCAGCGACAATATGACGCTTCCCCGCCGCGAAACCCTGCGCATCTCCGTGTTTTTGAGGCATTTGGAATGCTCTAGGGGAGCGAAACTCAGGTTAGAAATATTATGGCAGAGTTGAAATAGCAAGTGGCCTGCTGACCTTGGCGCCGACTCTGCCTGGCTGGAAGAAGCATGCGGAAAACTGGCATCAATTCGGGCACTCGTGGCAATAGAAGAGGCACTCGTTGGCATCCATCGTATCGGCGAGGAATTTAATGAGGGCTGGGGCTGCCGATTTGAACCCGGTGTGGTCTGTTCCGGACTCCAGCACCTTGGCATAGGCCTTTGCCAGGACAATGAGAAGATCTGAGATTTCGCATGAGCTGATGACGC
>CAZDUS010000011.1:0-56695 GCA_964508705.1 uncultured Verrucomicrobiota bacterium
ATTGACTTTTAAGGGGTTGATCCCTAGCATTACCCCCCTTTTGGGATTCTGCTCGGGGAAAACCTCTGGCACAGGTGAGGAAGAAAAACTATGGAAGCGTATGCAGTTGTAGAAACCGGTGGTAAGCAGTATCGCGTCAAAGCGGGCGATACGCTTAGCGTTGAACTTTTGGAAGGTGAAGTGGGCGGCAAGGTCGATCTGACCGTGCTGGCGGTGTCTGATGGCAAGACGTTGACGGTCGGGAAGCCTGTCGTCAAGGGCGCCAAGGTCAGCGCGAGCATCGTGGAGTTTACCAAGGCACCCAAAGTGGTGGCGTTCAAGAAGAAACGGCGCAAGGGATACAAGCGGAAAGTCGGGCATCGTCAGCCGTTGACCGTGTTGCGCGTAGAAAAGATTGCTTAAGAGGAGTAAGGAGTTATGGCGCACAGGAAAACAGGCAGTGGAGTCAATGGCCGTAATAGTCCCGGGCAAAGACTGGGCGTGAAAGTCTACGACGGAGAAACAGTTACCTGCGGTAGTATCATTGTCCGTCAGCGCGGCACGAAGGTCCATCCGGGCCGGAATGTGAAGCGTGGGCGTGATGATAGTTTGTTTGCGGTGGCTGATGGCAAGGTGAAGTTCGAGAAGGAAGGCCGTCGCGTCATGATTGTGACGCAAGAAGCCACGGCTTGATCTGCCGGATGGTTGAAGGATCGAGAGTGGTTGCGAGTGTTCCGTGGCGCAGGAAAGTGTCGCGGGGCGATCGCAACCACTTTTTTTTGTGGGGATGGGGTGTAAGGAATGGTTGGAAATTCGACAATTTATGTCACTACGAAACACGCGAAAGACGCGAAAATTAATCATCATTGTAAGGTGACATTGCCGTGAAAGTCAGGAAATTTGTTGATACCGTGGTGGTTCATGTGGCGGCCGGTAACGGAGGGAATGGGTGTTGCAGTTTCCGGCGCGAAAAATATGTTCCAAAGGGCGGGCCCGACGGCGGGGATGGCGGACGGGGCGGAGACGTGATTTTCAAGGCTGATCGTAACACGGACAGTTTGATTGCCCTTTTCTTCAATCCCCAGTTGCATGCCAAGAATGGAGGTCACGGGAAGGGATCGCAAATGCACGGGAAGAATGGCCCCGATTTGGTGATACCCGTGCCGTGCGGAACCGTGGTTATTGATGTGGATTCCGGGCGAATGCTGGCTGACCTGACGGAGGCCGGGCACGAAATGCTGGTGGCCAAGGGGGGTAAAGGGGGATTGGGAAATCCGCATTGGCAAACCTCCACACATCAGACTCCGTTTGAGCATACGGACGGCGAGGAAGGCGAACAGTTCAGCTTGCGTCTTGAACTGAAGTTGCTGGCGGATGTCGGATTGGTCGGGTTCCCGAACGCGGGGAAATCATCCCTGTTGAGTTCCGTCAGCAATGCTCATCCAAAGATTGCGCCCTATGCATTCACGACATTGAATCCGATTATCGGGACCGTCAAAATTGGGGAGGATTTCGAGGAGCGGAGCTATACGGTGGCAGATATTCCCGGAATCGTTGAGAATGCGCATAAGGGAGTTGGATTGGGCGATCGGTTCCTAAAGCATATCGAGCGAGCGGCTTGCCTGGTGATTGTGGTCGATATGGCGGGCAGTGAGGGGCGTGATCCTGTGGCGGACTACGAGATTATCCGGCGCGAGTTAAAATTCTATCAGAGCTTTTTGCTGGAGCGCCCGTTATTGGTGGTGGCCAACAAGATGGACTTGCCGGAAGCGGATGAGAATGTGAAGGCTTTTGAGCGGAAGACGGGCCTCAAGACGTTACGGCTTTCGACTGTGACGGGTGACGGGGTTGAGCTCCTCAAGAAGCGTCTGTTGCAGATGGTCCGGCATGAGGATTGAGAAGGTGACTTGAGGTCGCCAGTCCTGCTCGCGGATTGCACATAGGAAGAACGGTTAATGGGAATGAAGTCCAACTGTTTTAAGTTTCTTATGATTTGCGGGGTAGGGTTTTCGTGCGTGCGCGGGGATGCGGCGCTCCGAACATTGCCGGTTATTTCATCATGGAACAGCGGGACACGCACCGCGCTGATTGAGGAATTGCTTAAGCCGGAAACGGACATCAATGCCAGTAAGGCAGAGCTCAAAGCCTGGCTGATCGAGAACAGCACCGCCAGTAAGATTCGCCATCCGAGCTGGCCGCAGGTGTTGAGGATTTGCGAGTGGCAGGTATTGCGTGAAAAGGTCCACGGGATTGACGCCGGAACTTGGCGCTGGATGATGAACGATGCGGAGCTTACGGAATCGTTATTCCGGAATCTAAAGCCCGAGGACAATCCGCAAAAAGTGCTGGAATTGTTGCAAACCTTCCATCAGGCGGCGCCGGACTATTTCCCGAAGTATAATTCATTGGCTCTGGCCTTTGCGATGGTATGGGATAAGCCGCTGATACCGAAAATTCATCGGCAAATCGGAGCAGCGAAAATCCCAACGGATGCCAGCACGCCGCTGGAACGGTTTCGTTTTTACGTGGAGTGCAACGCCAAAGCCGCGTTGGAGTGGGATCCGTCCAGGCTGCCGGTGGATTGCCTGAAATTCATGGTGGACTCGGCGGTGAGTCTGGATGAACTTCGATGGGCACAGAAGCATGTAAGGGTCACCCGTGGAAAATTTGACAGTGTTTTTTCCTCGATTCGCTACGACCATGTACGATTGGATGCCGGTTCTTTTGTATGGCCCGGACCTGATTACCGGTTAGCGGATATTCAGGAACAAGGCGGGATTTGTGTCGATCAGGCGTACTTTGCGGCGGTTTCCGGGAAGGCGCATGGAATCCCGACTTTGCTTTTTACCGGCGAAGGCAGGAGGGGTGGACATGCCTGGTTTGGCTATCTGAAGGCAATGGATAGGTGGGATTTTGACTGTGGCCGGTATGCTTATGACAAATATGCGACCGGCTCGGCGCTTGACCCGCAGACGCGACTGGTTATTTCTGATCATGAGCTCGATTACCTAAGTAAGCGGTGCCGTGATCAGGTGAATTTCCAACTCTCCGGGTTAATGGTGGAGGCGGCGAAACTGCACGATGAAGTCGGCATGACGAACAAAGCCTTGGCGCTTGTGACAGAGGCGATCACGGCGGATTCCAGAAATTACGACGCATGGTTGTACCGCGAAGCCCTTCTGCGCGCGGCGGGAAACGTGACAGGGCTGAAAGCGCAATTGGAGTCTGTGATCCAGCGGTTCGCGTCCTATCCTGACATCAAGGTAGAGGCTCAGAAGAAACTCGTAGACTTGTTCATCAGTGTTGGGAAGACCAATGATGCCAGAAACATGACGGCGTCCATTGTTCGCCAAAATATGGACGAGCGCAGTGATCTTGGAATCGAGGTATTGGAAGAGAATATTCTGAAGAAAATGGAAGCGGATGACTTCGAAGGTGCGCTGCGTGATTTTAAAACAGTGGTCCGTCGATTTGAGGCGGAGACGGGGGCTGTGACCTCCTTGTTGAGTGTGTTTGTCAACAAGTGCATTGAGAAGAAACAACTGAAGACAGGCTCTGAAGCGGTGGAAGTGGTCAGGAAGAGGGTGGCGACAGGGAGTCCCAGTACCCAGAAGTTTCTTGGTGCGATTGAGCAGCGACTTGAAATGGCGCGACGGGGTCCCGCACAGAGTAATGGGCAATTGCGTTGAACAACGGGTGAGTCCGCAATCGACCCGCATGGACAAAGGGTGTAATATTTCCCTCAATTGACTGTTTGAAAGACCGTGGAAGTGGGACGATTCTGTTGCCGGCAAGTGGTGGATACGGGTGAGGAGGGGGTGGATTCCACGGTTTTTGAGGTTTGCACAATAAAACAGCTCGGTTTTGCGTTGTAGATGTGAGGGATGGAGGATTCATTGCTGAGATGAGTCGTCACAACATGCGTTTTTCCTTGCGGATCGGGATTGTCTGCTTCCTGCTTTTGTTTTGCGGGAGCGGCGTGGTTGCTATTGGGGATAAGGAGTTTCCTAAAGACGACTCGGTGGCCTCGGCCAATGTCTCGCGCCGAATCGATGAATTGGCGCTGGCGGTGCTGAAGAAGAAAGGGATTACCCCATCCGAGAGGTGTTCTGACGAGGTATTCATCCGGCGTGTATTCCTTGATGTCATCGGCACGATACCCCCTCCACAGCAGGTTCGTGGATTCCTGGCAAACAAGGATCCATTGAAAAGAGCCCGGTTGATCGATACGTTGCTTGAGCGGGATGAATTTGCAGAGTATTGGGGACTCAAGTGGGGGGATCTTCTACGCATCAAGGCAGAGTTTCCAAGTAATCTTTGGCCCAATGCCGTTCAAGCGTATGATCGATGGGTTCGGGAGAGTTTGCGGCAGAACAAACATTATGACCAATTTGTGAGGGAATTGCTCACGGCATCCGGAAGTAATTTCCGCGATCCCCCCGCCAATTTCTACCGGGCGTTCCAGGGGCGTACCCCCCGGCAGATTGCCGATAATGTGGCGCTCTTGTTCATGGGGGTTCGGCTTGATAAAGCTGGCCTGACGGAAGATCAGATTCTCGGCTTGTCGGCTTTCTTTGCCAAGGTGGGTTATAAGGGTACGGATGAGTGGAAAGAGGAGATTGTATTTTTTAATCCGGCGGGGCAGTTGACCAATGCTGCCACGGGCGGGAAACCTGTGATCCCTCAAACTCCGGATGGGAGGGTGTTCACGTTGGCCGCCGACCAAGACCCCCGGGTGGCGTTTGCCGAGTGGCTGACTGCGCCGGATAACCCCTGGTTTGCGAGATGCATTGTCAATCGCGTCTGGTATTGGTTACTGGGACGGGGCTTGGTGCATGAGCCCGATGATATGCGAGCCTCTAATCCGCCATGGAGCCCCGAACTGCTGGCTTATCTCGAGAAGGAACTTGTAACCCATCATTTTGATCTCAAGCACATCTATCGTGTGATTTTGAATTCGGATACTTATCAGCGCTCATCTGTTCCGACGGATGGCAACATTGGGGATCGTGACGGGTTTTCGCGGTATCGTATTCGCCGTTTGGATGCGGAGCCCCTATTGGATGCCATCAATCAGATCACTGGTGGTGGCGAAAAATACACCAGTAACATTCCTGAGCCGTTTACGTTCCTGCCTGATGACCAGCGTGCCATAACGTTGTCTGATGGAAGCATCGAGTCGCCGTTTCTGGAACTGTTCGGGCGGCCCGCCCGGAACACGTCATACGAATCGGAGCGCTCCTCGGTGCCTTCTGTTTTCCAAGCCCAGCATTTGCTGAACTCGAGTCATGTCCAGAAGAAGATCGAGAAAAGCGGGGTGTTAAGGCAGTTGGTGAATCAGAAGAAGCCCGTTGTGGCTGTGCCTGTGAAAGCGGCGGCGGGGGCAACCAATGCGATATCAACTCCTTCTCGGCTCGGCGGGGACGCCTCGCCCTCTTCTAAAGCAGGTACGGGTGTGGACGTAAGCAAACCTATCGAAGCGACCCCGGTGGTGGAAAACGCCGCCCTGATCGAGGAACTTTACCTGCGCATTCTGTCCCGGTTTCCGACACCACAGGAGATTCAGGTAGCGAATGAGTATTTGAAATCGTCGAAGCGTCCTTTGACGGATTCGGTGTGTGACCTGGTGTGGGCATTGATTAACACAGCGGAATTCTCGTTGAAGCATTAGGGGAGAAAAAAGCAGGTAGTCAGAATCTGCCCGCAATGCTACGCATAGCGTTGCAGGCGGGTTCAGGAGTCAGGATTCAGAATGAATACCAAAAGTGGATGGTTAGGTAATTCAATATCCAGGCGTGCTTTGCTGGAATTTGGGGCGATGGGGGTGGCGGGGTTGTTTCTTGGGGGTGGGCTTGTCGCCCGGGCAAGAGCGGCGGAAGCTGTTGCCCCCGTGACGTCTTCCCGGAATAGGAGGGCGAAGTCAGTCATTCAGATTTGGCTTTGGGGTGGTCCCTCGCATTTGGACACGTTTGATCCGAAGCCGAACGCAGGGAACGATTATTGTGGTCCGCTCAACAAGCCGCTATCAACCAATGTGGATGGGATTCAAATCAGCCAGTTGCTTCCCCGGTTGTCGAAGATGGCGGATAAATATGCGCTCCTGCGCGGGATGACCCACAATAACAATGGGCATGAGACGGCGGCCTATATGGTGCAGACGGGGCGGAAATCCGATAGCGGGCCAGTTTGTCCGGGGCTGGGTTCCCTTGTTTCATATTTCAGGAGATTAAACGGGGATTACAAGGGTGGTTTGCCGCCGTATATTACGGTGACCACGCCCCAGGGACGGTTTTCGGAATCCGGGTTTCTCGGGGCGAAATACAAACCGTTTTCCACGGGAGGGGATCCTTCCAGAGAGCCATTTGCCGTGGAGGGAATTGTGTCCGAAAGAATCAGTGAGGAGCGGCAGAGAGACCGGCGTGTTTTACTGGGTGAACTTGATAGTTTTGCCAATGATTGCATGAGCGGGGATCCGGTGGTTCAGAGTGTGCAGACCAACCGGGAACAGGCCTACGATATGATTCTGGGGCCAGCCAGTAAGGCGTTTTGCCTGACGGCGGAGAAGCCTGAAATCAGGGATCAATATGGGAGGACAAAATTCGGACAGTCCTGCCTATTGGCGAGGCGACTCGTTGAGCAAGGGGTGCCCTATGTGACGATCAACCATCAGGGGTGGGATACGCACAAGAAGCATTTTCAGGCGATGAACCAGAAACTTCCTGAATTGGACCGGGGAGTCGCTTCGCTTCTACAGGACTTGCATGAGAGAGGGCTACTGGACAGCACGATTGTGTGGGTGAGCGGCGAATTCGGGCGTACTCCGAAAATTCAATGGGAGGCTCCATGGGACGGGGGACGAGGTCATTACGGGAAAGCCTTTTCGGCGTTGGTGGCGGGTGGCGGGTTCCGAGGCGGGACGGTTGTCGGGAAAACCGACGAGCGTGGTGAGACGGTGATCGAGCGACCGATTTACCCGTGGGATCTTCTTGGAAGCATGATGGAGCTCCTGGGGATTGACTCGGCTGCGAAATTGGTGACAACCCAAGGTGTTGAGGTCACGGTATCACCATTGGTGGGTAATGAGATACCCGCGAAGGAAACCGGGGGTCTGTTGAAGGAGATCACGTGAAGATTACGACATTATTCCTTTGCTGTGCGTTTGTGACCACGGTTGGCGCGTTATCCGAGGCAATGGCGCAGAAAAGGAAGATTTCCTATGCCCATATTGGATACGTGCAACCTGCGGGTGGGCAGCAGGGAACCACGGTGACGGTCAAGATTGGCGGCGAGAATGTGTATGGCGCTGCGACGGCGCTTATTTCCGGGTCGGGCGTGGTCGCCGAGGTGGTGGATTCGCGGGATCCGACTGAAGGCGAGATGGATCCGAAAAAGAAAAACAAAAAGAAGAACGAGGCGGCGATTGATGAGATTGTCACATTGAAGGTCGTTGTGGCGCCGGATGCGGAACCGGGTGATCGTGATCTTTGCCTGGTAACGACGAACATGATTTCGAACAAGCTGATTTTCCAGGTTGGCCAGTTGCCGGAAGTTGTCGAGGTGGAGCCGAATAACAAGAGGAAGGAGGCGACGGCACTTCCTGCGCTGCCAGTGGTTGTCAGCGGGCAGATCATGCCGGGGGATGTGGATTGGGTTCAATTTATAGCGGTGAAGGGACAGCATCTGGTGGTGGAAGTGGCGGCGCGCGCTTTGTTGCCCTATATCGCGGATGGTGTGCCGGGATGGTTTCAGGCGGTGGTTAGCCTTTGTGATATCAGGAGCAATGTTGTGGCGGTTGCCGACAATTTCCGGTTTAGCCAGGATCCAGTGTTGATTTATGAAGTGCCCGAGGATGGGGAATATGCAATTTCGTTACGGGATTCCATTTATCGCGGTCGTGAGGATTTTGGGTATCGGATGCGCATAGGTGAGCTTCCGATGATTACGGGGATTTTTCCATTGGGTAGGGGCGTGGGGACAAATAGTGTGCCTTTACGGTTGTCCGGAGTGAACATGCCGGTTGACGCTTTGCTGGTGGAGGGGAGCGGGGACGTCTCGCCTAGTCGTCATCTTGTGGTGACGAACAAGGGAATCCTTTCCAATAGAATCCGATTTGCGGGTGGGAAGCTTCCTGAGGTGGTGGTAACGGAGCCAGCGACCCAGATTAAGAAAGCCCGCGAGGTGACGCTGCCGGTGGTTGTAAATGGTTGCATCCGGGTGGCGGGCGAGAAGCATTATTACCGATTTCAAGGGGTGAAGGGTCGGGTTGTGGGATTTGAAGTGCAGGCAAGGCGGCTGGGATCTTCGTTGGATTCGTTTCTGACAGTGCTTGATAGCCAGGGAAAGAAACTTGCGGAGAATGATGACGTGAAGGATATGGGAGAGGGATATATTACACACCATGCGGATTCAGGGATGACATTTACTTTGCCTGATGATGGTGTCTATACGGTTGTCATTCATGATGTCCAAGGCAAGGGTGGGGATGACTATGCTTATCGGTTGCGCATGAGTCCGCCGGAGCCTGGCTTCGATTTGCGTATAACGCCTGCGGCTGTAAAGGTTTTGCAGGGCGGCGTGGCGCCGGTCACTATTTATGCGATTCGAAGGGATGGGTTTGCAGGGGAAATTCAACTTTCGGTGCAAGATACACCAAAGGGGCTGTCTTTAGACGGGGCGCTTATTCCGAAGGGGGTGGATAAGATGGATCTGACCCTGTCAGCTTCGGAGCAGTTGGACGGACGATTTGTGCCCCGGATTGTGGGAGCGGCGATGGTGGAGGGTAAGGTTGTGACTCGTGAAGCGGTTCCGGCTGAAAACCTTATGCAGGCGTTTTTATATCAGCACTTGTTTCCTTTTCAGGAAGAGACTGTGCTGGTGACGCCACCGCAGGTGCCATTTCGCGTGAACGTGGTGTTGCATCCGGATGGGATATTGGAACTGACGCGAGGGAAGGAAACGAATATTGCTGTCACGGTAAGTCGTAGCGAGGGTTATTCCGGGGACATTCGTCTTCAATTGGTTGATCCGCCGAAGGGGCTCACTTTCCGCAATGCGCGGATTGCAGCCAATAAATTGGAGGCGAAAGTCAATCTTCGTGCGGAAAGCAATATGGCAACCAATTTTCAGGGGAATCTTATAATGACAGGAACCATGCAGGTTGAGCGAGAGGCGACAACAGAAGAGAAAAGACGGAAGGCAGCCAAGGAGGCAAGGGAGAGAGAGGTCAAGGCGGCGGTCATTGGCACCAATGTGCCAGCCTCTGTCACCAACGTTTCTGTTGTGCAAGGTGTTGTCACGAATGCCCTGTCTACGGCGGTGGTGGTCACGAATAAGCCGGTGATCATTACACGGCCTGAGGTGATTACATTCCCCGCCGTTCCTTTCAGACTTATTGAGCCAGTGACGACAAAAATGCCGCAGAAGGGGGCGCAGGTATCTGGAAAACCAGTCGATGCCGAGAAACCGAAAGTTAAGAATGCAGAAACAAATAAAACAACAGAAGCGAAGCCTGAGACAAATAAAGACTGATGGTCCGGTTTGTATGTCCATGGTAGCGATGCCAACGCGATGCGAATATGTCATCACGGTGGAAGGTGAGGATGGAGAGCGGTCGGGTTTCCTTATTAAGCAGGCGGTTGATGAACAGCAACTTCAGCCGTTAAGTGTGTTCGCCTTTGGCGAATCCGGACAACACGACCCTGTGGCGCGAGTTATGGCCAGCGATAGAGTGGGGGTTTCCCGGTTGAGGGGGGATTCCTGCGTTGGTGGCGGAGCGGAGTCGTTTCAGGTGGTTGCGATTTCAGGGGTGGCGCCGGTACAGGTGATTCAGCGGGGTAATGGTGTTGGGGTTGTGTATGAGGATGATTTCGCCAGGTTTTGTCGGCTAAGTGCGGTTGTGCCCGTACATCTTGAGGCCTCTCGCGAACATCAGGTCCGCGAGGTGTTTGAGACGGCTGAGGGGATGCTTTGGGAAGGGGGATTCCGGTTTAATGATACCGTTCGCACGTGGTTGTATCTGGATCGGTTACTTGAGTGGTATGGTGGATTTAATGCTGTAAGGACCGAGTTCTTCAGGACGCGCGGGGTTTTTGATGCGACGGTGCCAGCGAGCACAGGTATTGGGGCGGCGAATGCCAGAGGAGCGGCGCTTACATGTGATTTGCTGGCTATTCGCCCCAAGGGAGGCGGAATGAGTATTCAGGCAGTGTCTTCACCGATGCAGGAATCGGCCCTAAATTACCGGAGTTCCTTTAGTCGTGCGATTGAAATCAAGACCCCTGCCTATCGGCAGCTTTGCATTTCCGGGACAGCGAGTATTGATAGGGAAGGAAGTACGGTGTATGCCGGAGATACGACGGCTCAGGTTAAATTGACCATGCAGGTTGTGGAGGCATTGCTGGAATCAAGGGGAATGGGGTGGAATGACGTTACGAGGGGGATTGCCTATTTTAAACGCATGACGGATCGTCCTTTGTTGGAGCGCTGTTTGAGGGAGCGTGGGGTTGAGCCTTTTCCGCTGTCAGTAGTTGAGGCCGATGTTTGCAGGGATGATCTCGATTTTGAAATTGAGGTCGATGCGGTGCAATTGTAGCTGCAAAAAATGACGCGGGCGGCCAACCGGTTAGAATGTGAAATTCTTGGTTTCTGACCCTGCCGCTTTGTTCCTCCGTTACGAATTCCGAGGCATAGGCTGTGTGACCTTCTAAATGTGGCTCACTACGACAGGTTGTTTTTGCTGGGATAATTTGGAATAAAGAGATCCGGCAGGAACATGGAGAATGATGATGAATGCAATATATTTACGATTGATGTGTGTGATGGTGGCTGGATTCCTGATGATGGGGGTTTTTGCTGCGCACGGCGAGCATCCCTTGTCGGAAGGAGAAGGTAGTGTTGATATATTAGTTGTCACCAATGCGGGGACTTGGCGGGGTGAAATTCAAGCAGGGATTGGTTATCGGGCCGGCGAGGCAATATATTCAATTGGCGGGCAAGCTTGGGCACCGGAGTACGGAACCGTCAACTTTCCGGAGAAGGTGAGCGAACTGACATTTCCTTATGATGTGGTTTATGGGTCGGTTGAGGGGCGTTTCATTCTGGATCAAAAGGCGGAAATTTTTGCCATGGTCATGGGCAACATCAGCCAGCCATCCACGAAAGTCACTGATTCCGACTGGGGCGTGTTGAGCGATAGTGAATTGGATATTTATTCCGAGTCAGACACTGAGTTGTCGTCCTTTGTCGGGGAGGTGGGGGTTCTCTATTGGCTGAATTCCAAGACGGCTCCTTATGAACAAGGGTGGTCCATTGGGGTTGGGCCGGCATTGTATTATGAGCAAATGGATTGGACGGTAAGTAATATTGATCAGTGGTATCCGTCGAATCCCGAGCTTGAGCATGACTACAGGGCGGGTGATGTAGCGACATACAATGTGGAAATCATGATGCCATATTTTGATGTGACTGTGGTTGCCAGATACTGGCGCGCGAGTTGCAGGGCAGAGATGGGCGTTGGGCCGGCTTTTGTGAAGGATGAGGACGATCACTTGCTTCGACAGAAGAAAATGGCGGGGGACATGACTGGGATTGGTGTCAAGACAGAGGCGGATTTCCGATATGATTTCACCGAGGCTTGGTTCGGACTTGTGAATGTTACCGCGCTGGCGATTGGCGCGAGTGGCACTCAAACACAAGAAGGATATGGTGGCGAACTGGAAGGATTCTACGCGGAAATAGACGAGGAGTTTTCCCTGGGGACCTTTAGCGGCGGAGTGGCGGTGGGGTACAGATTTTAGGGAGGCGATGGCTTCGCTTCAGCGGAAGGCCATGATGTCGTCCAGAGAGGATTTCCCTGCCAGGACCATGACCAGTCGATCGACGCCCAAAGCGACGCCGCCGGATGGAGGCATGCCAAGTTTCAGAGCGGATAGGAAGGCCTCATCCAGATCGTAGACTGTGCGGCCTGCGGATTTCCTTTCCCGGGCGCATTCCTCAAAGCGCTGTCGCTGTTCAGTGGAATCGGTCAATTCACTGAAGGCGTTGGCGATTTCGATGCCGTTGATATATAGCTCCCAACGTTCGGCGATTTTTTCATCACCAGGTTTACGGCGAGATAAGGCGGCGGCGGGTGCGGGATAATCCATGACGAATACGGGGATGTTGCGGGGAAGAGCGGGTTCCACTTTGGCGACGAGGTCGGCTTCGAAGCGGTCGGTGTCGAAGGAGGCGACGGGGTCCCATCCGGCATGGGTGATGAATAATTCCCTGATGGTGAATCGGGGCCAGGGGGGAGGGGGAAGGATTTGAGATTTGAGAGTTGAGAGTTGAGGGAGGGCGGATATGTGGGAGAGGAGCGTTTCGGTGTCGTTGAGAATATCGAGGTAGTTGGAATCGGCGCGATACCATTCGAGCATGGTGTATTCAGGGTTGTGCAAGGATCCGCGTTCGCCCTGACGGAAGCAGGGACCCATCTGGAAGATTTTTTCATAACCGGCGGCCAACAGGCGCTTCATGTGAAGTTCCGGTGATGTGCGCAGGAAGGCGACTCCGGACGGTTCGGCGTCGATGTGGAGTTCCAAGGCGGGAGTTGAAAGTCGAACAGGCGTTTCGACTTCTGTAAAGTTTTGTGATGCAAACCATCCGCGGATGGCGGTGAGGATGCGGCTGCGAAACTCAAGAGCAGGTTTCAGCGTTTGGAGCCTGGCCTGCTCATGGTATGGCGATGTCATTAGCGCTTCGAAACGCGATCGCTGTATTCGCCCGTGCGGGTATCGATTTTCACGATGTCGCCCTGATTGATGAACAGGGGAACATGGATTTCAAAACCACCGTTGATCTTGGCGGCCTTGAGCACGTTCGTGGCTGTGTTGCCGCGTGCGCCGGGTTCGGTTTCGAGGATTTCCTTTTCGATGAAAGTTGGCAGGGTGACGTCCACAGGGCGGCCATTGAAGTAAAGGACGTTGACCTCGCAATCCTCGAACAGGAAATAGCGGTTATCGCCGAGGACTGAACCGGGGAGCGTGAATTGCTCGAAGTTCTCATCCATAAAGATAAAGTCATCGCCCTCACTGTGGGAATAGCGCATGGTTTTCTCGTCCAAATCCGGCTTCTTGAGGGTGTCGTTGGATCGGAAATTTTTCACATAGGTGTTGCCGTCTAGCAGGCTCTTCAGGCGGCAGGTGTAGATGGCGGCGCCTTTGCCCGGTTTAACGAAGTTGAACTCAGAGATTACGTAGGGAATCCCGTTTTCTTCGACCTTAAGACCTTTGCGAAAATCTGAAGCTGAATAATCCGCCATAAAAATCTATCCTTCCTTAACCCTTTTCCATTTAAGACAGGCGCATAAAATATGGATCGGACCTGCTTGTGTCAAATAGAAGATACACCTTTTTTTCTTTTGTGGTGGGAGGTGCTGTGGTAATACACCCGCAGATTTTGACGGTTGTGGTGAATGGATCTGAACAGGAAGGATAAGCGAATGAAAAAGAGCAGTATTCTGAAGGTTGTTTTGTGCGCCGCAGTGGCCATGGGATTGTGGGGGGCGGGGAAGATGGCGAATGCCGCAGAAGTTGGCAACGAGCATCCGTTGAATATCACATTTTCGGTTGGACGGATGGATTTCGAAGGTGATTTCCCGACGGACGATGGGTTCGTGGGAACCGCCCGTTTGGGTTACGATTATTCCCGTTGGTGGACATTTGAAGCCGGTGTTTTCCTGTGTCCCTATTTGGAAGGATCGCACTACACTGACTGGGATAATGAAAAGGGGCAGGGGTTTGGGGCGGATATTAACCGGTTGGAGGATGAGGCTGGCGTGTCCTCAACTTGGGCCTTGGGGATCACCGGAGACGCCTTGTTCCACTTTACTCCCTGGAAGCGCGTTGATCCTTATTTGGCGTTAGGTGGTATCGCGCTTACGTTTGGCGATGATTTTGAAGACAATGACCAGGCCGATTTGGGGTTGCGCGGCGGTGGCGGCGTTCTCTTCAACATCAATGACGCGTGGGCGTTGCGGGCTGATTTCCGCGGTTCCTTTGCCGGGGTTAGCGAGAAGGGGACGGTTAACTCGATTCTGGATGTTGGCGTCCGTTATGTGTTTGGCGCCAATGTGGCTCCGGCCTATACGGTCTCCGGCGGTCCCAAGGACAGTGATGCCGATGGGTTGACTGATGAAGAAGAATTGCGGATTGGGACGGATCCCTATCACCCGGATACAGACAGGGACGGGCTAGGCGATTTCGATGAAGTGCGGACCTACACGACGGACCCCTTGAATCCTGATACGGATTTTGATGGTTTGAAGGATGGTCCGGAGGTGTTCCACTACACGACAGACCCCAAGGATCGTGATACGGATGATGGCGGCGTGGCGGACGGGCACGAGGTGATGGAAGATGCGACCGATCCGCGGGCCGGACACGGCGGCGATGATCTCCAGTTGTTCGAGCTGAACATCCAGTTCGACTACAACCAGTCGGTTATCAAGCCGGAATACTTCAAGGATCTGGATGTGATCGCGAAAGTGTTAAAACGTGATCCCGGCGCGTCGGCGCGTATTGAAGGTCACGCTGACAAGCTGAAAGATTCCAAGCGCGACTACAACATGGTGTTGTCCGAGAAGCGCGCCAATGCCTGTCTGGATTACCTGGCCACCAAAGGCGGCATTGATCGTTCATTGCTGAAGGCGGTGGGTTACGGGTTTGACCGCCCGAAGGCCGCGAACGACAAGATCAAGGGCAATCCGGTGAATCGTCGTGTTGAAGTTTATATTCGCAAATCAGGTTCAGCGCCGGCGCCGGTGTCGCCGATCAAGGCGGTGGAATTGCCGCCCGCGACAGCGCCCGCGAAGTAATCTGACGTGAGGCATGAAGAGGGCCCGAAACAGTGATGTTTCGGGCCTTTTTGTTCGAAGGTTGCGATGCCCGGATGTGAGTAAGACGGCAAGAGACGCACGGGAATAAAGACATCGCCTGATGGAAGGAAAAGAGCGGACATGGGAATCAGAGAGAAGCGACCGCTATCGGTGTTGATGAAAATCCGTTTTTGGATTGAATGGATTTGTTTTGAAATAGTGGCGCATGTCATTCCTTTTTTACCGAGAGCATGGGTCGTCGCCGTGGCGAAAGGCGCCGGCAGGTTGGCGTTTAGTGTTGTCAGGCGTGACCGGCGGATTGCGATGGCGAATCTGGACCTGGCGTATGGAGATTCGATTTCGCAAGACGAAAAACGGGCCATTGTGCTGAAGGTGTTTCAGAATTTTTCGCTGACGATGCTGGATTATTATTGGTTCTCGCGGAATACGGCTGAACGGATCAGGCTTTATGTTAAGGCGGATGCATCTTGTTTTCCGTGGTTGAATGGGGGGCCGCTGGTGGCGGTGACTGCTCATTTTGGCAATTGGGAAGTGTTCGGGCATGTGGCCGTGGCCGCAGGTTCGGGGTTGGCCAGTGTGGCGAAGCCCGTCAAGAATCCGTTGATTGATCGGAGGATCAATCAATACCGGGAAGCGTCCGGACAGAGGATTATTCCCCGGGAAGGCGCGCTGAAGGCGTTGGTCAGGGTGTTGCGGGAAAAGGGTACGGTGGCGTTACTTTTGGATCAGGACACGCGGTTGGAGGACGGAGGGGTGTTTGTTCCCTTTTTCGGGGTGCCTGTTCCGATGTCAGGGGCGGCGGGCGGGTTGGCGGCCAGGATGGCGGCTCCCTTGGCAATTGCCTATTGTCGCCATCAAGGGGACGGGACGTATTTTTGTTATATCAGGAATGTATTCAGGCCTGAGGAGTTAAAAGGGAAAGATGCGGCTGAGATCACGGGGATGATCAGCGCGTTGCTTGAGGATGAGATCCGGCGTGATCCGTCGCAATGGCTATGGCTTTATAAGCGGTGGAAGCGGCGTACGGCAGGGGTGGCCCCGGAGCGATATCCGTTTTATGCGGATTGTTGAGTGTGCTGGCCATGCGATTGAATTCACCGTGAGAGGGATTAGAATAGCGCGGCAATAAAGGAGGAATATATGGTGGTTCCTGTTTTATGTTTGGTTTGTTTCTTTTTCCTTTGCTGGATTCTGATCTTGAAGAGCGAGTTGGCCCAGATGAGGAAAGAGCTCGAGCGGGCAAAAGTGACCTTGAGGGAGAAGTTGGGGCATATTGAGAAAACGGTTGTTGTTGAACAGGGCCGACCCTTGAGGGGGCGGGAAGCGGAAGGCAGTTTGCTCAGGTTTCCTTGAGGCCAGTTTGAATTTGTGTTGAATCGAGGAGTAATTGCATGACTGAAAGTCTTGGTGAATCTGTTGCGTCTTTGTTTACCGTTCCTGGTCTTCTGGCGCTTTTGAATGTCATATTGATCGACATTGTCCTGAGTGGCGACAATGCGATTGTCATTGGAATGGCCACCAAGGATTTGCAGGGGAAGGAACGCAAACGGGCCATCGCCATTGGCATCGCACTGGCGACCGCCCTGCGCGTGCTGTTTGCATCCACGGTTGTGTATTTGATGCGCGTTGTGGGTATCAAGTTTGCCGGCGGCCTATTGTTGTTATATGTCGTTTGGAAGTTTTACAGGGAGTTGAGATCGGCTGAGGGTGAAGGCGAGGGTGGCGGCGGGGGTAAACGTGAAGCGCGGACACTGGCGAGTGCGATATGGCTGATACTCATCGCTGATGTTTCAATGAGTTTGGACAACGTTCTGGCTGTGTCGGGAGCATCCCGTGAGAATATTATTGTTCTGGGCATCGGGCTTGTGGTCTCGATTATCCTTATGGCGATAGCGTCCGGCTTTATTGCCTCCAAGTTGGAGAAATACCCGCAAATCCAGTGGGCTGGGTTGCTGGTGATTCTTTTTGTCGCGCTTGAAATGATGTTGTCCGGCACGCATGAGTTGGAAGAGAAGGTGTTTCATTTCAATTTGCTGCCGGTGATCCTGTTTGTCCTCGTTCTTGGGGGCTGTGCCCTGCATCATCGCTACATCAAGCCGGCAACCGAGGATCGGATTGCCGCCTGGTTTGCGAGTCACTGGAGGAGTTTGGTGGTTTTGAACGTGGTTGTGATGCTGGCATTGATCTTTTTTGGTAGTGCCATACACGTCTTCTTCATGAAGCATCATGCCCTCCGTTACTTCGTCTGCACGCTGATCATTTTTGTGGTGATCGAGCTAGTGGCCACGGTGCGGCATCATTTGGGGAAGCGCTCGTAAGCGAGGTTGTTATCGGGGTTGAGTGCGCCAGCGCCGGTGAATCCAGATCCATTGGTCGGGATGTTCACGCACCGCGTTTTCGATAATTCTGGTGTAGCGTTGAGTGTAGTCACTGATCGTTTCCGGTTTCCGGTCCGGCGGGGGCGGGATAGCGGGAAGCATTTTCACAGTATGGGTCCCGTTTGGTCCGCGGTGGATGAAGACGGGTACGACGGCGGCGCCGGATTGGGCGGCCATGTAGGCGAGGCCCGGCGAGGTGCAAGCGGGCTTGCCGAAGAAATCAACAAAGACTCCCTCGGTGTTGATCATGTTCTGATCCAGAATGAAACCGACGATCTCGTTTTTGCGCAAGGCGGTGAGACATTGCCGGTATGAATTGTGAGCTGGAACAAACTTCAAGCCGAAGCGACTTCGTGAATCCATCCAGAATTTGTTCAAGGCTTCGTTCTTGATCTTCTTGGTGATGATGGTGGCGGGGTAGTTGAACTTCGGGGCTATGGTACACAGGATATCCCAGTTGCCCAGATGTGCGGCGAGGACGATCATCCCCTTGCCGTTTGCAAGGACATCGCGGGCGTTTTGTTCCCCCTCCCAGGCGATGAGGCGCCTCATTTCCTCGTCGGTGATGTGGGTCAGGCGAAAATCCTCGACGAGGTTCATGCCGAGGTTGAGATACATTGTTTTCAGGATGGCGCGGCGCTCCGCCTCGCTTTTTTCAGGGAGTGAACGGCGAAGGGCTTCGATGGCGTCCTTGCGGTGGTAGCGGATGATGGAGCCGTAGAACCAACCCAACCCGCGACCGATGGACAAAGCCATGTTCAGGGGCAAGGCGCTGAAAAACCGCGATAAACCTTTGAGAATGACGATTAACATATGGATAACAGGCGCACACGGTATGCAGAAAGGGTAGGTTGGTCAAGCCTGCGGTGGCGTTAGCGGAGAATCATGAAAAGTGTGACGAGTGCGAGCAAAATGCGGTAGTAGCCGAAAATGGAGAGGGGATGCCGCTCCAGGTAGCGCACCATCCAGCGAATGGCGAGGGCGGCTGAAATCAAGGCGGCGAATAGTCCGAGGATCGGGGTGAACCAGCCGTATTGGGCCAGGATGACTTCGCCGGATTTGAGCGCGTCATAGGCGGTAGATGCGCTTAAGGTGATCAAGCCAAGCAGGAAACTGAATTCCACGGCGGCGGGTAGACTTAAGCCCACCCATAGTCCTCCGAGGATGGTGGCGAGGCTACGGCTGACACCGGGCCACATGGCGAGGCATTGTGTCAATCCCACGATCAGCGCCATGGTCCAGCTCAAGTTTTCGAGAGGGCGGCGCGGTTTGTTCCGGTGAGAATCAATCCAGCGGCTCATGATCAGGATGGCGACACCCCCGACGAACCAGGCGGCGATGATTGGCCAGAGCCCCCATGCATCACCTCCGAAGAGATAGCGTTTGATCCAGGGTTCCGCCAACAAGCCAATGACAGCGGCAGGGAGGAAGGCGATGACGAGATTGACGCCGAGCCGGCGGCCCACAGCGTCGAATCCAAGGCATCCTCTGGTGATTTGCCGGAACCGCCCGAAGTAGAGACCGACCACGGCGAGGATGGCCCCGGCTTGAATACAGATGGCATAGGCTTCCGCCGCCTCGGCCGTGTCAGGGGTTTGCCCGATGCCCAGCAACCGCTGGGTCAGGATCAGGTGCCCGGTGGAACTCACGGGCAGGTATTCGGTGACTCCCTCGACGATTCCGAGAATGACGGCCTTTGGCCAGGACATTTCAGTTTTGTGGATATTCTGCGGGGATGAGTTGGTTGATTCCGAGGCCAGCACCAGTTCAGCCGTAAAACCCAGCAGGCAGACCAGAAGGAGGCAATGGTGTCGGGGGATGAAAGGCATAACGATGTTCATCACATGATTTTCAGTTTGGGAAGATCCTGAATATCCACCGCGCCGACGAGATGGTTGTTGGCATCGACAACGAGAAGGTCATCGATGTTGTGCTTTTCGAAAATCCGGAGCACATCAATGGCGAGGCAATCCTGCGAGACGGTGATCGGGTTGCGGGTCATGATGGTATCCACGACGACATCGATCAGGCCGGGCTGATCCGGCAGGCGGCGGCGCAGGTCGCCGTCGGTGAAAATTCCAAGAACGCGGCGTTGTGCGTCCACGATGCCGGCGGAGCCGGTTCGGGCGCGGGTCATGGCAAAGATGGCATCCTTAACCTTGGCACCTGAAGGAACGGCGGCAATACGGTCGTCTTTCCGCATGATATCGGCAACCTTGAGCAGCAAGGCGCGGCCGATGGCGCCGCCGGGATGGAGCTTGGCATAGTCCTCCATATTGAATCCGCGGGATTCGAGCAGGACCATAGCGAGGGCGTCGCCCACGGCGAGGGTGGCGGTGGTGCTGGTGGTTGGGGCCATATTGAAGGGACAGGCTTCGCGATCCACGGTGACGGGGATGACGACATCGCTGAGTTTGGCGAGTGAGCTATCCAGCACGCCGGTCAAGGTGATGATTTTGACGCCGAACCGCTTGACCATTGGGATCAGAGCCAGAAGTTCCTCGGACTCACCGCTGTAGCTAAGGGCGAGAAGGATATCATTGGGTGAAATGATGCCCAGGTCGCCATGCATGGCCTGGGTGGGGTTCAGGATGACGCTGGTGGTGCCGGTACTGGCGAGGGTGGCGGAGAGTTTTTCGCCGATGTGCAGGTTCTTGCCGACGCCGGTGACGACGACTTTGCCATTGGCGCCGGTTATTGAGATGATGAGGTCAACGGCTTTGCTGAAGCCTGAATTCAGGCTATCGCGTACTTTTTGAAGGCCAGCGATCTCGAGGTCGATGATTTCCCTGGCGCGTTTTACAGTGTTCATAAGCGTCTCCGTTAGCGGATCAGAAGCTATCACAGGACGGATTCATTCTGCAAATGTCTCTTGAGAGGGTTGTGGGGATAGGGCGCATCTGCGAGTTTTGGCACCCGATATGCGAGTGGTAGGGGCGCCGCTTGTCGGAGCCCGCGGGCGTCGGCGAGCGACGCCCCTACGAGGCGGGGAATTTCAAGGATGCCAAAACTCATAGATGCGCCCGTGGGGATAGGATCCCCTTTCGAAAATATGAACAAGCAGGATTAATAAAGGGGTTATCTGACTGAACCGTGGATTTCTTTTTTGAGCCAGAGCAGCAAGGTGTCGCGGTCGGGGAATGTGCCTTCCAATTGTGCGTCGTAGGCGCGCTTGCGCCAGACTCCCACTTCGGGGCCTTCGGTGATTCCCAGATCCATGACGTCCCGGCCTGTAATCCAGGGAGGAGGGAGCATGGGCTCGGAATCCATCTGGCGGCGGAAGTCGGACAGGTAATGGTAATTGGATAGATCGCCGTGACTGGCGGTGCAGTCGAGACGATGGAGTTCCATCTCCGAGGCGAACGTGGGGGACCCCACCAGCCGCCGCAGGGTGGCGCGCCGCATGGACGCGACATCAATGAAGCGCATGTGGTTGCCGACCATGTGGGTGATGGCGTCAGTATCATTCGAGGAGAATTTCAACCGGTTCAAAATATCACGGGCGGCTTCGGCACCGACATTGGCATGTCGCTCAAATCGCCAGCGGCCTTCCTTGAGTTGGGCGGTGGGTGGCTTGCCGACATCGTGGAGGAGAACTGACCAGGCGAGACGCGCGTCAGGGTTTTGCATTTCGTTCAGCATGATGACGGTGTGCTGGAAGACATCGCCTTCGGGGTGATATTCCGGAGGTTGCTCGGTGCCATGCATGGCGGCGATTTCCGGTAGCACGACTTGCAAAAGGCCGAGTTCCGACAGCATGACAAGGGCGTCGCCTGCGCGGCGGGCTTCCAGTAGCAGGCGGGTGAGTTCCTCGCGAATGCGTTCGGCGCTGACAGTGGCAACGCTGGCGGCGGTGGCACGGATGGCTTCGGCGGTTGCGGGTTCCAGAGCGAAGTCCAGAGTGGCGGCGAACCGGATGGCGCGGAGGAGGCGTAGGTGATCTTCGCGGAACCGGTCGAGCGGGGGCCCCACGGCGCGAATGAGCTTGCGGGTGATGTCGGTGGTGCCGTCAACATAGTCGATGATTGTTTGTTTGTCGGGATCGCAGAAGAGGGCGTTGACGGTGAAGTCGCGGCGCTGGGCGTCGGTGGCGGCGTCTGAGAAGGTGATGGAGGTTGGATGGCGACCGTCAACGTAGGGGGAGTCCTTGCGGAAGGTGGCGACCTCGTACCAGTTTTCAGCGATGGGGACGCGGATGACGCCGAAGGATTTTCCGACGGCCACGGAGTTTGGGAAGAGTTCAAAGACCTTGTCCGGGATGGCGTTGGTGGCGATGTCGAAGTCCTTGGGCGTTCTGCCCATGATGAGATCGCGGACGCAACCACCTGCCAGATAGGCGATGAAGTCTGCGGCGTGAAGGCGGCGAACGACGTCGATGGCACCCGTGGTTTGCGGTGTCAATGGGATTTCAGGTGCGGGGTAAGTGTTCATGCGAGAGCAATAGATAAACTACGAAAGGTGCGAAACACACGAAAAAATATCGTTAAGGTTTAAGGATGAAGATTGAAAGCTTTGGGCAAGAGGTCGCTTAGTTTGAGGTGCTTGGCTTGATGGGGTTTATCCAAGGATGCGAGATGGATCGGAAAGTTTTTCGGGCAGAATTCGGCGAGGACCTGGAGGCAGGCGCCGCAGGGGGGGATGGCTTTGCCGCGTCCGCCGACGATGGCGAGGGCTTTGAATTGCCGGTGGCCTGCGGCTACGGCGGCGGCTACGGCTGTTCGCTCGGCGCAGAGGGTGAGGCCATAGGATGCGTTTTCCACGTTGCAGCCGGAAAAGATTTGGCCGTCCTTGGTTAGCAGGGCGGCACCGACGGGGAATTTGGAGTAGGGGGAGTAGCTGTTCGTGGCGGAGTCGCGGGCGGCGGAGAGGAGATGGGAGCGTGAGGCATGAAGCGTGAGACGTGAAGCGTGAGAAGTTGAGGGGGAGAGGGGCGAGACTTTAGGATTATTTTGGGCGCGCATGAGGGGGTTCCTTAATGTGACTTGGAGATGAAGGTTTGCAGCAGGCGGGTCAGGGCTGGGATGGATGCCTTGGCGTTGGAGAGGACTTCTGCGTGGGAGAGGGATTGGGATATGCCAGCGGCGGAGTTGGTGATGCATGATAAACCGGCAACACGAAGTCCGGCGGCATGAGCGAGGATGGCTTCGGGTACGGTTGACATGCCGATGGCGTCGGCGCCCAGTTTGCGGAAGGTGGCAATTTCGGCAGGGGTTTCGTAAGAGGGACCCGAGACGGCGAGATAGACACCCTGGGAAACGGCGATGTTGGATTCCTTCGCGCAATGGATGAGCAGGTCGCGGTAATCGGGATCGTAGAGGCGCGACATGTCGGGGAAGCGGGGGCCCAAAAATTGATTGTGCGGGCCGATGAGCGGGTTGGAGCCCATGAGGTTGATGTGGTCGTTGATGATCATGATGCCGCCGGGGGTGAAGGCGGGGTTGATGCCGCCAGCACTGTTGGTCAGGATGATGCCGGAAGCGCCGAGTGATTTAGAGAGGTGGATGGGGAAGGCGAGTGTTTCGACAGGGACCCCTTCGTAGAGGTGGCGGCGTCCAGCAAAGATGAGGAGTTCTGCTTCAGCATGGCTCGCCAAGAGAAGTTGTCCGCCGTGGCCTTCGACACCGGGGGCCCCGAGGACGGGAATGTTTTTGTAGTCGATGGAGGCTTTGATGGTGAAGCCGTTGGTGACGTCGCGCCAGCCTGAGCCCATGATCATGGCGAGATGAGGGCGGGCGGTTGGCCAGGTCTTGCGGATGGTTTCTGTGGCGGAAGTCAAGAGGGTCATGTTCATAGTCGTTCCAGGATCAAGGGTGGCGGGGTGACGGGTGATGAGATGATGGTGATGGCATCCTGAACCAAGGGGAGTGCGGCGGTGATTCGTTCCGGGGTGGCGGCGTGGAGAATGGTGAGGGGTTGTCCGGCGATAACGTGGTCACCAATCTTGACCAAGGCTGAAAGGCCAGCGGCGTAATCAATAGTGTCGGTGGTTTTAGCGCGTCCGGCTCCAAGCAGGAGTGCGGCGCGTCCGATCTTACCGGCATCGACGGAGGCAATATAACCCGTTGAGGGGGCGGGTAAGGGGTGTTGGATTGGCGAGGCAGGCAGGAGGTTGTGGTTATCGACAATGTCGGCATTGCCGCCTTGAAGGCGGATCATCGAGCGCAGGACTTCGAGTGGTGCGCCTGATTCCAATTTGCGCTGGAGGAGCGGGAGGGCGGCGGCGGGGGAGGGGGAGAGACCGGCGAGGGTTAACATTTCGGCGCCGAGATGGAGTGTAAGATCCGTGCTGTCGGAGGGGCCCCTGCCGCGCAGGATGTCGATGGACTCCTTGATTTCCAGGGCGTTCCCGACGGAGCGGCCCAGGGGTTGATCCATATTGGTGATGAGCGCGGAGACGCGTTTGCCCATGGATTGGCCCACGGTGATGAGCGCTTTTGCGAGGGTGCGGGCAGAGTCGAGGCTTTGCATGAAGGCACCGGAGCCGCTCTTGACGTCCAGAACGAGGCCGTCGATTCCTTCCGCCAGTTTCTTGCTCATGATGCTGGAGACGATCAGGGGGATGGAGGGTACGGTGGCGGTGACGTCGCGCAGGGCGTAGAGCTTGCGGTCGGCGGGTACGAGTTGTTCTGACTGGCCGATGATGGAGCAACCGCAAGCCTTAAGGGTGGCGATAAATTCGCTGGCAGTGAGGTTGACGCGGTAGCCGGGGATGGATTCCAGCTTGTCGATGGTGCCGCCGGTGAGTCCGAGTCCGCGTCCGGCGATCATGGGGATGGTGACACCGCAGGAGGCGACGAGGGGGGCGAGCGGGATGGAGATTTTATCGCCGATGCCGCCGGTGGAATGCTTATCGATTTTCGGGGTTATGATGGAGGAGGTGTCGATGGTTTCTCCGGACTGCATCATGATTCGTGTGAGAGAGGCGGTTTCCGCAGGTGACATGCCGCGGAAGAAGATGGCCATGGTGAGGGCGGCGGCCTGATAGTCGGGGATATCGCCGCGGACGTAGCCGGTGATGAAGGAGGCGAGTTCCTCGTTGGTGAGGGCATGGCCGTCGCGTTTCCGTTCTATAATCCACTGGGGAAGCATAGGTGAACAATAGGAGTGCGGCGGGGTGTCTGTCAAATGGGAATGCCCGTAGGTGTGGGCGAGGGGCGCATCTGCGATTAGGTGCGCACAAGCTTCAAACCTTGTTGGGGGACGGCTCCCTCGGAGAGGTCGCCCTACCTGAAGAGTAGATTGGTTGCGGCAAGGGCTATATGTTCCAATAGTTTTTTGTTGAGATGCCGAGGCCTGCACCAAATCACAGATGCGCCCATGGGAGAGGGGATGGATGCGAGCTTTACAGAGTGACGTTGTTTTGATTGAAGGATGACATGCCAAAGCAAAAAATACTCATTATTGAGGATGAAGCGGACTTGCGTGAGATACTCAAGTTCAACTTGAGCAAGGAAGGTTATGTCGTTTTGTCGGCAAAGGATGGGGAGTCGGGGCTTGCCATGGCACGTGCGGAACTGCCGAGCGCCATCATACTTGATTTGATGTTGCCGGGTATGGACGGATTGCAGGTGTGCCGGTTGTTGAAGCGGGACACGCTGACGGCCGGGATACCCGTGGTGATGGTGACAGCCAAGGGCGAGGACGTGGATGTGGTCACGGGGCTTGAGGTTGGCGCTGATGATTATGTGATCAAGCCTTTCAGTGTAAGGGTACTCATTGCGCGTGTCCGGAAGGTGCTCCGGCGGGGAGATGCGGAACCGGGAGAAGAGGCGGCGGTGATTCAAGTGGGCGAACTTCTGATTGATGCCGGGCGGCATGAAGTGAAGTTGAAGGGCAAAGTGATTGATTTGACCTTTACGGAGTTTCGTGTGTTGCGGCTGTTGGCTGCTCACCCCGGGCGGGTGTTTTCTCGCGACCAGATCGTGACGACAGTGCACGGGGAGTCCTATCCGGTGACGGATCGCGCAGTGGATGTTCAGATTGTGGGGTTGAGGCGCAAGTTGGGGAAACTGGGTGAATCGGTGGAGACCGTACGCGGGGTTGGGTACCGGTTTGCAGGGTAAAACACTCGAAGGATGATCATGAACAAGCAGAAATTATTCTGGGGATTTTTCCTGACCTCGATGATGACGACGTTGGCGGCTGTTATTGCCGTGGCGTGGTATTTTTTCCGGGTAATGGATGAGCGGACGGTTGATAACGCCAGGAGCCAGCTTACGGTTCACGCGGAACTGGCGGGGCAGATGATTTCCGGGGATGTCTTCAACTCCAAGCTTGAGGTGGTGCGGGCGACTTGCAAGGAGGCGGCGGGGAAGACAGGGTCGCGATTGACGGTCGTCGGGGCTTCCGGAGAGGTGGTTGCCGATACTGAGCATGATCCGGCGGCGATGGAGAATCACGGATCGCGTCCTGAAGTGGCTGAGGCGCTGAGGGGGCGGGTTGGGATTTCGACGCGGCATAGTGACACGTTGAAGGTCAGGATGATGTATGTGGCAATTCCTGTTAAGGAGCGCGACATGGTAGTGGGGGCGGTGCGCGCGGCAGTGGCTGTGCCAATACTGGACAGCGTGGCTGAGGTGTTGCACTTCAGGGTCAGGATGGTCGTGGCGGGTATTCTATTACTGGCGGCGGTGGTTAGTTATGTGGCGGCCCGGAGGGTAAGCCGGCCTGTGGAATTGTTAAAGGTGACGGCGGAGCGTTTTGGGCGAGGAGATTTCCGGGAGCGAGCGCCCACTTCGCGTTGGTCGGAGTTGACGGATTTAGCTGTGGCGTTGAACACGATGGCCGAGCGGTTGAAGGATCGGATTGACGAGGTGATTCAACAGAAGAATGAATTGGAGGTCGTGTTGTCCGGCATGGTGGAGGGGGTGGTGGCGGTAGACAAGCTGGGGATGTTGATGAGCATGAACCGGGCGGCTATTGAATTATTTGATTTGGATGAGCGTCGGGATCGGGGGCGGAATGTTTGCGAAGTCATTCATGATCCGGATATCCAGGATGTGATTGGGCGGGTGCTTGAGGGGGGGGACGTGGTTGAGATTGAAGTGGAATATGCGGCCGAACAGGGGAAGTGGATAAAGGTGAAATGCGCGCCACTTGAGGATTACGCAGGAAGGCGAGGTGCGGTGGTGGTGGCGGAGGACTACACGCAGAGGCGACGGATTGACCGGATGCGTCGTGATTTTGTGGCGAACGCCTCCCACGAGTTGCAGACGCCGATAGCGGCGATCAAGGGAGCATTGGAGACTTTGCAGGGTGGGGCGTTAAATGATCCGGAGGCCGCGCGCCAGTTCACGGACATGGCGGTAAGGCAGGCGGAGCGATTGGAAAATCTGGCCGGTGATTTGCTGAAGCTTTCCAGTGTGGAACACGATATGGAGGCGCGGCGGATTGTCATGGATGTTGTCCCACTGGATGAAGTGTTGCGTGCGGCGATGGAATCCTGTCGTCCGGCGGCGAGCGCCAAGATGATCGAGATCAAGGTGGATTGCCAGCAAGGCCTTGATGTCAGGGCCAATACGCGGTTGTTGGAACAGGCCGTTATCAATCTATTGGACAATGCGATTAAGTACAGCGGGCAAGGGAAGTCGGTCCTGGTGAAGGCGAAGGTGGTGGATGAGGGGGTTGAAATTTTGGTGAAGGATCAGGGGTGCGGGATCGATGCGCAACATCTGGATCGAATATTTGAGCGATTTTACCGTGTGGACAAGGGGCGCAGCAGGGAAGCGGGAGGGACCGGGTTGGGGTTGTCGATTGTCCGGCACATAACGCTGGCGCATGGCGGGACTGTGAGTGTGGATAGCGTTGTTGGCGAGGGAAGTGTGTTTACGATGCGGTTTCCGGCCCTGCAAAATCGTGGTGCCTAACGTTCCGTTGAGAACGCCACATGCAGAAGTGGAGAGTATGCCTGTGTTTTTGCTAACACATTTCTAACAATTCACTCATCTTGGGCCAACATGCCTTTTGTTGAATCTGTTGCATGAATAAGAAGCAACAAATAACAAAAGGAGTGATGATGAGTAGAAAGATGTTGGGAGTGATGATGGTGGCCGGGATGGCTTCGTTGGCGGTGAATGCACAGCAAGCGGCACCTGCCCCTGCGAAGACGTGGGCGGATACAGTGCAGTTCAAGGGTGATCTGAGATACCGCTATGAGGGTATAACGGAAGAAGGCAAGGATGATCGCCAGCGTGATCGTATCCGTGCGCGACTAGGCGCCACCGCGAAGATCAATGATGAGGTAAAGGGAGAGATACAATTATCCACCGGGGGCAGTGATCCTGTTTCGGGGAATACGACTCTGGGTGATGGTTTTGCAAAAGAGGATATGGGTTTGAGTCTGGCTTATTTGGACTGGACGATCCAGGAAGGCCTGAACCTCGTTGGCGGCAAAATGAAGAATCCATTCATTTGCGTTGGGGATCTGATCTGGGATGGGGATTTGACCCCTGAGGGAGCGGCGGCGAAATGGGAGAAGGCGGCTGGGCCCCTGACCCTTTATGCCAATGGCGCGGAATTCTGGGTTCAGGAAAACGCGTCGAATCCAGAAACAGACATTAAGCTACATGCCGGCCAGTTGGCTGGGCGGTTTCAGCTTAGAGATGAAGTGTATCTGCTCATTGGTGGCAGTGCCTATGTTTACGACAACATTGAAGGCATGAATGTCCTCGACTGGGAAGCCAAGAACAAGACCTACGGCAACAGTTCCGCGAATGAAGTGAAAGGCGGAGTGACCAACAAGGTCTACAAGATGGGCTACAACGAGATGGAGATGTTTGCCAAGGTTGTGGTGTGGGTTGGTATGCCGCTTGAATTCTACGGGGATTATGTGGTGAACCAGGATGCGGATGAGAACGACACGGGTTGGATGGGTGGTTTGACCCTGGGTAAGGCCAAGAACGTTGGTACCTGGGAGTTGGGCTACAACTACCGAGAGTTGCAGAAGGATGCTGTGTTAGGCGCGTTTACGGATTCCGATTCATGGGGTGGCGGTACGGATGGCAAAGGGCATAAGTTTGTCGGGAAATATCAGATTGGCAAGAATGTGCAGCTTGGGGCGACGTACTTCCTGAATGACAAGGCTATCGCGGATTCCGCGAAGACGCATGATTATGACCGGATACAGTTGGATGTGTCGGCGAACTTCTAAAACAAAAAGACAAAGAGCAGCCCGTGGGGACACGGGCTGCTACAAAGAAAGAGAAAAACATGAAAAAGACATTAGCAGGTTGGATAGCGGCGGGATTAATGAGTGCGACGGCGGTTTACGCGGCGGACGCAAATAAGATTGTTGTTGATGGATCGACAACCGTGGGACCGATTGCCAAGGCATTTGCCGAGTTTTACATGAACCGTAATCCGAGCGTAAACATTACGGTGAGCGAATCCGGCAGTGGCAATGGCGCGAAGAGCCTGATGAATGCAGCATGCGATGTCGGAGCGATGTCCAGGCCAATGAAGTCGTCCGAGATCAAAGGGATGGAAGACAGCGGTCGGCTGGCCAAGGCGCATATTGTGGCCATGGATGGTTTGGCCGTGGCGGTGCATCCCGGGAATCCCGTGAAGGCGCTCACGATCAACCAGGTCAGGGATATATACACCGGCAAGATTCGCAACTGGAAGGAACTTGGCGGTCCGGACAAGGCCATCGTGGTGATCAGTCGGGATACCAACAGCGGAACGTATGAGTGTTTTGAGACACTGGTGATGAACAAGGAGAAGATATTCGAGAAGACGGAGTACGTTGGGAGCAACGGAGCGGTTCGTCAGCGGGTGATGGACACCCCGGCGGCTATCGGGTATGTCGGACTGGCCTTCATTGAGGGTGTGAAGACGGTAAAGGTTAATGGAGTGGATGCGACCGTCGAGACTGTGGCGTCCAAGAAGTATCCGATTTCCAGGCCGTTGTATTTCTATACGAATGGCGCGCCGGAAAAGGGGACGCATCTGGAAGCGTTTGTAAATCTGTATCGCACGGCGGAAGGTCGGCGACTTGTTGAGGATACAGGGTTTGTTCCTGTGTCACTCTGATTAAGGAGACATGGAGATAAGTAAATCCATAGAGAGGAAGTCAAAGCCAAGCTTGGTTCTGGATCCAAGGACTCAGTTCACGAAGCAATTGGTTGAGACTGCGGGGAGGTTAACGCTGGGAGCGGTGACCTCCCTTTCAATGTTGGCGGTATTGTTCATCATCGTCTTCATCGCCCGCGACGCGATACCCTTTTTTAATTTGAAAGGTTTTGCGGAGTTCTTCACGACGGCAAAGTGGTATCCATCGGGGGATCCCGAGCAGTTTGGGGCGTTGTCGATTCTCTATGGGAGCGGGCTGGTGACAGTAGGGGCGGCCCTGGTGGCGGTGCCGCTGGGGATTGGGGCGGCGGTGTGTTTGAGCGACATCCTGCCGTTTCAGATCCGGCAGGCGGTCAAGCCTGTGATTGAGATGCTAGCGGCGATACCGTCGGTTGCCTATGGATTTTTTGCCCTGGTTGTATTCGCTCCGGCATTACAGGAGAACGGGGGAGTAATCTTGTCATGGGTGGCGGCTGTGGTGGCTATTCCGCTGCTCATTCTGGTGGCCTTGACGATCACTGATCTGGCGGTTGAGCATGTGCCAGACTCGCGGAGATCGTTTTACAAGGTGGCTATTGGCCTTGTCACCATTGGGGCGGGGGTATACTTCCTGGGGCTGGGTTTGGAAAGGGTGGCTGAGATAAAGATTGCCAGTGGCACGAATGCCCTCAACGTGTCCCTGATTCTTGGCATCATGGCGTTACCCACCGTGGTGAGCGTATCCGAAGATGCATTGCAGTCGGTGGGGCGTGAATTGAGGGAGGGGAGTTACGCGCTGGGTGCGACCCGTGCTGAGACGATTATAAAGGTGGTGGTTCCGGCGGCCAGCAGTGGTATAGCGGCGGCCATTATTCTTGGGGTCATGAGGGCGATTGGAGAGACGATGGTTGTCTGGATGGCCTCCGGCAATGCGGCGCAGATACCCGAGCCTTGGTTTAACCTGTTGGAGCCTGTCCGAACGCTAACTGCGACGATTGCCGGCGACATGGGCGAGGCGGATCAAGTGACGGGTGTGGCGCGGTACCATGTGTTGTTCGCCATGGCGCTGGTTCTTCTGGTGATTTCCTTTCTATGCAATACCGCCAGCGAGGTTATCCTGCGCCGGTCGCGGAGAAAGCTGAGGGGCGGATGAAGGTTCGCACGGATACCCGGCGGATGTTGGATCGGGCCTTCACGGGGGCCGGTGTGCTTTCGATTGCATTGCTGGTGGGCGCGTTGTTGTTCATTCTTGTGCCATTGGTGGTGCGAGGGGTGGGCGCCGTGGTGTTCAAGGGAACGGTGGAGCATCGACGAGTGTTGATGGATCGTTTTGGACGGGGGGACAAGGAAAAGTTGGAAGCGGATCTGGCGGTTGCCCGTGCAGGGCGGGAACCCATCTATGCGATGATGGACCGGTTCCAGATTGAGTTGGACGCGATGCCGGCGGCTCAGCGGCGGAAAATGACAGCTGAGTTCAAGGAGGTCAAACGGTTGGTGGGCGCCATTTTTGGTGATCGCGCAGGAGGTCAGACGTCACTCATGATGCGGAACCAATATGGGTCGACGAGGTGGGAACGGGCGCTGATCAAGCGGGACGCGCTGTTATATGTGGAGACGTGGGATTACTCCGATGCGACGGCTTTTGGGAAGAAGGTGCATGTGCCTCGGGAGGAGAACTTCCGTGGAACGGCCTTGGAGCCCTTGTTCGCGTATGTCAGGACGCATTTTGAGAGGCTGATGATACCGCGGCGGACGGTGTACTGGGGCTTTATAACGGATGAGTCGTTTGACTCGCACTTATTCGGCGGGATCTGGCCTGAATTGCTGGGGACGTTTTATCTGGCGCTTGGCGCGATGCTTTGCGCGGTTCCGGCGGGAGTGCTGGCGGCCATCTTTTTCGCGGAATACGCAGGGGAGTCCTGGGCTGTGGGGATGCTGAGGACTTGTGTGAGCACGTTGGCGGGGGTGCCCAGCATCGTCTTCGGGCTATTCGGATTAGCCTTCTTTATCGGGACCATCCATGTGTCGCCATCGAAGTCGGTTCTGGCGGGGGCGTTAACGCTGGCGTTGATGATCCTGCCGACGCTAATCCGCACGGGGGAAGAGGCGATCCGGGCTGTGCCGCAGACGTACCGGGAGGCGGCGTTGAGTTTGGGCGGGAGCCGGTGGCATACCATACTGACGGTGGTGTTGCCGGCGGCCTTGCCGGGGATTTTGACCGGTGTGGTCATCAGTCTAGGACGAGCGGCGGGGGAGACGGCGCCCATCATCTTCACGGCCGCTGTGAGCGTGGGGCGTCCCTTGCAGTTCTGGCAGACGCTGACGCAACCCACGCCGGCTTTGTCGTGGAATATTTACAATCTGGCGACGGAGCATGAAGCGGTTGAAGAGGTGCGGCACGTGCAGTATGGCATGGTGCTGGCGTTGGTCGGGATGGTGCTGTTGCTTAATCTGGCGGCGATCCTGTTGAGGGCAAGGGTGGCGAAGAAGTTGCGCGGATGATACGGGAGAAGGGAGAAACGGAATATGATGGACATGAATAAAAGATTCGGGGAACCAGCTCAAGAGATGGCAAGGGGTGAGGTGGCGCATGTTACCGCCAAGGGATTTTCCGTGTTCTACAGGAGCCGAGAGGCGGTTAAACGGGTTTCCCTGTCGATCCCTTCGGGGCAGGTCACGGCGATCATTGGTCCCAGTGGTTGCGGGAAGAGCACGTTTCTCCGGGCCATCAACCGGATGAATGATTTGGTGCCCGGATGCAATGTCCAAGGGCAGTTGATATTTGACAACGAGGACATCTATGGGCCGAGGATTGACGTGGTGGCGCTGAGGCGGCGGGTGGGCATGGTGTTCCAGAAGCCTAATCCGTTTCCCAAGACAGTTTATGACAACGTGGCGTACGGGCCGAGGTTGTGCGGCATCACGACGCGAGCGGAGCTGGATGAGATTGTGGAGCGGAGCCTGAAGTCGGCGGCCTTGTATGATGAGGTGAAAGATCGGCTGAGCCAGAACGCGATCGGGTTATCCGGCGGGCAGCAGCAGAGGCTTTGCATCGCGCGGGCGTTGGCGGTGGATCCGGAGATATTGCTGATGGATGAGCCGACATCGGCGCTGGATCCGAGAGCGACCTCGAGGATTGAGGATTTGATTTCGGAACTGCGCGGGAGGTACACGATTATCATAGTGACTCATAACATGCAGCAGGCGGCGCGTGTATCCGACCAGACGGCTTTTCTATATGAGGGAGAGCTGATTGAGTTCGGGGCCACCCGGGCCTTGTTTACGAAGCCTACTCAAAAACAGACGGAAGATTATATAACGGGCCGGTTCGGGTGATGGCCCTGTGAAGCGGCAGGAGGATGACCATGGTGCAATTTCAACGTGAACTGAACCGGTTACGAAAACAATTGTTGGAACTGGGCGGAGAGGTGGAGGACAACGTGCGCGACGCGATGAAGGCGTTGCAGAGGCGTGATGCCGTGTTGGCGGCCGAAGTCACCACTCGCGAGCGGGAAACGGATGAGCGTGAGGTTGATATTGAAGAGGAGTGCCTGAAGCTGTTGGCCTTGTACCAACCTGTGGCGGCGGATTTGCGGTATATCATCGGGGTGCTCAAGATTAACGAGGATTTGGAGCGGGTGGGAGATTTGTCGCGGCACATTGCCGAGCGGACGTCGTTGATTGTTGAATTACCTGAATCCGCCGTGCCGGTGGATTTGGCCAGTATGGCCTCCAAGGTGACTTACATGCTGGGGCGCAGTCTGGAGGCTTTCGTGAATCTCAAGCCGGAGATGGCGCAGGATGTTCGCGCGGCGGACGACAAGATTGATGAAATGAACCGGCGGAATTGCAGTGCGTTGCTGGCGGCGATCAAGGCGCGTCCGGAAGCGGCGGATGTGTTGCTGAATGTGATGCACATTTCGAGGCATCTGGAACGGATTGCCGATCATGCGACGAACATTGCCGAGGATCTCATTTACATGGCGCAGGGAGAAATTGTGCGCCACAAGCCGGTGTGAGGAGTGGTTGGTTTGACGTGGAACGGCTCTTTATCGCGGGGCGCACTCACGAAGTTCTAACATTCCGCTTGTAGTTGTCTAATGGTTTTTGGGGATACTTTCCCTCATATGAAAACCATAGAAACTCATGGCGGCGGGATGAAAGCGGACTTGCATGTACACAGCAAGTATTCGGATCGACCGACGGAGTGGTTCCTGAGACGGATCGGGGCGCCGGAATGTTTCACGGAACCTGACGCCTTGTACCGGACTTGCCGGGAGAAGGGCATGGATGTCGTGACGATCACGGATCACAATAGTATCCGCGGCGCTTTAGAAATTGCACACCTGCCGAACACCTTCATTTCCTCTGAATTGACGACCTATTTTCCGGAAGATGACTGCAAGATCCACTGCCTGGTATATGACATTACCGAGGTGCAGTTCAATGAACTACAGGAGGCCCGAAAGAACATTTACGAGCTGCGGCGCTATCTGGCGGATAACCACATCCTGCATTCGGTAGCGCACCCGCTGTTCCGGGTTAACGATCAGCTTGAGGTGGCACATGTCGAGAAACTGTTGGTGTTGTTCGACCGGTTTGAAGTGCTGAACGGGTCGCGACATCCGAGGGCAGGGGATTTGACCCGGCTGGTGTTCTCGACGCTCACAGGTGAATTGATTGGCGAGATGGCAGAGCGGCACGGCTTGACGCCGTACGGTGAGACCCCATGGGTTAAGCGGTTTACCGGGGGCAGTGATGATCACAGTGGAGTGCACGTTGCCGGCGCTTTCACGCTGACGCCGCAGGGGCGATCTGTGGCTGACTATCTGGAGCATGTGCGGGCTGGGTGGCATGAGGCTGGCGGGGTGCACGGAAGCAGCGTAAAGCTGGCGCATAGTTTGTATCACATTGCGTACAGTTATTACCGTAGCCGGATGTTGAAGCAGGGGGGTGGTTTTTCGGTTTTGGGCGAAGTGGTTAAGCGATTTCTGGATGGCTACGAAGTGGCGGGGAGCAAGGGTGGGCCAATCAGGACATGGGTTGGGCGGGTGGCGCGCCGCCGCAAGCTGCGGCGGTTGAGCCCAACGGAACGAATGATCGTGGATGCCTTTTGCGAAATGAGGCAGGAGCGTGACCCCGAGGACGGAATGAGGGCTGACGGGGCGAGTCGAGAGGCGCGGTGCTTTCAGACGGCAGCCAAGGTTAGCCATGAGTTGAGTCGCCAGTTTCTCGACAAGTTCTTGCACCAGCTTGGCGAGGGGCGTTTGGTTGATGGGCTCCAGACGGCCGCGGCGATGGGTAGTGTGATGCTTGGGGTGGCGCCCTATTTGACGTCGTTCGGGGTGCAACACAAGGATGAAGCGTTCCTGCAGGCGGTAGCGGGGCGATTCCCGGCAGCGGAGGGGTTGCAGCGCTGCGGCGCGGGACGGGTGTGGATTACTGATACGTTTGAAGATGTCAACGGCGCGGCGCATACCATAAGGGCATTTGCCGAGAAGGCGCGGGCCCGTTCGATTCCGTTGACGGTGATGACCTGCCTTGAAACTCCACCCACGATCAATGCGGACGTAATGAATTTTAAACCGCTTGGGACGTTTTCGTTGCCGGAGTACGAGACGCAAAAGCTGGCTTTCCCGCCGTTCCTGAATGTGATCGAGGCCATTGAACGGGGGAACTTCCGAGAGGTGATCATTTCCACTCCCGGGCCGATGGGGTTGTGTGGTTTGGCCGCCGCCAAGCTACTTGGGTTGAGCGCTGTGGGGGTTTACCACACGGATTTTCCACAATACATTCGCGATCTGACCCAGGACGAGGTCATGGAGCAGATGACTTGGAAGTATATGCTGTGGTTTTACGGCCAGATGGGGACGGTTTATGTGCCGAGTGATTATTATGCCAAGCAGTTGACTGAAAAGGGAATTGCGGCATCGGTGATCCGGGTCCTTCCGCGAGGAGTGGATCGGGAACGGTTTTCTCCCCGCAAACGGTCAAAAGATTTCTGGGTGCAACATGGCATGAACGGAAACTTCAAATTGCTTTATGTGGGTCGTGTCTCCAAGGAGAAGAATTTGGGAGTGCTGATGGAGGCGTTCTGGTTTGTTCGGTCCACAACTCCGAATGTGGATTTGGTGATTGTCGGGGATGGTCCGGAGCTCCAGGCGTTGAAGGCGGCGACGGTGGATCCGAATGTCAAGTTTCTCGGAGCGTTACGGGGAGAGGCGTTGTCGCATGCGTATGCCAGTTCCGATTTGTTTGTGTTCCCCAGCGTCAGCGACACGTTTGGAAATGTTGTTCTCGAAGCGCATGCCTCCGGGTTGCCGGCGATTGTCTCGAACCGTGGCGGTCCGGCAGAGCTCGTGCGGCGGTACGGATCTGGCGTAGCGGTGGATGTCCGGACTCCGGCGCCGTTTTGTTCCGCCATCAGGGAATTGATTTGGGATAAAGAGCGGCGGCAGGCCCTGTCGCAATGCGCGTTGGCGGCGGCGGAGGCGCATGACTGGGATCAGATTATCGAGGAATTATGATGGTGCGACGGGGGGCAGGCGTCGTCCGGCGACAAGGGTTTTACGCGGATTTAACATGCAAGTGGCATAAGAGGAAACGATGACAACAGCAACATACCCGCTATGGCACGCGATAAGCGACAAGGAGTGCGAGTCCCGAAGCAGTTCGTTTCATGAACGACTGGTGGTGAAGGCCCATGCCTTCTATTTGCGAAAGGTGAACAAGATACGTGGAGCCATGCAGGGTGCCTGCGATGGAGTTTCACTGGCGGAGCGTGGATTGGCGGCCATGGGGGTTTCATGGACGCTTAACTGTAGCGGCTTGGACTTGCCGCCGGAAGGTCCGGTGGTCGTGGTTTCCAATCATCCGTATGGAGGGATAGAGGGGCTTATCCTACTGAGTCTGGTATGTCGCACAAGGAGCGACGTTCGGATTTTGGCGACGGACATGCTCGGGGTGGTGCCGGAGTTGCGCCCGTTCTTGATTCTTGTGGATACGGCCGGGGATGACAGGGCGAAGGTCCGGAATGGTGCGGCCATGCGTCAGTGTATGAACTGGCTTAAGCAGGGCGGAGTCCTTGGGGTATTTCCAGCGGGCGAGGTGGCGCACTTTGATCCTTCCAAAGGAGGCATCAGGGAGAGCCGGTGGAATACGGCTGTGGCGCGGCTTGTCCGGCGAACGGGCGCCATGGTGGCACCCGTGTATTTTGGAGGGAGCAACGGATTGCTTTTTCAGGCGGCGGGTTTGTTGAATCCGCTATCGCGAACGGCGCTACTGGCGCGCGAACTTTTCAACAAGCGACGCCGGACGATTCGGGTGGCTGTGGCCAAGCCTGTGCCGTTCAAGTGGCTGCGAGAGATCGAAGGCGACAGGGCATTGACCGATCATTTACGGACGCGAGTTTCCTTATTGGCGTTTGGGGTTGAAGAAGCGAATTCTGTGCGGGGGAGGTCGGGAAAGGTCATGAAGCCTTTGGCGGCGGTTACTGACCGGATCCGGCAGGCAGATGAAGTGTCGTCGTTGTCGTCTGAGCACAAGATACTGATGTCGGGAGAGTATGCTGTGTATGTGGCCAGTGCGGGTCAGATTCCGGCCGTGGTGAGGGAAATTGGGCGACTTCGCGAGATTGCGTTTCGGGGGGTTGGCGAGGGGACGGGCAAGGCTTTGGATTTGGATGCGTTTGATGAGTACTACCAGCATCTGTTCCTTTGGAATCATCGCCAGTGCGAAGTGGTGGGCGCCTACCGGTTGGGTCTTGTTGATACGATCATGAACACGCGGGGGATGAAAGGGCTTTACACTCATTCCCAGTTTAATTTCCAGCGGCGCCTGTTTGACCGGTTGTGCCCGGCGATGGAGTTAGGGAGATCATTTGTAAGGCCTGAGTACCAGCGCGGCCATCTACCTCTGATGCTGTTATGGCGAGGCATAGGAAGGTATGTGGCCACCCAGTTGCACTACAGGTACCTGCTGGGGACGGTGAGTATGAGTCGCTCGTATTCCGATGCCGCGAGGGGATTGGTCGCCTGGTACTTCGGGCGTGAAGGGGCGCAGCAGGTTCATGCCAGCGATGTGCGTCCGAGATTTCCGTTTCGTTGGCAATGCGGCACAGTTCCATTCACGGGTCGTGGAGGGGTTTTCAGCCTGGAGGATCTCGACCGATTGATTTCGGATGTGGAGCCAGACGGGAAGGGATTGCCGGTCCTGTTTCGGCACTATTTACGTTTTGGGGGACAGGTATTGGCGTGCAATGTGGATCCTGATTTCTCGATGACGCTGGATGTGTTGATGGTGGTGGATTTATGCCGAACTGATCCCAGGCGGCTGGAAGCGTTCATGGGGCCGGCGACCCGCGATTATCTCGATTTTCACAAGGTGTGGAATTCAGGAAAGCCGTCATTTCAGGAGAGACAAGATGAATACGAATCTGGGGAATGTGTTGTTCGTCAGTACGAACGGCCCGGCGCGTGGCCTCATGGCGGCGGCCTGGCTCAATTATCGTTACGGCACGCGTTATAAGGCGGACGCCACGGGATTCAGGAACCAGCCGATGAGTGACGAGATTGCCGTTGCGATGAAGGAAATCGGTGTGGACATTGGAGGTTGGCGGGCGCCGACGGTGATGGAATTGATCAAGGCGAACCGGCAGTATGATCATATTATCACTCTGTTCAATCCTCTGGAGCCGTTGCCCTTTCCGGTTTATCCAGGAAATGCATGTCGTGTTCATTGGCGGGTTCACGACCCTGACCGCATGATGCGCGATGGGTTTACGCAGGCAGAAATGATCAGGCATATTCGCCACCGGATATGCGATCTTATTGATGGATGGGTGTTTAATGCCGAACCGGTCAGGATACGGGAGCCGGCATGAGCAGGGGGTTGCGCAACATGATTCGTCTCTTGACAGGGATCATGGTTTTAAGCGCGGTGTTTGCAAATGTGGAGATTCAAGTCGAGGGAGCGGATGGATGGGCGGCGCGGTTGCCGACGTGGCGGATTGAAAGCGGTCACATATTGACTGTTTTGTGGGCTGGGCGGGAAATAACAGGATACCATGTGTGGACGTTCTTGTTCATGCTGCTCGTCTTTCACTTTGTATTCCTTATGGTTGGCCGTTTTAGTGTGAGGCTTGAGGCGCGGATACTGGGATCGCTGCTGTTGTTCTGGGTGATTGAGGATACGTTCTGGTTTGTGTTCAATCCGGCCTATGGTTTATCCAGGTTGAGGCCGGAGTTTGTTCCGTGGCACCCCTGCTGGATTCTTGGGGTTCCTGTGGATTATCTGGTATTCGGGGCGATGGGCCTTGGCTTGGTGACGTGGTCTTATTGGTCACGGACGAATAAGCGAGAGGGGGCGGCATGAAGATCATGATTTTGCACGCGTCCGCAGGCGCTGGTCATCGTCGGGCGGCGGAGGCGCTGGCGACGGCATTTACGGACATCGGGGACGTGCCGGTAGTGCGCGACATCCTGGATTTTACTCCGGCTGTATTTCGCAGGACCTATGCGTCCGGCTACTTGAACATGGTGAAGGCGGCACCGGAGCTATGGGGTTACATGTACAACCTTACGGACAGGAATTGTCGACGGCCATGGGAGCGGAGACTTCGTTTGACCTTTAACCGGCTGAACACCTTGGCGTTTTTCAGATTCTACCAAAAGACATCGCCTGATGCCGTGGTATGTACGCATTTCATGCCTCTTGAACTGCTTGGCGGGAAAATCCGAGAGGGGGTTGGGGTTGCACCTTTATTTGGAGTGGTGACGGATTTTGCGGCGCATTCGTTATGGGTGGCTGAAGGCGTGGAAGCGTATGCGGTGGCGACGAACGAGGCTGGGCGCCAGCTTATCCGTCGCGGCGTGCCTGCCACTGATGTTTATGTCACCGGCATTCCTGTCGCTCCCGAGTTTTCAACGGCTAACGGGGGCAGAGTGGCGCGGTTGAGGCTGGGAATGGAGATGGAGAAGCCCATTATTCTGATCCTGTGTGGAGGATTCGGCGTTGGGCCGGCCGAGGATATCCTGAATGCCTTCCGAAGATGCCCGCTGGACGCCCAGCTTGTATTTGTGGCGGGCAACAACCGATCTCTTGAACGGTCGCTCCGGCGTTTGGCAGCGAAATGCGCGATGCCCTGCTATGTTTTTGGTTTTGTATTCCGACTGCATGAGTTGGTCGGCGTCGCCGACGTGGTTGTCAGCAAACCGGGCGGATTGACGGCATCCGAGGTGATGGCGGCGGGGTGTCCACTGGTGGTTACTGATCCCATTCCGGGACAGGAACAACGGAACGGCGAATGGTTGTTGGAAAAAGGGGCGGCGATTCGGCTGGTTGAACCCGGCGATGCGCCTGAGAAGGTTGCCGGGTTGTTGGCGGATCCGGCACAGATGGCTGCACTTCGGGAGGCGGCGGTTCGGGAGGCACGTCCAAATGCGGCTGCGGTCATTGTCAACATGGTGAGGGAGAGGGTATTGCTGGGCGGCGAAACGCGGACGAGGAAGAGTTGATGACAGGCTTCTGGCGAACCAGAGGGCGCAGGGTTAAATTCGGCGGTGATGACGATGTGGTTCGATGAGAAACTGTTTAGGCTTTCAATGGGGGGAGTGGAAATGCATATTTCGGATGAACGCCGTTTGAATGGCAAATGATTCGCGATGGCTGGACATGACAACGGGAGGAGCAACATGGGCAGGAAATGCAAGACACGATGCATTGGTATTCTGACGTCCGGAGGGGATTGTCCCGGACTGAATGCCGCCATTCGCGGAGTTGCCAAGGCGGCCCTGCATCACGGGATCCGGGTTGTCGGGATTCTAGACGGATTCCGTGGGCTGGTGGAAAACAGGACAACGCCCATCGAGGATGTTCATGTCAGCGGGATTTTGACGCTGGGCGGGACGTTTCTGGGGTCCAGTCGCGACAAGCCCCACAAGATGAGGATGGGGAACAAGGTCTTGGATATGACTGCCGTGGCGGCTGCCAATGCCCGGCGGTTGCAGTTGGATTGCCTGGTCTGTCTCGGGGGCGGTGGCACGCAGAAAAATGCTCTGCATATGCACAAGGAAGGCGGGATCAATGTGATGACCCTGCCTAAGACGATTGACAACGATGTGGCGCTGACCGATACCACTTTTGGATACGACACAGCCATGGGGATTGCCACGGAAGCGATTGATCGCCTGCACACGACGGCGACCAGTCATCACCGTGTGATTGTATGTGAATTGATGGGGCATTCGGTCGGTTGGCTGGCACTTGGGGCAGGGATTGCGGGCGGGGCTGACGTCATCCTGATTCCTGAGATTCCGTATGATCTTGAAACGGTGGCCGCCCATTTGCGGGACCGGCGCCGACATGGAAAGCGATTTTCAATTGTGGCCATTGCCGAGGGTGCCATTTCCGTGGAGGAGGCCAGGCGCAAGGCCAAAAACCCGAAGGGTGGCAAGGACAAGAAGGATCGCATCATGCCGATTGACAGCAATGGGATCCATCTGGTTCAGGAGCCAATGTCCAGTCGCGTGGCCCGTCAGATCCAGCAGTTGACGGGGTTGGAGGCACGGGTGACGCAACTGGGTCATGTACAGCGGGGCGGGTCACCCTCGGCGGCTGATCGGTTGTTGTGCACGCGGTTGGGCACCAAGGCCGGGGAACTGCTTTTAAAGGGTGTCTACAATGTCATGGTGGCGGTTCGCGGCGATGACTGTGTTCCTGTGCTCCTGAACAAGGTGGCCGGCAAGGTTAAGTATGTGCCGATTGATCATCCGTGGATTACCTCTGCGCGTCTGGTCGGGAGTTGCATGGGGGACAAGGAGGGTGCGGTGCGATGACCCCGTCGGCAAGAATAGCGGGGCGCCGGCGCAAGGTGTCCCCTGCCGATAGCCGGTTTCTGGACCGGGACCTCAACTGGCTGGAATTCAACCGCCGGGTTTTGAATGAGGCTGCTGATGAACGGACGCCATTGCTGGAGAGGGTCAATTTTCTGTCCATTTTCACGTCGAATCTAGACGAATTTGTGATGAAGCGGGTGTATGGCCTGCGGGAACGTGTGCACGCCGGGATTGCCACGATTCGTCCGGATGCGCCCTATACGGATGCGGGTCTCCTCAATACCATTCACGCGACCATTCAGGACCTGTTGATCCAGCAGGCTTTCATCTACAAGACTTCGGTCAAGCCGGCGCTGGCTCGGCAAGGGATTCATTTGCTGGGCTGGGAAGCCCTCTCGGAAGATGAAAAACAGCAGGCAAGGCTGATTTTTGAAAAAACCATTTTTCCTGTGTTGACACCGCTATGTGTTGATCCGGGGCATCCGTTTCCTTTTATTTCCAACCTCTCGTTATCGCTGGGGATGACGGTTACTGATCCGGAGGGTGGCACCACGGCGTTTGCCCGCGTCAAGATTCCTGACAGTTTACCTCAATGGGTGAAACTCGATGGGAACGCTGAGCCGGGTGGGTATCGTTTTGTATCCCTTGTTGACCTTATAATCCGGCATCTGGATCGTCTGTTTCCCCGCATGAAGGTGGATGGCGTCTTTCCCTTCCGAGTGACCCGCAATGCAGAAGTGGAGGGCGATCTTGATGATGTCGAGGATTTGCTACAGGCGGTGGAGGAACAAGTTCGCCAGCGCCGGATGGAATGTGTGGTGAGGTTGGAGATTCCGCCCAAGGTGGCACCCCTTACTTACTCCATTCTCATGGATGCCTTGAACGTGTCCAGGGAGGACATCTATGAACTTCCGGCGTTAATGGAATACCGGACCTTGCGTGCTGTAGCCGCCTTGCCGTTTCCGGATTTGAAATACAAGCCGTGGACACCGGTTGTTCCCCAGCGAATGCAGGCGGAGGGCGTAGGGATTTTCGATGTGATCCAGGGAGGGGATATCCTGGTGCATCATCCCTACGAATCGTTTGACGACACCGTGCTTCGCCTGATCCGCGAAGCTGCGGAGGATCCGGCGGTTTTGGCCATCAAAATGACCCTGTACCGGACGGGGCAGGACAGTCCCTTTGTGCCCCTGCTGATCCGGGCGGCTGAACGGGGCAAGCAAGTGGCCTGCCTTGTGGAACTTAAGGCGCGGTTTGATGAGGTTGACAACATTGCCTTGGCCCAGAAAATGGAGCGGGCGGGGGTTCATGTGGTGTATGGAGTGGAGGGATTGAAAACCCACACCAAGACCACGCTCATTGTGCGGCGTGAGCATGGGGAAGCCCGTTGTTATGCCCATATCGGCACCGGGAATTACCACCGGCAGACGGCGCGCCTTTATGTGGATACCAGTCTGTTGACGTGTCGCGCGGATCTGATGGCGGATATGGCTGAACTGTTTAATTATCTGACGGGCCGCTCGCTTCAGAGCGATTACCGCAAGCTGCTGGTGGCGCCAGTCACCATGAAGCAGCGGTTTCTGGCGATGATCCAGCGCGAGGTTGATCACCAGCTTGCGGGCCGGCCAGCCCATATCCTGGCCAAGATGAACCAGGTGGAGGACCGGGACATTATTAAGGCGCTCTATGCCGCCAGTCAGGCCGGGGTCAGTATCGATCTGATTGTGCGCGGATTCTGCACGTTACGTCCCGGTGTGCCAGGACTAAGCGATACCATTCGCGTCATTTCGGTGATCGGTCGGTTCCTGGAGCATTCCCGGATTTTCCATTTTCTGAATGGAGCTTCGGATCCACTGGAGGGTGAGTTCTATATCGGGTCGGCGGATTGGATGCACCGGAATCTTGAGGGTCGCGTTGAGGCCATTACACCGATAGAAGACCGTGCGTGCCGGGAAGAATTATGGCGTATCCTGAACATTCATCTGGCGGATCGGCGCAGGGCCTGGGATATGCGCCCGGATGGAACCTATGTCCAACGGTGTTCCCAATCGAACACCGATGCAGGAGCGGTTTTGGGATCACATGAGAGGCTGATGTGCGAAGGCCCCCGGCCCGGTTGGTGCTGAATCCATCGGACTGCGCTACAGGCATGTCATAAGATTGACTGTTTCAAGAAGAAGCCGAGAATGCCAGGCGCTGGATGGATGAGGCCAGTTTTCTGAAATCGGGCGGTTTAAGCACATATTCGTGAATGCCGGCTTCCCTCGCTTGTTCAGGCGAGACGCATTCGCTATACCCTGTAAATAGAATCACGGGAATGGTCGGACTAATCCTAAGTATTTCCTTTGCAAGAGATATGCCGATGATGACTGGCATTGTCTGGTCAGTCACGATCAAGTCAAAATCCGTAGCGTTTGTGCGAAATCTGTTCAAGGCCTTTACGCTGTCGTTTTCCGTCAGGACAATACCGTCGGGGTTCGGATTTTTTGCTGAAGAATTTAGAAGATCCTTTTTCGAGATGGTAATTAGTACCGTCAACGTTTGGTGCAGGAATTCCTGCACGGATTGTCTTTTGATCAGGTCGCGTCCGAACTGAGCATAGGCATGGGTTTTCAAGTCGTACTCGCGTATGACCCCCATGACACGATGCTCAGTATCGACGACTGGCAAAAAAGGCCAGTCACGATGGTTTCGGAACAGCTAAAATACATTGTATATTGAATCTGAAATCTCAACGGCTGTAATGTCCGTGCATATTGTCTTCAAGTCCATCATATACTCCTGTTGTCAGTGGAATTAAAAAAACAGACAGAGTGAACTCGTCTCAACAATGGTCGAGTTTTGTTAGAAAGTGGTGAGAGGGTGATTTGTATTTGATTAATTCTGGAACAAATGACAGAGGGATAAGGCTTTTCTGCTGAAAGGGGGTGGTATAGCATTACTGCCAAGGGTGAAGGATTGTGGGGTGCCCTGTCAGGAGGAGCGTTATGGATCGTTTATTCGGGACGGATGGAATCCGGGGGCAGGCGAATCGTTATCCGATTACCGCTGAAGTGGCGTTGCAGGTCGGGAAGGCCATCGGACATGTATTCAAGGCTACCGGGCATGGGTCCTGCCGCGCGGTGATTGGCAAAGATACGCGACTTTCGGGCTATATGCTGGAAACGGCGCTCACCAGCGGGTTGGTCTCCATGGGGATGGACGTGTTGTTAGTGGGGCCGGTGCCCACACCGGCGGTGGCTCATCTTGCGAGGTCGATGGCGGCGGAAGTGGGGATCATGTTGACGGCCTCGCATAACCCGTCCGACGACAACGGCATCAAAATTTTCGGTGGGGATGGATTCAAGATTTCCGACGAGATTGAGGGCGAAATAGCGCGGCATGTTGTTTCCGGCGAATTGAGCAGTGCGCATATTCGGAGCGACCAGTTGGGGAAGGCTTATCGCATCGAGGATGCCCGGGGCCGGTATATTGAATTTGCCAAGAGCACGATCAAGAATCAGGACTTGCAGGGGCTGAAGGTGGTCCTCGACTGCGCCAACGGGGCGGCCTATTTCATCTCGCCGCTGATTTTCAAGGAGTTGGGCGCCAAGGTGACCAAGATTCATGTGGAGCCTGACGGGTATAACATCAACAACAAATGCGGGGCCTTGCATCCGGAGGCGGTGGCGAAGGTGGTGAGGGAAGAGGGGGCTGATATTGGCGTGGCGTTTGATGGCGACGCCGACAGGGTGCTTTTTTGCGATGCGGTGGGCCGTGTGGTCGATGGGGACCGGATCCTGGCGATGTGCGCATTGGACTTCAAGGCGAGGAATCAATTGGCGGCGAACACGCTGGTTGTGACCACCATGAGCAATATGGGGTTGCACGATGCGATGAGGAAGGCGGGCATCCATGTGGAAACGACGGATGTGGGGGACCGGCTGGTGATCGAGCAGATGAGGAAGACCGGCGCGACGGTTGGCGGGGAGAAGAGCGGGCATGTGATCCTAATGGATTACGCCACAACGGGCGACGGCATCATTACGGCGTTGCAGGTGATGAGGTTGATGAAGCAGAAGAAGATTTCGCTATCCGAACTGGCGGCTTGCATGGATGAGTATCCCCAGCAACTGGTTAGTCTGAAGGTTAAGCACAAGGTGCCGATCGCGGACCTGCCGGGATTGATGTGGGTGATGGGACAGTGCGAGGAGGATCTTGGGGCGACGGGGCGGATGATCGTGAGGTATTCCGGGACGGAGAATAAGATCCGGTTGCTGGTGGAGGCGAAGGAACAGGCCAAGGTGGACCGCTGGATCGCGGCGTTGACGGAGGCGGTACACAAGGAGTTGGGATCATGAAGGCGATGATTGTGGATGCGGGGAGTCCGGCGGGGTGTTACCCGATAACCTGTGCGAGACTTCTGGCGGATTGTCCGGTGGCGAACCGGCCGCTGGTTGTGGTGCAGAAGGTTCGTTTGGAGGAAGGCGGCTTCAAGGTTGTCGAGAAGCCAGGCAGGGCGGCGGCGTTGTGGGTGAGGGGTGATGCGTGGCTATCGGTGGCGGTGATCAATGGGCTGGCGAGAGCTGAGGGGCCGGTGGCGGTGCGGGACGAGCAGGGGGAGATATTGGCGTGGATAGGGGATAAGGAGGGACATGTGGTTGGCGGCGGAGAGGAGATCAAGGCGGATGGGGAGACATTCCGTATTCGGTATGCATGGGATTTGTTGCGCGTGAATGAATATGCGGTTGGAGAGTTGTGCATGGACCGGGTGGAGGGGGAGGTTAGTCCGGCGGCGACTGTCGAGGGGCGGCTGGTCCTGGGTAAGGGGTCGCGTGTGTTGCCGGGAGTGTACATTGAAGGCAAGGTGATGATTGGCGCCGACTGCAAGGTGGGGCCCAACTGTTATATCCGGGGTAATACCAGTATCGGGGATGGATGCCATATCGGGCAGGCGGTGGAGATCAAGAATTCCATTGTGATGAAGGGGAGTAGTATCGGGCATCTGAGTTACTGCGGGGACTCGATTATCGGGGAAGGGGTTAATTTTGGAGCGGGGACGATCACGTCTAACTTCAGGCATGATGGAGGGAATCACCGGTCTATGGTGGGCGGTGGTTTGGTGGATACGGGGAGGATCAAGTTTGGAGCGGTGGTGGGTGATCATGTGCATACGGGGATTCACACGGCGATTTATCCGGGGCGGAAACTGTGGCCGGGAGTGAGTACGCGTCCGGGGGCTGTCGTGCAGCGGGATGTGGAGTGATGGGGGGGTAGGGGTGGGCGGGAGGGTTTAGGGTTCGGGGTTCAGGCGGGAAAGATGAATCCCTCCAGTGGCGGGACAAGTTATGAAGAATGAAAGGGGGGTGGGGTATGTGTGGAATTGTTGGATATGTTGGCGGGAAGCGGGCGGTTGATGTTCTTCTGAACGGGCTCAAGCGACTTGAGTATCGGGGATATGATTCTGCGGGGATTGCCGTGGTGGCGGATAAGCAACTGCATGTCCTGAAGCACGAGGGCAAGGTCCGTGTTTTGGAGCAGTTGGTTTATAGCCGGTGGGATGAGGCTTTCCGTGAGACGTTGCATGCCGGAATTGCGCATACACGTTGGGCCACGCATGGCAGTCCGACGGAGGCAAATGCGCATCCCCACGCCGATCAATCCGGCCGGTTGGCGATGGTTCACAACGGGATCATTGAGAACTACGCGGCTATACGGCGGCAACTTGAAGCCAAGGGGCATAAGTTCATTTCCCAGACTGACAGCGAGGCGTTGATTCATCTCATTGGTGAATTGTATCAAGGCGAACTTGTGGATGCGGTGTGCGCGGCGCTCAAGCATGTGGAGGGGACGTATGGCATTGCCGTGGTGTCGGCGGATGAGCCCGACCGGATTGTGGTGGCGCGCAAGGGAAGTCCGCTGGTGATCGGGATCGGGGACGGGGAAACGATAGTCGCCAGTGATGTGGCTGCGATCATTGCGCATACCCGGCAGGTGATTTATCTGGAGGATGACGATGTGGCGGTGCTGACGGCACAGGGCGCCGATGTCCGGAATATTCATAATATCCCTGTCTCGCACGAGGTGGCCAAGGTGGATTGGGATGTTGGGGTGGCGGAGAAGGGCGGGTATGAGCACTTCATGCTCAAGGAGATCCTTGAACAGCCGGAGGCGCTGGCGAATACCCTGCGCGGCAGGCTGGATGAGTCCATGGGTACGGCGATTCTTTCCGGGTTGGCCTTGACTCCGCGCGAGTTGTCGGGAGTCAGGAGGGTGATCATTGTCGCCTGCGGTACGTCGCTCCATGCGGGCATGATCGGGAAATATTATTTTGAGGAACTGGCGGACCTGCCCACGGAGGTTGAACAGGCGGCGGAGTATCGTTACCGGAACCCCATCATTCAGCCGGACGACATGGTTGTGGCGATCAGTCAGTCGGGTGAGACGGCGGATACACTGGCGGCGGTACGGGAGGCGAAGCAGAAGGGGGCGCTGGTGGTGGGGATTTGCAATGTGGTGGGCTCGACGATTGCACGGGAAACGGGGCGGGGGGTGTATTTGCATGCGGGGCCAGAAATCGGCGTGGCGTCCACCAAGGCGTTCACCTGTCAGTTGATGGTGTTGTTGATGATGGCGCTTAAGATCGGGCGGTGCCGGCGGTTGTCGCGGCAGAACGGCATTGATATCTGCGCTGAGATTCGGGGGATACCCGCCTTGGTCAAAGGGGTGTTGGGCTCGAACGAAGCGGTTATCAAGGCGGCACAGCGGTATTATGAGGCGCGCGATTTCTTCTTTCTGGGGCGGGGGTACATGTATCCTGTGGCGTTGGAGGGAGCGCTCAAGCTCAAGGAGATTAGTTACATTCATGCGGAGGGGTATCATGCGGCGGAACTCAAGCATGGGCCGATTGCGTTGCTGGATGAGAAGGTGCCGGTGCTGGCGTTGATCAACGATATCGCCGGCAAGGAAAAGACACTTGGCAATGTTCAGGAATGCAGGGCACGGCAGGCACCCGTGATTGGCGTGGTGACGGAAGGGGACGAGGAGGCGGGGCGGCAGGTGGATGCTGTGATAACAGTTCCTAGGTGCTCCCACCTATCGGCGCCTATAGCCGGGGTCGTGGCGTTGCAGTTGTTCGCCTACCATGTGGCGAGGTTGCGGGGGTGTCCGATTGACCAGCCGCGGAATCTGGCGAAGAGCGTGACGGTGGAGTAGGGGCGGGCATTGACTTGGGTGGAGTGGGTGAATACGATACAAAGCCTTGGTGAGGATAACGGCAATGAAAACATTGGATAAACTTTGCATCCGGGAATTGACGGCGAGATGCCGGCTGGGCGTGACGGAGGCCGAACGGCGCAAGCCACAGGACATTGTTGTGACGGTGACGTTGCATGCGGATTTGATGAAGGCGTGCCGGAGCGACCGGTTGGCGGATTCCGTGGATTACAAGGGTATCAAGCTGAACATCCTGGCGGAGTTGGAGAAGAAGTCGTTCAAGTTGATTGAGCGGGTGGCCCAGCGGGTGGCGGATATTGCTATGCGGAATGAGCGGGTGGAGCGGGTCAATGTGGTGGTGCAGAAGCCGGGCGCGTTGCGGCATGCCCGTTGCAGTGAAATTGAAATCGAACGAGAGAGGAAGAAGGTGGCGGGATGAACAAGGAACGGGTAGCGCAACTGGTTAAGCAACTGCTGGTGGAGATTGGTGAAGATCCCAACCGGGAAGGGTTGTTGAAGACGCCTGACCGTGTGGCGGCCGCCTATGAATTTCTGACATCCGGTTACCGGACCAACCTGGAAGAGGTTGTGAATAACGCTGTGTATGCGGCGGAGGCTAACAACATGGTGGTGCTCAAGAACATTGAGTTATACAGCCTATGCGAACACCATATGTTGCCGTTTTTCGGGAAGTGCCATATTGGATATATTCCGAGGACAAAGGTGTTGGGTGTGAGCAAGTTGGCGCGGATTGTGGATGTGCTGGCGCGGCGGTTGCAGATTCAGGAGCGACTGACGGCGCAGGTGGCGAATGAGATCATGGACACGATTAATCCCGAGGGGGTTGGCGTGGTGATGGAGTGTCGGCATTTGTGCATGTGCATGCGGGGTGTTGAGAAGCAGGATTCCGTGATGACGACGTCGACGGTGCTGGGGAGCTTCCACAACAGTGCTAGCACGCGGGCGGAGTTCATGAGTTTGGTTGGGCGGGGGTAAGGGGGGGGAGGGGACAGGGTTCAGGAAAGAATGATGAGGGGGGGCGGAGGGATTGAATATCCAATGTTCAAAAAGGAATATTCAATGTCCAAGGTGGTGGGGAAATATAGCGAGAGGGAGAGAGACCATAGACCTTTGGGTCCGGGAAGTTACATCTGCTTGATTGTTTGCCAGAATTGAAGGTCAACGGGTATGCCTTTTTCGAGATTGGTTTTTCGTTCGGAAAGCATGCCTTGGCCGGGAAAGCGGACCTTCTGGGTGCCCTCGATCGCAGGGGCTTCAAGAAAATCCTGAATGATGGCATTCACCTTGTCTTCAACATGGGAGGCTCCCATTCGCGATATGATGTCAATGGCCATGAAGACTTGAGATACACCGGTCTCCCCGCCGCGTTGAGTGATCTCGCGGGTTGAATCGCCATCAGCAATGATTGTGGCCATAAGATCAAGAACGAAGGCTAGTCCCGAGCCTTTCCAATAACCGATTGGAAGTGGGTTTCCTGATTTCAGGACGGCATTTGGGTCGGTGGTGAGCTTACCATTTTCATCATAGCCGCCTGCCAGAGGCAAATCGTCGCCACTCCGACGGTAGCTGGCGAGTTTGCCCATGGAGAACTGGCTCATGGCCATATCCAGAAGGACAGGACCTTCTGCGTGCGGGATGCAGACCACCAAGGGGTTATTCCCGATTTTTTTCGTGGCAGAACCCCAGGGCGGCATGAGCGCGACGGTGTTGGTCCAGCATATCCCGATGCATCCTGCCTCTGCGGCCAGTAATCCGTAGGTGCCTGCCCGCATCCAGTGGTTGGTGTTGCGCAGTCCGACACAGCCTATGCCGTGTATCCGTGACAGTTCGATGGCGCGGTTCATGGCGGTTGAGGCATTGAGGATGCCGATCCCGCGCTTGCCATCCCATTGTTCGATAGCGCCGAGAGCATTTACACGTTCCGGCGAGACGTGCGTCTTAACGATGCCTGCCTTGACATCCGATACGAAGGAAGGAAAGCGGTTTAGTCCATGCGAGGGAACGCCGTCGCATGTGTTTTCGGTGAAGACACGGGCACACTGTTGAGCGGCGTCATTTCCAAGTCCCACGGAAAGCAGGACTCGAGTCAGTTCATGAAGGAGTTCGTTGAAGGCGACTCGTTGTATCTCATTCATGTTATTCCGGTCTCCGTAGGGATGGTTCCGTTTCTCTGCATTGGAAAGTAACTTAAGGGGTGGATGCAGTCGACGTCATTTGTTGCTGCTAAGGGTTTGGGTGGTTGTGTGATGTATGCTAACCACTAAACACAGGGCTGACCCTCGACGACGAGGACAAGGTCACACACAATCTTGTCATCAATGGGAAAGGAACCGTCTGGGTTGATGATGTTGTCCTGTCGAAGGAGCCTCTGAAATAGGGCTGCAGAACCACGGCGTGGTACCTGTTCTCCACCAGCGGCGGGCTGTTCGCAGAATGCAAGAGAGTGCTTGACCAAGGAGCAGTGACGCGTACTATTTAAAGCGTTTCGCCAGTTGTGGACGGTGTACTGTGCGATCCGAAGGATCGGGCCGCAAGAAAGGAGACAGTAAGATGAAGAAGGTATTAACGTTGGCAGTGATTGGTATGGTGGCGTTGTTTGTTGGTGTGGGTTGCTCGACCACGAAGAAATGCTGCGGGACGTGCAAGAAAGATGCGCCTGTGAAGTGTTGCGGGACGTGCAAGCCTGAAGCCAAGATCGCGAAGTAAGGCGCCGCGAAGACCGAGTGAAAGTGTGAGACCATGAAGTGAACCCGTCGGCAGATGACGGGAATGTAGTCCGGCTCAGGGCGGGAAAGCCCGGGCCGGCTTTTTTTTCGGAACACCGAGTAGTCGTTAATCTTGTCAAAACTGTTGGTCGCATGTGTTGTGAGCGATGGCTTGAAGAGGCAGGCCGTCGCTCATTTTTGTTGTGGTGGTTATGTTCCCTTGTGCCACAGCCTCCGGTATCGCGGGCCAATTTCGATCTGGGCAGCTTTGTCGCCATTGGCGGCGTTGCCGGCCATCATCCAGCGGATAGATCGTAGGCAGGGTTTCGGTGGCTTTCCCCGGTTCGTCCCAACGGTGTTCTTCAGCTTATCCTTCCAGGCCACGTCGTTGTTCTCCGAGTAAGAGAGAAGACATTTGGCCAGCGAGATTTCACGGGTGGGATTAGGATCACGATCACAATTAGGATTAGGAATGGGAATGGGGAGATGCTTATTTCCTCAGAGTCTTTTTGGCGGTCTTGATGAATTTGCCGAAGGATTTGTCTTTTCTGCGCTTCTCTACATAGGAGAGATCGTGGAATTCGGTTTCTTTTCTTAGCTTGATAAAGCTTTGATAACGGTCCTCAGTCAGGGTTCCATCCTCCAGCGCCTGTAGGACAGCGCAACCGGGTTCGCTGGTGTGAGTGCAGTTTGCGAAGCGACAGTGCCCGGAGTTGTCGCGAATCTCGGCGAAGGTGTCGTCGACTCCATCGCCCGTTACAATCAAGCCTAGCTCGCGCATTCCGGGGGTGTCGATCAGCATGGCTCCATTATCAAGGGTGAGCAACTGGCGACGGGACGTGGTATGCACACCTTCGCCTGTCTTGCTGACGGCCTTTGTGTCAAACGCATCGCGGCCAATCAGCCGGTTGATCAGTGTGGTTTTGCCGACTCCTGAGGAGCCAAGCAGGCAATATGTTTTGCCTGGCACGAGGAGATTGCGGAACTCTTGCAGTCCAGTGCCGGTTGTGTTGCTGAGGGCCAGGACCTGAGGGGCGTTGCGTGTGTTTCTTATTTGCCCGATGGCCTGCTCGAGTTGTTCGGGAGGGATGAGGTCGGTTTTTGTCAGGATGATCCACGGCTCAATGGCGCCTTCGTTGGCCATCACGAGGTAGCGGTCGAGCCTGCTCAGGTTGAAGTCGTAGCCGCAGGCCTGCATGATGAAGGCGACATCGATGTTGGCGGCGATCATTTGGAAATCGACGGTCTTGCCGGGGCATTTGCGGCGCAGGAAGGATTTTCTGGGGATGACGCTGTGAATGATGGCGGGACCGCCGGATGGATGGCATTGCACGCACACCCAGTCGCCCACGCAGGGCAAGTCGATGGCGGCCTCGACGGCGAAGCGGAATTTGCCGGCTAGTTCGGCATACGCTTCGGCGTCCTGGGTGCGGACGAGGAAGGCGCCTCGATCGACGGCTGTGACGCGAGCAAGGCTTTGACCCGGCTGGAGGAGTGGGGGGAGGGGGGGAAGTATGAAGGATGAAGTATGAGGCATGGGGGGGGCTTTTTCGGACGTATCGGTCGGAGCCGACGGATTTTATGGGCGGGGTGAGGGTTATGTGGGTTCGATTTTTTTGGCTAGGCGGGCTATGAAGAAAATCAGGATGGCGGCCATGATGATCATGGCTGCGGTCATGGCGGTCTTGCCGGAACAGAGACGGAAGCCACACTTTGTTGAATAGTCGGGATTGATGCGTTCTTCACTTAGCTTCCAGTTTTGCACGGCATCGGGGACCACCCGGGATAATACCGACGCTACATCGTAGGAGGGATAGGGTCTGTCCTGTCCACCGTAACAGAGGCGGTAGGGGGTCGAGCTTTTGGGGAAGAAGAGGCCTTCGACTTGATTGTGCAGGATCTTGATTCCTGTGATCTCCAGGGGGGGATTGTCCATGTCGCGGATGGTGATGCGATACTGTTTATAACGAGTAGCAGTAAGCTTTAGCATCAATTGTTCCTGGCGGGTGCCGCCGATGCGGATGCGGCTTAGGGTGCCTGCGGACAGGGTTGCCCAGCCATGGGGGATGACATCGGATTCGCCTTCCACGGTGGCGGAGCGGCTGAAGTTGCTGTCGTCGGTGAGGAGGGTGATGGCGGTGACAGGTTGGCGGCGAGTGGAGAAGGTGACGAGCGTGGTGCGGGCCTTGGCGTCGTGCGCGACCTTGAGGTCGGTGACATCTGCCTCGGCGGTCTCGGTGGCGTCGGAGGTGATGTGCTCTCTGCGTTCGAGGAAGCGGATCTGGTCGATCCGGAAGGGTTCGCGGCGGAAGGAGGTGGCTTCTTTTTCGGTTGGGGTATCGGTGCCGCGGGTCTGGCGGATGAGCGAGACGAGGGGGGAATCCTGTTTCTCGGTCATGTTGGAAATCTCGATGCGGTAGGCGGTGTAGGAGGAGGGGGCGAAGTTGATTTTGTCGCGGCGGAGGTCGATGAAGCGTGAGTAGTCGTAGATGGGGGCGGTTTCGACGAGAGGGACCCAGGTGGAGCGGTCATTGCTGCCGCTGACGGTGACGAGTTTTTCGAAGTTGCGGATGTTGGATTGGAATTGGATGCCGGCGACCATGGGGTCGGAGGCGGTGCGGGTGACGACCAGTTCGATGTGGTTGTCGGGGAGTTGGCGCAGGGATTCGACGGAGGAGGAGACGGAGACGGGGGCATAGCTGACGACGGAACGGGTGTCGGCCTTGTTGCGGATGAGGAAGGGGGTTTCCTTGCCGTTGGTATCGTAGAGGCGCAGGTTGCCGTAGGGGTTGTCGAGGGCGGAGAAGAGGTCGGCATCCATGACCCACTGTCCGACTTCGGCGCGGTGGTCGGCCTGGAGAGTGATGGTTTTTTCCAGGGGGAACAGGCCGGGGGCGGTGGCGGCATGGGCGGAGGCGCCGAGAAGGAGCAGGAGGAGGGCGGCGGTGGTGAAGCGTTTGCCGGCGCGGAGATAGGCGAAGGCGCCGAGGAGGAGCAGGACGCTGAGTACCATCAGGGCGGCGACGCGGTAGATGATGGGCATGTGGGCGAGGTCCATGAAGAAGATCTTGATGGTGACCACGGTGAAGAGAATGAGGGCGGCGAAACGGATGGGGCGTATGTTTTTCCAGATGCCGCCGGCGAGCATGGCGAAGGCGAAGACGGTCCACCAGACGGAGACGCCGCCTTTTTGGAAGGCGGGCAGTTTCCAGTGGAGCAGGGTGGCGAATTCGAGGGTGCCGTAGAGCCAGAGGAGGATCAGGCTGGCATAGCCGAAGGTGGCGGGGATGGCGCGGGAGCGGGAGGTCTGGCGGAGGAGGGCGGCGCCCATGATGAGGATGGTGACGACGAAGGTGAAGTTCATGATGCGGGCGAAGGCGCCGGGCCAGAGGTAGGGGGAATCGAAGTAGCCATGGTGGCAGAGGTTCATGGCGTCGAAATCCACGAAGATGGTTTTGGCGACGGCACCGGCGGCGAAGAAGAGTCCGGCAATGAGGGCGGAGAGGGTGAGGGTGGCGCGGTAGAAGAGGATGAAGAAGACGGCCATGGCGCACCAGAGGGCGGTCAGCACAGGGAGGCGCCAGGGTTGGAGGTAGGCGAACATGGCGTAGAGTTCGAAGTGGAGGTAGAGGAAGAGGGCGGCGGTGACGCTCCAGAAGAAGAGGTGGCGGGTGATGGAGGCGGGGATGGAGACGGGGATATCGGGTACGCCGGGGGCGGTCTTGTCGGTGCCCGGGGCGAGGTATTGGCGTTCCAGGCGGAAGGCGGCGACGAGCGAGGCGATGACGGAGCCGAAGGTCCAGAGGCGATGCGAGAAGGTTTTCCAGTAGGCGGACATGGCTTCGGGGTAGATGCCGTGGGTATCGAAGCGGGGGAACTCGAACAGGGCGAGGCGGATGGCGGTGGCGCCGTAGAGGGCGTAGCCGAGGTGGCGGAGGAAGCGGTTATCCATGTGGCGGCCGAGGCGGAGGAAGAGGTAGGCCTGCAGGGCCCAGGCGATGGTGAGGGATTCCTGTTCGAGGACGAGTGGCATGGTGAGGGCGGCGTAGAAGACGGCGAGCGACATGGCGGCGAGCAGGAGGGGGCGGTCGCTGAGTTTCAGGCGTAGGAAGATGACGACGTGGGCGACGAAGTAGAGGGCGAGGCCGAAGGTGAGGATGGCTGGGTAGGGGCGGCTGACGGCGTCGCGGATGAGCCAGTAGCCGGCCAGCGAGAAGATGCCGGCGTTGAGGGTCAGGTGGATGATTTCCAGAATGGTGCAGGGGATGTGGCGTCTCATGTTATGGATGAAGACGAGGGTCGATTGCACGATGAAGAAGAGCGAGAGAAAGGTGATGACGACGGGGAAGTCCGAGCGCTGGTATTGGTGGAGCGAGCCGAAATAGAGGCCGTAGGTGAAGAGGAAGCCGAGGTAGTTCAGGAGGCGCCACGGGCGCATGAGGCTGATGGCGAGGATGCCGAGATTGAGGATGAGCAGGTAGCTGTAGAGGCCGAGGAAGTTCGGGGTGCCGGTCCGGAGCAGGATGGGGGTGCAGAAGCCGCCGATGATCCCGAAGATGGCGACGAGCATTGACTTGGATTCGAGGGCGAGGATGCCTGAGGAGAGAGTGATGAGGATCATCAGGCCGAAGACCAGGGCTTGTGAGTCTGCGATATGGTAGAGGGGGCCGAGCGCGTACATGCTGAAGTAAAGCGTGGCGAGGCCACCGCCCATGAAGGCCTGGCCGATGATGTGATAGCGTTTGCCGAGCATGAGGCGTCCGCTGGTGAGGAGGCCGAGGCCGAAGGCGATACTGATGGCGACGCGGGCGGCGGGGCCGAGGAGTTCGCGCTGGATGGACCATTTGAGGAAGTAGGCTACGAAGCTGACGGCGGCCACGATGCCGATACGAACCATCCAGGTAGTGGCGACGGCGTATTCCATTGCCACGCCCTTGGGACGGAATTCGTCGCCGACAAGGATCCATTGCCAGATGCGGTTCAGGATGGTGGCGATGGGATGGGGGGTGGGAGGGGGAGATGGTGGGGTGGGGTTCAGGGTTCGGGGTTCAGGGTTTAGGATGAGCGGGGAAATGGGGAGGGGGGGCGGGACGGGGGAGGGACTACTGACTACGGACAACGGACTACTTGTTGAGGAGGGAGAGGGATTTGAGAGGGTTCGGGGCTCAGGGTTTAGGTTTTTTTCGGCGGGGGAAGGTGAGGTGGTTTTTTTCGGGCGGAGGAGTTCCTCGATGGCATCGAGACGGGTTTCGAGGGAAGGGAGATTGCGGAGGTGGAATTTGATGTCGGCAAGTTTGATCAGCACGACGACGAGTAGGGCGCAAAGGATGAAAAGCAGAACAGATTCCATAAGAGACTCCTTGTTTAAGGGCTGGGCGAACAGTTGCATGAAGTTAATGAGTGAGGATAACGAAAGCAAGAGAGAGATTGGGAGAAGGGGAGGATATGCGGGATTCTGTGCCGTGTTGTTGACCGGCGAGGCCAATCTCCGATATTGTGCCAGCTTAATAGTACTGCAGGTTTGTCAAAAGTTATGGATTTTGGATCAACACGGGGTTTGATCTGAACGATGGCAGGCCGTGCAGGCTTGAATAGGAATGGAAGGGGAATTATGGGTTTAGGCATTGGTATTGTGGGGCTCCCCAATGTGGGGAAATCGACTAT
>CAZDUS010000012.1:0-54760 GCA_964508705.1 uncultured Verrucomicrobiota bacterium
GGAACCCTCGCCCTCTACCACCCCGACATCGCCGTCGTCACCAATATCGAATTCGACCACATGGAGCACTTCGCCAACATCGAAGCTTTTGAAGCCTGCTTTCAAACCTTCATCAACAACGCCCGCTGCCGGGTCATCTATTGCGCCGACGACCCGCGTGCCGCCCGCCTGTGCGCCGGACACCACAATGCGACTGGCTACGGACTGAAACCAGGCGCCAGCCTCCGGGCAGAACCCATCAAGGAACTGGCCACCTGCACCGAATGCATCCTCTTCCTCAACGATGAGCCTCTTGGCGCGTTTACCGTCCCAGCGCCCGGCCGCCACAATATCCTCAACGCCCTCGCCTGCGTCGCCGTCTGCCTCGAACTGGGAATCCCCTTCGACAAAATCCGCGATGCCACGGCCAATGTAGCACTCCCGCGCCGCCGCTTCGATCGCCTCTTGAACCGTGATGATGTCATCGTCATTTCCGACTACGCCCATCATCCCTCCGAAATCACCGCCTTGATCCGGGCCGCTGAACACCTCCACCGCCCCCGCCTGCTGGGCATCTTCCAGCCCCATCGTTACACACGCACTCAAGCCCTCGGACCCGACTTCCCCGCCGCCTTCCGCGGCCTCTCCGAGCTTATCCTCACTCCCGTCTACGCCGCCTCCGAGCCCCCTCTCCCCGGCGGAACCGTCTGGGATCTCTACGCCCATTGCCGCCGCGAGAACCGCACACCTGTCTTCGTGGCCACATCCTTGCGTCAGGCGTGGGAATACCACCGCAGTCAATTGCGCCTGGGCGACGTCTTCCTCGTCATCGGCGCCGGTGATGTCGAGCGCATAGCCCTCTGGGCGCGTGACGACCTCCTTAAAACCCGCGTGGATGAATTGCCAAGCCTGGTTGGAGAAATCATCCGCCATGCCGACCTTGAATCCACCGTGGTCCGCGGACGTGAACGACTTGGACTCAAGACAACCTTCTCTGTTGGCGGCAACGCCGATGTCTGGATGGAAATAGGTAACAGCCGGGACCTGGCAAAGGTTCTTGTCTGGACACAGGCAAAGGGCATCCCTTTCCGCATCCTAGGCGGCGGCAGTAACATTCTAGTCAGTGATCTCGGGGCCAGGGGCGTCGTCGCCAGGCTAACCGGCAATGAGTTCAACACGCTTAGTCATGACAATGGTGTCATCACCGCCGGAGCCTCTGTTCCCATCGCCCGCCTCCTGTCCTGGGCCGAAGAGTACGCCTACTCCGGCCTGGAATTCCTGGAAAGCATCCCAGGCACCATCGGCGGGGCCTCCCGTGGCAACGCTGGCGCCTGGGACCAGTCCATTGCCGACCGTATCGTTTGGGTTCGCGGCCTGAACACCGAAGGCCAGGAAATCACCCTTCGCCGCGCCGAACTGGACTACGCTTACCGCCGCTGTCCCGCACTACGCAATCTGGTCATCACCCACGTCGGACTAGGAGTGAAGACGGGCGACGCTCAGCGGATCAATGCAACCCGAACCGACTATGCAAGCCGCCGCACATGGATGAAAGGCATTCATTCAGCCGGTTCCGTGTTCAAGAATCCTCCCGGTGATTATGCCGGTCGCTTGATTGAACAAGCAGGACTCAAGGGATTCACCATTGGTGGCGCCTCCATTTCTGATCGCCACGCCAACGTTATCGTCACGGGACAGGACGCCAAAGCGTCTGACGTCCTTGCCGTACTGGAAATCACCCGCGCCACGGTTCAGCGCCAATTCAACATCCATCTGGAACCTGAGATCGACCTCTGGTCCTAAACCATTAACATCAATATAAGTTGCTGTTTATCACGCAGGAATAATGCTAACTTCACAATAAATAGGAGGCGAACCATGAACATCACAGACTTGTCCCACGATGAACGTCTTGCCCTTGTGGCGCTAACGGAATTAGCCGTGATCTCCGACCGCAACATCACCGCCAATGAAGTCGACAAAGTTGATGAGATCGTCGATGCCCTTGGCGAAGACACCTTCCAGGATCTCGCCGATGAGGCAGAATCACGGTTTGCCGACCGCAACATCTTGAAGAACTTCCTCGACGGCATCACCCGCCAGGAAGCTCGCGAGCTCATCTATGGAACCGTTCTCTCCGGATCTCTTGCCGACACGATCCCCCACGAGCAGTCCCAATTCCTGGAATCCCTTGCCGCCAATTGGAATATCACCCTCGAAGTAGAACCCAACACCACGGGAAACTAACCCATGAAACGTCAAGCGATCCCTGTCGATAAATTTTCGCTCCCCATCGTCAGCAGCTTCCACGAACGCTGGATGCTGTTGACCGCTGGAGAAAACGCGCCGGGTAAATTCAACACCATGACGGTCTCCTGGGGAGGCTTGGGTGAAGTCTGGAACAAACCCATGGCCATGGTTCTGGTTCGACCCAGTCGTTACACTTTCGAGTTCATTGACAAAAACGCCGACTTCACCCTTTGCGTCCTTCCCGGTGAATTCAAGGACCAGTTGACGCTTTGCGGCACGCGTTCCGGGCGCGCCATCGACAAAATACAGGCAACCGGCCTCACTCCTCTCACCTCCAGCGTGGTGGCGGCGCCTGGCTTCAACGAAGCCGAATTGATCATCGAATGCCGCAAAATGTATTACGATGACATTAAGCCCGCCAATTTCCTCTCCCCTCACATTGAGGGCAACTACAACGGCAAGGACTACCATCGCCTGTATTTCGGCGAAATCCTCTCCATCCATGGAACGCCAGCTTACTCGGCGAGCACTTCAGCAAAGCCCTAACCAAACCATTCAAGACACCAATGTCACCTTCCAAAGGAATCACACGTATATATTGATAGGCGTAAACATCATCAAAATAAGGAACAGGTAAGACACAATGAAACAATGGGCAATAATACTTACATTGGCAACGATGGCCGGACATTTGACACAGGCAGAGGTCAGCACAGGAAAAACTGATGTTGGTCTGATGAAGACTAACGAGATGGCGCTGGCCCAGGCACCCACCCTTCGCTACGGCGCCGACGAACGGGTTCGCCAGGAGTATTTCGATCATGTCCCAAACAAAACCGCTATTCCTGAATACGCCCGCGGAGGCGAGAACAATTACTTCCGATTCCGCACCCGCCTCTGGATGGAGCAGGATCTGTCGCAAGACATCCTCTTCAAGGCTCGCACCGTAAACGAATGCCGCTCCTGGGTTTATCCCGATGTGTCCGAGCGCCCACAAAAAAGCACCTCGGAATGGCCCGATGAATGGGTATTTGACAACCTCTACCTTGACGCCCGCAATCTGCTGGACAATAGCCTTGACTTGCGCATCGGGCGGCAGGAACTCATGTACGGCGATGGATTGGTGGTCCTTGAAGGCACTCCGGGTGACGGCTCCCGAACATTGTACTTCAACGCCATCAAGGCAACCTGGAAGGCTATTCCAAAAACCGAAGTGGATGTCTTCGGAATCTACAACGAGTCCGAGGACGAACTCGCCATCAATTCCGCCGAACGCGATTTATCCGCTTACCCGCAATCACTGGACGGAGTCACCGAAAGTGGCGGTGGCCTCTATTTGAAAAGCAAATACCTTCCCGCCCTTCCTTACGAATCCTACATGATCTATAAGCGCGAAGGCTCGTGGAATCAAAACGCCACAAAGAATCCCGACGGCACCTACAAGCCCCCGGCGCAATCATGGCAGACTCTGGACGCGGATCGCGGCGTCATCGAAAACGCTCAAGTCGATATCGGAACCTTTGGCTTCCGCCTCATGCCCGTGCTCTCGGAATCCATCAAAGGCACTCTGGAGGCCGCCGGCCAACTAGGTCAGCGAGAGGATGCCGACATACAGGCGTTCATGGCAAATGCAACACTGGCCAAGACATTGAATGATAGTAAATCCAAGCCTACTCTTAAAGCGGCCATCCTTTGTCTTTCCGGTGATGATCCCGCCACAAAGAATGATGAGGGCTGGAATCCCATCTGGGCTCGTTATCCTCAATTCAGCGATCTCTATGTCTTCGCGCTGGATCAGGAGGAGTCCGCCGCCCGCTGGTCAAACTTGATCGCCCCGAATATCGGATTCTGCTCCTCTCCCGGTAAACAATGGATGTCGAATATCTCTCTTTATTACCTGTCTTCCTTTGAAGGCGATGGCGCCGGCAATGGCAAGGAGCGAGGCTGGCTCGCCAAGTGGCGTAACGATTTGACCTTAAAAGAAAATTGGTTCATTCCCAAAGACAAACTTGCCGGTCACTTACAGATCGAGGTGTTGGAGCCCGGAGACTATTACACCCAGGACGACACATCGGTGTTTCTGCGCTGGGAAGTCTCTTACGCGTTCTAATACATGAAGATAGCCGGCTACACGCTTCAACCTGCCCTGGCAATTCCAGTTGTTCTGGGCTTGGCGGTTTCATTGATCCTCGCGGTGTGGCCGGCGTCTGTCCCCTGGCCGATGGCATCATGGTTTGTTCATCTCCCTTACTTTCTACTACTGGCCGCCGCCATCGCCGTAATCTTGTATTTCACAGACCAGTCATTTTTTGCCGCCCATGATCCCGCCCGCGGCGCCGCTACGCTTCTTCTCGGCTGCCTGTTTCTTCCCCCTTTGACGGCCATATTCCACCGCTCACAGGAGCGAGGGCTCCTTACCTCACACGGCGCCATGCGCGCCGTGGCCATCCTCGTCCTCGCTGGCTTCATCATCACACTTCCCTTGATTTCAGGCTTTCAACAGTCCGTCATAACCTCAGCACCGCCGTCATTCCATACGGACTCCGGTTGGTTGCGGATTCCTGGCGTGGGCCTCTTGGCGCTTCTGGGCTCGCTCCCGTTTTTGCTCTTTAGGCACCGCGGCGAAAGCCCCTGCCTTGGCCCCCTGTTGGGCATGGCCGTCTTGTCCGTCTTTCTCGCCCTTAACTTCTCTTCTTCTCTGTGCCACCCATCTCATCAGCGTGCCGCCTTGATCCTGTTTGGATCCCTCGGCGGATTCATTCTCCTTTTGACGGTCTTGGAAACAGCCTGGCGCCACATGAACATCGATGAACTCACGGAGCTTCCCGGGCGCCGCCCCCTGAAGCACCGGCTGCGATGCCTCGGCAGCGACTACATCATCGCGCTGGTCGATATCGACCACTTCAAGCGCATCAACGACACTTATGGCCATCCCGCAGGCGACCAGATCCTGCGCTATGTTGCCGCCGAGCTCCGGTTAAACCCGCGCGGAACCGCCTATCGCTATGGAGGCGAGGAATTTGTCGTTGTGTTCGAGCGCATCCCTTATAAGGCGGCTCTTGATAATTTGGATGACCTTCGCCATGCCATCAGCCAGAAGGATTTCTTCCTGCGAGGCGAAGCCCGGCCCGCCAGAAAACCAAGCAAGACTCAACCGCGCCAACAGGATACGCCGGTTCTGCATCTCACGATCAGCATCGGAGCCGCAACCCCTTCCGCGCATTACCGCACGCCACAGGAAGTGCTGGAGGCCGCCGATCAGGCGCTATACAAGGCCAAGGAAAATGGACGCAACCGCGTCTGCCACATTGCCTGAAATCCTCGCTCTACATCATGATCGCCGGTTGCCCCGTGGACGAGAGAACACTGCTCCACAACAGACTTTCCTGCTCGATCTTCCGCCGGTGCGCAGTGGCCATCACCATTGGCACATGAATAAACGTGTTCCAGAAACCAATAATCAAATCCGTGCGCCCCGTCATGGCCGCGTGCACGGCATGCCTCGCAAACTGGTCGCATAGCAGGGCGTCTTCCGAATTCGCTGGCGCACTGCGGACATAATAGCTCGGATCCATGTATTTCAGGCTGATGCTTATGCCCCGCTCCTTAAAATAGGCCTGTATTTTCTCTTTCAACAGGACTCCGATGTCACCATGAAGCACATTCCCCGAAGCATCTTTCCTCTGCCCCGCATCCGCCAATAATCCCTGCCCCGCCCCCTCGGCGACGGCAATCAGGGCGTGCCCCTTCTGGCGGATACGGCGTTCCAGCGACGCGAGAAGTCCGTTATCGCCCTCCAGATTGAAGGGCACCTCCGGAACAAGCGCGAAATTCACCTCTTGACTGGCCAACGAGGCCACCGCCGCAATGAATCCGGAATCACGCCCCATCAACCGCACCAACGCAATGCCATTATGGTAGCTTCGTGCTTCACAATGGGCACTTGCCAGAACGTCACGGGCACGGTCAACAGCCGTCGTAAACCCAAAAGTCCGTTGCGTGTAGAGAATATCATTGTCGATTGTCTTGGGTATCCCAACGACGGCTAACGGCAACTTTCTCTTCACGGCTTCTTCAGCAATCTCATGCGCGCCTCGCTGTGTCCCATCCCCTCCAATCGAAAGCAGGATGTTCACCCCCATCCCCTCCAATGCATCAACCATCACAGGCACCGGCGGTGATCCCCGCGCCGACCCCAGAATGGTTCCCCCGTCATAATGAATGTCATCCACCATGTCACCATTTAGCCGGACCGGGGCAAAGCCATTGGCCGGATCCAACCCCATGTAGCCATAGCGAATCCCTAACACTTCCTGCACACCATAGGAAATGAGCTGGCGATAGGCCGACCGGATAACATTATTGAGGCCGGGACAAAGCCCACCGCATGTGACAATGGCCGCCCGCGTGTAAGCCGGCTGAAAATATAATTTTGCCCTCGGCCCGGCTTTTTCAAAACGATGATCCTCCCGCCACGTGCCGCCCTCCTCCACATTGTACCTCACTCTTACCGAATCAGGCACATAGTCGCTAATCGCATCGTTTGCCTGCATGTTCAAGTTCAATGGCGATGGGTACGACGGCTCCCCTAATGTGGAAATCACAACATCATTGGCGTTCATTTTGGCACTCCGTTCTGTATCGGCGAACTTTACACCCATAAATTCATTAACGTCAATCCACTGGCACGTCCCAGCATTACTGACAAACCGCAAGTTCCAATGTCTTGACAATGATGCTTGGCGGGCATAGAAAGTGCCATAAGGTATTGGATATTGATGGAGTTAGCTTTATTTAGAAAGAGGCCTTCATGGACGCTCCTGATCTTGTCGACGAAGCCGCCCTTCAACGATTGCACCGCATAGGCGGCAACGAACTGGTCAACGAGCTGGTCGCCATCTTCCTGAAAACCACACCCGAACGGATCACCGCCGCGCTGGCAGGCATCAAAACGTCCAACATGAGTCAGGTGCTCCTGTCCGCCCATTCCTTGAAATCCAGTTGCGCCAATCTCGGCATTAAGCATATGCGCCAACTGGCAACGAGCATCGAAAAGTGCGCCTTGGAGGGCAATGCAACCCCTTTGCCAGACCTTGTCCAGCAACTTGATAATGCGTTTCAGCTATCCCGCTTGGTACTAATTCAAAAAACAACGAACCCACCACAACGCCCCCGTATTGCCGTCATTGAAGATAACGCCGATAACCGATTACTTGTCCGCATCCTTCTTAAACCAATGTACGACGTTACGGAATACGCAACAGGCACCGAAGCATTAGCTGATATTCGCATCCATTGCCCGCAGTTAATCCTGTTGGATATTTCCCTGCCAGATATTGACGGATTCGTGATCATCAAAGCAATCCGATCTGACAAGCGTCTCTCGAAGGTGCCCGTTATCGCCCTTACCGCACACGCCATGACAGGCGACCGGGACAAGATTCTGGCGGCCGGCTTCTCCGATTATGTGGCTAAACCCATAGATGACGAATCCATACTTTTAAACAGTATTGCCCGGCTTCTAAACACCTAGGATACACCCCTCGTTTGCGAGTATCCTGAAAGGAGTCCAAATGGTGTGGTTTGAAAAACTATCGTTTAGGCGGAAACTAGCGCTGATCCTCATGAGCATCAGTGTTGTTTCATCCCTGCTCTCCTGCACCCTGTTCGGTATTTACGATTGGATAAGGGTCCCCAACCAGAGCGTTGATGACCTTCTGCTCCGACTCACGTTTTACGCCAGAGTCACGGCACTTATCTTCCTGTCTTCCTTTATCGTCATTGTTTTTTTCTCACTCTTTTTCCAGCGCTGGATAGCACGGCCTGTCCTGAATCTCGCCAAGACGGTTCGTCAAGTCACGCAAAACAATGATTACTCCCTTCGTGCCGTTAAGAACAGTTATGACGAGATCGGCCAACTTACGGACGGCTTTAACCACATGCTTCAGGGCATCGAAACACGGGGGAAATTCCTTCGCCAAACCAATGAAGCACTCCTGAAGGAGATCGACGAAAGGCAAAGTGCGGAGAAAAACCTCCTCCTGTTGACCGAAACCCTGGAACAGCAGGTCTCTGAACGCACATCCGCCGCTGAAGCCGCCAACCAAGCCAAAACAAACTTCCTTACAAATGTTAGCCATGAATTGCGCACACCTCTCAACTCAGTCATTGGCTTCACCAACCTTCTCCTGAAGAACAAAAATAACAATCTTCGGGCAGATGATCTCGCCTACCTTGAACGCATTCTGGCCAATGGCAGAAATCTTCTTGGCCTGATCAACCAAATCCTCGACTTGTCTAAAATCGAGGCAAAAAAAACCGACATCACCCTGTCATCCATCGACCTTGTGACTATGTGCGGAGACATCCTTGCCGAAAATGAAAGCCTAGTCGCCGGACGTCCGGTTGAATTGTCCCTTAACGCCCCTGACCGGGTGGCACGCCTTCGGTGCGATGCCAGCAAACTAAGGCAAATTCTGACTAACCTAATCAGTAATGGCGTGAAATTCACCGAACACGGTCACGTCCTGGTTAGTATTGTTACCGAGCCAAACTCCGGATACCCCATTCGAATTGATGTGTGCGACACAGGTATCGGCATTCCTGTTGAAAATCAGGTCGTCATTTTCGACGCCTTTCGCCAGGCAAGCAGCGTCACTTTTCACAAATACGGGGGTTCGGGCCTTGGTCTGACCATTACTTCAGCTCTATGCCAACTTCTGGGGTACAGCCTTAAAGTCTGCAGCGAACAGGGCAGGGGCTCAACATTTTCTATCTGGTTGTCGCCGGATTATTACACAATGTTGAATTCGGAGCCCGTTCAGCCACCTCATCGTTCCGCTCCTGAAATCGCCGTCTTCCCTAATCCGCTTCAGAATCGCACGATTCTTGCCGTGGATGATGAGGAGGACTCCCTGCTCCTGCTTACCCGTCTTCTTGAGGACTACGGATGCATACCTATCCCCGCAACTTCAGGCGAGGAAGGATTGCGGCTCGCCAGCCAAACTAAACCGGATGCGATTATTCTTGATCTACTCATGCCCGGAAGCAATAGCTGGCAAACCCTGGAGACACTTGCGCGCGCTCATGACCTCCGTAGACTTCCCGTTATAATCGTCACTTCCCTCCACCTGACGCTTGATGAAAAAAAACTTCTACTCCAGAAGGCATCTGTCATTCTTCAGAAACGCGCAGACTTGAAACTTGAGCTCCGTAAAGCTTTGATTTCCATCTTTCCTCCTGCGGCCGTCGAATAACACTGCGCGGCGCTTCCTCGAATTTGGATTTTCCCAAAAGCGGTCATTGATCTTCTACCCTTGCGGTTGTAAAGTCCAACCGTTCACCGTGATAGCAAACCGTCAATTTGAAATCTGAAATTGAAAGAGTCATGAGATCAGAAAAGCCGACCAGAACTTTTTCAGAAATCCCCGGGAGTATCCCGTCACCTCGCCTAACATGGTTGATTGGATCAATTATTTTCCTGCTCGCTCTGGCCTTGCGCGTAACATTTATTTTTCAGAGCGAAACACTCGTTGATTTCAGAACCCCTACCCCCGGCCTCGACATAAATTTGCACTGGGAAGCGGCAAAGCAAATAAGAGCTGACGCAGCATTCCCATGTTTCGAACTGATGATGCCTTCCGCTCCGCTACACCCTTATGTTGTCGCCTTCTCACAGGAAATATTGGGCGAAAACATGGTGACGCACCGCCTGTTCAGGGCTGTATTGGGGTCTTTGGCCATCGTGATACTATTCATTGTTGCTTTGCGTCTTTCAGGAAGTTTAACCGCATCGTCCATCATGGCGCTCCTCCTGAGCGGATTGCCCGGCGCCATTTATTTCGACAGCATGTTGCTCAAAACCAATGTGGAGATCCTGCTATTAAGCGTGGCTCTTTTGCTTCTGGCGAGGCCGGGTAAGGTTAAAGGACTGTGGCGATGGATTGCCCTTGGCAGCGCTCTCGGCGGGCTTCTGTCCGCACTACGCTTCGGACAAGGCGGCACCGTTCTGTATGTCGTGTTCATTCTCGCTTTTCTATTTAAAACCCCTGCATTGGAAGGGAAGACTGCTCGTGCGTGGGTCATCGCCGCTATGCTTGTGCTATTCCTAGGTAGCCAGTTGCTGTTCAAATATAGGGAACCCCTGCTGGGAATTACCGCTGACCGGTTCCTACCCGTCGGCGGTGTTCATATGCGGATTGGATTCCAGCCCGGAGCAATTGGCACTTATCATGTTCTCAAACGGTTCCCTGCTCTTCCTCTCGGTCATACTTTCTTTGCCCGAATGGCAGCTGACGCCCGTGATGGCTACCCTCACAGCGCCGCTGAAGCCGACCAGTCCTATATTAAGGAAGCCACCGATTTTATACGGCAAAACCCACGCGAAACACTGACCATCTTGCGACGAAAATTCGAGCAATTCTTTAATGATTTCGAGTCCGCCGCCAATCATTACCTGCCTCACGTCATTAGCCGGGTTAAGGTCATGCGGATCCCTTCAGCCGGATGGGGTGGATTCGTAATTCTGGCATTCTGGGGGCTCGTGGCCTTAATTCATCGTCGAAAATGGAATGTTCTTACTCTGCTGGGTGGCTTGGTATCCTCGGTCCTTTTGATGAATCTCATGTCTTTTGTGACCTTCCGGTATCGCTATCCTGCCATCATTCCGTTGGCATTGCTGTCAGCCTTCGGACTTGCCTACCTCGGACAGCAGGCTCGGCAAATCGTGTCTCTTCGCAAAGGCTGGCTATCATCCATAATGCTGTTGTTAATCATCATCACCTGCACTCTGGGTGTCGGCTGGTATGCTTACCGACCGGTTTTAGCTATGGCTCAACGGTCCATGACAGAAACTGCCGAACGGAATCTCCTTTTAAGCAAATCTGGTGAAAAGGCTTATTCTAGCCTAGCTAAATTGGATGGGCTCGATGTTTTGACCCCGGAGCAGGAAGATAAAAGGGGCATGCTTCTGCACACTCTGGGGCGTTATACGGAGTCATACCACCAACTTGAGCTATTGGCCCTGCATAAGCCTGACCGAATCGCGGCAACAAGACAATATTTGGTCTATCTAATGTGGGCAGGAAAATATGACGGGCTGGTCACCTATCTCGATCATCTAGCCGAAACAAACCCGAAAATCTGGTGGCAATTGATGCGATCATTCGATTCCCTGTCGCCGGCTTGGCGGGGAACAGATCCCAACCTCAAGCTGATCATTCAGGCCATCCTTAGGGATATCGTCCGACCGCGCCTCACCGCGCCAAGAAACACCGATCCCGATGGTCGATAATCCTTACTTGTTGCCATTCGCCTTTTGGCTTTGCTTCGGGGGCACTCCTCGGGCTGTTTGTCTCGCCGGTTTAAGCACCTCGTACAGGGTCATGCTATTCCTGTCGTAATAATAAGCAGTTTCCGGCTTGAGGGAGAACTTTGCTGACAGCAACCCGTTTTGTCTTTTCAGGGCGAAATCCTGCTCCTTCAGCAATTCCTGCAACACATCAATTTGGGCAACAACGCGGCCTGCGTCCTTTTGCATTTTCAGCAACTTCTCCTCCGCCGCCTTATCCTCAAGTTTACGTTTAAACAACTCGTTTGTTGAAACGCTTCCATTTGACGACTCATTGCTTACCTGTTGCTCCTCAACAGTCATCGAATCAGCCTGATATGTCCACTTCATCTCAGGCGTAATCCCAAACTCAACGGACAGCGCTTTTCGGATTGCGCCATGAAGGCCTATCTTCGACTGAAGCATTCGCCGTAGAACACCCACATCCTCCTCTAGAGCTTTTCTTCCTGCCAGCATGCTCATCAACTCTTGCTCAGTCTTCTTGTCGGGAACATTCAAAACATATTTCTGAGCCATCCGCGGCTGTTCTTTGGCTGTTTTCTCAGTCGACTCTGGTTCTTTGCTAAACCACCCGGCCGAAACAGTTACATTCATCGCCATCAACGCACAAGCAGTCACGATTGCGTGTTTCATGTTCAACATGGAATCTACTCCTATATTAATTGATCGCCCCACTCCTGCCGAATCGCGGAACCATCCCTTATACTTCATTGCACAACTTGACTCATAAACACCATGTCGTGCACACCAAGCAAAAGGCCCACCTTTCGGCGGGCCTTTAATTGATTTACTTACTTAACACATTATTCGTCGTTGGGATCACTCAAGAGCCAAGGATCTATTTCAACGGCTCCATCAAAGCTTGCATAGGAATAAGGATCTACTGATCCCCACCAGTTATCCTCAGCCCAAAGCAACCCATCGCCGTTATTTGAGACATCGTAATTATCGTTGTCATATACCGAATTGTTGCCACCGATGAATTCGCCTAACCCCATACACAGGAATATGTCGCCATCCCATGTGTAAGCCTCAATATCAAGGCCATTATCATCGTTATACGCCAGCACCGAATCAGCCATCAGGAATCCGGCAGTACCTTCGTCGGAGTATATCTCAATGTCGAGACCGTCACCGTCATTGTAGGAAGCCGTGAGCCCATCCGCATCAACAGATGCATTCCCATGGTAGCCAAACGCGAGGGCGCCACCACCTTGAATTCCATCCCCATCGTTCCAACTGGCGTCAACGTCCAGATACCGCACGCTGGCATCGCCATCGCCGGAAACTGCTGCATAACCCCAGTCAAAATCGACTCCAGAGTCATCCTGGTTATCACTAAACTGCGAGTCAATTATATCAACGATGGCATCCCCTTCATCCGTCATGGAGCCAAAGATTTCAATATAGACACCGCCCTCATCGTTAGCTGAGGCATCAACACCATCAAGTATCAATGTGGCATTGCCATATCCGTAGCCAAATCCATAGCCATACCCGTAGCCATATCCATAACCAAAATCCAACGTAGTAACGGCAGCTCCGATACCTTGGACGCAGATCCCTTCATCGCCGTTTCCTATGGCGTCAACGTCCGTCAACCTGGCCGTTGCATCGCCATAGCTGGTTAGAGCCATCGCCACCGGCGTCCAATAATAGTACGAGTCATAGTATGGACCATAGGCTCCATAGGTGTTGTACGAATAGTTATAGTCCGACCCATAACCCCAGCCAGCGTGGAACGCAATCCCCTCGTGCGAGTTCCAGTTTGCGTTTACATCGTCCATGACCAAAACTGCATCTCCGTAGTACGCCACAGCACCGTATCCGAGATGTATGCCGTAGGAACTATAGCTACTGTAGTATCCATAGCCATTGTACGAGGCGTCCACGCCTTCGAACGTGGCATAGGCCGAACCGTATTCCGATCTTGCTACGGCCACAGGGGAAGCCCAATCGTCGTAGTAGCTGTAATTGCTGGAGGAGTAGTAATCGTAGTCGTACCAGTAATTGTAGCTGCCACCATTCGAATAACCGTAGTCAGCGGCAAAGAATATCCCGCTAGCGGCATTATCCTCAGCTGACACATCTTCCATCAGGAAACTGGCTGTCCCGTCTGTTGCAAAAGCCCCGTATCCTCCAATAAAAATGCCATAGCCCAATCCATGGCCGTACCCATAATAGCCTTGATCCTTATAGCCATACCCGACGCCATTCATATCGGCATCGATATCAATCATGCTGACCGTAGCATCACCACCGTCAGAGAACGCAACGGCATTTCCATATCCCGCATCACTATAGAACCAGTTGTTGTAATCACTGCTGTAGTACCCATAGTAACTGTACCCACCCTCAAACTCGTCTACATAACTCCAGTAGTCATAGGAGGCGTAATCCTGCGCAAAGTGGATGCCGTCACCCGCATTGGCATAAGCATCCACGTTATACATCGCAAACGTCGCATCCCCGCCTGCTGCAAGTGCACCGTAGCCGCCTACAAATATGCCATTGCCGTTATTCCAGTTCGCACTGACATTCACCATGCTCACGTAGGCGGATCCATATTCTGCTTCTGCAACGGCATTGCCCCATGTCCAGTCACCGTGCGACTCGCCCCATGAGTTGTAGTAGCTGTATGAAGCGCCTCCGCCAGCGTAATAGTCATCATCGTAGTTCCAGTTACGATCATAATAAGACCGGTTCATTCCGAAATGGATGCCGTCTCCATAGTTACCAGATGCCTCGACATTCTCCATGATGAACGTTGCGTCTCCGTTGTACGCCCTAGCTCCGTAGGACGCCAAATGTATCCCATCGTCTCCGTTATAGCTGGCGCTGACATTATAGAGTGACACCACTGCGTCACCATTATAGGCGACTGCCACCCCGGGCGCCCACTCCGCCGCGCTGGAATACCCATAGGATCCGTAGTAGCTGTAGCCATAGGCGCCATTTCCGACATCTATGCTATAGCCATAGCGACCCGAAGATCCGACGAAGTGTCTGGAGCTTGCGAAATGAATGCCGCCATCGACATTACCATCCGCGTTGACGTTTTCAAAATAGACGCTTGCATCGCCATTATGTGCCACGGCCCCCGATCCACCAACGTAGATTCCATAACTACCATAGTTGCCATAGTAGCCCTCCTTGCCATACCCATATCCGTTGTAATCGGCAGAGACTCCATAGAATGAAACCATGGCATCACCATAATAGCCATAGGATACGGCAATCGCATTTCCATAGGTTGCCGATTGATCCCAATCCCATTCGCGATTAACGCTCCAGTCCGCATACCCATAATCAGTGTACATGCTGTAACCATACTCGGCCTGCCAGGAACTGCGCGAACTATTCTGATCAAAGACAATACCGCTATCACTATTGTAATCGGCGCTTACATCATAGAACGACACACTCGCGTCATCATTCCATGATTTAGCTCCAGGCCCGCCTACATAAATCCCATCGCCGTAGTTGCCGGAAGCGCTAACATTTTCGAAAACCACTGAGGCGCGCCCATTTGCAACTGCAATTCCAGATCCATACGAATATCCAGCGGAGTATCCGTAACTTGAGTAGTATGAATTGCCGCTATATCCATAACCGGACGAATCACTCCAATTCTCACTTCTGGAATAGCCGTACCCATAGTTTAGCTGCGCAAAGTGAATGCCATCACCCCAGTTGCCGTCCGCTGTGACATTGTGGGCTCGGAAAGATGCTTCTCCATAGCCGGAGGAATGCGCACCGTACCCTCCAACATATATACCGTTCCCCCAGTTATACGACGCCAATACGTCACTAAGCACCACAGTTGCGTCACCGTTGACCGCATGCGCGACCGCCGCAGGAATTGGATTCTCACTGTACCATCCCATTGAGTAGCCATAGTAAGACGTATCACCGTACGATGCGTCATAATGGCTGTTGTTAAGGTAGTAATACCAGTAATTGTCGCTTTGCGCGACACGCAGACCGCCATCCGAATTGCCGCTGACATCAACCTCATCCATGTAGAAAAGCGCGTCACCCGCATACGAGCGCGCCCCATAACCGCCAATGTAAATTCCATAGGCCCCATAGCCATTTGCTTTCCCAGTGCGCTCTTCGTTGAACCCGTTCCCTGTGGCAGTAACCTCCGTCATATAGACCGACGCATCGCCATACGTCGCATCCGCTAACGCATTAGGTGCTTCTTGCGACATATACATATAGCCGCTAAAGCTGTACGACGAATACCCCCACCCATAATCGGCATAATCAGAGAAGTGACCGCTGTATCCATAGTGAGCGTAATCCTGCGCAACATAGATACCGCTGCGCCCATTGTCATTAGCCTCGATACCATCCATCGACACGATGGCATCGCCGTTGTAGGCTTTGGCACCGCCACCACCAAAGAATATTCCATATGCCCCGTTTTGCGAGGCTTCGATATTAGCGAGGTAAATCGAGGCATCTCCATTACCGGACGCAACCGCAGGGTCACCTGATCCTACCTCAATGTCGTAGTAGTAGGAATCACCATATCCGTCGCTATACGAGTACGATGAATAGTACCCGTTATTGTCGAACCGGATACCGCTACCGCCATTGTTATTCGCCACAACATTGGCCATTCCAAGGAAGGCTTCGCCATTAGCTGTATAAATTGGCGACCCCTGACCATAGCGACCAAACAAAATGCCGTTATCGTAGTTGCCTGACGCATCAATGTCCGACATCAACACGGTGGCACCATAGCCAGCAGAGACATAGTTAATGTTTATGCCATTCTCGTTGTCAGTCGCCACAACATCTTCCAACAGAACCATGGCCGAATCATGAGCTGAAACCGCCAAATCAACACCACTCCCATAATTTCCTTCTGCTGTGTGGCGAGTTATCTGCACATTAACATCATGGAAGTCCCGCGCATCCACCTCGAGCCCATCCCATCCGTTGCCGGACGTTACATTGTCGTCAACAAGAATCGTTGCCAGACCGGATCCATAGACCGCATTAATCGCTATCCCGTCCTGATCCGCATCCGTCACCGTGTTCCCATACACTTCCAAATTTACTTCATCCACATCATAGAAACCAAGCGCCATGCCCGAACCACGTACATCCGTGATCCGATTATTCCAGAAACTACCCTCAAACTGCGTCATCCCATAGTTGGAAATCTGAATGCCATGCCCGGTGCTGCCACTGCCATGTATGTAGTTACAGTGGACGTCCACGCCCGTAACGTTAACGCCCAATATCCCGGGTTGCCCAAAACTCGGCGCATTTTTCAAAAACTCGTCCGGTTGCGTAATCTCGAATCCCGCCACAGTGGTATTGTTAGCCAACGTAATCGCAGGCCCATTACCTCCGCCATTGACAACCGGGTAGACCCCGCCGAGGAACCGATCCCCACGCCCGTAGATAGGGCATCCGCTTCCCCATAAGATCACTCCGTCCGTCATGACAACATTTTCATAATACTCCCGCCCTGCATCACGAACATAAACCATGCTCCGGGGATCATTAACACCTTCCTGAATCGAGCTGTAGGGATGCTCCCAAGAACCGTCTTCCTTGCCGCTCTGATTGTCGTCGTCAACAAACGTAACATCTTCCTTTATGACGACAGTCTTCTTATCCCGGTTCTTCTTACTAACCAAAGTTTTGCTTTTCAGGATGCGATCTTCAATAACCTCTTCAGGTTTCGACTCATCTGTCCGGACGTGCAGGTCGCGAATAACCATCTCGGTTAAGCGGGATGATAGAGGGGCCTTGGTCTTACTGAGTTTAAATCCATCCAAGGCTCCGGCAAACGGCGACTTGCCATTACTCAAGGCAACCAGGTCGAAAGGCATCACGGCGCGTGCGCCAACCGAATAGGTTGAGCCATACAATTCATCATCTTCATGATAAACCGCATCAACATATACTGAAGGCATCGGCCGGATTTCCAACCTGGCCTTCATGCCTTTGACTCGGTCATTTATGTCCGAGTCAAAATCATAATAACCCACAAACGCCTTCACGTCGGCGTAGTCCTGAACCACGGGTATGGGCAACAGCGCGCCAACTTCACAATCAAACCCTTCCAGCGCCTGCTCATATATTTGATAGTGCTGCTGCACCTGAACATCATAAGTTGAGTCAGTTATGTAAGTTTCTTGAACAATCTGGTTACCGTCACCCGTCACTTCGCCTCCATGACCTTGACTCTCGGTAACCTGCGAGGAACTCACAACATAGCGATCAGCAACCTTGACGTCGTCTTCAGGCAAGTAATAGTTCGCCCGCGCGTCCACCCACTTGCTCAGGAATTCCAATCCAAAGCCAAATTGATCAAACCCGTTATCAAGACTTGTCTCACGGTGATCATAGAATACGTTCGCACCCAAAATGAAATTCTTGTCGGGGAACAAATTGCGATAGCCAACGCCAAAGTTGAATTCCTGCTCGTCGGAGTCGTTTAACGAGCCACGGGGTTCAACAAAGAGCAAACCTGACTTAATCATCAACACGGGAATCAGAACATCGCCATACCCTTCTGCTCCGTTATCGCTGAATAAGCCGCCTATTGTAATCTGGGCGGGAGGAAGAGGCGTCGCCGCAGAAGCTACCGCAGGCTGTTCGGCCGGCGCAGGCGTTGTTGAAGGCGCCGACGTGGCAGGAGCTACTTTTGAAGAGGAGGTTTCCGTCGCTTTCACAGAAGCGGCGGCAGGCGCCGGATCAGCGGCAATCGCCGCAAGCGAAAAACAGCACAACACCATAAACGCAATCGCTGAACACTGAATTCGACTGATGACTGATTTCATAAAGCGACTCCTTTCACATATCCAAAAAGAGACACAATTCAACCAGCGGTAATATGTCTATCAGCACCACCAGGGTCGGTCAAGGCTAAAAATAGATTTTTTTCATTTTTTCTTATTTTTATCTAAACTCACAACCACAAGCATAGGCATTGATATTCCATATCATTTCCGCCATGCGTTATGCGAATACAACACTTTTCGACGTCATTACCGCATAGCCTTTCTCATTTTTGATGTTGCCGCACCATAGTCGCAACCTTATCTTTAAGTCAGAGGTGGCACATGAAAACAAGCATCTATTACTTTTCTGGGACCGGAAACTCACTCCGCATCACACGCGACTTAGCTAAAGCCCTCGGAGACACGGAAATTGTGGCAATCCCACTCGCCATCAAGCAACCCGACCTTCCTCCGGTGGATCAAGTAGGATTTGTCTTCCCCGTCTACGCTTGGGGCCTGCCTCTGATAGTCGCCCGCTTCTGCCAGCGGTTCCAAGCCCCAGCATCCACGTACTGCTTCGGTGTAGCCACCTGCGGCGGCAGTGCCGGTGGAACTCTCGCTCAACTGGAACAGTTATTAGCCTCAAAGGGGCTAACCCTTTCCCTTGGAGCTGTGTTGAAAATGCCGGGAAATTACACACCCCTTTATGGCGCACCATCCGACACTGCACAGCGCAACCTTTTCGTCAAAGCCGAGGCTCGGATTCCTGCGCTGGTCGCCGATATCCGCTCGCGTCGTTCAGGCTTGATTGATCGCGGATCCTGGTTTGGGCGCATCTTTTTGTCCGGTTTCATTTATCGTTTTGGCATCCGGCAGTTTCCAAAGGGCGACGACAAATTTTTCGCCGATTCTAAATGTGATGGTTGCGGCATCTGCGCAAAAGTCTGCCCTGTCGGGAATATTGTTATTCAAGAAAACCATCCCGCCTGGCAACATAACTGCGAGCAATGCATGGCCTGCCTCCAGTGGTGCCCCCGTGAGGCTATTCAATGCGGTCCCCGCACCGCCAACCGCCGCCGTTACCACCATCCGGACTTCAAAGCATCCGATTTCATCCTTCCTTAGTCCCACTAAACTCTCTAGACTTTATCCTGAACCCTATGCCCCTGCCTTGTTTCCATTCCACAATCCCATCACAATCCCATCACTTCCCTATTGCTCGCAAGGACCGCGAAAAGTATCTTGCCGTCAATGAACGACATTCTGTCAAAGACCCTGATCATTATTCCCGCATTTAACGAAGAAGCCTCCTTGCCCGCATTGCTGGCGGAAGTCCGCACCTCAGCGCCTCTTTCCAATATCCTTGTCATCAACGACTGTTCCAGGGACAACACTGCCGCAGTCGCCCGTCAGGCCGGGGTCGAAGTCCTCGACCTACCGTGCAACCTCGGCGTAGGCGGTGCCGTTCAAGCTGGCTTTTGTTATGCCCTCGTCAGCGGTTACAACTTCGTCCTGCGGTGTGACGGTGACGGCCAGCACCCTCCCTCGGAAATCCCCAAACTGGTTGCAGCCATGCAGGCGGGCACCCACGACCTCATCATCGGCTCGCGCTTTGTCTCGGAAAACAACGGATCCTACACCAGCACCGCCTGGCGTAGCGTTGGAATACGGGGACTCGCTTTCATCCTGTCCTCGATTTGCCGTGCCCGTGTTACCGATCCCACCTCCGGCTTCCAGATGTTGAATCGGCCACTCCTGGCTTGCTTTGCCGCCGCATATCCCATGGATTACCCCGAGCCCGAATCGCTAGCCCTGCTTCGGCGGCAAGGCTACACCTTTAAGGAGGTCTCATGTTGCTTCCGTGCCCGGCAGGGAGGCGTCTCCTCCATCCGCTCCTGGGACGCCCTCTATTACCTGTTAAAAGTTGGCCTGGCGCTACTGGTGGATCGCGCGCGCTCTGTCGATCCACGCCTCGCCCGCCATAACGTCATCAAGGAGGCCTCATGACCACCCCCGTTCTAACCCTTGGCTCGGTTAGCCTGATCACCATTGGACTTGGCACCGCCTTGCTGGTCCGAAAACGTTCCCGCTGGTTCCTTGGGCTGGCTTGGATTTCGCTCGGCCTCGCCGTTGCTTTCGCCTTCGTGATCCCCGATCTCACTGGAGGCCACCATCAGACGTCAGTCGCCATCCGCATGCGCCTCGTTCTTGGATCCCTTAGTTTTATCGTCCTGATGATCACGCTGGAATCCGTGCGACGATTCGCCATGGAGGCTCGTTATGCCCTCCTCTGGGTTTTCACCGGACTCATCCTGATGGTGTTCGCTGTTTACCCCGATGCCGTCGGCTGGCTAGCCAAGACAACCGGAATGACCTACGTCAGCGCCATTACCATGGTCGTTTTTGCCTTCCTTCTGCTGGTGTCTTTCCACTTCTCCATCGCCCTTTCCAGCCTGCGCGACAACCAGAAGAAACTAAGCCAGAAAATCGCCGAGTTGGAATTACGTCTCGAACAATTCAGGAAACAGGACAAATAAAAGACTAATCGTGATCCCGATAGCGGGTTATTGATTCTGTATTCTGACCCAGTTGCTTTAACACGGATCATCACCCAGCAACTCCAGCCGCACACCCACCGACCACGTCAATTCGTCGTCTGGATCATACTTCATCTGGCTGATCGCACGCCCTGTCGACCCCGCCTCGCCCGCCATAACGTCGTCGAGAGGCTTAATCCATGCGCCCCGTCTTATGACTTCTCACCTTCAAAAGGTGGCATCGTAACATGATTGGGCGCATTCACTCCCTGCCTCGAAACCACCTGAATAACGGTTTTGAATAGGATGCGTACATCCAGCGCGAACGACTGATGATCAACATACCATACATCCCGAGCCAGACGATCCTCCCATGAAGAAGCATTACGGCCATTCACCTGCGCCCACCCCGTAAGTCCTGGTTTAACATCATGCCGCCGCCGTTGTTCGGGAGTGTAGCGGGGAAGATACTCCATCAAAAGGGGACGCGGTCCGACCAATGACATATCGCCCTTCAGTACATTGAGCAGTTCCGGCAGCTCATCCGCGCTACTCTTACGCAAAAATGTCCCCAGCTTCGTCATTCGCAGCTCATCGGGAAGTGGTGTACCATCTGCCGCAAATTGATCTCTCATCGTTCGAAATTTAACCAAACGGAATGGTTTCCCATTGAGACCCGGACGCTGCTGACTGAAGAACACAGGCCGCCCGAGGCGGATCCTGATTAGCAGAGCCACGAACAACATCACAGGACTGAGTAGAACCAAACCGGCAAAAGCCCCAGCAATATCAACTATGCGTTTCATGACCCCTTTCTTACCTTTTGCAACGTGTGGCCGATAATCTGACTCCACGCATGGAAATCTTCACGGGTCGGCGTCCACCAAACGTGAGGCACGCCCGGGTCGGCGCGCCGAAATTCATACCTACCCCACGATAACATCACTAGTCGCGAAATCGAAACAGCCATGGCTGCGCCTATACAACCGTAAACGGGCAACAACCACCAGACCAGTCCGCCGGCTAACACCGCCCCCATCCACGCCAGAATAGTCGGGACTTTGTGCTGGTTTTGCGCAAGAAAACAAGTGGAAACAACCGTAATCCCTGTAGTGGCCCAAGCTCCCGGGACCATGATCAAGGCCAGTTTCCCTACCTCAGTAAAATCCTTCCCAAATATTGGTTCCGCCAACGCTATGCCCAGCACCGTTACCCCCACTGCAATCAATAGAGTAATCGGGTGTGTTAGGCGCACCACTCGGCTCGCCCGGATAAACACCTCCGCGCGAGACAACCCTGACCAGCGAGGCAAAACAAACGCGATGATCATCGAGGGAATTACCATGGTTGTATCAATCAGCATCATCGCCACCGAAAATACGCCGACATCTGCAGCGTTACAACGCACCGAAAGAACCATCACGACAACCTGCAAATAAATGATGGAACCCGCTCCCATGGCAGTTGATTTCGCCGCATACTGGAGAAAAGATCCCCAGTGGAAACTTCGCTCCTCCGTCCCCTCTTGACTGGCCACCTGCTTAAGCACCAGATATAAACTGTACATACCCATGACCGCAGGCAGCAAAACCATACAAACAGCAACCACCAGCACATCTAGGTTCCCGCGAAACACCAGAAGCACGCCAATCAGGGCAGGATACGCAATGGATCCATAAGCAAACAGCCAATTGACCGCAGATTGATTTCGTAAACCTATAAGTATCGCGTAGAAAAGGCTGCACAACAACTGAACGGCAAACAGCGATGCAAACAACCCAAGCGGTATTTCGGGATGCCCGATGATGTCCTGAACCAAAATACCACCTGTAACAACCAACCCTGTGGCGACGAACACATATGGAAAAACGCACTTAAAGAATCGGCGGGCATGCCAAGGTCGCGCCCCCAGCTCATAAATCACAGCCAGATGTATCCCGTAGGAAAAAAAAGAGGCAAGCAATCCACTCCAAACCCCTAGAATGGTAAGGACTCCTTTCCCTTCGGCCCCCAAAGCACGGGCAATCATTATGTTGGCGACAAAACTTCCCAACAATCCAGCCGCTCGGGCAAACATCGCCTCATAAGTCAAACGCGCAAATTGGCGGGATACATCAGAAAGACTCATACGCCCCTTTTACGATAAGACCTGCCCTTGAAAGATACATTCTTAACAAGACAACCAGAAATATTTTTGCGATCAATCCCCACGCCCACCATCCATTTCAAATGCCTGACCATAAAGCTCCTCATCCGCTTAACGCACCCCCTGCTCCGCCATGCGGATCAGATCAGCCAACTTCGGCGCAATCACCTCCACAGAAAAGTCACGTTCAACAGTAGCTCGCCCCGCCTTTCCCATCGCTTCCCGCAACGAACAGTCATTAGCCAGTGTCACCAGTGCCGCCGTCCATTCCTCCTCAGTCACTGCAGCCAGCCCGCAATTACTGCGGGCTAGTATTTCCCGATTTACCCCCACTGGGGAAACAACAACCGGAATACCGCACGCCATATAAAGAAGCATCTTGTAACTACATTTGCCGCGCTCCCATTCCCCGTCTCGTAGCGGCATCAGCCCAATTGAAAATCCAGCGGTTTCCAGCACCTCGTTTTCCTTGGTCCAGGGGATGAACACCCATCGATCAGCAGGCAAAGCCTGCATTTCCGGACGCACATCAGACACAACCCTCAATACCCAGTCCGGGCAGGCGTTCAGGAAAGCAAGCAAGGACTCCTGTCGTTCCTCCAAATGCGCAGAATTGCTGGACGACCCTATCCATCCCACGCAAGGTCGATTACTCGCTGCCACAGCAGGGCGCCACCTCTGGGTATCCACCGCTGTGGGCAACACCGCTGTTCGACAGCCAATCCCGGAATACCACGCGGCAAGATATTCATTACCACAGATGACCAGATTGCACTGCTCCGCTACACGGCGGGCGGGATTGCCACCTCGATGAAGATGGATGGCGTCATCCACATCAAGAATTCTTGGCCTGCGGCATAGTGGCTCAAGTGTATACAGGGTCGACACCATGGTTGGCTGGAGCAGTGTCACATCACTTCGATGAGTGGCCAACGCTATGCTAAAACGTTCCGCCAACACCGCGCCGCCCCAAAATGGTCGCCACACATGACGCCTCGGAGGATAAGCGCTGATCATCGGAATAAAAGGGCGCACCCTGATGCCATGATCAGCCAACGGTCCCACATGCTGCAAAACACGAAACCGCGAGGAAGGATCGTTCTCCCCGCTCACAACCGCCGCAACTTGAAGAACGTCTTTCATTCTCTCCTTGCCCAGAGGGTCATACGACCCGTCTGACCGAATGCTGACGCCACAACGGCTGCCGGATATTGTGCCAAACTGAAAGCCAACCCAGCTTTATCAAACGATAAAAGAACCTTCGCCAGGCGAGATGAAGCATTCCTTCCCTTTATCTTCAGTCCAAGGCTTAATGGAACGTTGTGGAGTAACCGCTGGTGAAGAACCCGCTTCAATGTCCAACCAGTCCGATCCAACAGCCGATTGATCGTATCCGGTGTGAAATGTTGCAGATGGCAGGGTAGATGCAAAGCAAACCAGTCCTCCTTGAAAATGCGAAACTCCATCGAGGCGGCATTTGGAACAGAAAACGCAATCCACCCCCGCGGATAAGTCCATGACCGCAATCGCTCAAAGGCCACCACCGGGTCATGCAGATGTTCTATAGCCATCCACGCAACAACGAGATCAAACGTATGACCTGGATCTTCCGCTGTTTCCAAGGTGGATTGACAGACTTTCAAACCTTGCTCCCGAGCCCATGCTACCGCCTCGGGATTTATCTCAATCCCCTCAACCTCCCATCCCGCCACCTTCATCTTCTGCAAATATGATCCCGACGCGCACCCCACCTCCAACAACCGGCCAGGCTTCAAAGGCGGAATGGCATGATCACGGAAATCAATGAGCCGCTTGGATAACCGTCGCATAAGCCCTTCTCGTGCCAACCCCACGCCGGCACGAGTCCCCAGATATGGACCATAATCAGCAGGATAGTAATTCATCATAGCCCGTGGTGACGGTCTTGGATTGGTTCGCATCAGGCGGCAATGCTTGCATCTAACCACCTGGAACACTCCCGGCAAGCCGCGTAACCGGTCTCTTCCTGCAAGAATGAAATCATCTTCCCGTGTCCCGCACAAGGGACACGGATCGTCCGACAGCTCCTCTATCTCGGTCTTCGAGTCTACAGAATTCAAGGACTCAAACATGCTTAGTTCCCCTAACTGACTCCAGAAGACTCTTATATTTGGTCGCCACTCGGCACATATCAAATAACTCCAGTGCGCGGGCCCGGATTTCCCCTGACCTCGCCAAGCATCCGGCAGTAGATAAACAGGCCAGCCTGACCATGGCTTCCGCAAGGGCATGATCATCCCCCGGCGGTACAATCTGCCCATGGGGCCCCACGATCATTGCGGCATCCCCGACATCCGTCGAAATACAGGGCTTCCCACAACTCAAGGCCTCACACAAAACCGTAGGGAACGATTCGCCCACGGAACTCAACACCACAGCATCTACACCGTTCATGATGGCAGGCACATCAGACCGAGGCCCCAGAAAATGCACCTTCCCCTCTAATCCATATTCCATGATCAGCGCTTTAAGTTCCTCGTTTGTCCCATTCAAGCTCTCCCCCGCAAGAACCAACCGTAGAGCAGTCTTCTGCCGCACCGCAAGCCCTGCCGCCCTGATAAAACCCTGTACATTCTTTAACGGATCCAGACGTGCCACCAACCCAAACACAAACTCATCCGGACCAAATCCCCATTCCCGGCGGCACCGCTCCCTGTCAATCACGTTGGGCTGAAAAGCCTCCCCGTCAACGCCAATAGGAATAGCCACACCTCCCTCAGCTGAATAACCCAACTTTTCATGAAGCTCACGACTTCTCTCCCCAACATAGACAATCGCCGCGCAGCGCCACGACAGCATTCTGCACCAACGGGCTACATTTAATGTTCGCCGCTTATTCAGCAATGGATCCAGATTGGCGTGATGAATCGTCCAGACTAACTTCAGCCTCGGAAACATCAAGGCCGCCAACCCCGTCAGGAAATTGGAATGGTACATCCACGAAACAATAACATCCGGCTTCTTAGAACGGATCAACAAGATCAAGCGCCACAAGGCCAGAGGATTGGACTTTCCCCGGCCAAGCCCCAAGGTATGCACCGGAACCCTCATCGCTTCAATTGCATCCCCATGATGTCCCCTGTCCATCAGTGAAACCACCTCTGCGGAGTGAACATCCCGGGTGTTCTTCAACAGGCGAACGAGAAAACCTTCAGCCCCGCCACCCCCAAGACCAGTGATGACATGCATCACCTTCATGCGCCCACCTTCCCAGAGCTCCTCCTGAAATCACCTGATATCTTCATATTCCCCGACATTTCACACAGCGTTTCAACCGCATATAACATACGGCTATCGTAACGTTTTTAGGACAAAAGATGCTCACACATCCTGTTTAACTTGTCGAGTCTCATGGCGTAAACTCACCAGGCGCCCAGGAGCAAGGGACTCCCTGTCATCCAGGAGTCACAAATACTGCTCTCTTCATCCGTCTCAATATTAATTTTGACGCATAGATAGGCGAGGACTACATTGCCGGACATGTTTTTTGATGTGCGAGCAGTTCTTAAACGTTCCAATATCCCGCTTGCGGGACTGACGATGCTGATTAGCTTTCTAATGCTTGGCGGATTTAATGTCGCCCGGGGTTTAAGCATGGGAGGCGATAGCCACGGATATGACGAACAATCCAATCGCCTGGTAACAGAATACCTCAGCGGCAATCATTCAACTCCAACCGACACAAGCAATCCTTCCACCGCCTTCTACCGGGGCTTCTGGGTATTTATTGCCTTTTTTAAGATCGCTTTCCTTGTCCACTGGAAGACAGCTTTCCTGCTGGGCGTAGCCCTCCTCTACGCATTGGGCTGCGGAGGCCTATTTCTAGCCGGTTCCCTTTATGGAAATCGACGATGGATGCCGGGCTTTGCCTTGTACTGTGCAATCGTTCCCATCCTATACCCTGAAGTTTATTTTCTTGGGAACTACCTTTTGGCAGACGTGTCATTGGGAGGATTGAGTTACCTCGCCTTCACTTGCATTGGGTTTTCCTTTTTTCGGGAGAAGATTTCATTTTCCGGGGCCTGCGTTTCTTTAGCCCTGCTTGCCTTACTACTCTTCTGGAAACCCACCATGATATCGGTGGTAGCAATATCGATACTCATCGTTGCAGCCCGCCTCGTCGCTTGTTACACCCCGTCTCGCCGATTCTTCATCCCGTTCGTCGCGGTTTATGTCGTGGGCAGCATTGCCGTGCTGATTATCGGAGCCCTGTTGCGAAGAAACCCTGAATTATGCCCCCTCGAGGGAGTGCGAGTCTTTTTTTACAATACCGATGTCGTGTTTAAACATGGATCACTTCTTGATGAAACAAGCTACTGGACAGTCACCCCGCCGAAAACACCATGGGAATACATCCGACTCGCCATCTTCCGCTATATCTATGTGTATCGGTACTGGAATCCGCTCCATTCAGTGAGCCATCAACTCTATTCACATTTGTATTTTATCCCTATCTTTCTTTTATCTATCGTTCACCTGGCAAGAACATTTGCCACCTGGTCACAAGCATCTTCATTCGTCAGATGGTTTACTGTCTACGGACTAATGATAATCCACTCATTGGCCACCTCGTGCGCCCTCAGCGTAACAGCATGGGAATTCCGATACCAAATCCCCATGTTTTTCTTCCTCTGGATTTTTGCCTTCTTCGGCTTGCTTAACACCCTAGTTTCTCTGCGACAGAACGGGCTATCCGGGTCGCTTCGAAAATTGTTTCGGCGCGTTTACGAGCCGAAAGCGCCATAACACGAATCAACTCAGGAGAGGATATCATACGTTCCATAGCATCAGCCAGCGCTTGGGCATCGCGGGCGGGCACAATCAACCCTTCCACCCCATTCACGATGGATTCCCGGCACCCAGGCGCATCGGTTGTAATAACGGCGCGACCACTTGCAAGTGCCTCCAGCACAGTCTGCGGCATACCTTCCCTGTAGGACGGCAAAACATATACCGAGCACTCCGCCAAGGCGGATCGCACATCATCCAAGCGACCAAGAAACTGAATGTCGCCAGACTTCGTCCAGTTGTCCAATTCATCTTGCCGGATACATGCCGGATTTTCATCCAGCCAGCCAACGAGACGAAATTCAGCATCAGGATGTCGAGACCGAACTTGGCGTGCCGCCGCCGCATATTCGCGGACACCTTTATCCACAAGCAAACGTGCAATCATAAGAAAGGCAGGCTTTGCCGGGATCGGAGCGACTCGAAACCGAGAGATATCAACCCCGGCACCAGGAAGTTGATGCGCTTGCTTAGGGCGGACCCCTCGCTCCGCCAACATGAGAGCTTTGTCGTCGGCATTCAGGAAGAACACCGTCTTGTTCCAGCGTAGCGCGAACCGATAAAAGAGCAGGAGAAAGCGCCGCAACAGGAGGCGTCCTGTCCCGCCACCGGGAGTAAACGCATAGCCCAGCCCCGTCACGATGGAACCCGAAACTGGCACATATGCTAACCGGGCAGCCATGGAACCGTAGAGATTAGGCTTGATGGTGTAATTGAGAACTACATCAGGCTGGAACACTTTCATAGTTCGGTATAGCGCCAAGAAATAGCGCATGTCACGAACCGGGTTGATTCCAGTTCGATCCATAGGAATTTCTTCAATCGAAACGCCTTTGGCCTTCAGGGCAGACCGGACGGATTCTGTCATGGGCGGGGCACAAACACGGACAGTGTGACCTGCAGAAACCATATGGTCCAGCAAGATGCCCCAGAATAGAAGAAGCGCCTCGGGAAGATTTCCAACAATCAGCACCCTTTTCATCGGCAGCGACGCCTCTCACGCCATGCATCCCAGAGCATAAAGGTTCCAACGGCACCGAGCGACGCAAGCATCATGACCAGTGAAAACCGAACCCGCATTAGAGTGCCAAGATTGGGCGTTGTAATAGTATAGATCACCCCCCAGGGAACAAAGAACAGCCAAGGGGCCCAAAATGTCAACTCTCGGCCGTTCCGCCAACAGATCCAAAAGAGTCCCGGAATCAGCAGATAGCGGACCAGTGTTTCCATATACGCAAAAGCATAGAATGGATTTGATCCCTCAGGGATGATCCAGTCGATGGGAAACGGAGACAGCAGGAGAAGCTGCAAAGCACGGGGAACATAGGACATGACTTTCCATGAAGAGTCGAGGATGGCATTACTGTCCAATTTACTACGGGCTTCTGGATAGCTGATCAGGTAAATATATCGCATCGTGGCCATTCGTCGAAAAGGAGTGTCTAAGGGTCCTAAACAAGAGGGACGAAAGATTTGGCTTGGCACTCCGCCTGGCACTGATAAACCCACCCCTGAGTACTCCTGCGCAGCCTTTGTCTTAGTCAAACAAAAACAAAGGAGAGCAGACAAAGCAAGGACACCCCACACGGCACCGCTAATCCTTCTTTGAAGGAGATCAACCGCAAGAAGCACCATGCCGACGAAAACACAACCGAGCAATGATAGAAACATACTGTAGGGGCGGCCAATCCAAAGAAGAATCAGACCCCCGATCAGCCATGAAAGACTTCGACCCGCCTTTTGCCAAGTCATGCGAGAAGTTCTGTCTGAAAAAAGCCGGATCAAGCCAAACCAAACAATCAACGTCCCGGTAATGATGAGCGGATCTTTATGAATCTGCGTCAGGAACAGAAGCGAGGTCGGGGCTAAGACAAACGGCAAGGCACATAAGGCGGCCCGAGCATCGGAATCAACAAAAGGTCGGAGAATTAAAAGTAGTATCCATGCTGAAAAAGACCACAAAACAGCATTAAGGGGCAACATCACCCATGGCTTTGAACAACCAGTGAGAACATATAACGCAGAGGCTATACCTGCCGGGCTTTGTCCGGCAGGTCGTAAACACCATGCAGACCACCCCTGAACACCAATGATGTTCGCCTGATCCACAGCAATCTGATGAAAGCCTGAGGCATCCGAATTCTTAATGAGACCGACGCCATCGTTCAGGGTTGGCGAGTAATGAGGGAGAAGCACTAATTGCACGAAGAAACCACAGAACAAAATATACAGAAAGACACCACTATTCCAAAACCATCGCATGCAATTGACCTCTTCTCAGAGCAAAGAAAAAAATGTTAATATAAAAAATATTTATGAATTCATAGTAAGCGCACCATCAGGCTTGTCAACCCGAATCCCGATACACGAATCCAGCTCACCATGCATGGATAGACGCCTGGATCCAGCAGGGGATTGCGCTTGTAAGTCAACCAATCAACTAATAGGTTAACAGCCAAGTTGCTGGAGAGTCCGTGATTTCACAATTATAGATGAATGACTGTTTAATCATGAATGAAGACGATGGAATTTATGTGGTAGGGGCTGGTGGGCACGGCAAGGTCATCATCGCGACACTTCAGGATGCAGGGCATCGCGTTCTGGGGGTATTGGATGACGACCCAACAACATGGGGTCACTCCATAATGGGAATTGCCATATTGGGACATTCCTCCCTACTCGAGCAAAAACCCAATTCGAAAGCCTTGCTCGCGATCGGCAACAATCGCATCCGGCGTGACCTAGCAAGGCGAATGCCAGCAACCCAATGGATCACGGTAGTGCATCCGCGCGCCTACGTGCATTCGAGCGTAACGTTGGGAGCAGGCACCGTCGTCTTTGCGGGGGCGGTTATCCAGCCGGGCACAACAATTGGAGAACACGTCATCATCAACACAGCCGCCACGGTGGATCATGACTGCAGGCTTGGAGACTATGTGCACATCGCACCCGGCGTTCACCTTGCTGGTGGCGTAACCGTGGGGGACAGCGTGCTGATGGGGATTGGTTCCTGCGTAATCCCCTGTATCGAAATCGGCCCGGAAACGGTCATCGGAGCCGGTGCCGCCATCGTTAATAACATCCCTGGAAAAGTAACTGCATTCGGGATTCCAGCGCGGATTCAAGGAATTCAATAATGAGCAGCAAAAATCGGATATTCCTTTCACCGCCTCACATGGGGGGCCGGGAACGTGTCCTTGTGGATGAGGCGTTCACCTCCAACTACATTGCCCCCCTTGGTCCAATGGTGGATGCATTCGAACAGGAGATGGCCGCTTATACCGGCATCCCCTATTGCCTCGCCTTAAACAGCGGAACAGCTGCAACTCATCTAGCTCTACGTCATCTGGAAGTCGGCCCGGGCGATGTTGTCTTGGCATCCACCCTGACCTTCATCGGCAGCGTAACCCCCGTGATCTTCCAAGGTGCGACCTTGATGTTCGTGGATGCTGACCCAAAAACATGGAACATGGATCCCGACCGTCTGGCCGAAGCCATTAATCTTTGTCGTAAAAGCGGGAAAACGCCACGCGCCGTAATTCCTACCGACCTTTATGGACAAAGTTGCGATTATGACCGTTTGCACGCCGTTTGCTCGCCTTTGGGCATTCCTATTATCGCTGACGCGGCCGAGGCTATGGGGGCTCGTTACAAGGGGCTGCACGCAGGAAAAGGTTCGTATGCCACTATTTTTTCATTTAACGGCAACAAGATCATCACCACGTCAGGCGGCGGAATGTTGGCCTCGGAGGACCGAGCCATGATCGAACATGCCCGCAAACTCTCGCAACAGGCCCGCGAACCCTTTCCCCACTACGAGCATACAGAGATAGGTTACAATTACCGCATGAGCAACATCGTTGCCGCGATTGGCCGCGGTCAACTTGAAGTACTGGATGATCGAGTCCATGCTCGTCGCAAGATATTTGATTCCTATGTCCAATCCCTCTCCGACCTTCCTGGACTATCGTTTATGCCGGAAGCTAACTATGGAAAATCAAACCGCTGGCTTACCGTCATACTTCTGGATCCAAAACTGACGGGCACGACACCTGAAAAAATCCGTCTGGCCTTGGAATCAGAAAATATTGAAGCGCGCCCAGTATGGAAACCGCTGCATATGCAACCAGTCTTCAATCAATGCACATGCCAGGGAGGATCTGTCGCTGAACGCATCTTTGCGCAGGGATTATGCCTGCCATCAGGAACAGCCATGTCCCCCGAGGACTTCGAGCGCGTCACCAAGGTCATACGTAGATGTTTTTAGCCCGGAGAAGACCTGATCATGTTGCGACAATTTAAGAACAGCAAATTTTACCTGATGATTTTGGCTGATTTGTTTTTCTTTTCAGCTTCATTGATCATCGCCTATCTGCTTCGGCTGGACTTCACTTTGACATCCCTGCACAGCGGTCAGATCAGAACCCTTCTCCCGTTGTTTTTGACTTTCAAACTCGTCACATTTATTGCCTTCGGCCTTTACCGAGGCATGTGGCGTTACACCGGACTCAAGGACATCCTAGGGCTCCTTTATGCCTCTCTGCTGTCTTCAATGATCATAACCTCCTGGCTGGTTTTCCTGAATCGCTTTGGAGACTATTCTCGGGGAATCATCATCATCGACTGCCTTTTGACATTCCTTTTTACAAGCGGCTTTCGCGTCATGATCCGCATGGGCTTTGTCTATCGTTCACGTGACACTTCAATATCCAAGCTCTGGCGGCCCCGGAAATGCGATGGCAAAGGCCGTCGCGTCATGATCGTTGGAGCCGGTGATGCCGGCGAGAAGATCTTGCGCGAAATTTCCGGTAGCCGGAATTTTCGCTATCAAGTTGTCTGTTTTCTCGACGATGCCTCAGGGAAGCAACACCAGACAATCCACGGACTGCCTGTCTTTGGCCCAATCGAGACCCTGCCGGAAGTGGTCAAATCGCAGTCAATACAAGAGATACTGATCGCAATTCCATCGGCAACGGGCACCCAAATGCGCCGCATCGTCGAACTCTGCGAAGCCTGTGATGTGACATTTAAGACACTACCTAGCCTCGGATCTATCATCGATGGGAGGGTCTCAGTCCGTGCGCTTCGCCATGTGGATTATGAAGACTTACTTGGAAGGCCACCCGTGAACCTGGATAATGCCGAGATTGCCGCCTGCCTGCAAGGACGCCGCATTCTAGTGACCGGCTGTGGCGGTTCCATTGGATCAGAGTTATGCCGTCAAATCATCAAGTTTCAACCCAGCCAACTCATTTTGTGGGAATCAAGCGAGCCCAGTCTTTATCAGATCCAGATGGAACTCCATCATGAATGGAAGTTTCATGATTACGTCCCAATTCTTGGACAGATTCAGCAGGCCGGACTGCTGGACCGTGTATTCCATCAATATCAGCCAGAAGTCGTTTTTCACGCCGCCGCCTATAAACATGTACCCTTATTAGAGCAGAACCCCTGGAATGCTGTTCTGAATAATATCGAGGCCAGTGAGCTTCTCATGAAAGCGGCCATTCGACACGGCGTTGTTCGTTTTGTTCTAGTCTCAACCGACAAGGCCGTTCGCCCCACGAATGTCATGGGTGCCAGCAAGCGAACAATCGAAATCATCCTGCAGTCATTGAACGGCGGTCCTACCCATTTCATGGCGGTTCGGTTCGGCAATGTTCTTGGCTCAGCAGGTTCGGTAATCCCCCTCTTCCAACGCCAGATAGAGCGCGGAGGTCCAGTCACAGTCACCCATCCTGAAGTAACACGTTATTTCATGTCCATCCCGGAGGCGGCACAACTCATCCTGCAAGCAGGATCAATGGGATCAGGCGGCGAGCTTTTCATTCTGGATATGGGGACCCCCATCAAGATTGTTGACATGGCCCGCGATTTGATTCGGCTGTCAGGCAAGGAACCGGATATCGATATCCCTATTGTCTTCACAGGAATACGACCGGGCGAGAAACTCTATGAGGAATTGATCACTGAAGGCGAAGGCATCGTGAGAACCCATCACGAAAAAATCCGCGTCATCAAACCCACTCCAAGCAGTACAGCAGCCGCTGTGTCCCTCCTGAAGCACCTTCCGGACCTGCATCGTGCCTCCGATGAATACAATGCCGACGCCATCCGTGAATATCTATGCAGTATGGTTCCGGAATACACACCCTTATCTTCCGCCTCTGTCCTGCCAAAATCATGACCATTGCATCACTCTCTCGCACAGTAATCGCTGACCGTCTTTTCATCGCAGGATGGTTCGTGATAGCGATTACTGGCCAATCAATACTATCTTCCAATATGCCCGCTCTGGAGTGGTTGGCTTTCGGATGGGTCGCCGCCGCTCTTTGTCTTATGCAGCGGAGTTCCTGCTTGCCCCTGCTAATCTTGACCGGCCCTCTTTTCCTATGCGCACCCCAAAACGCATGGGCTTGGGCGACACCAGCCTGGACTATCATATTGGTCCTGCGTATAGCTTCAGAAGCGAGTCCTCGCAATCTCTTGTGGATAATCCTCTGGGGCACATTCGCCTTGGCCATCTCTTGGCCAAGAGATTCAGGGGCCCTTCTCCTGGGGGTTAGCAATTTTGAATTCAAGGAGATCTTACGCCAGTGGATGCGTCCTGCTGCTTCATGGGCGATTTTCCCTTTCCGCCAATCTTTTGACAGAGCGCTGGCAGTCTCTTTAGCGGCATCTTTAATAATTGTTCCTGGATATTTCATAACCGCGCGCATCTGGAAGTCTCTGCTGGGAGCATGTCTACTAGCTATCGGATCGTCTTATGCGGCCGCCATTCTGCCTTGGCAGGCCCCACACCGATTTTTAGGAACCACCAATTATCCGTTTCTTGAGGGATTTCTATTTCCGGGAGCTGGGTATAACCCCTGCTACTTACCTTTTATCATCGCTGCCGCTTTGCCATGGTTCCTCATTCCGTTGCGCTACCGTTACTCATGGGCGCACTTGGGATTGCTTCCACTTTTAATTATTCCAGCCTTCTTCCTGAACCAGCGGTCTCTCACTCTCGCGATCATAATCATAAGTTTCGCTTCAATTGTCCTCCTCTCCTTGTCTTTGGCCTCACGCGCAGGGAGACGCCGCCTCCAAACACGGGTCCTTTCATGCCATCACCAGCGACGCATAATTTTCTCTTTAGCCACAGGCGCATTAATAATTACAGCGCTTTGGAGTTTGCGCATGGGAATACTTGATCAGAAATCCCTTTTGCGCGTGAATATTCAGCAGCGGATAGGAAGCAAGGATTCGGTTTGGGTTAAAAAAACACCCAATGTCAAACCGGCTCGACCCCAACAGATAGCCACCGGGACATCAGTTGTCTCCACACCTAAGCCAACGTCTACCGTTAGCCGACTAGAAGAGTTTTTGAGTCATTTCGATTCCGCCCGTGCCAACATGTGGTGTATGGGGCTTAGGAAATCGTGGGAAGATGGTTTTTGGCGTGGCGCCGGCGCGGGAACCTGGGCTCGTTTTCACCGTGCCCATCGCACTACACGCCTATATTTCGATCATATGCACAACACTTATCTAAACCTTATTTTCGAATACGGCGTTATTCCAATGATCACGCTCTATTTACTGGTGGCATTTCTGATCTTTCGCATTCTTCTCGGCAAAAGCAATCAACCTCGCGCATGGCTTCTCTACTTTGCGGGCATGTCAACCGTGGCTTTTGGAACTGATCTGTTGTATTTCCCGTTCTCAAATTACTGCCTGCTCGTCCTATGCATTGTTATCCTTGCGAAATCAGTAATGCAAAGAAAACACATCCATGACATGCCAGCTTGATCCGCTCCCGGTTACTTGAATTCACCAGCGTCGTATTTTGTCCAGAAAACATCAGCCTGCATCGATTGCCGCTTGCATCCAGCATAATGACCCCTAACGAATTCATTGCCCTGAGCATCTCCGTTTCGGCCTGTTGCGCAAGCACTCTGTATCGCCGCTTCTTACTGGTACGCATTGCCGCATAAGCCATCCCACCCGCTGCGTCAACACTTTGTTGAGAGTAGTCATCTCGCGAAACTCTCTGCATTAGTGCTTTACGTTTGAGCCGTCGTCTCTTAATAACGTTCTAGTACATGCTAATTAAATAGATTACTAAACGTTTCTTAAGAATGGATTATTCATGACAGCACCAACCTTCCCCTTTATACGGCGTAATGCGACCGCTATGTACGGTCCGCCGCTTCTGATCGGCGCCATCTATCTTGCGACACGGCTTCCATTCCTCATGCAATCACCTGTGTTCCTGGATGAAGCCCTCCATGTGGACTTCGCAAAGCGGGCCATGTACGGCAACTGGAATGTCGGCCTGAGCCTGGGGAAATGGCTATCCATTCAATCCTACGCCATCGTCTTCCGCTTGCTGGACGACACCCTGTTCTGCGCCCGCCTGTTTTCAGTAGCTCTCGGATTGATGACCGTCATCCTGCTCATGATCCATCCGGGTGCCAATCCTCAGCGTCGTTCTTCAACCGCCGGCCTGACTGGAGCGGTTATGTTTATTCTTCTACCCTACTCCGTTTTCTATGACCGCCTTGCCTTGGTTGATCAAACCCAGACAACTCTCCTAGCGTTGGTTCTGCTTGTCACCTATCGCTTACTCCATGCCCCATCCCAGGGCAATCGCATCATACTAGCCTTCGGTCTTATGGCGCTCCCGATGTTTAAATATAGCGGATTCTTTCTTTTGCCAATCCCCGTCGTGGTCACCCTCATCCTGTCGCCTCGAGGAAAACGCCTATCACACTTCCGGCAGTTGATGATGGCGTACGCCATGGCAACTCCCGCCTTGGTGTTCTTCTATTTCAAAGGAACCCCGGCAGGCGAAAAAGGGAAGTTGCTCAACTTCAGCAACTTGGATGCCACAATGGCCCAGATCACTAAAAATGGCATCGAATTCCTAAACCTTTTCAAGACCATGCTTTCACCTTCCCTGGCCATCACCCTCCTGACGGGAAGCCTGCTGGCCTTGGGCGTAAAGACCTACCCAAACAAGCGTCATATCACAGCTCTACTTGTTGTTTTTGTCATCATCGCGAGCCCCTATGTCTTGCTTTTCAACCACTGGTACCCTCGCTACCTCTTGCCTACCTTGGTCCCCATTTGCCTGTTGGGAGGCGAATTGGTCTCATCGAGCCTCTCCTTCGGCAATCCACTGCTTCGCCGACTTGCCATCGCCATGGTTATATCAGTCGCCGTGGCAACTTCGTATGACTCATCACAAATCGTCCTTCACCCGGACAAGAAACCAGACCTGCCAATCATTCGCAGCCTATACTTATCCGGCTGGACCTCCGGTTACGGACTGACAAATGCAGTGGCCGCCATCAACCAATGCGCCAGCCAGCACAAGGGCCCCATTCGGGTTGTCCGTTCCTCATTATGGGATCATCCGTTCCAGGGATTGAATCTCTATAGCGATGGACTGGCCACCAACGTCAAGCGGGTTCTGGTTTATCATTGGAAACCGGAATACATTGCAAACACAATGCGGGAAATTATTTCAAACGGCTCCCCGGTTTACCTCCTGTTCAATGGCGCTCTTGCCTATCCTGTCGACAAGGCGGTCATCAACGCCGTCCGCGAAAATTTCACCATCCACGAAGTCGTGCACTTTGACAAGCCAGGCAATAGCCCCGGTCTTGTATTGTGGCAGGTATCCCTGCCTTCGCCGCATGCAACGTCCGTGACAACCACTAAGCCGCCGGAAACCAAGCCTCTTGATTAAGCAAAGCGAGAGGAAATGACAAACGTCAACTCGCTAATCCTCGAGCCGGAACTCGAACACAAGCTCGCATTCCGCTTCCACCGGTTTACCGCCGCGTTGCGCGGGTCGAAATGTGGCCTTGCTCACCGCCTCAACCGCCGTCCGGTCCAAATCACCATATCCGCTACTCTGCGCCACTCGTGTTTCCTGCGCCTTCCCTTCCGCGTTAACCAGCACACGCAACTTCACACGCCCCTCCTCGCCCCGTTGCCGCGCCGCAAACGGATATTTCGGCCTCGAAAACCCATTGAGCTCCGGAAGTGCATACCCCCCCGACCCGCTTCCCATCCGGCTCGCTCCGCCGGCTGTGCCGGATGGTTTTGATTCCGATATCAGATCCACCCATCCTGCCGAAACAAGAGCCGTACTTTGCACCTCGGAATACACAGGTATCCCCTGCGGCTCAACGGCTGGAATGCTTGGTAATTCGGGAAGAGCCTCGCTGATCGGCACCTCGCGCGCCTCCATCGGAACCACGCTAGCCACAGAAGCCGATGGAGAAGCCGAATCAGAGGAAGCCATTGGCAATATTTCCAACGCTTTGAGCCCCACCTTCGAATCCGCTGGCGGCTCCTTCTGGCTCAAGCCAATCAGCACATACACCAAGACCATAACCAAGCCGTGCAACAACAACGCCAGCAGGAACTCAATCGCAAGATGTTTTCTCAGCTTGATCATACTCACCGGACAATGGCGCTCCAATCGCCTGAAAATTTTGCAGGGGCCCCGCCGTTCCCGCATCTCGGGACGACAACTCCCTTACCCGCCCCTGCAAAACCGTTCGTTCCGGCTTTCGCTTAGAACGTCATCTTCACGCCGCCGTAACCGGCACGACCAGGGGTCCCGTAACCGAACACCTGCTCATACTCTTCATCGAAGAGATTTTCAACTCTTCCAAACAACGTCACGTTCTTCCGCAGATCATATTCCGCATTCACGTTGGCCAGAATATAGCTATCGAGAGTCGTCGTCTGGTAGACCGTGTAATCAATATCCGAGCTCTCGCCCACATACGTCAGGCTCGCCGTCCCTCGCGCCTTGGTGGTGAACGCATAGGTGGCATCCAACGCCGCCTTGTTGCGGGGCCGACGATACAACTCCGCCCCCGTCTCCTTGTTCTCCGTGTCGGTGAAGGTGTATGAGGCCCTCATCGTCAGATTCGTCACCGGACGCGCCGCCACAAACGCTTCAATACCCTGCGCAGCCGCCTCGCCGATGTTGTTGTATTGCGACATTGCGAAATCATAATCAATCATGTCTTCAAACTGGTTATGAAAGAACGTGGCCCCAACCGTATACAACCCTCCCATCAAATCCTGCTCCACCCCGGCATCCCAACCCACACTGGTCTCCGGATTCAGGTCAGGGCTTCCATATATGGAATACAACTGAAACAGTGACGGCGCCTTGAACCCTGTCCCATACGACGCCTTGATCCGGGTCCCCGTCCCGACCACCGTATACACCGGAGCCACCCGCCATGTGGTCTCCGACCCGAACGCCTCGTGATCATCCACGCGCATTCCGGCCACCGCCGCCACCGCGCCTGCCGTCACATGATCCTGCACATACGCCGCCTTGTTTTGAGCCGAATGGTTGTCAAACCGGTCAATATACCCCATCGCCTCATAAACCGATTCCGCTTCCTCCTCCTCAACCTCCAACCCTGCCGTTACCACCTGATGCTCACCTAGGTACAAATCATTCTGCCAATCCACCTTCGCCAACTGGCTGTCAAACGCCGAACTCCCCATGCTGCTGTAATCATTGCGGTTATGATCCACCAGCGCGCCACCCAGCCGCTGCCGCCAGAGACCGTCCGCCAAACTCAACCGCCCGTTAGCGTTCACCATCAACCGGTCTTGCTCGGCGCGATCATCAGAATCCACCGGCATCCCGTTCTCAAATCCATCATAGTCGCTATCCGCCTTCGTCCAGCGCACCACCGCATCCACCCCGTACTCATCGACTGGCGTCCATCCAAACCGACCGGACAACTCGGTGCGGCCATAACCATCCTTTTCGGTGTTGCCGTTCTTCTCGCTCGCGCTGGATATCCCATCGGAATCCTCACGCGCCGCGCCTACGGCAAAATGACCACTCTCATTCCCGCCGCGGACTTCCATGCGCTCGTTCCAGGTGTTAAACGATCCGGCCTCCACCTTCACGTCGCCGCCAACCGGCCCTTGCCCCTTCTTGGTGATAATATTGATAACCCCGCCAATCGCATCTGCCCCATAAAGCGTGCTCTGCGGCCCGCGCAAAACCTCAATCCGGTCAACATTAGCAACGGAAATATCCGAAAGATCCACACCGCGCCCCGGCTTGACGGGGTCATTCAATTCCACTCCATCCACCAGCACAAGAATCTGCTCCGTCTGCGACCCCCGGATGGAAGCCGAGGCTATCCCTGCGCGCCCTCCGCTCTGTATTAAATCCACTCCCGGCACACCACGCAAGGCATCAACCAGCGACACACACTGCCGCTCCTGCAACTGCGCGCCATCAATCACCGTCATGGAACTGCCAACACTGCTCGCCGGCACCGCCACCTTCGTTGCCGTCACCACGATGGGCTTCACTCCCGTCAAATCGACATTCGTCTGCCCAAAAGCCAGCCCGCCCGCCAATGCCACCGCAATTACCACCACATTTTGTCGCTGCTTCATTCTCCATCACCTTTCTCTTGTCTTACTGTTGTTACAACGGCGGAGTTCGTATTCATCATTCAGAAGTTTGTCCGAATTCTGACTTCTGTCCTCTGACTACTGACTCCTTCCCCTTTCCCCGCTTCCTTCCGTCGTGTTCCCGCAAGACCAACGCTCTTTCGACGATTCCAAAAACAAAAAACCTTCGATCACCGCTGGGGAAATCGAAGGTCTGATGCTGAAATGGAATACGTCTCACCTTCTCTTCCGTCGCGAAAGAGTAACGCGCCGGGTTCAACCCCGCGCGTACAATGAACATGAAACAAAACGTCTTCTGGCTTCCGGCTTCATACCTACCACCCTGCCTTCCCCCCGCTTCTCATTGGGAGTGGCCCTTGGGCTTCGTATCCGGTTACAGCGGCGCGACCGCATCCGATTTTCACGGACTTCCGTCCTTGCTTCACGACTTCTGGTTGCCAAAGAACTGGCCGGACGATACCAAAACACCCCGGCAAGACAAGCACTTTACCTCCAGTCTTCAGGTAGGGCGACCTCTCCAAGGGAGCTGTCTCCCAACACGGCTCGGGGAATGAGAGCACCTAATCGCAGATGCGTCCATCGGAAGTCGACACCGTGCTCCCCGTACCTTGCGGCGCTTCGTCGGATCCTTCCATCAACCAATTGATCGCTGATGCTTCATCCGGAAAGATCTGTAACCAGGCGGCTCGGTTTACGGCTGTGTTTTCGGCATATTTGTTTATGCCTTCCGGACTTGCAAAAGCAGCAACTTTGAAAGGATGGCAGAGAACTTTAGCCAGATATTCGCCCGAGTGGAAACGGGTTATTTCGGAAACTGGCTTTGACCACTTAGTCAGGCCAAAGAGAACACGCTTACATCCGTGTTCACCAGCTTTATTCTTTGCTTCGTCAATCACTTGTCTTGCAATCTCTTCTGTCCGCGGGGCGTTAACCTTGACGAGGAGATGTTCTCCGAGAGGTGGTATGATCTACACGCCTCCCAGAGCATTTGCATATTGAGCACACACTGCACCTGTGCATCCGGATTCCGGGAGCATGCAACCCGTCAGCGCCATGAGAAGCCCGACTGCCAATAGTGCTGGCTTCATCATACCTCCCAAGCATAACGTCTTATTATGGCGCAACTTCCTGTCTCTATAACCATAAATAGCAACTGCGTCACATCACTGTGTAGCCACTTGTCACCCTAAACTCAAGGGGGGAATCAGCGCCGCTTTTCTCTTCCTGTTCTTCCCGACAGATTTGAGTCTTAACCACGGCAAACAGCGGGGGGCTCGACCCGAAGAAACCGGGTTAGCATCAGCCCGGATGCCCCTTCTCTCCAACGGAAGAAGACCTTCTCCGCGAAAGCAACCCCGGGTACAGTATTAAGGCACTCGCGCAAGCGGTTTTGCGCCGGGCTCCACACATTCCAATACATAGCGCCCCGCCCCACCCCGCAAATAGAGGCTGCCAGCCGAAGTAGGTACGAGTTGAAGTTCATGTTGGGCACGGCCATCACATGTCACGCGCCAGCCGCCGCCTGCCAAACCGCAAACTAGGATACGGCTATCGTCGCCCCCCTGCCAGATAAAGGAAAGCCCCCTGGCTGGCTCGCTGCCGCGATTGAACAATACGGCTCGGTCCAGAATGGCAACGCCAACCACATTGGAACCCTCAAGGCGCCGGACAGGTGGAGTGGCCTCGGTTTCAACATCCATCACCGTCAGGGCTGTCAGGAATTCATCATCACGCCGCGCCTGTTTCGGCGAAATCTCCACACGCCAGGCGGCCAGTTCAGTTGGCAAACTCTTCTCGTTTTTCTGGATCGCGTAGTTTGTTCCCGGGGAGTCTACCCAGAACTCCCTGCCCGGCCCGCCGATTTTGCGGATCTCGGCGTCTTCTGGAAGAAACGAACGCAGGTCCAATTTGCCCCCACCCCGGTGGATCCCACCCGTCGTGGAATTGTCACAAGATACCGTCGCCCCATTACCCTCGATAGCAGGCTCCTGCACTGTGTGCATCAGCCAGGTCTTCCTGAATTCCGGTTGGGCGGCAACCATGCGATCGAAAAGAACCAATATCGCCGGATAACGCGCGTCACCGGTAAAAAGTGTAGCCATAGACCGGGCGACAAGGCCTGCCTTGGCACCGTAGGCTCTGGTAATGTCTCCGGCGATGAACGCATATTCCGGTCGCATGGAGTCCGGACCGAATGCATGGGCGGTAACGTCCCCCTGCTCATACCCTCCATTCCGGATCGTCTCCAAATCAATGGGATGATCTTCACCATCGTTGGGAATAATCTGGCCACCCGAATTGATCTGCTTCTTGCTGAGTCTCTCGTTCGGATCAAAAATCAGCAACCCGTTGCTCGCCAGGGTCTCGTGGCTATATCGCCAGTGGGCGTCGCCATAGGGGCCGTAGTAACCACTGGAAATCGCCAGGGGGCCCCGGTAATAGATCTGGAAGGTGCCCATATCGCGTTTCTGATGATTCCCGAAAAACGTTCCTCCCGCACGCATGTACACAATGACGTCTCGACTGTCGGGCCCCATCGTCCAACCTGTCCGCGCCGCCATTTCGCCCATCGGTTCGGGAAAGAATTTTACCGTTGGTAATTCCGACATGGGGCGCGTCGCCAGTCCGGCCGGACGGAACAGGAGATCAAACACTTCCTCCATCGGTGAGCATTGAGCATCGAAATACCCGCACTGTGCCATGCCTTCAAGAATCGGGTCTTCGTAATAGGTGGCGGCCAGATTCATATTTATCCGCTTTCGCCCCGATCGCCCCGTGTAGCTGTTTTCCCCGCGCTGGATTTGTTGGCCATCCGGCCTCAGGCAATAAATCCAAGGGTAAGGAACATATTGCTGATCGCGTGAAAAGACATCGCCCGCCCCCATCCGGCGGAACAGCCAGGCGGCCGCAAGATCATAAACCAGCCTGGTGCCATAATGGGATCCCTGATGGTGACTATGACTGGCGTAGTGGTAGTTGCGCGGCGGAATGTACTTGTCGACGAACAACCGTGCGGCCGCATCGTACATCGTCGGGGCTTCATCATAAATTGCCACGCCGACGGGAAGCTGGCCGGTCAGTAACCATCCTTCGGAATCATGACCAACCACCGCCAGACACTCATTTGTCACCGCAGGATACGAGGGAGTATGCAGGGCTGCAATACGCTCGAACTCGGCGACAAAGGCCTTCTTCTCACCAGGGGTCAGCAACTCGTAACACCAGTCATAGACGCAGGCGGCCTCGTGAAACGGGCTATCGATAACCCGGGCCCCATTCTTCTTGTCACGACATTGTCGCAGATCGCTCAGGGCCATTTCAATCGCTCGCCGCCCCTGATCACGGTCCCCATTCACAAGATAGAGAAAGGCCCGGCACATCGCACCGGAGTTTCCGCGAAGACGGTCATCCGCCCCCTGTTGCACCTTCTCCCAGGATTTCGCGAACTCCGGCATCTCCAACTTGGCGCGAATTCCGGGCAGGTCAGACGCACGAACATAGACCCTGGGGTGGCCCACCGGCACCGACGGAATGCCCGCCCCACTGGCCGCCGGGGCCCCGGCCAAAGTAGCGGACAGTCCTGCAAAGAGGAATGCAAGACCGCAACTCACAAGCCTCCGAAAATGGAGACTTAAACCCTCGCTGAATGGACTGATCATTTTACCCTTTCGGCATAAGTTCTTGGTTATTAACAACTAAGAATGCGGACATCAATAACACATCAACCTGATTTGGATTGGTGGGCGATGAGGGACTCGAACCCCCAACATCCAGCGTGTAAAGCTGGCGCTCTAACCATTGAGCTAATCGCCCGCAAAAATTGGACCGGAATGATGATGAATCACTCCACTTACGTCAAGTAAGTCTATTGTCTATGGTCTGAGGCTCTCCTCCTGAACCCCGAACCCTGAACCCTTCCTCGACCCTACTTCACCACCGCACCACTCGGAATCTCACCATCCACCGTCACCAGCTTCAACTCCTTGCCAACACTGGCCGCCAACAGCATCCCATTGGACTCAACCCCTCGAATCTTGGCTGGCTTTAAATTCGCCACAACAACAACCGTCTTACCGGGCAATGCAGCCGGATCATAAAACTGGGCAATCCCTGCCACAATCTGACGCCGCTCCCCTCCGACATCAATCTGCAGTTTAAGCAACTTATCCGCCCCCTCAACGCGCTCCGCCTCAACTATCCGCGCTGTCCGGAACTGGATCTTCTGGAAGTCAGCGTACTCCGCCAGTGCCACACCCACTGGCGCCGATGCGGTTTTGCTAACCTCCTTGGAGGGAATAGGGGTGGGTTCCCCCGCTTTCTCCACCGGCATAATGCGCGGGAATAATGACTGCACCTCTCCCACCCGGACTCCCGCTTTCAAAACGCCCCATTGCTTGAGCGTCCGGATTTCCGGCGCCTCATTGCCCAGCCCAAGCGCCTGCCGCAACTCTGTCATCTTGCCGGGCATCACCGGATAAAGCAGTCCGCTGACAATACGCAGGGTTTCCGCGCCACAGTACAATGTTGTATTCAGGGGCCCCTTGTCCGCCTGCTTGGCCTGCGTCCACGGTTGCTTGCGCTCCAGATACCGGTTCGCCTCCCGCACCACATTCGCCACCGCCGCCAACCCAAGGTCCAGCCGCATATTGTCAATGGCGCTCTCCATCGTCCCCGCCGCCTCACACGCCATCGTTTTCAACTGCGCCTCATCATCACCCATCGCTCCTGCGGCAGGCAAAAGCCCTTCCGTGTATGTGCCAATCATCTTAAGCAGACGACTGAGCAGGTTGCCCAGGTCATTGGCCAGATCGGCGTTGTACCGCCGGACAAAAGCCTCTTCGGTAAAACTGGCATCCTGCCCCAGCACCATCTCGGCCATCAGGAAGTACCGGAACGGATCCACACCGAACTTATCCGCGAACTCCATCGGGTTAATGACGTTGCCAACCGACTTGCTCATCTTGCTGTCACCCACCAGCCACCAGCCGTGGGCAAAAACCGACTCGGGCATCTCAACCCCCATCGCCTTGAGCATAATGGGCCAATACACCGTGTGTGTCGTCAGGATGTCCTTGCCAATCAAATGATACGACGCCGGCCACCACTGCTTGAACATGGCATCATCCGCCAGATACCCCACCGCGCTGATGTAATTGGTCAGGGCGTCACACCACACATACGCCACAAAGTCCTTGTCGAACGGCAATTCGATTCCCCAGCTCAACCGGCTCTTGGGCCGCGACACACAGAGGTCGTTCAGTTTCTTGCGTAAAAATCCCAGCGTCTCATTACGCCGGTACTCGGGCTGGATGAACTTGGGATTGTCCTGGATATACTGGATCAGCCAATCCTGATACTTGCTCATCCGCAGGAAATAATTCGACTCCCGGATACGATCCACCGGCCGCTTGCAATCCGGACAGCACCCCTCGACTAAATCCTTCTCCATGAAAAACCGCTCGCAGGGCACGCAATACCAGCCATCATATTCCGCGCGGTAAATCTCACCCTTCTCGTACAACGCCTGAAACAACTTTTGCACCACAACCTTATGCCGCGGCTCAGTCGTGCGAATGAAGTCATCGTGGGTGATTTCAAGTTTCTTCCAAAGCTCCTGGAAACGCACAACCGTCCGGTCGGCATGCTCCTGTGGCGTCACGCCGCCCTTTTCCGCCGCCTGCTGAACCTTCTGGCCATGCTCATCCGTACCGGTCAAAAACCGCGTCGGGACCCCAATCAACCGATGATACCGGGCCAGAACATCCGCAAGGATGGTGGTATAGGCATGCCCGATATGGGGACGGTCATTCACATAATAGATCGGCGTCGTCACATAAAACTTATCTCTCTGCATGGCTATCTCCTAAAAAACGTACACACCGTACCCCTTCACCCCGCCCCCATCAACCTCTATCCCTGTCTAAGGTCCAAGGTCTATGGTATCCCCCGTCTCCTCATTTACTGAACCCTGAACCCTATCGCCGCCCTCACCCCGCCAATTCCATCATGAACCGGAACGTCCGATCCGCATGCCCCGGAAGCCCCTCATGCCCAAAGTCCGGATAGATCGCCAGATCCTTCTCGGCCGTAATCTTGTTATACGCCGCAAACTGGGTCGACGGTGGACAAATGGTATCCATCAATCCAACCCCCATCAGCGTCTTGGCCTTGATTCGCGGCGCCAGAAATTGAAGATCGATATATCCCAGTCGCGTAAAGATTTCCGTCTCCCGCGCATGGGTGGGATCAAAAAACCTAAAGAACGTCTTCAACTCTGCATACGCATCCTTGCATAGGTCCATATCCCACACCCGCTTGTAGTCGCACAGGAACGGATACATCGGCGCCGCCAACTTAATGCGCGGCTCCAGCGATACGCAAGCCAGCGTCAAGGCGCCCCCCTGCGACCCGCCAAACGCCCCCACCCTGGTTGAGTCCACCTCGTCAAACCCCATCACAATCCTCGCCAACTGCGCAGTATCAAGATAGATGTGACGGAACAATAGACGGCGCGGATCAGGATCATCCAACCCGCGGATGATATGACCATGATGTGTGTTGCCTCGAATCTGCAGGTTGTCCTCACTCATTCCACCCTGCCCGCGGCAATCCAGCGCGGCCAAACAGAACCCCTCTGACACATACGGCAATTTATCCGCCCAGTCTCCCGAATGCATCGTGTATCCGTGAAAGTGCAACACCGCCGGGCATTTACCCTTGCGGCGCGCCGGCCTCAAGTATTTCGCGTGAATCCGCGCCCCACCCACACCGGTAAACCACAAGTCAAAACACTCCGTCTGCCGTGAGGAGAGCTTGTCGTTCCGTTTCAGTTCCACCGCCGGATCAACGGCATCCAGCTCAAGCAATGAGGCATCCCAATAGGCATCAAAATCTGCCGGCCTGGGATTCACCCCCTGATACACCATCAATTCACGCAACGGTTTATCGACTAAAGGCATTGTTCTTCTCCTGTTGAATGAAAATGATATGTCACACTTTTCAGAAGGTTCTGTCAATCATGCCTACGACAGCACAACCGCGTGAGCCTCGCGAATGAAAAAGCTTTTGCAGGTATTCCATTTGAACGGCACCAGCATCCTTGGCATAGGTTCAGCTTCAGCATCACTAAAATACGTCAGGCTTTTTGCGATATGATAGAGGTTGATCCGGTCTGCGCCATATTTTCTGGTAAGCCATTCAAAATACTCCCTGAGCGTCGGGCGATCCTGCAATATCAGATAAAGGTCGATGAAGTCCTTCCGGCTTCCCCGTCCCGAGATTGCCGCCAGTTTCATGAGTGCGATATCGCGGATATCCGCCACCGCAAAGAAACGATGCGCGGTAGTGGGGAAGAGAAAGGGATCTCGAACCTTGAAGAATGACAATTTCGTGCCATGAGTTATGACCGTCAGGGAATGAATGTCTTCCTGCAACGTCTCGTAGGGCCCATGGACGGCTAGCACATCGTGAAGGGCGCGAACATCTCCGGCATCCGTTTTGAAGAAATCCAGATCCTCCGAGACTCGATGGCCCAGACGAAAGGCAAGTCCGGTTCCACCCGCAAGCGTCCAGCCCTTGAGCAGTTCGGATGGATCAGCCCCCAATTGGGTTAAGAGCGCCAGGCTATGTTTGGGTAAGACTTTTTCGTGCACGGGATCCCCTCCTGCTTTAACAGATGTTGCCAAAATGTGGCTGTTCGTGGCGAAACCCGGGTGGCGAGGGCCACCGTTGTCAGAAATAGATCATTCCCAAGAACAGCCCTCAATGTGCTGACGTCCTGCAAGGCTCCGTACTCCAGCACGCGTTCCGTCACCCAGACAGGGTGTTGGTCAAAATCACGGGGGACCAGATGGTGATCCCAGAACAACCGGGTCAATTGCTTGACAGCCTGTGCCTTGGAGACGCCTGTTGGTGCATTTGTGGGGCGTGCAACCAGTTTGATGTGCAGTTCACATCCCAGGGCGGTAGCCAACTTCCGTAGGGTATTGGTTTCAAACCTCGTCCACCCATTCTCATATTTGGACAGGGTCGCCGCCGATGTGCCCACCCTGGCGGCAAGTTCTGAAAGTGATAATCCAGCCTTCTGCCGCCGCCGCTTGAGCTGATTCGAGACGCTCAATATCTCATTCATGCTATTATCATATATGATAATAGCAACGGGGTCAATCCAAGCCCTTTTAACCTTTATCTCTATTTGTCACCTTGCTTGCTCTGCGGCGGTCTTGCAAAGCACTGTCTCCCTATCCACTTTTCGATTAGTTCTTGCGCCTCATCTGACGAGACACCATTACACTCCCTTACTTCAATTAAAGCATTTATCATCGCTCCTTTCTCTATGAGCGAAATTACAGAATTCATGTTCTTTTCGCTCATTTCTCGCAAATCCGATCGAATTCTATCTTTTTGCACGCCCGTCATGACGATATTCTTCTGTGGCGGTCTTTTAACGGACTCTTCTCCTATCCATTTTCCAATCAGTTTATTCACATCTTCTGACCAGATACCCTTACGTTGTTCTAATTCATTTCTCGCGTTATCGACCACTCCTTGCTCTATGGAAATAATCACCTTATCTGTTTGCTTTTCGTTCAGTTCTCGCAAGTCTGATCGAATTCTATCTTTTTGAGCCCCCGTCAAGACGATCCCTTTTTCCGGCATAATAACGGGCTGAACCATTAAATGCTCCAATGCAGTCTGCTCTATGGGATCACCGTATCTCCTGATGCTTTTCGCACGCTCAAAGAACTTCACTGGAGAAAATTCGCCGGACTCGGTTAAACACGACTTTCTGATCTCAAATAGTCTATCGGTAATATTCTTTTTGCCATTGGCCTGCAGATTCAACAATGATTCGTCGCCATAGAGCAAATATGCAAACCCTCGTGCTTCTGTTTCCCAAAAAAAACTATTAAATTTCATAAAAAGAGCAGGCATGGACGTGGTCATTGTATATCGCCTTGCCTCGCCGATTGTGAAGCATCCCACTCCTGACCCAGCAAGGCGCCCACCCTTGAATCGGAGGAATTTGACAAACTCGTATTCACATGAATCGAAATGAAACCGCACTTTGTCAACCAGAACGATATAGTCCTCATTCGGATTCCTTTTCGTTTTTCCTGCTAAGAAATCCTCTTGATCCTTCACGTAAGGCTTGGAACCGACTGGATAGAGATCACAAAGTTCCTCGATTGATCTTGGCCAATACCACATTCGCATTTCTTTCTCGGGCGACTGCTCTTCGGCTTTACTCTGAGAACTATTGATAATCGTATTGCTTGGGTAAACCTCGAAATGTTTTACATGTAATGGAGTGTTATCTAGATTTACAACCACTTCAGAAGTGAAATTCGAAGCTATCAATTGCCCGTTTGCAACAAATATCAACGCAGCAACAATCACTGCAATTTTATGGAACCTATTCATATATAACACCTTCCAGCATTATCTATCCTAAAAGGGGACACTCTTGATAATTGACATTTGATGATTTTCTCACAGCGCATCGCGATCCTTTCGATGCTTGCGAGACGAAGTCGGCCAGAAAATAACAATTAGGCCTCCCCTGCGCTATCCTGTTCTTCTGGGCTCATCTCTGAGTTTTGGCATCACTAATATCTCCGCCTCGTAGGGGCGTCGCTCTTGTCCAGCTTTGCAGGATGCCGACGCCCGAGTAATCGCCCGGTAATTCCACTGTTCTCAACCGAGTGAATATATTATACGTTCCCGCTATGGCCAAACAGCAGTGGAGCGGGAAAATGGGCATCATTCTTGCCGTGGCAGGCAGCGCGGTCGGACTTGGCAATTTCCTGCGTTTCCCCGGCCAGGCCGTCAACAACGGAGGCGGCGCCTTCCTGATCCCCTATTTCATTTCCCTCCTGCTTCTCGGCCTTCCACTCATGTGGATCGAATGGACCATTGGCCGCTTCGGCGGCGGCTTTGGCCATAGCACCGCTCCGGGAATGTTCCACACGCTCTGGAACAAAAACCGCTTCATCAAGTACTTCGGCGTGATCGGCATCTTCGGCCCGATCGTCATTTTCACCTACTACACCTACATCGAGTCGTGGTTGCTGGCCTATTGTTTCTTCGCCATCACCGGTCAGTACAACGCCTGCACCGACTACCAATCCATGAGCGATTTCCTTAACGCATTCCGGGGCCTGACCAGCAACAAGCATTTCAACGGCATCGGCACCGCTTACTTCTTCTTTGTCATCACATTCGCCTTAAACCTCTGGATCCTTGCCCGCGGCATCAAGGGCGGCATCGAGCGCGTCTGTAAAATCGCCCTGCCAGCCCTGTTCATCATGGCCATCATCCTCATGGTCCGGGTCTTCACCATCGGCACCCCCGATCCCGCCCATCCGGAAAATAATGTCGTCGCCGGCCTGGGCTTCCTGTGGAATCCCGATTGGTCAAAACTCTGGAACGCTGAAGCCTGGCTCCAATTCACCACCACCCCGGGCTTTTCCATCGAACGTCTGTCGCTTCTCGGCACAGCCCTCAACGGCAAAGTCTGGCTGGCCGCCGCTGGACAAATCTTTTTCACTTTGAGCGTCGGCATCGGCGTCATCCTGACCTACGCCAGCTACCTTTCCAAACGGGACGATGTGGCCCTCTCCGGGTTGACCGCCACCTCCGCCAACGAAGCAGCCGAAGTCATTCTTGGCGGTAGTATAGTCATCCCCGCCGCCTTCGCCTTCTTCGGAGCCGCCGCCACCCTGCAAGCCAGCTCAAGTATATTTGACCTCGGCTTCAAAACCATGCCCCTCGTCTTACAGCAATCCGGCTTCGGCAACCTCCTCGGATTCCTCTGGTTCGCCCTTCTCTTCCTTGCCGGCATCACTTCCTCCATTTCGCTCGCGCAACCCGCCGTCGCCTTCCTCGAGGATGAATTCACCCTGTCCCGGAAGGAGTCCATCACTATCTTCGGCGTCGTCACTTTCCTCCTGTGCCAACTCGCCATATTCGGACTCGGCTCCGGCGTGGTGGACGAGCTTGATTTCTGGGGCGGCACGTTCTGTCTGGTCCTCTTCGGCGCCGTCGAAACCATCCTCTTCGGCTGGGTCTTCGGCATGGATAAGGCCTGGACTGAACTGCATGCCGGCTCGGACATCACCATCCCGCGCATCTACCGCTGGATCATCCGCTATGTCACCCCCGTCTTCTTGCTCGTCATTCTGGCCGTCTATTTGATTCAGGACGGCATCCCCCTGCTAAAACTTCAAAACGTGAGTCCGGAAAACAGATTGCCCATCCTGATGACAAGGGTAGTCCTGGTGTTTCTCTTCTCGCTGATTTCGTTAATGGTTTGGATCTCCTGGCGTAAAAAGACAACGCCCTCAGACACCATCAACACAACCCCAAAGGAGCCCGCACTATGACAATCGGAGGCTGGATATTCATGCTGGTGAGCTGGGGTTTGATTTTGGGCCTTCTGGGATTCTGCCTCTACCGCACCCTGCGAACCCCGCCCTCGTGATGAGAAGGGGCCCCCCCTCGGTCACCTTCACGCTCCTCATCGTTACCGGCGCCGCTCACGGCGATCAGGTCGATCAGAACGCTCGGGACGCTCACCGCGTGGCGCCGGTCTAGAATCATCTTCCGTCACCACACGCACTTCGCGCCCGGCAACCGTCAGCCGGTTCAGCGCGGGCAAAATACGCATGGCATCATGCCGCTGCATCTGGAAGAAACTGACTTGCTCGGTAATCTGGATACGCCCCACACGCAACATCGGCCCCGGAGTCGCCCGATTGATCAGGGAAATCAGGTCCGGTGGCGTCAACGAGTTCCGCCGCCCCAAATTGATCCGCATCTGGACCGCGCCCATCTCCGGCTCGCCCCCGCCACGCGGCTCACGACCATAATCGCCTCGCCCGCGCTCTTCCCTCGGCTCGCGTCGGTCACCCCGTTCAAACCTGTCTCGCCCCCGTCGATCCCCTGTCACCTGATTGCCATTCGAAGCCATCGCGTTCAAATCGGCCGCATCCTTGTAGTATGCCAACAGCTTGTCAAAATCCTTCAGGATAAACCGCTGGATCAAATCATCCTTGGACATCGCCTCCAACTGCTTTTGGATCACCGGCATAAACGGTTCAAGCCGGCCATCACCGGGATCAATCCGCTTCACCTCTTCCAGAAGCGCCGTCAGCCTCGCCCCGCAAACATCCTCCCCCGAAGGCAGCCGCTTGTGCAGAAATGGCTTCTTGAGTATCCGCTCAATGATCCTCAACTTGTTTTCCTCGCGGTAGTGAATCAGCACCACCGACGTCCCTTCCTTGCCCGCCCGTCCGGTACGCCCGCTCCGGTGCGTGTAAAGTTCCGCCTCATCCGGCAGGTTGTAATTGATGACATGCGTCAACTCATTGACGTCCAGTCCGCGCGCCGCCACATCGGTGGCCACCAATATCTGCAGGGTCTTGGCACGGAACTGCCCCATCACCTGACTACGCTGATCCTGCGTCATATCCCCATGAAGCGCATTGGCGTTGTATCCATCCCTGTTCAAGTGGGACGCCACTTCCTGCGTCTCCGCGCGCGTCCGGCAGAAGACAATCGCATAGATATCCGGCTTGGAATCAATGATCCGCTTCAGCGCCGCATAGCGATCCTTGGCATGCACCTTGTAGCAGACATGCCGGATGGTCTCTGAACCCGAATTGCGCTTCCCTAACTGGATCTCCTCCGGATTCTCCATGTATTTCCTGGCCATCACCTCCACCTGCCGCGGCATCGTGGCAGAGAACAACAAGGTCCTCGCAGACTCGGGCACCTCGCCAAGAATCGCCTCCATCTCCTCCTGGAAGCCCATATTCATCATCTCGTCCGCCTCATCCAGAACAACCCATTTAACTTTGGACAAGTCCGCCTTCTTGCGGCGCAACATGTCATGCAGGCGCCCTGGGGTCGCCACAATGATATGCGCTCCATGTCGCAATTCCCGGATTTGGTCGCCAATGGAGGAGCCTCCGTACACTGCCAAGGCGCGAATCCCCTTCAGATGCTTCATGTAGGCATTCAGGTCGCGGGTGATCTGCATGCACAACTCACGCGTGGGACAAAGAATCAGTGACTGCGTCACCGCCCGGGTCGCATCGGTCATCTGCAACAACGGTAAACCATACGCCGCCGTCTTTCCGGTTCCCGTCTGGGCCAGTGCGACCATATCCCTGTCGCTATTCAGGAACACTGGAATGACCTTCTCCTGGACAGGAGTGGGAATCTCAAAGCCCAACTCATTGATGGCGCGCAGGAGGGGTGGTGTTAACCCAAGTGCGGTGAACTCTTTCATGGTGATCTTTCTTGAAAAGGGAGGATCTTATTATCCCCCACTCCCTTCTCATGGACTTTACCGCCCAGAAAGTCAATGCCACACAGTCAAATTGCCCATTCCACCCTCTCCCTCATAGGCGGGGCGCGTTGCCTTTCCCCTCCTAAACCCCGAACCCTGAACCCTCCCCTCCCCCCCCTCCTACCCCGCCCGGAACATCTGACCGATCTTCTTCCCCATCAAACTCGTCGCCAGCAAAATCCCAGCCCCCAACAACGCCATCGCCCACACCCCCAATGCCGACGCCACATTCAGTCCGCCCTCCAATCCGTCCAGCAATACATAAATCGCCTTCGTAATCGGGAAGTACGATTCCGACTGCGCCAGAATCAAACTATCCGACACCTCCAGCATCGAGAACGAAAAACACAAGATTCCGCCAGCCAGCAGATTCGCCATGATCAATGGCAATGTCACCCGCCACACCACGCGCATCGGGGTCGCCCCCAGATTGGCCGCCGCCTCCTCATACGCGGAACTCACCTGCTCCAATCCCGCGTGCGCCGCCCTGACCATATACGGCAATCTCCTCATCGCGTAACTGACCGACAGCAGGATCATGGGATAGTAACGCGGATCAAGCAACGTGTTCGGGAACGCCCCGGAGAAACATCCAATGTAACCAAACGCGATCACCAGCCCCGGCACCGCCAGCGGTAACATGGAGAGCGCATCCAGCCAGTCGCTTCCAAAAACGCGCTTCCGAACACACAGCCACGCGATCCCGAACCCGATCACCATGTCCAATACCGTCGCGCAAACCGAAAGCGTCAGGCTGTTGACCAGCGCACCGCGCGTAAGGTCATCGTTCAACGCCCGCGCGAAGAACTCCAGCGTCAATCCCTGAGGCAACACTGTCAGGAACCAGCGCCGGCTGATCGCCAGCAATATCACACTCAGATGCGGCAACACCGCCGCGAACAACACCAATCCTATTCCCGCCGTGGCCAGCACCGTGCCCCAGCGCGACAATGGCACCTCACGCCGCCCCTGACTAAGCCGCCCCAGCGTTGCCACCGATCGTTGCCGAGCCAACACCTGCTTGCTAATCCAGAACCCAACCACCGAGATCACCAGCACCAGCGCCACCTGCGCATACCCCATCGGGTTCGTCCCGATCTCCGCCAC
>CAZDUS010000013.1:0-44590 GCA_964508705.1 uncultured Verrucomicrobiota bacterium
TATATACCCCTACCTATCACCCAACGAGGGGTCACGATCTACCCATCCATCCCTATTATCCTGCCAGCAATATGCGAATTATTCGCTAACGTCAAAGCGTCTATACTTTAATTCACGCTGGAGTCTGCTGTCGAAGCCTTATCCCCGCTTGGCCAAGACAACCTTAATCAAATGTCCAAGTTCTGAGACTTTCAAAAGATAAGCGGCCACCACATAAACGACTCCGCCAGCCCCGATCGCCGCCGCCAGTCGTACGCTCATCCACAACACCCCCCCCTGACGCACCGGTATCGCGGCCATAACCCACCCCGCCACAGCACCACAAACTGCCGCCGCCAGAACAATTGCCACCATGAACCTGATCCATGACTTCAGTCCGCCAAACGCCACTTCCTTGCTTAGGAAGAACGCCAACTGGCCGAAGTTGACCAGCGCCAGCAAACCAGTCGTGGTCGCCAAGCCGATATGTCCCATGTCAAACACCTTGACCAACACCATGTTCAGCACCACGTTGACTCCAATACCCAGCAGGCTGACTTTCAGCGGGGTCCGTGGCTTATCCAATACATAAAAACAAGGAGCCAGCACCTTGATCGCGGCGTAGCCTGCCAGACCTATGGAGAAAGCCCTCAACGCGCCTGCCGTCTGATGTGTATCCGCAACCGAAAACTTTCCATGCTGGTAGATCAGCCCGATAATGTCCGGCGCCAACACCGCCAACCCAATCGTTGCCGGAATCGTCAGGAAAAACGCCAACCTCAGCGATTCCTCAACCGTCCGCCCCATTGCCGCCAGATCGGACCGCGCATGTTGCCTCGCCACCGATGGCAAGGTCACCGTGGCAATCGCCACTCCAAACACCCCGATTGGAAACTGCATCAATCGGAAGGCACAATTCAACCATGACCGCGCGCCATCAATCTCCGACGCGAACATCCCGTTAACCAGCACGTTCACCTGCACCGCCGCGCCCGCTATCATACTCGGCCATGCCAGCGCCCAGACCTGCCTCAACCGCGGATCGTTGAATTCCATCGTCCACTTAAACCGGAAGCCCAACCTCCACAACGCGGGCAACTGCATGCATAATTGCGCCAACCCACCTAGCAACACCCCAAGACTAACCCCGTATAACGCCCGTTCTGAAAAATCGGGGTGCCGCCAATCTGACTGCGGATCAAACACAAACGCCAACCCCACCCCGGCAATAATGGACACGATGTTGAACACCGTCGAGGCCGATGCCGGCAGACCAAAAACGAACCGGGCATTCAGGATGCCCATCACGATCGCCGCCAACGAGACCATCAAAATGAACGGGAAAAGTATCCGGGTCAATTCAACCGTTAACTCGAACTTGCCCTCCACGGAGTGAAATCCGAAATTAGTAACCTGCACCAGCGCCGGACTCAGCAAAATGCCGATAACACACAAACTACCCATCAGCACGATCATGGCGGTGAACAATAGATTGGCAAGCCGCCACGCTGGCGGTTCGCCTTCCTTTTCGAGTGTCTTGGTGAAAGTCGTCGTAAACGCCGTCGATAAAGCGCCTTCGGCAAACAAGTCGCGCAGCAAGTTGGGAATCTGAAACGCCGCCAGAAAAGCGTCCAAATGATTCCCGGCGCCAAACATGGCGGCAAAGGCCTGCTCACGGATCAGGCCCAACACCCGCGAGCCAATCACGGCAAGGCTCACAATGCCTGCCGCGCGCCGCCGTCCGTGTGACGAAACCTCGTCTGCCATCATCAACTCCTGCCATTGGTTACCTTCTCCGCCGCATAAAAGCCGCGCAGACTACCCATTCCCATCCTCTCGTTCCACTCTTTTCCATGCCAACGCCCCTGTCGGACAAGCCTCAACCACAACCGCCGCCGAGTTCTCCAACATCCCCTGGAATTCCACACCCAACGGTGGAATAACTCTGGTCCCCGATCCACGTCCCGCGAACGTCAGCGCATGGGTATCCCCCTCCTTCTCTGTCAGCCGGACACATAACCCGCATCGAATGCATTTACCGGTCTCAAACACAACCTCACCATGCTCCTGCGTAAGAGTCAGGGCATCACGCGCTTCGGGACGGAACCGTTTACCCTGCGCCCCAAACCGATCCGCCATTCGCCGCAGTGAACACTCATCTGTCTTTCGGCAATCGCAATGCATGCAACGTCTGGCCTCCCTCACCGCCTCAACCTCACTGAACCCCAAACTCCCCGCGGGCAACTCAACCCGCCGCCCGGAATCAACACTCTTCATAAACTCTCTCAACTCCGGCTCCATCATCTTGCCAATCATGGAATCAAACCGCTCCGTCTTCTCTTCAACCGGCAATCCGCTTAAGTACAAATGACAACTCCACGCCGCCGCCTTGCCATCAGCGCAAGCACGGACAGCCATCCGCAACGGAGCAACTGCCCCACCAACGGCGAATAGCCCAACCTCCTCGGTCTGGAACGTCCCCGCCTTCACCCGTATACCCCGTTCGGTCCGTTCGACACCCCAGTCCTCCACTTTTCCATCCGCACTGGTTCCTGTCGCCAAAACCACGGCGTCAAATTGCTCCCTCAATGCCGCCAATGACACATCCGCGCCAACCCTGACATTGCATCTAAACTCCACCCCGGTGCGCCGAATCGCATCAATATCTGCATCCAGAACGCTTCGCGGCAACCGGAACTCACGAATTCCATTCCTGAGCATTCCTCCCATCGCCGGCCCCGCCTCAATGACAATACATTCATGTCCGAGTAACCTGAGATACACAGCGCACGCCAACCCAGCTGGCCCGCCACCCACAATCGCCACTTGTTTGCCCGTCGATGGTGCCACCGGATGTCCCCACTCCAAATGACCCACATGTCGCGACTCGCCCGCAAACCGCTTGGACAGGCAAATCGCCACCGGCTCATCAACACCACGCCGCCGGCAATTCTTCTCGCAGGGCGCCGGGCATACCCATCCCAACACCGCCGGCAAAGCAATATCGCGCCGCACCGTCACCATCGCCTCATGATGCTGGCCTGCCGCAATCTGCCTGAGCATAAGTGCTATATTCATGTTGGCGGGACACGCCCGCCTACAGGGCCCCTCGCAATCCCCGACATGCTCACCTAACAGCAATTCAACCGCCGTGCGCCGAGCAAGTTTCACTTCGTCCGTATCACTATGCACCACCATTCCGTCCCGCGCCGGATACGCGCAAGCTGGCACTAATCGACGCAAGCCTACGACACGCACCACGCAAACCATACAGGAAGTCCCCGGCCGACAACCGTCGCGGTGGCATAGCGTCGGAATGACAATACCCACAGCCCGCGCGGCATCAAGTAACGTCGCGCCATGCGGAACGCAAGCCTCTTTACCGTCAATATGAAGCATCATCATCACAACAAGTCCCGCTTTCCGCCTTGTGTTTTCATTGCAGGGACACTACTCGCCACGACTCTTCTTCCCCCCGTTTCTATACGGATGGCTGACGCCGGACATCCCGCACGGCAAAGATCACAACGCGTACACTTCGCATCATCAATCTGATGTTGCTGATACGGCATGGCCTCTATTGCCTCCACCGGACACACCTGCGCGCAACGCGTGCAACCAATGCAACGATCAGAAATCTCATATCGAATCAATGTCGCACACTTCCGCGCCGGACACCGCCCTTCAAGATGCGCCTCAAATTCAGACCGGAAATATTTCAAGGTCGTCAGCACCGGATTCGGAGCCGTCTGCCCCAACGCGCATAAACTACCCGCTGCCACCTGATGCGCCAGCGCCTCTAACTCATCCAAGTCACTCCGATGGCCCTTCCCTTCGCAAAGCCGCGTCAGGATATCGAGCATCGCACGGGTCCCTACCCGGCAAAACGTGCACTGCCCGCAGGACTGCGCCTGGGTGAACTTCAGAAAGAACCGGGCAATATCCACCATGCAGTCCTTGTCATCCAACACCACCAGTCCACCCGACCCCATGATCGCCCCCGCGCGAGCCACCTCCTCGTAATCCACCGGTATATCCGCCAACGATGCCGGAATGCATCCCCCGGAGGGACCGCCAATCTGCACCGCCTTGAACGTCCGCCCCTCATCCACACCACCCCCGATCCCCTCCACAATCTCGCGAATTGTGATTCCCATCGGCACCTCAATCAGCCCGCCCCGACGCACCTTCCCTGTCAGCGCAAAGACCTTTGTACCCTTGCTATGCGCCGTCCCCATCGCCGCGTGCGCCTCCGCCCCATGCCTCACAATCCAAGGAACTGCCGCCAGTGTTTCCACATTATTCACATTCGTTGGCCGCCCCCACAACCCCTTTACCGCCGGATACGGAGGCCTCAACCTCGGCATCCCACGCCGACCTTCCAGCGACTCTATCAACGCCGTCTCCTCCCCGCACACAAACGCGCCCGCCCCCTCCATGACCTTCAACGTCAGCGACCACCCGCTCCCGGCAATATTTGCTCCCAGCCACCCCGCCGCCTCCATCCGCTTGATCGCCTCGCGCATCCGCCTCACCGCCAATGGATATTCCGACCGGATATAAAGCACACCCTCCGTCGCTCCCACACAGAAGGCCGCAATCACCAATCCTTCCAGCACGCGATATGGGTACGACTCCAGGATCATCCGGTCCATGAACGCACCGGGGTCCCCCTCGTCACCATTGCAAATCACATACTTCACATCACTTGGGGCCCCGCGCGTCACTGCCCACTTCTCCCCCGTGGGGTACCCCGCTCCCCCGCGTCCCCTCAACCCCGACCGCTTCATCATCGTGATCGTCGCTTCCGCCCCGTGCACGCACAGCACATCCATCAACGCCTTAAATCCGTCATGCCGGATATATTCATCGACATCCAACGGATCAAGCAACCCGCAATGCTCCGTCGCAAGATGCACCTGTCGCCCCAGATACTCACACACCTGCCCATCACGGTAATCCAATTCAAATCGCCGGACTGCTCCCGGCAATGATGGCATCGACAATGCATCCAGGGCCCGCTCGAAAACAGACCGCATCCTTAATAAGGGCCGCCCCACCTTGAATGTTTCGCGGACAATGCGATCCGCATCCTCAGCCGAAACCTGCCGATACAATGCCACCCGCGCCCCGCTCTTCCCTCCATCCGCCAAAGGCGACGGGACCATCTCGGCCGCCATCCCATCAACAGGCCAGACCACCTCGACGAGCGGCGTCTGATGACACATCCCCACACAGCCCACCGGTCGCACCTTCGCCTTAACCCCATACCGATCCAACGCCCTGATAATCGCGTCCTTAACCTTGAGGCTCCCCTTCGCCGCACAACACGACCCAGTCCCCACCCGTATCTCGGGAACGTCTCCCGAAATCCCCACTGCTGGCTCCGGCAATCCCCCGTCGATTTGCGATGCCGCCTCGTAGTCATCAAACATCTCACCAACCCCTTGCGGTGTCAGATACCCATACGTTGCATCGCCTATCACCACCACCGGCGCCAAAGTGCAACATCCCACGCATGCCACGCGCTTAACTGTATATTCCCGCACCGCATCCGTATCCTGCCCCTGGGTCAACCCCAGATGACGTTCCACCGCCTCATGAATCCGTTCGGAACCCTTCACATGACACGCCGTCCCGTGGCAAACGCACACATCACATTTACCTGCGGGTTTCAGTCGGAAATAATCATAGAACGTGGCCACCCCTACGATAGACGCCGCCTTGATATTGGTTATCTCAGGAATACGACGCAAGGCAACTTCAGGGAGATAGTGATATTTCTCCTGAATCGCCTGCAAAATCGGAATCAAATCCCCGTCGGTCCGTCCAATCGAACCCACGATCTCATCAATCTCCCGTATATCAACCTCATCACTCATAAAAAGAACTGACTACTCCCCCACACACGCCAACACCTTCCCGCCCCGAAGATAAATACGCCCCTCCACAAACGCCGGGGTCGCCCCCGCCATCTCACCAAATGGACAACTTGCCACTTCCTTGAACTCATCCCTCGCCTCAATCACATGCATCACCCCGCCCAAATCCAACGCATAAATATTGCCTGCCGCCAAAACCGGCGATGCATAACAGTTCTTCGACAACTCCTGCTGCCAAATTAATTTCCCCTCGTCCGCCGACAGTAAAACCAGCGCCCCACCAGATGTCGCCAACAACACCCTGTTACTAAAAACCAGAGGACTCGCAGTATCCGGCAAACCGTCTTTCCATTCCCAAGCCAAAGTCGGCTTGCCCGCTCTCAACCTGAAACCACACGCCTTCGCGTTATCACCCGCCACCACCATTATCCCATCCCCATACCCCGGCGACGGCGCCAATTCGCCACCCAAACATTCCAGCCACCACAACGATTCGCCGCTAACCGGGTCATACGATTCCACCCCCACGCTGTCACACAACACCAGTTCCTCTCTCCCTGTCTTCTTCCCCGTCCCCGAATCCGTTCTGACTTCTGACTCCTGACTTCTGAATCCTGCCCTATTCACCAGCATAGGCGTCGCCCACGAAATCGCACGTCGTGGCTTCTCCCACACCGTCGCTCCCGTTGCCTTATCCAACGCTATCACCCGTGGCTTTGCCGCATCATCCATCTGCACATATAATCGCTTCTCATCAATCACCAGAGATGATGAATGCCCATAATGATTCTCCGGCGTCCCAAGGAAACGTTTCCAAATCGTTTTCCCTTCCATATCCACACACAGCAACTCACCCGTCCCGAAAATCGCGTAAACTCGACGCCCATCCGTAACCGGCGTCGCCGCCGCCAAACCCGTATCATCAGTAACTTCTGGAACAACAACTGGGGCCCCCGGAATACTTCCGACCTCCGCCTCCCACACCACCACCCCGGTATCTGCATCCAACGCATAGATCACCCGCTTCTGCGGATCGGCACCAGTCAGGAACACACGCTTGCCCCACGCAATCGGCGAGCTATACCCATGCAACGGCAACGTCACTTTCCACTTCACCCCTTCACCCTTCGGCACATCCCACTTCGTCGGAGCCACCTTCACTCTCGCAACTCCATTCCCATCAGGCCCCCGGAACCCTGGCCAGTTGGAATACCACTCGTCTTTGCTAACGAATGGAATTTCAACCGCAGCATTCCCCGTCACGACAGGTTCCTTGACCGCATTCTGTTGACTTGCAACCTCCGGCTTTGGCACTTCCATCAGTGGTGGTGTCGCGATCCATCCTGCCAGCGCCACCGCCATCAACACTCCTCCCGCCAGCCACACTCCCGCACGCACATCCCCCCTCCGCTCCCAGCCGCCACGCTCCTTCGGAAGCCCTTTCACATTCGGCTCAGGCACGGACATCAACCCGGCCAGCAACAGCAATAACACACCACCCACAACACAACCCGCCAACGCCCCAGCCCCAACCTCCAATTGATGCTGTGTCGTAAAGAATGCCCTGCGCGCCATCAAATCCAACGCCCTGATTTCCTGTTGAAGGGCCTCATCACCTTGTTTTCCCGCATACTCCGTCCGCTTCTGAACCAGCTCCGGAAGATTCAACGGATCCACACGCTTCAATTGCACATAATTGACAACCAGCATGGACCCAAGCACTACCGATAGAAGCGCTAGTCCCACAGCTCCAACCAGTGCCGCTCGCCCCCATGCCATTTTCCAATCTGCCGTCATAACTCTTCAAACTCCTGATATTAAAAGCTTCCCTCTTCGTTACTGTTCTTAGTCGCTCTCACACAGGAACCCCGAACCCTGAACCCTCTTCCTCTCCCATCCTTCTCCCCACCGGACAATACTCAAAGCATCGTCCGCAACTAAAACACGTTCCCTGATCAATCGAGTATTCCTTGCGCAATTCCACCCGGCTCATGGCAATTGCCCGCAACCCAAGCACCAACCCCAGAAACGCTCCCACCATCATCCCGCCACTTCGGAACCTCCCCTGCAATACCACTGCCTGAGCACGCAAGTCCTCCAACGATTGCCCCGCCCCTCGAAACGCCTCGCTCTCCACAGTGTATCCCTTGACCACCCCCCGTTCCTCCAACGCCACGCGCTCGGCCAAACGGATCAACGGATGGACCCTCGCTAGCGGCTGATACATTGCCATTCCGAACAATATCCCCACGCCAACCAACAAAAAAAGACTCGCTATCGCCCAAACCATCCTTTTCCGAATCACCGCTGGCTTCTCCGGCAATTTCTCGACCGTCGATGGCCGGATGCTCTCAAACGGACAAGCCTTCTCACATAACCGACAGTCAATGCATTGGTCCGGTGTAATCCGCGCATGACGCCCCGCCAACTTCGACATCCACCCAAGCAAAACACCGTACGGGCACAGGTATCGGCAATAGGGTCGCGCCACAAACATCCCCAACACCAACAACACTCCGCCGCTCACCAGCATCGAAACCGCCCCACCCATCCGGTAGAACCCAACAAACGGATCATACTTACAGATCATGAATCCCGCCCCGACCGCCGTCAGTAAGACCGAGAGCCCCAACAATACCACTGGCAAAAACCCGAGCAACCCCGCCAGCACCCCGGACACCTTCAACGGTTTCCTCACCATCACATCCTGTATAGCCCCCAGCGGACACACCGCCGCGCAAAAAACCCGCCCAAAGAACAGCGCAAATACCAACGGTAGTAAAAAGAAAAGAATCACCGGCCACGGCACACTGTATCCACCTCCCGACAGACCCAACACCACGTTTTGAATCGCTCCGACAGAGCACACGCATCCTTGCCGATAGAATCCAAAGTACGCTATGCTGAACACCGTTACCGCTAGAATTCCTTTGCGCGAACGGCGTTTCAGCACCAACCAAGCCGTCAACGTCAGTGTACCCGCCAACGCCCCCACATCCACCCATTGCATGATCTCCGCCCGCGGCAACGGACGTTGTGTCGCTGGCGGCGTATACCCACTCTCAAAATCAGGCCGGGGAAACCGCTCCGCCGGCTCCCCGCCAAACGCCGTCATGCCCGCCATGACAGCAAGAAGCACCAGCCCCAACACCCACCCATTCATTCTTTCATAAGTCATACTTAACCCTTCATTCTTACACGCACCATTTCCCCTCCTGAACCCCGAACCCTGAACCCTACCCCCCTTTCCTCATCCCTTCCCCCTGATCCGATACGGCTGATTTACCGGCACCCGCACAAACGCATTCGCCGGACAATCCCGCGCAATCGAACACTCATTACAATTCACACACCGGTCATGCCGAACCTGCAGATGCAACGAGCCGTTCCCGAACGCCCCACACCCCTTGACGCATTTGGCGCACCCAACGCACAACGCTTCCTCAATGTCATATTGGTAATAGGGATCCTCAACAAACCGCCGCTTGATCGCCGCTGTCGGACACAACTGGTTCTCTGCCCCCGTACTCGTATCCTTGGTGTTCGACTGATGATACCCACCGCAAAGGTTGCAGAACCCGCAAATATCATAAGCATGCACGCACTTGACCGCCGAAGGGGCCAACACACACGATGTCGCGCACCGTCCGCACTGCGTACACTTGGCAGGATCAATCTGCCAGACCGTACCTTTCTTGCCGCGCACCTGCGGACGTCCCAGCAACACACCCACTCCCCCCAGCAGGGCCAACACCCCCCACCGCATTCCTCGCCTGAGAAACTCCCGTCTCGATTCGGCTTCCATCAGTTCCTCCCTGTCTTCGACACTTCAAACACGCGAATTGTCTTCATTGCCGCATCCAACACAAGAACACGACTACTCCCATCAACCGCCAAATCAGTGATCCTTGCCCCGGCCACAAAAGACTCCTTACCCGCCACTATTCCAACCAACTCACCGCTCGAACTAATCTTTTTGACGCGCGTAATCCCCTTCTCCGCAGTCAGAAACGATCCATCCGCCAGCAACACAATATGAATGGGATTACAACAACCGCAGAAAGCGGCATCCCCTGATCCGGCCCTTCCCCACAACATCCTTACCGCTCCATCTGGCGAATAGTTCACCACCTCATGCCTACCCGGATCCACCACCCACACCCCTTCACCCGTCCCAATCGCCACATCAAAGTATGGACTGGGAATATTAAACTCTACTCCTGCCCTCCGGATCACCCCCAACACTTTCCCCTGCAGGTCAAACCGCCAGACACAATGTTGCCCCGCATCCGCCACATACACCACACCTTCATCCACGGCCAACGATGTCAGTATCGCATTCGTCCCTGGAATCCGCCATTCCGCCTCCATTCGCCCGGTCTTATCATAAACCCCGACACGATCAACCAACCCTGCCAGCACATTTCCTTCCTCATCAACCGCCAAACCTGTCACTTCGCCAAGCACCGGGAATCGCCTAAGCATCTTTCCATCCGCGCTCAACACCGCCACCTCGTTCGATCCGCCCACATACACCAGCCCTGCCATATCAACAGCCAACGCCCCGGGATCAACCACCGGCGACAGCATCCCCGGACACTCCACACCAATAACCCTATTCGACACCATAGGCTCAGCAGCTACCACTGCAACCTTCGCTGGCGCAACAGTAGCACTCCGCGCCCGAATCAACAGCCCCACCACCACCGCAATCAGCAGCAGCGAAACCCAAATCACCACCCATTTCATTCGCTCATTCATACTTCATCATTCATTCTTTTCCCCACTGAACCCCGAACCCTACCCCCCCCTTACAGCCTAACAGTCTAACAACCTCTCTCTCTACTCCCCCAACTCCAAACACACCATCCGCTTGGAATCCCGCACCAACAACCTTGTCCCCGCCAGCGCCATGGGGCCCCATGCGTCATGCCCATCCAGGACCTTCGCCTGTGTCATCATCTGCCATCCCGCCGTGCTTGCCCGCACCATCGTCAAGACACCATCATCCGCCATCACCAGAAACCGGTCGCCAGCCACCAGCACCGGCCCCAAGCCGAACCTTGCATCCTTGCCGCTCGTCCACAAAATTTTTCCCTCTGCATCAGCACACGCAAACTGATTCCGGTCCGGCCCCGCATCCTTCGGCAGCACGCCGAACAGACGGCCATCAAATGCCACCGGAGTCTGTTGCTCGCTTGCGAACCCCTCCCGTGGCGTATATCGCTTCACCATCGCCACCTCGAACCGATCACCTTCCCGCTTCACATCAAACACCATCGCACCGCTCCCATATCCAGCCGTCACAAAAATCCTGCCATTCTCCAGCACCACCGGACACGGCACAATCACCGATGGACTCCACTCCTCCGTCTTCCACAACAACCTGCCGCGATCCTCCGCCTCCGCCGACACTCCCGCCATCCCGTTAATCGCCGCATACACATACATCCGCTTGCCGCCAATCGTCGTCAGCACCACCGAGGAATGCGACATCTTCCACTTGCCCGGCATCGGCGTGCTCCAAACTTCCCGCCCATCTTTACAATCCATTCCCATCATAAAAACATTAGTCCCGCACGGTGCGAACACCGCAACGCCCTGATCAATCAATGGACATTGCCCCGTGTACCAGTCCGGCTCTACCGTCCCGAACGCCCTCACCATATCCACTCCCCATCGCAAATCCCCCGTCACTGCGTCCACAATCATCAAATGACACCTCGGCCCGATGCTGACCACCGCCCCAGACCCCACCGATGGTACCGTCCTCGAAAAACCATGATTACGCTTGATGCGGACAGGATACCCGCGCTCCCAAATCTGACGGCCATCATCGAGGGAAAGACATCTCAATACATCCGCATGTCGTGTCTCGTCGTAATCCAACACATAGACCCGCCCGGCCCATACTGCTGGCCCTGCATGCCCCTCGCCCAACTCGACGCTCCACACACGGACCGGACCGACAGTCGGCCAGGTGTCAGCCAAAGGCGCCGCTGGAACTGCTACATTCAACCCATCCGCCCCTCGAAATCCCAGCCACAACCCCGGCAAACTTGAGGGAACACCATTACCTTTATTAAATAGGGCCCCAATTCTGACGGATTCAACCGATGTAACCACACCTGTAGGCCGCCCATCCATTCCCGGCAGGCTCTCCTGAACAGCCAAATCTAGCGGGCGCGACATCAAATGGAATGAGCCCAAAACCGCCAGCACAATGATTCCAGATAGCGTAATCCACGCCAACCAGCGAGATGCTTGATGTTTCATTTGAAAATCTTCACGGCACAATGTCACCCAAAATTTATTAATCTTATCCACATCGTCCCACACTATCAATGCAATCTATATTATCTCATAAAAGTCGCAAGATAATCATTTATTCCAACATTAACGGCTCTCCGAGGCGTCTATTTCCTCGTAAATAGAAAAAAATCCTCCTGCACATCTTCGTAAGCTTGCCGGGAACAGCAATCTTTGTTATTCACTTCACTTTAATTTACAGCGGATTGAAAGGAATTGTTCATGCCGAATACTTTATTGATAGGGACACAGTGGGGTGATGAGGGAAAAGGGAAAATCGTGGATTTCCTGAGCCGCGATGCCGATGTCGTTGTACGGTATCAGGGCGGGAGTAACGCCGGACATACCATCGAGATAGGTGCCGAACGTTACGTCTTGCATCTGATCCCATCCGGAATCCTTTATCCGGACAAAACTTGCATCATCGGTAATGGACTCGTGGTTGACCCCCTCGCACTCGTCAAGGAGATCAAGAATCTCGAAGATCGTGGCATCTCATCGAAGGGGCGCCTGCATGTCAGTGACCGCGCCCATGTTGTCCTTGGCTATCACAAGGCTCTTGACGCCGGCCGCGAGAACACACTCGGTCAGGGCGCGAAAATCGGCACCACACAGCGGGGCATCGGACCAACTTATGCCGACAAGGCCAATCGCACCGGCTTCCGCATGGGGGACTTGCTTGATCCCCAATTCGAATCGAACCTCAGAAGCCGCCTTGCCGAAAAGAACATCATCATCGCCAGTCTTGGCGCCACCCCGGTTGACGCGGATACACTCTGCGCTGAAATCCGCGAAGCCTCCGAGTTCCTGCGCCCTTACATCTCAGACACCATTCCCCTCCTTAACGCGGCCTACAAGGCTGGCAAGCAAATCCTCTTCGAAGGCGCTCAGGGAACAATGCTGGATATTGACTTCGGCACCTACCCCTTTGTGACCTCATCCAACCCAACCAGTGGCGGTGCCTGCATCGGCACCGGCCTTCCCCCTCGCGCCATCGACCGAGTCCTCGGCGTCATCAAGGCCTACACCACCCGGGTTGGCGAAGGCCCCTTCCCCACGGAACTCTTGGACGACACAGGCGAGCACCTCCGTAAGGTTGGCCGCGAATTCGGCGCCACCACCGGCCGCCCCCGGCGCTGCGGCTGGTTCGACGCTGTCGTCGCCCGTTACTCCGCCATGGTCAACGGCATCGACCACTGGGCCATCACCAAGCTGGACGTGCTCGATGATGTCGACACCATCCGTGTCTGTGTGGCGTATGAGTGCGAGGGACGCCGCTATGACACTGTTCCAGCCTGCATCGCCACCCTGGCTAAGTGCAAGCCCGTCTACAAGGACTTCCCCGGTTGGAAGACACCCACAAGTACCATAACCTCCTACGATCAGTTACCCCCCAAGGCCAAGGCTTATGTCCAAGCCCTGTGCGATATCACTGGAGTGCCACTCGGTGTACTGTCCGTCAGCCCTCAACGAGCCAGCACCTTCCGTATCGCCGTCTAATTATCATGGAACCTAAAGCTCCAATAACTCCAGCCGCTGAACCTACCGCCAAACTGCCAACGCACGTTGCCATCATCATGGATGGCAATGGACGTTGGGCCAAACAGCGCGGTCTACCTAGGGTCAAGGGTCACGAGCAGGGAGCCGAATCGGTCCGCGTCGCTGTCCGAACCTGCCGCAAACTCGGCATTCGCTACCTCACCGTCTACGCCTTCAGCATTGAGAATTGGGCCCGCCCAAAGCAGGAGGTGGATGCCTTGATGGAAATCCTTAAACGATTTCTCCGCAAGGAAGAGCCCGAGTTCCATAATAACAAGGTACGGCTCAGGGTCATCGGACGCACCTCTGATCTCCCAAAGTCCGTTCGGCGGGAACTGAACCATATCATGCACGCCACCGAGCATTACAAGGACGGCAATCTGGTGCTCGCGCTGAGCTACGGCGGTCGCACCGAAATAGCCGCCGCCGCTCGAGAAATCGCGCGCAAGGCCAAAACCGGCGAGCTGGAGGTCGACAAAATCGACGAAAGCACCGTGGCCGCCCATCTCTACGCTCCGGACATCCCTGATCCCGACCTGATGATTCGAACCAGTGGCGAAATGCGCATCAGCAATTTCCTCCTCTGGCAAATGTCTTACACCGAGTTGTATGTCACCGATGTGCTGTGGCCTGATTTCCGCGAGGAACAGCTCATCAAGGCTATCGAGGAATACGGACGTCGTCATCGCCGCTACGGCCTAGTGTCATAAACCCATTCGAACTGATAAGGATCACATCATGTCACTTTTGCGACGCACCTTCAGCGCTATACTCCTGTTAAGCGGTGCCGCCATCATTTTGTTCAAACTGCCTTCAATCATCGGGGCTTCCATTCTCTTTCTGATGGCGGTTGTCTGCATGCTTGAGTTCTACAATATGCTGAAAACCGCCAATATCCCGACCTTTAAGATTCTCGGAACAGTGGCAGGCATTCTTCTTCTGGCTTCCTCCTACTTCGCGCTGAATGTCAGCTTCTTCCTAGGCGAGCATCATCGGATCGACGTTTGGAAGGAACTACCCTTCCTGATGCTTACCCTGATTGGCTTCACCATTTACCTTCGTCAATTCCCTCAGAAGAACAATACCCAGCCACTGGCAACAATATCCGGCACCGTGCTTGGACTGGTGTATGTCCCCTTGCTGATGGTGTTTTTATTCTTGCTCGCCTTTCACTGGACTCCCGTTTCCCCCATGTCAACCATGTCGCCCACAGCCGCATGGCTGCTCGTCTATCTCGTAGTTGTGGTCAAATCCTCCGATGTCGGTGCCTATTTCACCGGCAGTCTGATCGGACGCCACAAGCTCATCCCACGCATCTCCCCTGGAAAAACATGGGAAGGACTGGCTGGCGGGCTCGCCACCGGCATTTTGACAAGCGTCCTTTTTGCGCGCCTATTCCATGTGCCCGGCTCTGAACCCGGAACCTTCACCTTTGGCTGTATCGTTCTCGATACTTTCGACGTCTGGTTCCTCGGATTCTTCCTTTCCGCTGTTGGCGTCCTCGGTGACCTCTTTGAATCTCTCCTTAAACGTTCTGCGGGCATGAAGGATTCCGGATGCATCTTCCCCGGAATGGGCGGTCTTCTCGACGTGCTGGACAGCCTCCTCTTCGCCGCGCCAGCCCTCTATTTCTATCTAAGGTGGTTTGCTCATGTCGCCTAAACCTGCGAAAAAACAAGTTGTTGTTCTCGGCAGCACCGGTTCCATCGGCGAAAACGCGCTCCGCGTGGCCAGTACCCTGCCCGACCGCATGCAAATCGTCGGCCTTGCCGCACGCACCAACATCGACCGCGTATTGGAGCAGGCACGACAATTCAAGGTCCGCACGGTCGCGATCGCGGACAAACCCACGGCGGAGTTAGCCTCCTCCCAAAAACCTCATGGCATCTCCATCCTCGGCGGCGACGAAGGAGTCTCCCGCCTCGCGGCTCTCCCTGATGCCGATGTCGTTCTCTGCGCCCTCGTCGGCATGGCAGGACTCCGCTCCGTTCTTTCCGCCTTGGAAAACGGCAAGGATGTCGCCCTAGCCACCAAGGAAGTCCTGGTCGCCGCCGGCAAGACCGTCATGGAAACCGCCGCCCGCAACAAGGCTCGGATCCTGCCGGTCGACAGCGAACATAGCGCCATCTTCCAATGCATCGACGGCCAACCCGCAAAGGAAATCCGGCGCCTCATCCTGACAGCCTCCGGGGGTCCCTTCGCCAATCAGCACAACGTGAATTTCGACAAGGTTACCGCCGCGGATGCATTGAACCATCCACGTTGGAATATGGGACGCAAAGTCACCGTCGATTCCGCAACCATGATGAACAAGGGCCTCGAAATCATGGAAGCCCACTGGCTGTTCGGCATCCCCTATGACCGCATCGATGTCGTCATTCATCCCGAGAGCATTGTTCACTCCATGGTGGAATTTGTGGACGGGAGCGTCCTTGCCCAGTTGAGCCCGCCGGATATGCGATTTGCAATCCAACATGCCCTGACCTATCCCGACCGTGTGGATGGATCGCTTCCGGCGCTTGACCTCGCCAACATGGGGCCCCTCCACTTCAAGGCGCCGGATATCAACCGATTCCCCTGCCTGCGCCTTGCACGGCACGCCGCCATCACCGGCGGCACCATGCCGGCAGTGCTAAACGCCGCCAACGAAATCGCCGTCGAACAATTCCTAGCCGGACAACTCACGTTTTCAGGCATCTGGCACACGGTCGAAGCCGTCATGAACCTGCATCAGGTAATCGACAATCCAACCTTGGATGATATAGACCGCGAAGACCACTGGGCGCGACAGGAAGCCAAAAGGATAATTTTCTTACGCACACCATAAACACAAACGATAGAGAAGTCATTGACCATGAAAGATCCAACCACGACTGAGACAGCCAAACTGACGATCCGGGGACAGACATACGAGTTGCCGGTCATCGAAGGGACCGAAGGTGAAGTTGCTATTGATATCAGGCAATTGCGCAAGAATTCCGGATGTATCACGTACGACAACGGCTTTGCTAATACAGGATCCTGCCTGAGCGACATCACCTTTGTTGATGGTGAGCAAGGCATTCTTCGCCACCGCGGCTACGACATCGAAGATCTGGCCGACAACTGCTCCTTTGTCGAAGTCGCCTATCTGCTGATTCACGGCAAGCTCCCCACAGCCGACGAACTCAAGCAATTTAGCGCCTATCTGAATGAGCATTCCCTCATCCATGAGGATATGCAGCATTTCTTCACCGGATTTCCAGCAGGCGCGCATCCCATGGCCATCCTGTCTTCCATGGTCTCTTCGCTGTTCAGCTTTTATCCGCACATCATGCAAGGCGACCCCAATTTTGACGTTACAGCCGCGCGACTCATCTCCAAAGTGCGCACCATTGCCGCCTTTTCCTATAAGAAATCATTGGGTGATCCCAGGGTTTACCCGCTCCACGATCTGCCCTATTGCGCCAATTTCCTCAATATGATGTTTAATTCACCGGTCTGTGAATACATCATCCAGCCGGAAATTGTTGATACTCTGAACAAGTTGCTGATCTTGCACATTGACCACGAGCAGAACTGTTCAACATCGGCAGTGCGCATTGTCGCCAGTTCTGGATCCAATTTGTATGCGGCTATCTCGGCGGGCATATCCGCGCTTTGGGGCCCCATGCATGGCGGAGCAAACCAGTCGGTTATCGAAATGCTCACCGCAATCCAGAACGACGGGGGCAATTTCCAGAAGTATATGGAACTCGCTAAGAAGAAAGATAATCAGTTCCGACTCATGGGCTTTGGTCACGCTGTTTACAAGAACTACGATCCGCGGGCCAGGATCACAAAGAAAATTGCCGACTCCCTACTTCCACGCCTGAAAACAAATGACCCCCTCCTTACTCTCGCAAAGCGACTGGAAGAAGCGGTCCTTCAGGATGAGTACTTTATTGAACGGAAGTTGTATCCCAACGTGGATTTCTATTCAGGCATCATTTATCGCGCCATGGGAATCCCCACTAATATGATGACGGTCATGTTCGCGATTGGTCGCCTGCCCGGCTGGATTGCCCACTGGCGGGAGACATCCGAAAACAAGAACTGGAAAATCTGGCGTCCTCGTCAAATTTACACAGGGCCCCGTAAACGGGAATTTGTGCCGATCGCCCAACGGACGAAATAAAGTATTCAGCCACATAAGGACTTAAAGATGCTGACTTTCATCTTCAGCATCTTTGTCTTTGCCATCCTATTCGGACCCCCGTCTTCGTCAACGAATTTGGACACTTCCTTGTCGCACGCTGATGAGGACTGATCGTCGAAGTCTTCTTCATCGGCTTTGGTCTTGCAAATATGGGGCCCCTCCGCTTCAAGGCGCCGGACATCAACCGCTTCACTGCCTTCGCCTGACACTGCACGATGCCAGAACCGGCGGCACCATGCCTGCATTGCATAACGCCGCCGACGAGATCGCCGTTGAGTAATTCCTCTGGCATTGTGAATTTTGTTGAGTCGTAAACACTTGCACGAAGTTTCACCAGCATCTTTACACCCAAAACAGCGTGATACTTTCATGTAACTTAAGCGACAATCGATACATTTGTGTATCGTTTCAAACCAGATGAATATTCATGAGTTTTTATATTTCTATTTTTAAAGCGTTATCCATCAGCCTCTTACAAGACCACCACTGCTGCGACTCATCCACTTGGCACGGAACATGGTAATGAGTTCAACCGGCGGAACAAATAGTAGTTTTGAAACAAACAAATATGAGAGGAGCTAAAGTGAAAAGGACTGGATGGTTGTTAGGGCTGATGAGAATAGGATTGGTATTGACTGGAACATTGCCAGCGCTGGCGGAAGAAGCCTCTACTCCTGTAGTGGTTTCAGCCGTAAGTTCGGGTGATACGGCATGGGTGCTGGTCAGCACGGCGTTGGTAATGTTGATGACAATTCCGGGACTGGCTTTGTTCTACGGCGGTCTTGTTCGTAAAAAGAATGTTCTCTCGGTCCTCATGCAATGTTTCTTCCTGATGTGCGCCGTGACCCTGCAGTGGGTGGCTTTCGGCTACAGCCTGTCGTTCGGTCCTGACATCAAGGGGTTCATTGGAAGTCTAGATTGGGCATTCTTGAAAAACGTGGGGCTGGAACCAAATGCCGACTATGCCGGCACGATTCCACATCAAGCCTTCATGATCTTTCAGATGATGTTTGCGGTCATCACACCGGCCTTGATCATTGGCGCTTTTGCCGAGCGCATGAAGTTTGCCGCATTCGCGGTATTCATGTTGCTGTGGTCAACAATCGTCTATGATCCCGTGTGTCACTGGGTCTGGGGAGTCGGCGGCTTTATCCGCAAGATGGGCGCTCTGGACTTCGCCGGCGGTACGGTGGTTCACATCAACGCTGGAGTCGCGGCTCTAGTAGCGGCCTTGGTATTGGGTCGCCGACTGGGTCATCCCCACAAGCTCTCCCCGCCTCATAGCCTACCGTTTGCAGTGATAGGCGCGGCCCTGCTGTGGTTCGGCTGGTACGGATTCAACGCCGGAAGCGCCTTGGGTGCGAACGGTTTGGCAGCCAACGCCTTTGTGGTGACTCATGTGGCATCCGCACTTGCAGGTCTGGCCTGGGCAATCATGGATATGGCATTCAATCGGCGTATGACAGTGCTGGGAGTGATTTCCGGTGCGGTTGGCGGACTGGTTGCCATCACCCCGGCCGCAGGCTTTGTTAATGTTGGCGGTGCTATCGGAATCGGTCTCGGTGCGGGCGTTATCTGTTATCTGTTCGTAACCTTTGTGAAGGAGAAGCTGGGGTATGATGACGCCTTGGATGCTTTCGGCGTCCATTGCGTAGGTGGAATCTGGGGAGCACTGGCAACGGGACTGTGGGCGACCACATCTATCAACAGTGCTGGCGCGAACGGACTATTCTACGGTAATCCCGCCCAGTTCATCATCCAGCTCAAGGCAGTGGCAATCACCGTGGTCTACTCCGGCGTGGTCAGTTACGTACTGTTGAAGCTTGTTGATCTGGTGATAGGCCTGCGGGCATCGGAACAATCCGAGAGAATCGGCCTGGATCTGACAGACCATCGCGAAACCGGATACACCATGCTGGACTAAGGTCATCAATACCAAACGAATAAACAAAGAATAATAAGGAAAATAGATCATGAAATACATCATCGCAGTGATTCAACCCGACCGCATGGACGAAGTTCTGGAGCGGTTAACCGAGAAACAGGTCCACTTGGTCACAGTGACCAGCGTTATGGGGCGTGGCCGCCAGGGAGGCATCGCACAAGTCTACCGTAGCCACAAGGAAGCTGGGACACTCCTTAAAAAGATGAAACTCGAGATTGCCGTGAATGACGAGTATGTCGCACCGACCATTGAAGCCATCACGGGCGGTGCGCGCACTGGGCAAGTTGGCGACGGCAAGATCTTCGTCCTCGAGATGTCCGACTGCATCCGCATCCGGACGGGTGAAACGGGAGGCGCGGCGATCGGATAAATAGCACCTCCAAAGCTCAAGCCCATTAGGCTTGGGCTTTGGATTACTCAACAAAACAATAGAAAACAATAGAAACATTGAAAGCGATAAACATGAAGACAAAATCAAAAGGTATGACTAGCAGATTACTGAATAGCGGTTTGAGATCAATTTTGACTGCAATGGTGCTGGGAGGGACTGGCCTCGCCCTGGCGGAAGAACCCGCCCCTACTCCACCAACGGCAGTAGCAGAAGCCACTCTGGCGAACGGCTACATTTGGCGTGGTCAGGTCTTGAACGACGAGGCTGTTATACAGCCCTCGTTCACCCTGGGTAATGGTTCGTTCACTATCAATACATGGGGGAATCTCAACCTCACGGATGCTGTCACCGCAGATGCCCCGGACTTATCGGAATTGGATCTGACATTCGCTTACACCAAAACGGTGGAAAATGTCGCCTTGGGAGCAGGTTTGATCGAGTATTCCTTTCCGAATACCACCTTCGCCTCTACTCGCGAGGTCTACGCCACCATTGGCCTGCCCACGCTGCTGATCGTCCCTTCGGCGAGTGTCTACTATGACTTCGACGAAGCCGACGGCTTCTACGGTAACCTTGCCATGACATACAGCTACAGCATTGCGGACAAATCGACGCTGTTTGTCTTTGCCTCGCTGGGCGCGGCCACGTCGGATTATAACGCATTCTATTTCGGCGTGGATGATAGCGCGCTGAATGACCTGAGCGCCGGGGCATCACTTGCCATTCCTGTGGCGAAGAATTTCACCATCACCCCGGCTGTGCAATACACAACCCTGCCTGATGGCGATATCGAAGAAGGCACAAACGGTCTCTACAAAGAGAAGGACTTCGTCCTCGGAAGCATTAAAGCCACCTACGTATTCTAAACTCCAGCAACAAGTTGGAACCAGAATCCCGCCGACGGCATCAGAGGAAGATGGTCGGCGGGATTGTCATTTACGACAAAGGCACTCAGTTTGAAATTGAATGCCCTAGTAGCCAATGCTATTTTCAGCACCGTCTTCAAGGAGATGTCTGCATATCGACAATGCAGAAACGAAGTAAATCACGCGTATTGTGCGCGCGGTCAATGGAGCTCAGTGTCCGGAATTACGCACCCCAATGGAACTGCCGGGAATACAGAAACTGAAAACAGAAATCATTGAACAGGTGCTCCGCATTATGGACACCAAAGCCAAATTAAGGAAAACTCCCTCATGCTGACTGCCCTATTCACCATCGCTGTTGTAGCTCTCCTTTTTGGGCTCACCATCTTCGTCCACGAATTGGGACACTTCCTTGTCGCTCGCTGGTGCGGACTTATCGTCGAAGTCTTTTCCATAGGCTTTGGCCCCGCCATCTGGCAACGCAAGGTAAACGGAATCAACTACAAGATCGGATGGATACCATTCGGTGGCTATGTGTCCCTCCCGCAACTTGACCCCAATGGCATGGAACTCATTCAGGGGGCCTCGGATACGCCTGCCGGTTCAAGCGCACCCGTTCCGGAAGCACCTCGCCGCCTTCCTCCAATCGCGCCTTGGAAACGCATTGTCGTCTCAGCCGCTGGCGCAACCGGAAACATCATCCTCGCGGTCATCTTGGCTTGGATTGTCTACCTCATCGGCAAACCAGCCACCCTCGCCGAAACAAGCCCCACCATTGGCTATGTGGCCACCGAGAGTCTCGCACACAAAGCCGGACTCCGTGTTGGCGATGAAATCCTGACCTTGGACGGGAAACCTGTCGAAAGCTGGACTGATTTTCTGATGTCCATTGCACATCTTAACTCGGTCGATATGACCGTCCGACGAGGAACGGAAACAATTCCGCTCGCCGTGGCCACTGAGCCGGGAATGTTTGGCGAACAGACCCTGGTCGGCGTGGATGGCCGTAGCCTCTGTATGGTTTTGGCGGCGGAGCCAGGAATGAGCGCGGCTCGTGCTGGCCTAACTGGTGGGGATATCATCGTGGAGTTTGACGGTCACGAAATTATCAGCCGCACACAACTCATCTCTCTGGTGGGTGAACGGAAGGGAAAGACTTCCCCCATTAAGGTTCGCCGGAATGACGAAATCATCACCAGCATGGTTACCCCGGACTACGATCCAAAAACTGATCAGGTCCGGATTGGTGTCCAGTTCAACGTCACCGATGTCGAATTTGATCGCATCGTGCATCCCACACCGTGGAGCCAAATCAAGTCGCACTCCACTGCCATCTTTCGCACCTTGGGAGCCCTGGCGACTCCCAGTCAGGCTGGACCAGCAGCCCGTTCGCTCGGTGGCCCCCTTGCAATCCTCATCACCTATTACTACGTCGTAAAAGTCAGTCTCATGGTCGCTGTATTTTTCACTGCGTTCCTGAACGTCAATCTGGCCATTCTCAACCTTCTACCCATTCCCATCCTGGATGGCGGGCACATCCTCTTTTGCCTCTGGGAAATCGTCACCGGGCGCCCCGTACATGCCAAGGTTGTTAACATCGTCTCCAATACCTTCGCTGTCCTGTTGATTTCCGTCTTCATATTCCTCACCGGACGCGACGTCTGGCGGATGACTCCGATAGGTCGTCAACTTAATCAATGGTTGCAACCGAAACAGGAGATTCTGCAACCAGCGGCCGTGACCAACACTGTTGCACCCGACCAGTCAACTGCACCGGGAAAGTAAACCCATGCAAAGCGCCTTAACTGTTAAACGCCGTCCAACGCGCCAAATCCATATCGGGAAAGTGGCCATCGGCGGTGGGGCCCCCGTCAGCGTCCAAACAATGACCAAGACCGATACCCGCGATGTCAAGGCCACCATCTCGCAAATTCAAGAATTGGAATCGCTCGGTTGTGACATCGTCCGCTTGGCCGTCATCGATGAGCAAGCCGCACACGCACTCGCGGAAATCAAACGCGAAGTCACCATTCCGCTCGTCGCCGATATTCATTTCCAGCACAAATTGGCGCTGATCGCTTTGGAAACCGGCATCGATGGCTTACGCATTAATCCAGGGAATATTGGAGGCAATGACCGCGTCAAGGAAGTGGTAAACGCCGCCGCCGGACGAAAAGTCCCGATCAGGATCGGCGTCAATGCGGGCTCCCTTGAAAAAGAACTTCTAGAAAAGCATGGCGGCGCCACGGCTGAAGCCATGGTCGAGAGTGCGATGCGTCACGTCCGCCTCCTCGAGGATGCCGGACACCCATGGATCAAGATATCCGTCAAGGCATCTGACGTCCCACGTACCGTGGAGGCCTATCGCCTTCTGTCTAAAACCACCGATCACCCCTTGCATCTCGGCGTAACTGAAGCTGGCACTTTATTGGCTGGGACCGTCCGATCCAGTGTCGGCATGGGCCTCCTGCTGGCCGAAGGCATTGGCGACACTCTGCGAGTTTCACTGACCGATGCCCCGGCGCAGGAAATCCGCGTGGGCCTTGAACTGCTCCGTTGCTTCGGGCTCCGCCCGCCCGGCCCCACAGTGATCTCCTGCCCAACCTGTGGCCGGATTCAAATCGATGTCGTCTTGTTGGCTCGACAAGTCGAGAACGCCTTGGAAAAGCATTACCGCGCCAATCCACAAGCGGCATTCCCGACCGTGGCCGTCATGGGTTGCGTTGTGAACGGCCCCGGTGAAGCCCGTGAAGCCAATATCGCCATAGCCGGCGGCAAGGGAAAAGCCGCATTGTATGTCCGAGGCGAATTGTTAGCCACTGTTCCCGAAGCCGACATTCTCGATCGCCTGATGGAACAGGTCCAAAAATGGCCCGCTATCTAATTCAGCTCCAACGCTTCTTCTCAATCCCACCGAACTCAGAACCATCCCTTCCATCATCTCCTTGTCAGTCCCCCTCCTCATCTGCCATAATTGCGCCTGTCATATAGAAGTTGGGAGGAATAATCATGGAAGAGAAAATCAGAGCAAAGCTAGAAGAACTTCGCGGATTTCTACAAGCCGACGGCGGCGACATGGACGTTGTGAGCATCGTTGGTTCAGATGTCAAACTGAAGCTCAAGGGCGCTTGTGGCGGCTGTCCTCATGCCACCATAACCATCAAACAGGGCATCGAACGTATCCTCAGGGAGCAAGTCGACGCCTCGATCACGGTCGAACAAGTCCGGTAATACGGTTTCCTATGCCGCGAACGACAAATCAGTTTTTCGCGATTGCCGGGCTGGCCATCAAGGAATTGTTGCGCCAGCCCATTAGTTTGTTGCTCACCTTGACCTCGTCCACCCTTACGGTCCTTCTTCCCCAAGCCATAGCGCATCAATTGGGCCAGCAGGCCAATATGGCCCGGGATTCAGCGCTGGCGTTCCAATTGATTTTCGGAGGTCTCCTCTCTGGTTACGCCGCCAGCTCAACACTGCACGCGGAATATCTTTCCGGAACAGTGCTTGCCGTTTTCTGCCGTCCGGTGGGACGCTCCACTTTCTACCTCGCCAAACTCGCCGCTATAGCCACCCTGATCTCCCTCTTCACTTGGATATCAATAGCAAGTTCGCTCATGACCGAATCCATGGCACCACAATATTTCGAAACAAACCAGTTCGGACTCCTGACGGCCTTCGCCGCATTTATCATCACATTGTCAGTGTCGGCTGTTCTTAATTACCGATGGCACGTTTCCTTCTCCTCAACCGCATTCCTGATGCTTCCCGTGCTTCTAACATTCGCAGCCCTCCTAATCGGCTCCCGCGATTCAGAGGGTGTCCCCGTGGCTTTCGCCTCCCGTCTGAATTGGAAACTGATCCCAGCAGGCGCCATGGGGGGACTGGTGCTTTTTATACTCGCCACTATTGCTCTGACCTTGGCCACACGATTGAAACCGGCACCAACTGTTGCCGCCCTCACTTTAATCTTTAGCGCCGGTTTGGTGTCCGATTATTTGATTACCCTGTGCCCCGGACTACCTACACTCCAGTTCGCCTTGCGTTCACTGCTTCCGGATATCCAGTCCTTTTGGATGGCTGATGATCTCATGGCAAACACGATGATTCCCATGAAAGCTTTATGGCGCGGGCTCGCTTACACCATGGCTTATTGCACAGGAGTCACAGGACTCGGCATCATCCTCTTCCGCCATCGGGACTTCTAAACCCCGATGATGATTCAAGGGTCAAGATTCTCAAGCTGAAGCGTGACCGGATCAATGCGCCGGTAGTAGCAATTCCGCGGCTCACCCTTGCGGTTCTTGGTATGACAAATCGCTCCTCGCCTCGGGCGGACTTTGTAAACCAGTGAATTCTGCTCGCAGTTGACTAGCGCCTCGACCAACTCAAACGTTTCCCCGCTGGTCTTGCCCTTCTCCCACAATTCATTTCGGGACGTGCTCCACAACACGAGCGTGCGGGACTCATACGTCTTCTTCATCGCCAATTCATTTGTGTAGGCCACCAATATGACCTCGCCGGTGTCAGCATGCTGAACTGCAACCGGAATGACTTCAGGTGCTACCTTTGCAATCTTCGCGATTTTCGAAAAATCCAATGTTAACGACAGTCCTTCTTCCAGTTCTTTCATTTAAGATTCCCCTTTGAACAATAATCCAAATCCAGCCTTAGTTTCCCTGTATCCAAGGTCTCCACATTCCACCAACCACTAAGCATATCCGCGGTCCCGCCAAGCCGTCCATCCGGCAACAAGCGATCAGTATCCACTTCGGATACCGCCACCACCAGCAACACCCTCGATTTGGCGATTTGCATGATCATATCCATGTCTGACTTCGTTGACAGGTCGTGCACATAGATGATATCAGGCGCGATCATCATAGCAGACCGCAAACAGCTTTCTACCGTTTGGTTGTCCGGCCCGTATTCACATTGAACGACAATCGATTTTCCATGTTTAAGCAAATAGGTAATGTCGTGCTCGACAATCACAACAACCTTTTGCTCAAACTCAACTACACTCTGTAACAATCCATAGATTAATGCGTTAACATTGGACAGCGGCGCCCCGCTCACCATTAAGACCCCACGACTCAACCCGGCAAAGGTGCTCATCGCTAACTCGGCAACAGTGCTCTCCTCGACTAACGAAAATAGCAAAGGGATGTTAACCGGTATTTTGACAATTCGAACCACGAAACTACCCCTTTGCGTGATATAGCTCACACGGAAACGGCCTCGTTTCGGCATCCCGAAAGAAAACACACCTTCGCTCCCATAACCGGATTTTCCACCAGGTGCGTGACTATGCAGAAAGGTCAGTGTCTCCCGAACATCATCCGGTGACATAACCATCTCGTCAATGATCCGCATGTTGTCGCCCATTCTTTGAACAGGCTTGGCTCCTGGCGCAAGATAGACTTCGCATTCAGCATCGCATTGCGCTAGAAAAGCCAAAACTCCTGGTGCAACATTCATTATTCATAACTTTATCAAGAACACCAATGAAGTTGCTAATAAAAATGTATTCAATATGATTTGTTTACCCCTCCCTGGCCATTGGATACTCCTTGTTCGATATTGAACTCACCCTCCAACCCCCTTACCCTACCCCGCCCAACCCCCGCCAACAGCCTACTAGCATTTCACGCCCGCCTTGCTACAATATTCCCTGTAAGGAATGAATATGGTGAGCACGCCCCTTCACACACATAACATTGAGGATTTATTACATTCTCATGAATTCAGCCACCATAACCACGAGGGCGAAAGGCGTACCGCATGGGTAACATGGCTGACCATACTTACCATGGTGGTCGAAATCGTGGCAGGCTCGATGACTGGCTCCATGGCACTCTTGGCGGATGGCTGGCATATGGGCACCCACGCTGCCGCTCTGGGCATTGCATGGGTCGCTTTCGTCTTTTCCCGTAAACATGCCCATGACCGCCGCTACACCTTCGGCACCGGGAAGGTTGGCATTCTGGCGGCTTTTGGAAGCGCCATCATCCTCGCCGGAGTTGCCATCATGATGTTCTGGGAGTCCGGGCATCGCCTGCTCAACCCAGTACCCATCCGGTTCAACGAGGCTTTACTCGTCGCCACCATCGGGCTGGTCGTGAATCTGGCCAGCGCCTGGCTTCTGGGAACTCCAAACTCCAATGACCACTCCCATAATGGCCGTGTCGGACACCTCCACGACCACAATATGCGGGCCGCCTATATCCATGTCATGGCGGATGCCTTGACGTCCGTGCTGGCCATCGCCGCCCTGTTGGTTGCCCGACAGTGGGGCTGGATGCGGGCGGATCCCTTCATGGGTCTTATCGGCGGAACCCTCATCCTGCGGTGGGCATGGGGGCTTGCCAAAGAAACAGGTCATATCCTGGTCGACGGGGATATCTCGCCCGAGGAACCACTTGCGATTCAGCGTGCCATCGAAAGCGATGGCGACAGCAAGGTTACGGACTTGCATGTCTGGCGGGTAGGTGCCAAGGACAAAGCTGCCATCATCAGCATTATCACAAACCAACCCCGCTTGCCTTCCGACTATCGCAACCTGCTGAAGTCGTTCAAGGACCTGAAACACATCAGCATCGAGATCAACACGTGCGCCGTTTGCGCGGAAAAACAAACCGCCTCGCCTTGACTTCATCACTCCACTCCCGTAACATACTTTCCATGAAATTTCTCTCACGGGCATTTTCAATTGCGATTGTCGCATTGGCAATGGCGATACCATTCGCCGCCGAAAGTCATTGCGAACTCAGTCCATGCTCGGAATGCACATCCTCTTTTGACTGCGAGTGCATTTCCCTTTTCGAGTTTGCCTGTGTCGAAAAAGAATACGATGCCGCCGTACTCATCGTTAACGGCGCCATCACGATAGAAACACGCCCTCTTGGCAGGTTGTCGGCCACCGACATCTTTCGCCCCCCCATCGTTTAAGCTATTTCCACAGTAGATTTGTCGTTTCACCGCGATATCTATGTTTGAGGGATTCATCTTAATTTGAGATGGAAGGAACCTGGCCAACCCCTCAAAATGGAAAACAATTATTCAGCTTAAAGGAATTATGAACACATGCTATTTAACATGGATGGCGAGCCTTAATATCGCTGTCATCGCTTTTTCAAGCAATATTGAAGCCGCTAACGCATCATCTATTGCAGGGACAAACTCGGAAACGTTAACACTTCAAATGGTTCTTGAATTGACCGACATGCATAACCCTGAACTCGCCGCTTCATCCTGTGGAGTCCAGATGGCCGAGGCGCAGGCCCGGCAAGCGGGCACGCTGCCAAACCCTGATATTGAAATTGAGGCGGAGGATTTCGGAGGTTCGGAATCGCATAGTGGTTATGATACCGCTCAGACAACCATTCGACTTAGCCAAACCATTGAACTATCCGGTAAACGCGGCAAAAGACGTAATACCTCACAGTCAGAAGCCAAACTGGCGCGATGTGAGCTGGAAGCCAAACGGCTGGAAGTATTGGCCCAGGCCAAGAAGGCGTTTATTGATGTTGTCGTGGCGCAAGAGCAGCTTGCGCTTGCAAATTCATCACTGACCCTCGCCGACGCCGTGCTTAAAGCAGTCAATAACCGGGTTGCGGCGGGAACGGTCTCATCCCTTGAGGAAATCAAGGCCGGAGTGGAAGTCTCGTCTGCCCGTATTTCACGGGACAAGGCCCGGCGAGATTTGGAAACCGCGCGCCGATTACTTGTGTCGTCATGGGGCGGAACAACACAACAGTTTTCAGTCGCCGAAGGATCATGGCTCGAGATCACCCCTGAGCCCGTGCCTGCCACCCTGTCAACAAATCTGGAATCATCCCCGGCCGTCGCACGCTGGACGGAACAGCGCCAGCTGAGTCAGCAGTCCTTGATTCTCGCAAAGTCGGCACGAATCCCCGACCTCACGGTAAGCGCCGGCATCCGCCAATATGAGGAGGACGGGACCCATGCAGGGGTGGCTTCCCTTTCCATCCCACTGCCTCTGTTTAACCGCAACACAGGCGGCATCCTCGCGGCAACACATGAGGCTAACCGCGCGGAATATGGCCAGCAAGCCGCCCGCCTGCGTGCGGAGACTGAAGTAACAGAAGCCTACAACAGACTTCTAACCGCCAGGGAAGAAGCGATCGCCATCAAGGAAACCCTTCTTCCGGGAGCTCAACAGGCATTTGAATCAACCCGGACCGGTTACGAGGCCGGAAAATTCGGCTACTTGGAAGTGCTGGATGCCCAACGGACTCTCACCGAGGCAAAGTCTCGTTATGTCAATGTTCTTTCGGATTATCACAAGGCGGCAGCGGATGTGGAACAACTTACCGGAGTAACCCAGAAACAAGAAAGACAACCATGAACACAATCCATATAAAAGACAGCGTCCTGCGTTGTGCAATGATCACCTCTCTCTTAATCAGCACCCCCTCTATGATGCTGGCATCCGAATCCTGCTGCCCAAACGACGCCAAACCGGGAGCCGCTGTGCCCGAAAGCGCGAAACCGTCGGCATTGAAAAGCGACGGACACAACCACGGGGAAAAATCGACGCATGGCACCTCAGCGTCAATCGAGGATCGGGTTTCCGAAAAGTGCGAATGCGGGGTCCCCATCTACCAATGCGCCGAATGCCGCTATGAAGTTGGCGTTGTCAAGGTGGCACCAGACCTGATGCAACAGTCAAATGGTACAGGACTGCTTCGAACGCAATCTGTAACTCGCGCCAAAGTGACTGTGGCATTGCCCACCACTGGCGAAGTGGCCCTCAACGAAAACACCGCCGTCCATATCAGCCCGCGCATCGCGGGCATCATTGAATCCGTCGCCGTTGACATCGGCGCGAGAGTGAAGGCGGGCGAAACCTTGCTCACCCTCAATAGCACTGAACTCGGCAGGGCGTTCGCGGACTACGAACGCAACCGGACGATGAGCGAACTGTCCGAAAAAATCCTCGCGCGGGAAATTAAACTCAGGGAGCAAAAGGTTGGCTCCGAGCAGGACGTGCTTAGCGCCCAAATGACATTCGAACAACACCGTACCGACTTAAAGGCTTCCGAGCAGACCCTTCATGTGCTGGGCTTGACAGAAGCCGACCTAGCCGCAATGCGTGAACCGCCGCATGGTATCGGTGCGGGTCGCCTTCCTGTCCGGGCCCCGGTCGCAGGCACCATCATCGAAAAACACGCTGTGGCAGGCGAAATGGTGGAAGTGGGCAAAGATATGATGTTACTCGCCGATCTAAGCACGGTCTGGGTGTGGGCAAACGCTCATTCCCGCGACCTTGCCCCCCTGCTGACTGCGGAAAAGAAAGGGTCCATTGATGTCGTCGTCACTGTCACGGCATTTCCAGGTCGCCAGTTCAAGGGAACACTGGACTACATCGGGGCAACCATGAACGAACAGACCCGAACGATAAAAGTCCGTTCAACAATACAGAACTCCACGCTTGAGTTGAGGCCGGGAATGTTCTGCGAAGTCTCCATCGCCATCGACATCGGACCGTCAGAAGAAGTGCTGGCGGTTCCACAATCAGCCTTGTTTTCGGACGAGGGAAAAGACTTCGTATTCAAGCACTGGAAGGATGACTACTACATCAGAACGGACATCCGGAAAGGTCGCGAATTCATGGATAAAGTCGAAGTCTTGAGCGGACTGCTCGCTGGAGAAACAGTTGTGACCGATGGCGCTTTCCTTCTCAAATCAGACGTTCTACGCGAAAAAATGGGCGCCGGCTGTGCCGACTAATAAGGGAATATTTTCATGATTGATCGATTCTTCCGCTTCATTCTGCATCAACGGTTGTTAATCCTGCTGGGTACAGCGCTTTTCACTGTTATTGGCATCTTCGCATGGAAGCAACTCCCTATTGACGCATTCCCCGACGTCACAAACGTACAGGTCATGATCCTAACTAAGGCGCCTGGCCTGGCGGCCGTCGATGTCGAGGAGCAGGTAAGCTACCCTATCGAGCAGGTCATGGGTGGACTACCAAAAGTCATACAGGTCCGATCCTTATCCAAGGCTGAACTCTCCCAGGTTGTGATTATTTTCGAGGACGGCGCCGACACCTACTGGACCCGTCAAGTTGTGCTCGAGCGTCTAGCCATCGCCCGCGAACGTCTGCCATCCGGCGTCGATTCCGAACTGGGCCCCATCAGCACAGGACTGGGAGAAATCCTGCAATACACGGTGGAGAGCGATAAGCATGACCCCATGGAACTCCGCACGATCCAGGACTGGCTGATTGCCCCCCGATTGAAACCCACTCCGGGCGTCAACGAAGTCAACAGCTTCGGTGGCTATGTAAAACAATACCAAGTGCTGGTGTCGCCTGAACGACTTCTCAAGTACGGTTTGACGGCCAGTGAAGTTGTGGAAGCGGTTGAGCGGAATAATGCCAACGCCGCAGGCGGAATAATCGTTCGGGGCTGGGAACAATTCTACCTGCGCGGAGTTGGCCTGTTGCGTGATGTTCCCGACATCGGCAACATTGTGTTGCGATCACAGGACGGCACCCCAGTTTATCTGCGAGATGTGGCCGATATCGTCATCGGCGCCGAGCCGCGCCAAGGTGCCGTAACACGCGACGGCAAGGGCGAGGTCGTCGCCGGAATGATCATCATGCTTAAAGGCGAGAATTCGCAGGATGTGGTCAACCGCGCAAAAGCCGCCATCGCCAAACTCGACGGCTCCCTTCCCGAGGGCGCGCGGGTGAACCTGTTCTACGATCGCACCTCTCTCATCGACGCCTGCATTCACACAGTGGTCAACGCAACACTGGAAGGCGGCATTTTGGTCATCCTGGTGCTGTTCCTGTTTGTGGCCGAATTACGCACCTCACTGGTGGTCGTTTTCTCCCTGCCTTTCACGTTCCTGGTCAGTTTCATTGTCATGGGCGTCACGGGGGTCAGTTCCAACCTCATGAGTCTGGGAGGACTCGCCTTTTCCGTGGGTATGGTGGTCGACGCCTCGATTGTTGTGGTCGAAAATATCCGTCGCCATTTGGCAGGGAAACACGCCAGCGTCTCCACATATCAGACCGTGGCGAACGCCGTTGTCGAAGTGGCGCGTCCTGTAACTTTCTCGGTGCTGATCATTGTTGTCATTCTTGTGCCGCTCTTCACCCTGCAAGGCATCGAAGGAAAGATGTTCGCCCCCATGGCGTTCACGATGCTCATTGCGCTACTGGTGTCATTGGCCGTGGCGTTGGCTGCCGTACCCGTCATTTCCGCCGCCGTGTTGAAAGCAGAACCGGAACGGGAATTTTCATTCATCCGCCGCTTCCACGCCTGGTATTTAAGAGTGCTAGATCGGGCCATCAAGAGACCAGCCGTCACCATTGGCATCGCGCTGGCCGTTCTATTGCCCTCCATGGCGCTTGTACCGTTGATTGGCACGGAGTTCATGCCCCCTCTGGACGAGGGCGCCATTGCCATCAACGCCGTCCGCCTTCCGAATGCATCCCTGGACGGATCAGCGCAAGTCGCCGGTCTCATCGAACGTCGCCTGCACAAATTCCCTGAGATCGAGACGGTCGTCAGCAAAACAGGCCGGGCGGAAATTTCAGAAGACCCCATGGGCCCCGAACAAACCGATGTCTTCATCATGCTTAAACCCCGCCGTCAGTGGAAAACCGGACGCGACAAAACAGAGCTCGTCGAGGCGATACAGCAAGACTTGTCCGTCATTCCCGGCCTCCGATTTTCCTTCTCCCAGCCAATCGCCTTGCGGGTCAACGAACTCATTTCCGGCGTAAAGAGCGATCTCGCGGTCAAGCTCTTTGGACCAGACCTTGATGTGCTTAAACAATTTGCCGACCGCATCGCCGGAACCATGCAATCGGTTGACGGAGCCCGTGACGTAAAGGTGGAACAAATTTCCGGAATGAGCCAAATCAACGTCATTGTCGACAGAAATGCCGTCGCGCGATATGGAATCAATGTTGCCGATGTGAACGAGGCGGTCGAAACGGCTATCGCCGGCAAGACTGCAGGGACCCTCATTGAAGGCCAGCGCCGGTTTGCCATTGTTGTGCGATTCCCGGAGTCCGCGCGGAAGGACATTCCTCAAATCGAACGCTTGCTGATCTCTTCTCCTGACGGGGCCCGAATTCCGCTCTCTCAATTGGCGAAAATTGAAATGGTTGAGGCGCCAGCGCAAATAAGCCGCGAAAATGGCATTCGCAGGGTTGTCGTGGAAGCCAACGTGCGGGGACGTGACCTCGGCGGGTTCGTAAAAGACGTGCAAGCAGCTATTGCCCCGCTCCTGAAGGAGCTTCCGGCGGACTATTTTGTGGATTACGGTGGCCAGTTCGAAAATCAGCAACGGGCCATGCGCCAGCTCTCCCTTGTGATTCCAGTGGCGCTTCTCCTGATTCTGGTGTTCCTCTATCTGGCACTCGGATCTGTCGGCAATTCGCTGTTGGTCTTACTGAATCTGCCGTTCGCCCTCATTGGCGGCGTGATCGCCGTGGTGGCGTTCCGAATGCCATTATCCGTTTCCGCCGCCGTCGCATTTATCGTACTACTGGGCATTGCTGTCCAAAACGGCGTCATCCTGATGTCCTTCTTCCGTCAACTCCGGCAACGCGGACGTTCCGTGACAGACACCATCCGGGAAGGCTGTGACTTGCGGTTCCGCCCCTTGCTCATGACGGCGTTGACGAGTTTCATCGGCCATTTGCCGATGCTCTATGCCACAGGGTCAGGCGCGGACATCCAGAAACCGCTCGCGGTGGTCGTCATGGGCGGATTGATTACCTCGACCATCCTGACTCTGATTGTATTACCAACGCTTTACTTCCTGATAGAAACACGGAACGAAAGGAAATTGCAGTGAAATCACGGCCCAGAATCATCAACATATTTGCAAATGTCATCGTCGCCAGCCAATGGTTGCAGGCACCCCTCTACTTCGGCCTCATCGTGGCGCAGGGAGTCTATGTATTTCAATTCTGCGTTGAGCTTTACCATCTAATCCAGGGACTTGCCGAATTCAAGGCGCAAGATATCATGCTTATGGTCCTCGGACTTATCGATGTCGTCATGATCTCTAATCTGCTCATCATGGTCATTATCGGCGGATATCACACGTTTGTCGCCAAAATCCACTTCAGCGACCAGAACCCGCCGGATTGGCTTGATCACGTGAATGCCAGCACCATGAAAGTTAAACTGTCCATGGCACTGATTGGAATCAGTTCTATCCACCTTCTGAAATCATTTATTGAAATCGACAAACTTGACCGTGCTAATGTTCACATCCAGATGTTGATACACCTGCTGTTCATTGTTTCAGCTATTGGACTCGCTTATATTTCCAGGATGACCGAGGCATCCATCGATGAAAACAGGCCGCATGGCAAACAGAAAAACGCATCCGATAGCGGTTAAAACCCACACTTTTATACAACCGAAAGGATAATGCACCGATGTCCACGCAAAAACCAGCAACCCCCGCCCCACCCATCTCCATAGCAGCGTGGCATACACTGACCATCGAAGCGACATTGGCCCAGTTGAAGTCAACCCTCTCAGGACTTGACGGCCAGGAAGCCTATCTCCGGCTGGATTCGTACGGCCTTAACGAACTACAGGCCGCCCGCCGTGTGTCTGCATGGAAGCAACTTCTCGACCAATTCAAGAACGTCCTGATAGTTATCCTGCTGGTCGCCACGGCACTCTCCGCCGTCCTCGGCGAAGGCGTCGAAACCATCGTTATCGGGGTAATCGTACTGTTTGCCGTGGGACTCGGATTCATTCAGGAGTACCGAGCCGAACGGGCCATCGACGCCCTGCGCAAAATGGCCGCACCCACGGCAACGGCCTTGCGGAGCGGTGAAGAGGTCGAAATACCTGCCCAGCATCTCGTCCCCGGCGATGTCGTCTTGCTTCAGGCTGGCGACCGCGTCCCTGCCGATCTCCGCCTCATGGAATCCATCAACCTCCAAATCGAGGAGGCAGCACTGACCGGCGAGTCGATGCCCGTCGAAAAGCACTCCGCACCCCTTGCCGCTATCGAGGCCTCCCTCGGCGACCGGAAAAACATGGCTTACGCCGGCACGTCGGCAAGCTACGGACGAGGCCGCGCCGTGGTCGTGGCAACTGGCATGAATACGGAGTTCGGGAAGATAGCCCGCATGCTCCAAACAGTTGAAACCGACCGGACACCCCTCCAGAAAAATCTGGATAAAGTTGGCCACATGCTGGCACGCGTCGCGCTGATCATCGTAACACTCATCGTGGCGTTGGGATTACTGCGCGGTCAGCCATTCATGGAAATGCTCATTTTCGGCATAGCGCTGGCCGTGGCCGTCGTTCCGGAAGCCCTGCCGGCCGTGGTCACCATTTCACTGGCCATCGGCGTTCAACGCATGGTCAAGCGGAATGCCCTGATGCGACGCTTACCCGCCGTGGAAACGCTGGGCAGCACCTCGGTTATCTGCTCTGACAAGACCGGCACCCTGACAAAGGACGAAATGACCGTCCGTAAATTGTTCGTCGACGGACTGTTATGGGACGTGTCCGGCTCAGGATATGAACCGCACGGGCAGTTCATTCTTGATGGCAAGCCCACATCGCCCGGCAAGGCGCTTCTGCAATTCCTCAGGGCCGCAACCCTCGCCTCTGACGCCCATAGCTCCCGCCATGAAACAGACGGTCGTTGGCACATCAAAGGCGACCCCACAGAAGGCGCCTTGGTCGTGGCCGCCGCCAAGGCAGGACTCGGGAAACCCAACCTCGAACAGCAACACCCGCGCATTGGCGAAATCCCCTTCACTTCCGAAACCAAGCGTATGACCACACTCCATTCCACCCCGGACGGAGCCATGGCGTTTGCCAAGGGGGCCCCGGAAATTATTTTGGACTCTTGCACGCATATCCTCACGGGATCAAACGAGACGCTCCAGGAAACTCTCCTTGATGACGCGACACGGGAGCAAATCATCGGCACCGCCCAACAGCTTGCCGATCAAGCCCTGCGCGTACTGGGTGTGGCTCAGAAATCCCACACATCCCTCGAAACGGCGGAACATGGAATGACGTTCCTCGGACTCGCCGGAATGATTGACCCGCCACGTCCTGAAGCGCGGGACGCCGTCAAAAAATGCGAGCAGGCCGGCATCCGTGTCATCATGATTACCGGCGACCACCCGGTCACCGCGAAAGCCGTCGCCCGCGAACTGAATATCCTCAAGGGCGGACGGGTGATCACGGGCACACAAGTCGACAACATGTCAGATGCCGACTTGGAGCGCGATGTGTCCGGCATTGATGTCTTTGCGCGAGTTTCGCCAGCTCACAAACTGCGGGTCGTCACAGCTCTCCAGCAGATCGGCAAGATCGTGGCCATGACGGGCGATGGGGTCAATGATGCGCCTTCGCTGAAAAAGGCCAATATAGGTATCGCCATGGGTATCACCGGCACCGATGTCACCAAGGAAGCAGCGGCCATGACGCTTATCGACGACAATTTCGCGTCCATCGTGGCGGCTGTCGAGGAAGGGCGCGGCATCTTCAGCAATATCAAGAAATACCTGATGTACCTGCTGTCTTCCAATATAGGAGAAATGCTACTCATGGTCGGAGCCGCACTGATGGGCCTGCCCATGCCCCTAAGCGCCGTACAAATCCTTTACACCAATCTGGCCACCGATGGTCTTCCTGCTCTGGCCCTAGCAGTAGACCCGCCTGAATCAGACCTGATGAATCGTGCGCCACGAAATCCGAAAACAGGCATCTTCACCCGCCCGGTGGTCATTCTGATGATCGTTGGCGGAGTCTGGTCGGCTGTCGCCAATTTAGGCCTGTTTATATGGGCGCGCCAACAGCAGATGCCTGCCGAGGAATGCATGACACTAGTCTTTGTCTCTCTCGTATTGATCCAGTTTTTCAAGGCATATAGCTTCAGGTCGGACCGTCACACCATCCTCCGGAATCCGTTCGCCAATCGCTGGCTGAACATGGCCATCATTTGGGAACTGGCGCTACTCGCAGGCGTTGTCTACCTGCCGTTCCTGCATCAGCCGTTCGGCACATTCTCACTTCCCCTTTCAGACTGGCCAATATTGATGGGTGTGGCACTCACGATTATTCCGGTGCTCGAAACCACAAAGTGGATGATTCGACGCGGTTGGATTAAGGCAATACATTGATCATCGCCTACGGAACGCTTTACACACGTTCCCGCCTGGGATTGCCAACCTCATGAGTAGTGTGATATAAAGAGGAATCGAGTGGAATTGCTCGAAAGAATAACGCAAGGAGATGGTTATGGAATTGTTTCAGCAGGCACTTACAATCATGGCTCTCGGCATGGGACTTGTTTTTGTTTTCCTTGCCCTTGTCATTCTTCTTGTGCAAGCCATATCGAAAGTGATCCAGCAGCGGGAGCAATCCTCCCCTGCACTCGAACAGACCTCACCAGTAAATCTGGAAAACGAAATTATTGCCGTCGCCATTGCCGCGGCATTACACGAACATCGGTAAATTTGAAAATATAAGGAGACACCATGACACGTATCGGTATAACAGATGTTGCCCTGAGAGATGCTCATCAGTCCCTGTTCGCCACACGAATGCTGACGTCCGACATGATCCCGGTCAGCGGGCTTCTGGACCAGGTTGGATACTGGTCGCTGGAAACCTGGGGAGGCGCCACGTTCGATACTTGCATACGGATGCTTAATGAAGACCCCTGGGATCGCCTGAAACAACTCAAGGCGGCCATGCCCAACACCCCGCAGCAAATGCTCCTGCGAGGCCAGAACCTGCTTGGATACCGGCACTATGCCGATGACGTTGTCGAGGCGTTTATCGCACGAGCGGCGCATCACGGGGTCTCCATCTTCCGCATATTCGACGCATTGAATGATCCCCGTAACTTCCAGACCTCGATTCGCGCGGTCAAGAAGGCAGGCCAGCACGCCCAGGCCACCATAAGCTATGCAACCAGTCCTGCTCACACCAAGGAAGCCTATGTGGCGCTGGCTCGCGAATTAAAAACCATGGGGGCCGACTCCATCTGCATCAAGGACATGGCGGGTTTGCTAAAACCATTTCATGCGGCGGAACTGATCAATGCGTTAAAGAAAGAAGTGGGCCTGCCAATCCATGTTCATACGCACTCAACAACGGGCATGTCAGTGGCAACGCTACTGAAATCCATCGAGGCGGGCGCGGATCGCATCGACACCGCCATCTCATCCCTGGCCATGGGTACAAGTCATTCCCCCACGGAAACCATGGTGGAAATTCTGAAGGGAACCCCTTACGACACGGGATTGGACATTAAACTGTTGCTGGATATTGCCGCCCACTTCCGCAATGTGCGCCCGAAATACAGGGAATTTGAATCATCGTTTCTGGGGGCCGATACCCGAATCCTGACCGCGCAAGTTCCGGGCGGAATGCTGTCCAATCTGGAAAGCCAGCTGCGTGAGCAGAAGGCACTCAACAAACTGGACGCCGTGCTGGAGGAAGTGGCCCATGTCCAAAAGGATTTCGGCTATCCGCCCTTGGTAACGCCCACCTCACAGATTGTAGGCTCACAGGCGTTGTTCAACGTGCTCTTTGGCCGCTACGAACGACTGACCGCCGAATCAAAAGATGTCCTTGTCGGACGCTACGGCCGCACCCCGGCGGAACCCAACGCCGCTCTCGTGAAAAAGGCGCTCGACGAGCTAAAAATGGATGTGCCGGTCACAAGCCGCCCCGCCGATGCCATCCCGAACGAACTCGGTAAAATCGAGGAAGAACTGAAAGTCAAACTCCAGACAACCCACGTCTCCGTTGAGGATGTTCTGACCTATGCCATGTTCCCTCAGGTATCCTTGGCGTTCTTTGCAAAGCGGCACAAGGGCCCCGTGACTTTCGAACCCCCGGCACCCGCCGCCAAGACGTCTCCCGCACAACCAGCGAGCAGTTCCGGCGACTACGTCGTGACCGTCAATGGCAAGGACTACACAGTCAAAAGCAGTCCCGGCAAGGAAGGCGCACGTTCCATTCAGGTGAATGGCGCCACCTACACCACAATGGTCAAGCAAGGCGAATCATCGAAAACTACAACCAAGAGCGCTACACCGTCGTCTGGCGGTCAGGCAGAAAACATTCTGGCCCCTATGCCCGGCGATGTCATCAAGTTGACGGTCGAAGATGGCGATCAAGTGGAGTCCGGTGCCACCGTGCTGGTCATGGAAGCCATGAAAATGCAGCTGGAAGTCAAATCACGCCGCGCTGGGTCCATCACCTATAAAGTCAACCCTGGCAATGCGGTAAAGGCAGACCAAGTGTTGGCGGTAATCGAATGAACCGGAGTCACACGATGCACCCATTGGCAAAGAAAACAGTCTTCCTCACCGCGCTTTGTCTGATCTGCTTCGGCCTATTCGGCTTGGTTAGCCGGACTTGGGCAAGCGCCACTGAGACAAGTACAACCGCCGTAACCAGCGCAGGTTCCGGCGGCGATGCCCTCTCTAACTCGTCCAACGAGCAAATATCAATATCACGCGGCATGGAAAGTATCGGCAAGACCACAGGCATCTATGGTTTCATGATGGGAAGCGGATGGAAATCGCTTGTGATGATACTGGCGGGGTGCTTGCTTTTGTATCTCGGCGTGGCAAAGGATTTTGAGCCTCTCCTACTCGTCCCTATTGGATTTGGAACCATTCTGGTCAATGTCCCGTTTGCAGGGATGGGGTCGGACCACGGATTGCTGGGACTCATTTTCAAATACGGAATTGAAAACGAATTATTGCCCTTGATTGTATTCATGGGAATTGGCGCGCTTTCTGACTTCGGCCCGTTACTGGCCTACCCGCGCGTGGCAATCCTCGGCGCGGCGGCCCAGTTCGGAGTGTTCGGAACACTACTGGGAGTGGTCGCCCTCAATGCCTTGCCGGGCTTCAACTTCACAATCAAGGAAGCCTGCTCCATCGCCATTATCGGCGGCGCTGACGGCCCTACCTCAATCTATGTTGCCGCCAAGTTCGCACCCCACCTGATGGGCTCCATTGCCGTGGCGGCTTATTCGTATATGGCGCTGGTCCCCTTGATCCAACCTCCCATCATGCGCCTGTTAACGACTCCTGCCGAACGGAAGATCGTAATGCGGCAAGTTCGCCCGGTAAGCAAATTGGAGAAGATCCTCTTTCCCCTTCTCATTGTCATGCTCTGCACTTTCCTACTACCTTCCGCGCTTCCTCTAATGGGATGTTTTGCGTTTGGAAACTTTATCAAGGAAAGCGGCGTCATTGAGCGCCTTTCCAAGACTCTGCAGAACGAGTTGATGAATATTGCCACCATCTTTCTCGGACTTGGCGTGGGAATGCAGATGGCAGCAGACAAGTTCCTGCAAATCAACACACTCGGTATTCTACTGCTCGGTTTGCTGGCGTTTTCCCTCGGGACCGCTGGAGGTGTGCTGTTCGCCAAGCTGATGAATGTGTTTAGCAAGAAGAACCCCGTCAATCCGCTGATTGGTTCGGCGGGTGTTTCGGCATTCCCCATGGCGGCGCGCGTCTCAAACAAACTCGGCCTGGAGGCGGATCCGCACAATTTCCTATTAATGCATGCTCTGGGCGCTAATGTCGCGGGTCAAATCGGCTCCGTTGTCGCCGCCGGCATCATTCTGGCGATCTTCGCGAACTAACCCCGGGCGACGGCAAGAAATACAGGATACTCACTTATCGACTATTGAGACTTCCGGGTAACGCATCGATGAAATCACGAATTTCATCCCGTACGCGCCGGTAAAAACCCAAGCCTTCCTCATCCGTCTTTGCATTCTTGGCCAACACGGGTGGGTCGTCAAATCCAACATGGATAACTTTGGCCTTGCCGCGCAACCACATCGGACAGGTTTCATTGGCATGCCCGCACACGGTCACAACATAATCAAAATCAATCGCCTGAACTTCGTCCACATTCTTTGAACGTTGGCAGGATATATCCACCCCGGCTTCCGCCATGACCTTGACGGCATTGGGATTTAACCCAAGTCTCTCTATTCCTGCCGAATACGCCTCGATCAAATCGCTCTTTAGCGCGCGGGCCCACCCTTCCGCCATCTGACTCCGACAGGAATTTCCTGTGCAGAGGAATAGTATTTTTAACTTACTCACGTCCGAATCTCCTCGAAGTAACGCCTGAAATACAGTGACACATTAACCAACCCTATCAAGACCGGCACCTCCACCAGCGGACCAATCACCGCCGCAAACGCCGCTCCGTGATTGATTCCGAACACACCCACCGCAACGGCTATCGCCAATTCAAAGTTGTTGCTGGCAGCTGTGAATGAAAGTGTGGCCGACTTGGAGTAGTTGGCGCCCACCTTGGCGCTCATCCAGAAGCTCACCAGAAACATCACTACGAAGTAGATCAACAGCGGAATGGCAATCAACATGACATCGCCGGGCTTGGCGATAATCTTCTGCCCCTGCATGGAGAACATAACCACGATCGTAAACAGCAGCGCCACCAAGGTAATCGGAGAAATTTTAGGGATGAATTTTGAATGATACCATGCTTTGCCCTTCGCCTTTACCAGGACAAGCCGCGTCAACATCCCAGCCAGGAAGGGAATACCCAGATAGATAAATACACTTTCCGCAATCTGCTTGATGGTCACCTGCACCACGGTTCCCGAAAGCCCCAGTAAAGGCGGCATTTTTGTCACGAATAGCCATGCATAGAAGCTGAAGAAAAACACCTGGAAAATCGAATTGAACGCCACCAAACCCGCGCAATACTCCGTATCCCCCTTCGCCAAGTCGTTCCATACAATCACCATCGCAATGCAACGGGCGAGCCCGATCATTATGAGCCCAATCATGAACTCCGGTTGACCCCGTAGAAAAACCACAGCAAGCGCGGCCATTAGAATGGGCCCCACAATCCAGTTTTGCGCAAGACTTAGCCCCAACACCTTCCAATCCCGGAACACGTCGCCCAACTCCTCATATTTCACCTTGGCCAATGGTGGATACATCATCAGGATCAGCCCAAGGGCAATCGGAAAGCTAGTCTGGGTCCCCTCCGGCCTTAGTGATCCAATCCAATTCCCAAAATCCGGCGCAACATACCCCAACAACACACCGGCACCCATCGCCAGAAAAATCCACAGGGTCAAGAACCGGTCTAAGAACGAAAGTCGATTGATAATTCCTTTATTCATTACCTGCCTCCATTGGGAACGAAAAATAAAGATTTCATAAGCTCCGTTATGTTGATTCCTATTTACAATCACTCTTCCCGCAGCAACATGCCTGTTCCTCGCCGCAACAACCCGATTTTATACCGAGCAGAGAATTGAGAATCCCCGTCGCACATCCAACACCATTCTTGACCCGCAGTGCTTCCACCGGGCAATTGCGAGCACAAGCGCCGCACTCCATACACGCATCACGGTCGACGATTTTGCACCTATCCCCCTCAACAACAAAAACACCATGAGGACAAACCTCCAGGCAGCGACCACAGCCAACACAGGCCTCATGATCGAGCCGCAAAGTGACAACATCTTTCAGGTAGGCCATTTTCATAGCAATTACATCACCTCCAACGCGCAACCAACCACAGGACAATTCCAGCCACGGACGCTGCAACCTGTAACGGAATTGCCCATCGGATTTCTCTGCGTACCCCGGAAGCCGAGGTATAAGGAGTCGAACCGGTAAACATCAATCCAAGAAACGAGCAAGCCGCGACAATAAGCAAACTCACCGCCGTCCCTTCCTCAAAACTGTAACGCCTAAATAGCCAGAGCAAACCGCCGGTCAAAAGACCGGTTTCCGCACCTTTGATCGCAAAAGAACGCCCTGGCAAGAAAGGCAACAACACTGGCGTCAGTACGATGCCATTCAGAAAAGCAAACCAAACAATACCGGCGATTCCTGTCCATTGATCCAACGCAAGTCGCCAACCCTGTGACCCCACTCCGGCAACAAGAAAAAATCCCAGCATAATCCATAGCGCCTGAATAAACCGTTGCACCACCTCCACAGGCACCACCGCCAGTCGTTCTCGCAAGGTAAACGTCACCTGCCGCATCGCCCCGGTAACTCGGCATCCATCACGCAGGAACACTGGCAAGTCGAGGGCGCGAACCGGCCCATAAACAACCTTAAACCCACTTTGCCTTTGCACTTCGTGCGCCGCCACACCCAGTGCCGCCAGTTGAGGAAGAATCAATGTCGAATGATTAACGACTCGCTTTGCATCCACAGCCACAAGACGCTTTATCACTTCCTCTGTGCCAAATGAGCCTTTCCCAGCCGCGCACCAGACGTTGATTCCGCCAGTATCCACGACCATCACCCAAACATCCAATCCGTGAAGGGCCCTCCGCAAAAGATCGAACGAGAGCTTGTAATTGGCCGTGGCCAACAATGGCGAAGCATTGTTAGGTTGCCCAACGGCATACAACCCCGGCTCCATTTGGTACCGCTCTCGTCCGACCCCCCACCGCATGGCCATGGCGCCCAGATAATCACGCCATGTCCAAAACGCATCAACATACGGCACCGGAATCTGTATTGCATCAATCGCCCTCATTCGCCCCATCTTTACTGCGCTGTGTAGATCAAATACAACCCACCCAAGACCACCAACACGCCGCAGACCTTCCTAAGAATGACTGCCCCTTTGGATTTCTCACTCCAGTTCAGATAATGCTGCACCACCTCCGTGAATGTGCCTGCCAATACGATCACCGCGCAGTGCCCCACCCCATACATCACCAGCAGGAGGATCCCATAGGGTAGATTTGTCGCCGCCAGCTTGAACGACACCGCCAGCATCGGTGCCATGTAGGCAAAGGTACAGGGGCCAAGCGCTATTCCGAACACCAAACCGAGAATAAGCGCCGCCAGCATCCCTTTGCGCTTCATCCCCGGTTGGGCCGCGTCCGGCATGGGCAGTCGAATAGCATCAAGCAAGTAGAGCCCAACCACAAAGAAAATGACTGCCACGGCATAATTACCCCAGCGGCCAACATCACCCATCATCCGCCCGGCCGCCGCCGTGATGGCTCCAATCACACCTATCGTGATCAGAATGCCAATCGCAAACAACAACGATATTCCAAACGCCCGTCGCGTGGTAATTCGGCCCTGCTGATCAATGAACCCCACGATCAAAGGGATACTCGCCAAGTGACAGGCACTCAACAGGATACTTAGCACCCCCCATACAAAGGCCGCACTTAGCGCCAATCCAGCCGATCCTTCAATCGCTCTACTTAAAGCAACAAATAGTGTCTCCATCATTCTGGCTTCTGACTCCTGACTTCTGCATTCTGTTCTCCCGCCAAGTCCACCCCAAACTCCTTCCACTTCGCCAGGATGTCTTCCTTGCCAAAGAACCCTTCGTGCCGGAAAAGTTCATTCCCGCTTGAGTCATAGAAGATTTGTGTCGGAATTATGTTGATCCCGTACTTCTTCCCGGCATCCGGGTTCTCCCAAACATCAATGAACTCAACATCCAGCTTCCC
>CAZDUS010000014.1:0-42945 GCA_964508705.1 uncultured Verrucomicrobiota bacterium
GCCAGTTTCGGCTTCTTGTCATACGCCGCCTTGATATCATCCAGGAACTGCGCCCGAATGATGCATCCACCACGCCACATCAGGGCAATATCACCAAAGCTGAGCTTCCACTTGTACTCAGCGGACGCCGCGCGCATCAACTGGTAACCCTGCGCGTAGGAACAAATCTTGGACGCAAACAACGCATCGTGGATCTGCGCCAACAACTTAGCCTTGTCCTTCTTGTAAAGCTTGCGCGGTCCTTTCAGCTTGGCGCTCGCAGCCACACGCTCATCCTTCGTGGCGGAAATACAACGGGCGAACACCGCTTCCGCGATCTGCGGAATGGCCACGCCCAGATCCAAACCGGCCTGCGAGGTCCATTTTCCGGTCCCCTTCTGGCCTGCCGTATCAAGAATCAGGTCAACCGTCGGCTTGCCGGTCTCAGAATCCTTCACCGCAAGAATGTCCGCCGTGATCTCAATCAGGTAGGAGTTAAGCACACCCTTGTTCCACGCCGCGAAAATCTCGTGCATCTCCGCCGCCGACATCCCCAACCCAACCGACATCAATTGATACGCTTCGCAGATCAACTGCATATCACCGTATTCAATTCCGTTATGCACCATCTTGACGAAGTGACCCGCGCCATCTTCACCAATCCAGTCACAGCAGGGTGAACCATCCGCCACCTTGGCGGCAATGGCCTGGAAAATCGGCTTCACATGCGGCCATGCCTTCGAATTTCCGCCGGGCATAATGGACGGCCCCTTGAGCGCGCCCTCTTCACCACCCGAGACTCCGGTGCCAATAAACAGGATGCCCTTCTTGTCCAAAGACTGCGTGCGACGCACGGAGTCGGGATAGTGGCTGTTACCGCCATCAATAATAATGTCGCCGGGCGACAGGTGCGGGAGCAACTGGTCAATGAATTCATCCACCGGCTTCCCTGCCTTGACCATCAGCATGATCTTCCGGGGGGAACTCAGGCTGTTAACCAATTCTTCAATGCTGTGGCATCCCACGAACTTCTTACCCTTGCCGCGCCCATTGATAAACTCATCCACCTTGCTGACCGTCCGGTTGTAGCAAGCAACCGTGAACCCATGGCTTTCCATGTTCAGGATCAGGTTCTCGCCCATTACCGCCAGTCCAACTAATCCGATATCCGCTTTCTTTGTCATTTCTTCAACCTTTCATCTATTTGGCGGAACTTCCGCCTTCTGTTAAACAAACACCTTCAAACCTTAAACACCGCTAAACGAACTAAACCCGCCATCCACGGGAATCACCGTTCCCGTGACAAATCCTGCAGCCTGTTCGCTGGACAACCATAACATGGCGCCCACCAAATCATTTGCGCTACCGAATTTGCCCATCGGGGTATGCGAAATAATCGTATTCCCGCGAGGCGTCAGGGTCCCATCGGGCTTCGTCAACAGCGCCCGGTTCTGATCTGTAAGGAAAAACCCTGGAGCAATCGCGTTGACCCGTATCCCCACCTTTGAAAAATGCACAGCCAACCATTGGGTGAAGTTACTGACCGCCGCCTTGGCTCCGCTATAGGCAGGAATCTTTGTCAACGGCGTAAAGGCATTCATTGAGGAAATATTGATCACACATCCACGCCCCGCCTTCGCCATGCCCTTTGTGAAAACCTGTGTCGGCAACAAGGTTCCCAGGAAGTTCAGATTGAACACGAACTCAATACCCTTGGGATCCAAATCATAAAATGTCGTCACACCCTCAACCGCACCCTTCAAGTCTTCGGGCATCAGGTATTCGCGCGACGTCGTTCCCTTTGGATGATTACCACCCGCCCCGTTCACGAGCAGGGTAACCGGGCCAAATGCCTTCTCGATTTCGGCATTACATTGCTCCAAACTGGCCTTTTCCAGAACATTACAGGCAAAAGCCGCCGCCTTACCGCCTGCCGCCCTAATACTGGCCGCCACCTTCTCCGCGCCCTCAAGACGCAAATCGGTCACCGCCACTCTGGCGCCGCACTCAGCCAGCGCTTCGGCCATGGTACTGCACAAAACACCACCCGCACCAGTGACCACCGCCACTTCTTTCTCTAACGAAACCTTCATTGGTACTGCCATGATATCTCTCCTTATTGACTGTTTTTTTGAAATCAAAAGTCTCGAAACATAGTACAGGAACGCGCGCTTCTGCAATACTATTTTCAACACCTCAATCGTTTGAGATTAAAACTTCACTGTTGTTGTAGCCAGTTGGATAGCTTACGCCCAGTGAAAGACATCGGATATTCTGAAAGCTTACAAACCCTTGTCCATCTAATCACCCCCGCTTTATGCCCCGCACTCCCACCTGACACCCATTTACATCGGAAAGCGGATAATGTTACGCAAAAATGCGAATAAGCATGCCGAAACGTAAGACATTGTTCTTCAACCTCAACTTGAACTCCCACCCCTACCCCCAAAGCACGAGCAACGGTCCGTCGCAAAGACTCCTTCCCCCTGCGCCGCCCCTCCGGAAACTCCCATAATCCTCCCAGCATCCCTTTTTCAGGCCGTTGGACAATCAGAACCTTCCCCTTTCGCCAAACGATACCAGCAGCCACTTCGTAATGTGGAATCTTGGCTTTAGCCCTGACTACAGGCAATAAGGCTGTGCAACCCTTTCGAAACGCAAAACAACTCCCAGAGAGAACACAATCCTCGCACTTGGGATTCCTGGGACGGCAGATCAAAGCCCCCATTTCCATCATCGCCTGATTGAAGTGCGATGGGTTAACTCGCTTAATCACTGGAGATAATCGGCGCCGAATGTCATTAACCACCCCCGCATCGCGCATGGGCGATTCAATACCCCAGAATCGTGTAAACACCCGTAACACATTACCATCTATGCTCGGCACCGGTTCCCCGTAGGCAATGCTGGCAACAGCGGCAGCGGTATAGGCACCAACTCCGGGCAACTCCATCCACTCATCAGAGGTATGAGGCAAAAGCCCGCCACGCCGGTCCTTAATCCATCGTGCCGCCGCATGAAGACTTCTGGCTCTCGAATAATAGCCCAATCCTTCCCAACATTTCAGGACATCCGAGACAGCAGCTGCCGCCAGTGCTTCAACAGTGGGAAATCTCTCTATAAAACGATCAAAATAAGGAATTACCGTCGCCACCTGAGTCTGTTGAAGCATGACTTCGCTGATCCAGACATTGTAAGGGGACGGATTGGAACGCCATGGCATCGCCCGGTGTTCACGTTCAAACCACTCCACTAGTCTTGTCGGCCATTTCATCATCCTCAAATCACCCTTCTACAATGCCATGCCACCAAATTTCAGGCACGATTAATGCTTATTACCCTTTTATGTTTCAAACCGTCAAAACACTTGTGCGAGGCTTTTGGGAAGACTGAGATGCAGATAAGCAACGAAAAATCATTTACTCAAAAGCCTGTCGTTGGCAACTCCCTCCCAGAGTTTCGGAATAATCTGACGACACAGTCTCAGTTTGACTTGCCGATCCCGGATTCTTCTGCTTTAGTGAGTCGACATTTTATTGTGCTATTTGCTATTAGACTGTTTCAGAAATGAAAACATTTGGCGACATCATCAAATCCTTCCAGCGAACCTATACCGATGTCCTTGGTTTGGATGTTGCAAGCTCATGTACCAAGGCTGTCAGGATTAGGAAGATCGACGGGGTCCCCACCTTGGTCGCGGCCGACATCCTCCCAAGAATTACAATCCCAACATCCCCTACCAGTTCCCCTGAAGCGCTTTCTCTTCCGCGGAATTTGCAGGGACGATACGTTGGTATCGCATCTTCAGCTCCTGGCGCCATAGTCAAACTCCTCACAATGCCAGTGCATTCCGACAAATCAACTGACGCTCACCTGAATGAACTGATGGGACTTGGCGAGGATTCAGATGTTCGGGTCGGATACGAGTTGATCTCGGAAAACCGTTCTGAGCGCAAACTATTGGCGGCAGGTATTCCTGATCCAGTCGCCGTGTCCCTATGCGCCCTATTTCCTGCCGGCATCCCTGCGCCTTGTTCCATCGAGATCGCAGGGCTTGCCAGCATGACAGCCTTCATGCGTGGGCCAGGCGCTAACCACAAGAATGACGCCATAGCAGTAATTGATTTCGGCGCCACTTCGTCTTATGTCGCCTTCTTCAACAAGGGAGTAATGACCCTGATCCGGAAATTCGACCTCGGATCAGAAAGCATCCTCAAGAAACTTCAAAGCTCTCTGGGCGTTGACGAGGAAATTGCCCTTGGGATTCTCAACGATGGCTCGTTTGATATTAGCCAGATCCTCTCACAAACGATGGAATCTTTCCTTCAACAGCTCACCATTTCCTGGGACTTCGTGGAACGACGTGAAAACAACCAGATCAGCCACCTCTATGTCAGCGGCGGCATGTCTTCCTTGAAAAGCTGGTCAACACAAGTTCAGGCGTCCACAGACAAGGAACCCCTGCAATGGAACCCCATATCGATTCTAAATTCAGAGCCTGGCGCGTTACCTGATCGGTATAAGGGGCAGGAGTCTCGTTTCTCGGCCGCCATAGGCGCAGCCGTCGCCATCATGGAGAGTCGCTGATGCACATCAATCTGATAATGGAAAATGAACAGCGCAGCGCAAGCCCTGTATCACTTGCCATGCTTGTCAAAATTATCGTCGCAACATTGATCACCATAATGGTCCTAACGCTGATCTCCGCCTATTTCAAGTATCACAACCTTAAGTCGAGCGTCGCAATTAGCGCAGGAAAGTGGAAAGAAACCGAACCCAAACATCTAGCCGCCAAACAACTCAAATTGGACTTGGATCAAAAGAATACGAAACTCAAGGAAATCCAGGGCTGGAAAACGACGCGCATTCACTGGGGACAACAGCTGGAAAGTTTGCAGACCATGACCCCTTCCATGATTCAACTCTCCGAACTTCAGGTCACCCAGGACATCCTTGTGCGGTCAAACATTCCATCGCGTGTCTTCGAAATGCGACTGGCGGGAAAAACCAGCTCGGCAGGTTCTGAAATTCACGTCCGGGATTTTCAGCAGGCATTATTCAGGCAACCACCTTTTGATTCATTGATCGAAACGGTTAGCATTCCGGCAGGAGCCTTCCGTCAGGACCCCGCAAACAAAGCCGATCGCATATTTGAAATCAGCTGTAAATACAATCCGAGGTCGTTCAAATGAAACTCCCGGAAAACAAAAAAGAACGCATGCAAGTTTTTGTCCTGATCGGAATCGGCAGCGCAGCCGTCTTGTTTGCCATCGGACAATTAATGATTTCACCTTTCCTCTCCTCCAAGCAGAAGCTCAAGGAGGAATTAAAGAAACAGGAAACCGTCATCGATAAAGCCGAACGGGAGTTGAAGTTCGCCCCCATCATCAAAGCGGAATTTGATTCGGTCAATGCTCAACTTGACGATATTATCTCGAAAAATGTATTGCACCCCATTCTTGGGTCATATCTCGTAGGCATTACAGAGACTCTCGAAACTCAAGCTCGGGCTTTCGGTATCAAAGTGGATGGAATACAAGAAATCGGCGTGCGCGACCCCCCGCGCACCAGCACGAAAGGAGCCGCCGCCAACGCATTCAAGTCTTACAGCGTGCAGGTGTCCGCTGTTGCCACTTTCGAAGCATCGTGGTCTTTCATCAAGAAACTGGAAGAAATGAATCCTTACCTCTGCGTGACTGAAATCCGCATCACAGGACAGCCTGACAACCCGGAGTATCACCGGTTAACCTTGCGTATCGAATGGCCTATTGAGGCCGAGGCCGAAAAAGGACAAGACGCTTTAATTGACCGGGGAGCTGAATCATGAAATCAGTATCACCCCTTTTAACTTTGTGGGCTCTGGCACTACTGACTTCCAGTCGTCCTGTATTTGCACAGCAGGAGCCTCTCCCGTTCCTTCTTCCTAACCTACCCGGCCAGCCACCAGAGACCACCATCACGACGCCAGCGGCGGCAACAGAGCCAGATCTCTCTCGAAAACGCGATCCTTTCTGGCCTGTCAGCTACGTCCCTAGAAAAGCAATCACAGCGCCGCGAAATGACTCCAACGGGCTTGCTGTCCAGGAAAAAGCTCGGCAGACTAACTGGGAGGCAGCAAGAAAAGCCATGGATATTCGTGGCGTCAGCTTTATCGGACGCGACAAGCAATCCAATGCGCCAAAATACATCGCCATGGTTGGTGGAAAATTGACCGAGGAAGGAGACCTCGTCTCTGTGCCTTTTGACGGCCAATTATATCGCTGGAAAGTAACCAGTATCAATGCCGCAGGCATTTCTCTCGTTAAAATGGATGTTCGCCCTGAATAACGTACGTCAGCATGGAGTATAGCATGAATAAAAATAATCTATTGCGTTGGATTAGCAGTGCCTGTCTACTGGTAGCCATGTCTTTCCTGCCTGCGGGTTGCGATGATCCCGACACCAGTGATCTCGATGGATATTTCGAATCGCATCCCATGGTCAACGACCCGCGCAAGACTACGAAGCAAATAGTCAACATCAGCCCAGATTCCGCCACCATCAAATCAGTTGGAGACAGAATCATCTTCCGCGCCACAGGTGGGGCTGGAGGCTATGAATGGCATTTATCCAATTATTCAATAGGAGATATCGACAAAACGGGCGGTTCGCAAGCCATCTATACTCCCAAATCAATTGAAGACAATAACGTCATCGTCTTCGACCGTGATGGCAACGCCGCCATTGCCAAAATCAGTGGTTCAACACCCATGTCCATTGTCGCCAATCCATCCGCGACTCTAAACACGAATGGAGCCGTATGCACCTTGACAGTAATAGGTGGCGTTGCCCCGTTCTCCTGGATTTCTGATAGCGAATCGCGAGGCATTCTCCTTCAAAGCACCGGCACCAGTGTTGCTTATAGGCGTGAAGCCGCTGGCGACAATACCGTCACCGTAACGGACAAAACAGAAGACAGCGTTAGTATTAGCATCAAGCAGCCCTAATGAGCGGGGTTTCCTCTTTCAATAGGGCAGGAAAGTGATCGTGAAAAACTGGATATCAAGAAACTTTGCCGCGAGGGGAATAGCCCATGTTGTTCAGCGAGTGTCGGGCAAAATGCGTGAACAGATTATACCGATTATTCAATCGGAGGATTGACAAGCGGGTTTTAAAGGGTACTAACCCACTAACAGTCTATTGATGATAACGGAGAAACATACTATGAAAATAAGCCCATTGAACATGACATGGATTATTGTTGCCCTCTTGATTTCCGGGGCTGCCTCGATGGCTGACGAAGTCCTCACACCGGACGTGGAGTTTGCCGCCCTGTCTCGCTCGCCAAAATCAATAATCGTTGCTCAGGCGGTCCCTGCCCCCGTCAGCACAGCCCCCGCTATTGCTCCACCAAGTGACACGCCGGTCTCCCCCGAACCGATTCCTGAATCATCCCCTGTAAAAACCCCGGATCCGGTAACCAGTGTTGAAAGCCAACCTGAGGTCGACAAAGCTTCTGAATTGATCCCCATCACGGCACGCCCGGACCCAAGTACTCACGAGGATCTGATTTCCGTGGCTCTCGATGATGTCCCCCTCCAGGATGTGGTGCGCCTGTTCACTCGCATTTCCGGAGCAAACATTATCGCCACCTCCACAAACCTCCGAGGAAAGGTCACCGTTAACCTTCAGGACGTCGAGTGGCAACCCGCTCTTGTTTCGATATTGGACATCCATAATCTGACAATCTTCGAAAAAACGCCCGGCTCAAAAATCTTTAGTGTGATTTCCAAGCCGGCAGGCGCAGCGGAACCCATGATTTCTCAATCTATTTTCCTTAACTATGCATCCGTCTCTAACGTCATCGCCGTAGTTGACTCCATGCTGGAAAAAGGGAAACGAGGAACGGTATCGCCTTTCCCGAATGCCAATGCCCTGATTGTGCGCGCAACCGCCGCGAGCCTCAACGAAATCCGGCAGGTTATCACCGAAATAGATCTCCCGAGGAAACAGGTCTACATTGAAGCGAAGTTCCTTGAGCTGACCGATCAGGCCATCAAGGATCTGGGAATCAACTGGCAAGTTCTGCAGGGTTACGGCGTTGGCGTTGGCGGAATGAACTGGGCCATTAAGGAGAACCGCGATAAGGTTCAAGGCAACTCCCAGACGCTTTCAGTAAACGACAACCGCTCCAGAGTCGACACCATAAACGATCGTTACGACAGCACTGGAACCCGATATGACGAATCCACCACCGTGTTTGAAGAACAACCCCCGGGCTCCGATAATTGGGTCCAACGCAAGGTCACAACTCCGACCCGCTCGGTGGACGACACCATCAATCAATCACGTATCGCATCAAAAAATATTGAGGATTCTTTCACGAAAACGGCCTCTGATATACGAACGGCTGTTTTGTCTGCCGATGACTTCTCCATCATTTTAAGCGCCCTCAAGCAAATGAATGGCGTCAGCGTGGTGTCTAACCCGAAAATCGTTGTGGCAAACGAGGAAACTGCCTCCATCCATATCGGAGAAAATGAGCCCAACATCAAGGGGACTGTCACTGCGGGTCAACAGGGGCAGGCGAACACAACTACGTATGCTCTTGACGAAGCGAAGCCCTATTTCGAATTCGGCATATCGGTTGATGTAACTCCCACCATTAACAACGACAGTAATATCACCGTTCGGATCAACCCGAAACTCAGTCGCTTCGTCCGCAACAAGGTTGCGCCGGACAACAACTCATTCCCTGTTGAGGCCACTAAAACCATCAAGACTGTTTTCAGTCTCGAAAGCGGAAAGACGGCCGCAATCGGCGGATTGACGGAAACCGACGAGCGCGACGTTACTTCCAAGATACCCCTACTTGGAGATATTCCTTTGATCGGCAAGTATCTGTTCTCGCATACGCACAAGTCACGCGCCCAAAGTGAAACCATTATCTTTGTAACAGTGGCCGTCGCGAATCCAGGCAATATTCAACGGGAGCAGGGAATCCCTGAAGATGCTGAACTCATTCATCACCTCCTTAAAAACAGAGAGGCTTACAAAGAAGCCCATCGCAAGAATCCAGCGGGTGGGTTCAAGTCGGCAACAGACATCCCTTAACAACTCAATCAAAATAACCTGAACATTGGAATGACCCTAGGATTCTATTGCCCTATGTCTCAAGATTGGAATATCCGTCCGCGGGCCACACAGTGTTCCGCATGCCAAAACGCGTTCGAAGAGGGGCAACCCTACCATACACGCCTGACATTCGAAGCCACCGACTATAATCGAGGCGATTTCTGCGAACCCTGTTGGGCATCCGAAACAGCTCAACAACCAGGTTACAGTTCATGGCAGGGCGTCTACAAAGCCCCCCCTAAGGAAAATGACCACCGGGTAAAAAAGGAAACCGCCGAGAACCTTCTTCGCGACCTCATCGCCGAGGGCAATACTACACGGCAGAATGCCATCTATATCCTTTCCGTGATGTTGGAGCGCCAGCGCGTCTTTGTCGAAAGAGAAGCTCGCACCGATGAGAATGGTAAAAGGCTGGTCGTCTATGAGCACAAGAAAACCGGCGAGACGTTTGCAATCATCGACCCACAACTGAAGCTGAACGAAATCGACCCCGTACAGCAGGAAATAATGGCCTTGCTCACCGGAAAGCCCAATGCTTGATGTCATCATCAAAGGCGGATCCATTATAGACGGAACAGGTTCAAGCGCGTTTCTGTCAGATATAGCCATCCATGGTGATAGGATAACCGACATCGCACCGCAAATTCCCGCTCATTCGGCGGGTATCATTCTGGATGCTCAAGGGCTGCTGGTTTGTCCTGGCTTCATCGACGCACACTCACATTCAGATACCTATCTGATGGTCGAACCCACCGCCCCGAGTAAACTTTATCAAGGCATCACCACCGAAGTGGTCGGCAATTGCGGGGCTTCAGCCGCCCCCTGCCTGGGCCAAGCATCTTTGCCGTCCGACTGGAAAACCCATACATATCCTGGGTCTTGGCAAACCATGCGCGAGTTTAGGGCTTTGCTGGAATCCACTCCCCCCTCTGTTAATGTCGTCGCCCTGGTGGGGCACAATGTATTACGCGCGAGCATCATGGGGTATGTTGGACGTAACGCCACAACTACCGAAATCAACGACATGGCTCAACTTCTGGAAGAGAGCTTGAACGATGGCGGCCGCGGATTGAGCACTGGTCTCATTTATCCTCCCGGAATGTATGCCGCCCCGGAGGAAATCAATGCGTTGGCCACCGTCGTCGCCAGGCATAACGGCATTTACACTTCCCATATGCGGAGCGAAAGCAGCCGACTCCTGGACTCTCTTGAGGAAACCATCGGCATCAGCCGCTCCACAGGAGTAAAGGTTCAAATCTCACACCTCAAGACTTCAGGGCGTGCCAACTGGCACTTCATCGACCAAGCTCTGGCACTTATCAATTCTGCAAGGAGCGAGGGTCTCACCATCGCCTCTGATCGTTATCCCTATACATCCTCTTGCACCGAATTGGATGTCATATTCCCGAATTGGGTTACAGAGGGTGGCAGAGACGCAGAACTTGCACGCTTGCGTGATCCGGACACCCGCGCGCGCCTGCGTCAGGACATCTTCAACTCGCAACCGGATCGTTCTTGGGGATCCATTACTATTGGATCAACCACTGAAGTGAATTCTCAATTCAGGGGCGTCCCTATTGAACAAGTCGCATCCACCCTCGGAATGGATCCTGTAGATGCTGCCCTGCACCTCATTGAAACGGATGTTTTGACAACTACTGCTTTCTTCCAGGGAATGAGCGAGGACAATATGTGGCGCATCCTTGCCGAGCCCTGGGTCATGATCGGATCGGACGCCTCTTTACGCGCGCCCTGGGGCCCCTTGGGGAAAGACTACCCCCACCCCCGCGCTTATGGCTCCTTCACAAAATTCCTGCGAGCAGCGTTGGATAATAAAACCGTCCCGCTCCCCGAGGCCATTCGCAAAATGACATCCCTTCCCGCAACGCAATTTAACCTCACTCACCGGGGCTCGCTTGCACGCGGTTCTTACGCCGATATCGTTCTAATAAATCCCACAACAGTACGTGACCTTGCATCCTTCTCCGCCCCCCATAAATTCTCAGAAGGCATTACCGATGTGCTGGTTAATGGCAAGCTGGTTTTGAGTAAGGGGAAGCTGACGGGCAATCGCCCTGGTCGCTGGCTATAATTTCCTGGCCAACAGCCGGACTCTAACTTTTGGCGTCAATAATCGACGTTTCTCCATGTTACTGAACGTTGATTCCTTCCTCCGCCTATGGCAAAGTACGCACCTCTTATGCGTTCCTTAATTACGGCCATCCGAACTTTGACCATCCTGCCAGTTCCCGGCAAGGACACCGACAACTTCGCCACTTCCATCCCCTTCTTCCCTGCTGTAGGGGCCATTATCGGCGGCTTAGTCGTTGTTGTCCTCTACTGGATTGCCAGCACCGGCTGGATGCTAGGAGCAGGCGCTCTCGCCGCAGTAACAGCCATCCTTATAACCCGCGGACTTCATGTTGATGGCTTGGCTGATGTTGCCGATGCCCTCGGTGTCCGGGGCCCCATCGCGCGACGCCTCGCCGTCATGAAAGATCCGCACACCGGAGCCTTCGGCGTCATCGCCATTGCCGCCGATATGCTATTGAAAACGGTCGCACTCGCTCATATTGCCGACGCCGGTCAATGGGCGCTAGCCGTGGCCCCTTTCATCACCTCCCGTGCGGCCCAAGCCGTTGTCACAGTGACTCTCCCTTACGCTCGCGCTGAAGGAGGTACGGCCGAGGGGTTTGTTCGGGACGCCCGCCCCATCCATCTATTTCTATCCATCGCCATTGCCGCCGCCTGCAGTTTCGCTACTGGCGGCCTGTCCTCAATCGTCCTGCTCCTTCAGGGGCTTGTCTTGGCCATCCTCTTACGCACATGGATGAAGCATACGTTTGGCGGCGTCACCGGCGATCTCATCGGCACCACAAACGAAGTCGTCGAAACCGGTTTGCTGATCTTCATCGCGGAAATGATCAGCCTTCCGTGATTTTTTCTTCCCCCTACCCGCCTGCATTGCGTAATCTCTCCCCATGTTTGATCTATCCGCCTATCTTGAGAAACGTCGGCAAAAGGTCGAAGCCGGCCTCTCTAAACACCTTCCACCTGCGTCAACAAGGCCCGCCATCCTCCACGAAGCTATGCGCTATGCCGTGCTGGGTGGCGGAAAGCGACTCCGCCCCATCCTTTGCATGACTTCCTGCGAGGCCGCTGGTGGCCATCCCGAAAATGCCCTGCTTCCTGGCCTCGCCATTGAAATTCTACACACCTACACCCTCATACACGACGACCTCCCCTGCATGGACGATGATGATCTCCGCCGAGGACGGCCAACGACCCACATGAAATATGGAGAAGCCAACGCATTACTCGCCGGCGATGCGCTACTAACTTTGGCTTTTGAGTGGACAGCTAAAGTTCCCGCCCCACCACCCTATTCTCCTGGACAACTCTCACTCGAACTGGCCATCGGCGCGGGTAGCCAAGGCGTCATTGGAGGTCAGGTTGAAGACCTTGCTGCCGAAGGGCAACCCGTCAATGCCGACCTCGTCGATTACATACATCGCCACAAAACTGCCTCACTCATCCGTTCTGCGACCCGCATGGGAGCCATCTGCGCCGGTGCCACCCCTCCACAACTCGAAGCGCTTAGCCGCTATGGCGAATGCATCGGTCTTGCCTTCCAGATCGCGGACGACATCCTGAATGTAACATCCACGCCCGAACAGCTCGGAAAACCTGTTGGCAACGATGTCGCCCTCAAGAAGCTGACCTATGTTGCCGTGCATGGCATGGAGCAGAGCCAAATTAGGGCCAATGCCTTGATAGAAGAGGCGATTTCCGCAGTGCAAATCCTGCCGGGCGATAACAGCCCACTGGTCGAACTCGCCCGTTACACGGTCAAGCGCAACAAATGAACACCGCTCTGGCCATCGCCTTCGATAACCCGCAATGCTATGCTGAAATAGCGTGCATTCAGGATAAACTGGTCGTCGCCCGCCAGCAGGACCTGATACCCGATGTTGTTTTAATTTTGGAGCACAAGCCTGTTGTTACACTTGGTGTCCGCGCCAAACAGGAACACCTACTCCTCTCGTCCGATACACTGCGCCAACGCGGGATCGACGTGGAGGAGTCCCCGCGTGGTGGTGATGTCACCTATCATGCTCCGGGCCAACTGGTATTGTATCCAATCCTAAAACTCTCCGGATTGGATGCTGATGCCCACACCTATGTCAATCGTCTGGAAGAAGTTGCCATCCGCACTGCCACTCACTACGGCATTACCGCTAATCGTCGCTCGGGCAAAACGGGAGTTTGGACAGAAACAGGGAAATTGGCAGCCATTGGAGTCAAAATCCGCCGCTGGGTCACCTCTCACGGCATGAGCCTGAACGTAGATATGGATATGACAGGCTTCAATCTGATTATCCCCTGCGGTCTGCACGGTGAACCTGTCACCTCCATGAAAACAATTCTGGGCGAATCCTGCCCCGCCATTCCCGACGTCCGCGCAGTGATTCTTCAGGAGCTTGCAACTCTGGCTTGCCGTCAACTTACACAAACCGACTTCAAGTCCTTCATCAATGAATATCCTTCGGCATTTTAGTCACAGGCTATAACCCTTCCCCCAGACGCGAACTTGTTATCTATTTGAAGTATTTTTCCCGTGAGGGCAGACAGAAACACATAATCCACACAAAACTGAACATCCCATTTTGAGCTTCATTTCCTCCCTGTACGCCGTGCATTTGCCTGCCAAAAAACGCTCATCCCGGTGCTCCCCAGCACTAAACGGATTACCGGTAAAGGCTTTCGCTGGGCATACGTTCACGCATCGATCACATCCCCCGCATTGATTATCAACAACATGCCCCGCCTCGAGTTGCGCATCGGTTAGCACGGTTGCCCACCGAACTCTCGGCCCCACCTGTGGCGTAATCAATAAAGAACTCTTCCCGATCCAACCCAACCTGGCTAGATGCGCAGCCATTTTGTGCGAAAAGCTTCCGCATAGTCTCTCCGCGTCAACCATCCGTGATGCGGATATAGCCAATGCCGAGGCATTCTCCCGCTGCAATCGAGCAACAACATTCGCAGCGATCACATCCAAGCTTTGATTCACCTCAAGATAGACACTCTGGTACCGTTGAGCGACACCAATGGATTCAACGTGCGGCAACAGGTCAATAATGGCATCCGGCATGTTAATCCCAATGGAGATGGCGCGAGGAAACTTCGCAATGGATTCGCCCCCCTGCATCATAATCGCATCGTAAGCCACGCCAAGGTCTGCAACGCCAAAGTGATCCGCGCCACCACCTAATGTCAGCCTGCGTATATCATCGTCCAGTTTCGTCGCTTCATTATCCCGTGTCTTCATTGGATCAACCCTACCTGCACTGACTGCAGACAAACTCATTTCCTCCCGGAATCACTATCGGAATTGATCCACTGTAGATACAACTTGTACCCCAGCGACATAACAATGGCCCCGGTAAATAGTCCGATGAAACCCGAAACAATAAATCCACCAATCACACCAACAAAAATGACCATCATCGGCACAGGGGCCCCTTTCCCCAGAAGTATAGGCCTCAGAATATTGTCCGACAAGCCCACAACCAACAAGAGGGCCGTCCATAAAATCGCCGTCAGGACAGAGTTCATCGCAAACAAATATATGATGACAGGCACAGTCACAAAGAAAAGGGGCACCTGAAGGACCCCAAGGACAAAGACAACCGTCGTCCAAACACCGGCATACGGAACCCCCGCCAGCAGGAAACATATCCCGTTCAATAATGCCAAAATAAGCGCAACCCCGATAATCCCCTTAACCACATTGCCCACCGTCTTAACACATATGTCAGCAAACTCGTCACCTCGCTTACCTGCGACTTTTCTGAAAAATTTCCTGCTCGACTCGCTAAAACCGCCAACAGCCAACAGCACACTAGCAATACATAGCGCCGCCATAATTTGCAGAAAACTACCGATTGCGCCCAGTGTACCCTTGACAACAATACCCATGAGACTCGTCAGCGCAACCTGATGTTTGATGATAATTTTCTCCAAATCAAGGTGTGCCGAGCGCCATGTTTCATAGATCTTTTCGCCTATAATCGGCCATTCCTTTACCTTATCGGCCGGCGGCGGAACAGCTAACGTGCCGTTATCATAATTCGTCTTCAACTCCTTTACTTCGTCAACAAGCGAGTCAATCAACATCCATGAAGGCACAAAGAAGATGATTACGACGGCCAGCAAAATCATTCCCGAAACCAGTTTCGGGCGACCTCCCACTTTCTTCGTCAATTTGCAGTGGAGCGGAGAAAGTGCCACGGTCAGTATCAAACTCCATAATATGATGTTCACAAACGGCGACATCAAAAGCAGGCACCAGACAATGACAATAAGCATCAAAAATAGGCGTATAGTTGTGTCAAAGATCGAATGACTAGGTTCTTGGTTGCTCACATTCATGCCTCCACTTTAATATTTATCTCCAAACCACCTTCTACTGATCCCAACCTTAACAAACAATGAATCGGAATAGATGATATTTCCAGGGCCCCATATCCACATAGAGCCCCTCATCCCATATTTCACTGCCGGCCCTTTCATGCGTTTCGCCTGACAACACGTCGCGCAGACGCCACTCGCGGCCTCGTAATTCATCCCACGGCACCTGAATCCTTGCCTGTACTCGCTCATTACTGAAATTAATGACCACCAGATAGCGCACGTCGCCAAGCACCCAGCACCACGTCAGGATGTTCAAGCAACTCTGATTGTCGTGCCAGCCACCCCTTTGACAAAGGCGCCACTCGCCATTGCGAAACACCTCACGATTGACCTCTGTCAGCAATCGATGATGGAAATCCACGAGTTCCTCGTTGACCACCTCTTCAGGACGTCGCCCCAGAAACACTGGCAATCGGACTTTCCTTCCCTCAAATTGCCCTTCATACAATAATTTTGCTCCGGCAAGCGTCAGAACGGCCACCACTGCAGCCTTAACCTTCTCTCCTTCAAACTTAGCCGCAGCTCTGGGCTCATCATGATTCTCAATGAACCTCACCATTTTCTCTTGATAGGACACCTCGGCCAGCAAATGCTGTCTTACCGCTTCAGCACTCTCATGCTCCATCCGGTCATAGAGTTTCTTGTCATAACAATAATCAAATCCCTGCTGTTGAAGTTCCCACTCGAGATCCCAATAAGCCTCGGCAATAAACTTGAACTCCGGCCACTTATTCTTGATAGCCGGAATCACAGTCGGCCAGTAATCTGAAGCAGGGTGCCCACCGATACGACTCCCCCATGTACGTTCAAAGATGGGGTTAATGACTAGCATCGCCATGTCACAACGTATGCCGTCACACTGACCGGCAATCGACGAAATTGTTTCAATAACCGCCTGCCGTAGTCCGTAATGAAATGCGTTAAGTTGAAGCACATCCGGCCAGGCAGGAAAGAAAGGATCACGCCCGCACGCGAAGACCTTTCCGCTCACCTCAACGAATGACGCCGGTTCACGCTGCTTATCGTCAACGCTTCCCGCCACCAGATAGTCGGGTCGTTCGCTCACCCAGGGATGATCCGGCGCCACATGGTTTGGCACAAAGTCGAGAATAAGCCTTATCCCGCGAACTTTCAGCTGGCGACGGGCAACCGCCAGCCCATTTGCCCCTCCCAAATACGCATCAACCTCATAACGGCGAATGCAGTACGGCGAACCTACATTATCATCAGCGTTGAAATCAGGCAGGGCTCTTTTGAAATCCGTCAACAAGCCCTGATTACACATGGATATACCGATTCCGGCAGGACTGCGTTCCCAAACGCCCATAAACCAGACAGCATCAATTCCCAATGCACCCAGATAATCCCACTCCTTGTCAGGCACTGAGGATAGATCCACACTTCGCTGATATAGGCGACTCAACTCACCTAACCAGACCCATGTGCTTATCTCGTAGATAACAGGATATTTCGGCCAAACATTCATCCCTTCACCTTGCTCTGCTCGCCTTTGGGCCTAGCGAATCCAACCTCTTTCCCCCGCTCAAGGAATCGCTTGGGGTCCATAGATCCATAAAGTTCCATCAATTTCGCCACCAGTCCGGTCCAGCCAGTTTGATGACTCGCTCCCAGTCCAGCCCCGATATCAGCGTGGAAATACTCGTAGAACAGTATGTAATCGCGCCATTGGGGATCACTCTGGAACTTCTCACATCCACCGTAAACGGGACGACGGCCTTTTTCGTCGCGCAGGAATATCCGTCCGAGCCGATCTGAGATTTCCTTGGATACCTCGAACAGATTCATCATCTTCCCTGACCCCGTGGGACACTCAATTTTGAAGCTATCACCATAATACAGGTAGTAGTTCAACAACGCCCGAATGATGAGTATATTAACCGGCATCCAAACCGGACCACGCCAATTGGAGTTACCACCAAACATGCCGGTGTTAGACTCTGCAGGCAGATAATCCACCCTGTGCTCCTGACCATTCACGTTAAAGATATAGGGATGCTTCTCATGAAACTTGGAAAGAGAGCGGATCCCATAGGGCCCCATGAACTCGTCCTCATCCAACATCTTCGTCAAAATTCTTCTGAGCCGATCCTGATTGACCAGCGCCATTATCCCGCGGTCCTCAACACCGAGATGCCCCTCTCCCGTCGGATGAATGGTCTTTTTCAACTCAGGCATCCTCCTGAACCGCTCTGCAATCATTGCCATAGCGCGGGGCACACGTTCCCTCTGCCATCCTTCAATAATCGAAGTAGCGCACAACGGCAACAATCCAACCATGGAGCGAACCTTCAGCCGGGTGGCCGTGCCATCGGGAAGCCTAAGCAGATCGTAATAGAAACCGTCATCCTCATCCCACATTCCTTCCGCCCCCTCCTTATTCATAGCCGCGCCTATGAAGTAGAAATGCTCGGCAAACTTCATAACCATGTCTTCGTAGTTGGGGTCGTGAGCAGACAGATCCATCGCGATTTCCAGCATATTCTGACTAAACAGCGACATCCATGCTGTCCCATCCGCCTGCTCAAGATACCCTCCCGTGGGCAAAGGCGCGCTACGGTCAAACACACCAATGTTATCAAGCCCGAGAAACCCGCCTTCAAACACATTCTTACCAAACCGATCCTTGCGATTCACCCACCAGGTAAAGTTCAGCAATAGCTTATTGAACGCCGACTTAAGGAACGCTATATCCGCCTGACCTCGAGCCGATAACTCGGCTCGGTGCAAGAATAACGTCGCAAATGCATGAACCGGGGGATTCACATCGCTGAAGTTCCACTCATAGGCTGGTATCTGCCCGTTCGGGTGCAAATAGGCGGCACGAAGCATCATTTCCATCTGCTGTTTTGCAAAGTCAGGATCCACAATCGCTATCGGCAACGTATGAAAGGCAAGATCCCACGCCGCATACCACGGATACTCCCACTTATCCGGCATCGAAATGATGTCCTGATTGAGCATATGGAACCAATCTGAGTTCCTCGCATTACGATATCCTGAGTGTAATGGGTTGGAATTATGCTCCTTCAGCCAGTTGTCCCCATCGAAAAAGAAGAACTGCTTACTCCAAAGCATCCCAGCAATCGCCTGACGCATCACATTAGCAGCATCGCGAGTAATGGCAGTAGGCGTTACGGCGCGATAGAATTCATCCGTCTCCTGCAACCGCTGCGCCACAACCTCGTCAAACGCCGACCCAAAGGGTGCCGCCTGACTATGTGCCACGGCACCTTTCTTGTTCGCTCCGTTCGACGTCAACCTTAGCCGCACTACCGTCGATTGACCGGCGGCAATAATTTCCCGGTAATGCGCGGAAACCTTGGTGCCCTCCTTGGCCGGATTCACCGCCCCTTGATTACCAAGCACCACATAGTCATTGATGCCATCTTTGACATAAGGACTAGCGTTCACCATGCCCGGGAAAAGCCGGGCATGATTGGTCGTATTATCAGTGAATAGCAACGGAACATCCCCCTCGCAGGACAACATGAATTCACCTAGGTCGCCATGGGTGGCCTCCGCAATACTTATCCCCGCAGCCTTTATCTGTCGGAGTCTGGGTTTCTCTTGTGCCCTGTTCGACTCAGCAATCCATTCAGCCCAATCATTCCGGAACCATAGTGTCGGAAGGAGGTGTAATTCCGCTACCTCCGGCCCGCGGTTCACCGCCGTAATTTTCACAAGAATGTCATCCGGCCCGGCCTTTGCATATTCAATAAAGACATCGAAATAGCGATCCTCATTAAACACCCCGGTATCAATCAACTCATACTCAAGTTCATCCCTGGTTCGTCGCCGATTCGTATTCACAAGATCAGCGTACGGGAAGGCTGATTGTGGATACTTATACAAATACTTCATGTATGAGTGAGTGGGTGAGCTATCTAGGTAAAAATAATACTCCTTAACGTCTTCGCCATGATTGCCCTCGCTGTTGGTCAGTCCGAAGAGCCGCTCCTTGAGAATGGGATCCTTGCCATTCCAAAGCGCCAGAGCAAAACAAAGCCTCTGCTTATCATCGGAAATTCCAGCAATCCCATCCTCACCCCAGCGATAGGCTCGTGAGCGCGCATGATCGTGGGTAAAGAAATTCCAGGCATCCCCCGCCTCGCTATAATCTTCGCGCACAGTCCCCCATTGCCGCTCACTCAGGTAGGGGCCCCACTTCTTCCAGGGAACATTTTTCTCTCGCGCTTCTTCCAGTCGGACATGCTCCGCGGTTTTCATAGTGAGGGCTCCTTTATTATTGGCAGCTGAAGACAGACGATTATCAAATAGTCTTGAACCAGCTTATATTTGCAAACCCAGCTTCACGGGTTCAGACTGGCAAATCAACCCGAAATGGACAATCAGAATCGCCAACATCATCGACAAATACTAGAAAGGGAGCCATGTCGGTTCTGCCGGCAGGTTGAAATGCGAGACGCTGCTCAAAGGCAACAAATAGCGGGACCCGATTATGGTTAGGACTGCGACAAATTAGTGCCGATCCCCTTGGCCTCGTCACTCATCACTTACAGATGCTTGACTACCATGTCTAATGTCTTCTTCTTTGGCCCACTACTGGCTTGAATGGAATATCCGACAGGAATGACTGCCATAAACTCACCCTGAGGCTCACCGAGAAAGTGAAGGACATCTTTCTTAATCAGAACCAGAACACCCAGCCACACTGTCCCAAGGCCAAGTGAGGTGGCGGCCAAAAGAAGATTTTGCACTGCCGCCGCCGAACTTTGTATCTCCATGATTCGAAAGAAATCTCGAGCCGGATCATCTTCGACATTGAACATATCCTTGCCTCTGGCGATCAGCTCACCGGTGTTTGCCACCGCAATGATTACTGGTGCTGAATGGATGGAACGGGATGCCATGCGCAACAGGGTTGAGGATGGCTTCGGAAACTCAGCCGCCTTGGCCAGCACCAGATCAGCCAGCGCAGCCTTCTTATAGCCACTCAACGTGACAAATTTCCATGACTGCTGATTATGGGCGGACGGAGCTTGGTGAGCGGCATGCAGAAGAACCTTCACGTCCTCATCACTGACAGTCTTATCCTGAAAAAGACGCGTACTCCGACGCTCATTGATGATGCGTAAAGTTGCGTTCTTACGGGAAGTGCTTTCTTTCATAATTCATCAATTTCTTGATTATCAAAATCACTAGCTTCCAAAGCGACTCGGCGGTGGTGGCGGTTGCACAATCAAAAAAGCCTACTCCCGTACCTGCCCTGTTCCGCGCACCACATACTTGTAGGTGGTCAACTCTTCCAACCCCATCGGGCCACGCGCATGCAACTTATCGGTGCTGATGCCAATCTCCGCGCCCATGCCGAACTCTCCACCATCCGTAAACCGCGTCGAGGCATTCACATACACCGCCGCAGAATTCACTTCCTGCGTAAACACCTTCTGCGCTTCGGGCGCATTCGCAATAATCGCGTCGGAATGGTTGGATCCATAGGAATTGACATGATCCACCGCCGCCTTGACCGACGGCACAACCCGCACCGCCAAAATCAGGTCAAGGTATTCCGCATACCAATCCTCTTCCGTCGCCGACTTCATGGTGGGAACAATCGCACGCGCCGCTTCATCGCCGCGTAATTCCACGCCGCCTTCCTTCCCAAGTAATTCAGCTACCATCGGAAGAAACGTCTTTGCAACCTCGCTATTGACCAATAGCGTCTCCATGGCATTGCACACGCCCGGTCTCTGACATTTGGCATTTTCACAAATCCTCAACGCCATTTGAAGGTCCGCCGAGGAATCAACATACGTATGGCAGACACCCTTGTAATGCTTGATCACTGGCACACGCGACTGTTCAACCACCGCCCGAATCAACCCTTCCCCTCCACGCGGTATGACCACATCAACCAGTCCTTCAAGCTGCACCAACTCACGCACCGCCTCACGATCGATCGTAGCCACAAACTGAATCGCATGTTCCGGCATCCCCTTCTTCAACCCGCCAGCCTTCAACGCCTCAACAATCGCAAGATTGGACTGCATCGACTCCTTGCCGCCACGCAGGATCACCGCGTTGGAGGTCTTAAAACACAAGCCCGCCGCGTCCGCCGTCACATTGGGGCGCGCCTCATAGATCATGGCTACCACACCAATCGGGACACGCACCTTGACTATCTCAAGACCGTTTGGACGAATCCATCGACTGATCACTCCGCCCACAGGGTCCTTCAGTCCGGAAACCTCACGCAAATCCTTGGCCATCGCATTAATCCGGGAATCCGTCAGTGTCAACCTGTCAACCAGTGCCACGGTCATGCCGGAAGCCTTAGCCGCGTCGACATCAACCGCATTGGCTGCCTTGATCGCTTCACGGCGGGCTTCTATTTCATCCGCCATGGCTTGCAGGATACTGTTCTTCTTGCGAGCGCTCAGCCGCGCCAACTCACGCGACGCCGCCACCGCTCGAACACCCAGCTCCCTCATTTCTTCATGTAAGCCCATGCGATGCCCTCCGCAGTTCAACCTTTAAGCGACGCCACCACAAAAGTCCCGACATCATCACCCTTCATCACCCGTCCGATATTGGCCGGATGCCGCCCATCGGCAATAACAACGTGACATCCCGCATGCGCCGCTCCCTGCGCCGCCCTCAACTTGGACCCCATCCCCCCTTTAGACAAATTCCCCTTCTGCCCCGTCACCAATGCCAGCGTCTTCTTATCGACCTTCTCCAGATACGAAACTCTCTTGCTCTTCCCGTTCTCTCCCGGTGCCCGCAATCCATCAGTAGTGCTCAAAATGATGAGCAAGTCCGCCCTGATCATCTTCACCACCAGTGACGCCAGGAAGTCATTATCCCCAAGCTTGATATCTGCCCTGATTTCCTCATCCGCCACCACGTCATTCTCGTTAACAATGGGTATCACCTTATGGCGTAACATATTCTCCATCGTCCGCCGCGCATTGGTCAGGCGGATATGATGATTGAAATCATCATGGGTCAGCAACACTTGTCCCACCTTGCACTTCTTGGCTGCAAATAACTTGTCATAGGTCGTCATCAACCGGCATTGCCCAACTGCCGCCGCCATTTGCAAATCGGGAAGCTGCGTGGGGCGCGAGTCCATGCCAAGTGCCTCCATCCCCGCACCAATGGCCCCGGACGTGATCAAGACCAACTCGATGCCGCTCTGCCTTAGCCGCGCCAATTCCGACACCAATGACCGAATACGCCTGTGTTCCGGTCTTCCAGTCTTTTGAACCAGAACCCGGCTACCGATCTTCACGACCACGCGACGGACATCCGCCACACCTTCCCTGAGCTTTAGTGACGCTTTCATGGGGGCTGTTAATAACATACTCTCCAGCCATATGTCGAGATGCCGCCTTGTTCACTTCTTTAAACAGGCGAAGGTGATTTTGACCGATAACTCGACAAGGCATCTATGTGGCCTTCAAAATCACTAATCGCAATCACACTTCCAATTCCAGAATATTCGAGCGCCACGGTCACCAATCTGTTATGTTGGGCCCACAAGACCAGAAAGCACAATCATGACCTTTACAGATTTGGGATTACTACCGTCACTTATCAAGGCGCTTGCAATTGAAAAAATCAGTGAGCCACTTCCAATCCAAAAGGAGGCAATCCCTTTGCTCTTGGAAGGAAAAAGCGCTTATCTAAACTCGGAAACCGGCACTGGAAAAACCCTGGCTTATCTGCTCCCCCTCTACCAACGCATAGACCCCCTTCTCGCCGCCACCCAGTTGATCGTGGTGGTCCCCACCCATGAACTGGCCATCCAGATTCATCGCCAAGCCTGCGCGCTGACCGTTAACTCCGGCCTCCCCATCCGTTCCGTCCTACTCATCGGGGGAACCCTTATGCAGCGCCAGATCGATAAGCTGAAAAAAAAGCCGCAAGTCATCATAGGTTCTCCGGGCCGCATCCGCGACATGATCACGCTCGGCAAAATGAAACCGCACCAGGTTAAAAGCGTTGTTCTTGATGAGGCCGATCGCCTGCTGACGGCGGAAAGCCTCGCCACCGTTAGGGTAATCGTTAAATCAACATCTCCGAGCCGCCAATTGATCTGTGTATCCGCCACTGAAAAAGCGGAGTCCTCCAACGAAGCCGGAAACCTCGCCCCAGGCTTGATCATGGTTCGCGCCGGCTCTAGCCGTATCAATAAAGATATCGAGCACTTCTACATCATCTGCGAGGACCGGGACAAACCCGACTGGCTCCGGAAACTGATTCATGCCTTCAAGCCAGTCCGTTCCCTTGTGTTTGTTCACCGCAACGAAAACGCCGAGGTCATCGCCTCAAAACTAAATCACCATAAAATCAAGTCGGCCGACTTGCACGGTGCCTTCACCAAGGAGGAACGCAAAAAGGCCATGGACGATTTCCGGGGCAACCGCGCCCAGGTCATGATTGCCTCCGATGTCGCCGCCCGCGGCCTGGATATCAAGGATGTCACCCATGTCTTCAACATGGATATACCCAGCGACAGCATGGCCTATCTGCACCGCGTGGGCCGCACCGCGCGAGCCGGCGCCAAGGGATATGCTGTATCCCTGCTGACCAACCGTGATCTCCGCCTGATAAGTCGCTTTGAAAATGAACTAGGTATCAAGATGACCCCCATCCTCTTGCGCCAGGGGGAAGTAATGGTGGTGGAACCAGCAACTTGACTTACCTTCAAATGTTGCCACAATTCACACACATTTTAGTCATCAAGGAACTACCGACATGAACATCAAACCATTCCATGCCTTGCGGGCCACGCCAGCCCTCGCCGCCAAAGTAGCCTCTGTCCCGTATGACGTCGTCGACACCAACGAAGCCAAATTGCTTGCCGCCGGCAACCCCCATAGCTTCCTCCATGTATCAAGAGCTGAAATTGACATGGCCGACAGCGTTGATCCTTACTCCAGTCAAGTCTACCTTCAGGGCCGGGACACCATGCATCGTTTCATCAACGAGGGAACCCTGCTCCGTGATACCGGCGCATGCGTCTATCTCTATCGACAAATCATGGGGCCCCATGTCCAACGCGGCATCGTCGCATGCTGTTCGACAGCCGACTACGAATCTCATGTCATTAAAACCCATGAAAAGACGCGGCAAGACAAGGAAGACGACCGAACTCGCCACATAAACACTCTCAACGCGCAAACAGGTCCCATCTTTCTAGTCTATCGCGACACACCCTCCATTGACCGCTTGGTGGATCAAATTGAGAAAACCAAACCTCTGTTCGATTTCACCGCAACCGACGGCATCCAGCATGCCGGATGGATATTCCCCAAGCCCAACGAATTGATCAGCGCTTTTTCTGCCGTTCCCGCCGCCTACATTGCCGATGGCCATCACCGTGCCGCCGCCGCAACACGAGTGGCCCAGGAACGTCGCGCCGCCAACCCTGCTCATACAGGGAATGAGGACTATAACTGGTTCCTCGGCGTCCTGTTCCCCTCCAGCCAGGTTCAGATACTTCCGTACAACCGACTCGTCAAGGACCTGAACGGCCTCACTCCCGACTCGTTTATAAAGGAAGTTTCAGCACACTTCACAGTAACACCAACTAACAAACCTCACCCGCCTTCACCCGGCTCAGCCTGCATGTACCTTCAAAATTCATGGCACGTTCTCACATGGACAGTCCCGTCCAACGCCACGCCGGAAGAGCGCCTCGATGTCACAGTTCTACAAACCCGCCTTCTGGCTCCTATCCTCGGAATAGCCGATCCAAGAACAAGCAAGCGCATTGAATTTGTAGGCGGCATTCGCGGAACGGGAGAGCTAGAGGAACGAGTCATCAATCGCACCGCCGCTGTTGCTTTCTCCATGCATTCCACCACGGTAGACCAAATGATGGACATTGCAGATGCCGGAGGCATCATGCCTCCGAAAAGCACCTGGTTCGAGCCCAAACTACGCGATGGCTTGTTCATCCATAGTGTCTAATCCTCTCTACTCTACGCTTATACATCGACGACCAATCTGCCGTCTGGTATAGTGTACGACAATGAATCAAAGAATTCTCATTTTGGACGACGATGTCTCAATTTGCAAAATCTACACCCTGATGTTGAGTCGGCTCAGCATCGATGTTGATTCAGAAGTATCCGGCGAGGCAATAATCACTCGTTATGTTGCAGCCCAATCTGCCGGGACCCCCTATCTAGGTGTCATTCTCGATCTAACCGTGCAAACAGGCATGGGCGGCCTCGCCACATTGAAACAGTTGAAGGCTATTGATCCTCATGTGTACACAATTGTTTCCAGCGGTGCCGCACGAGAAACCATTGAATCCCAATATGAGGAACAAGGATTCTCGGCTGTCCTGCCTAAACCATTCCGTTTCCAAGACGTAGCTGATTGCGTGGCTCGCATTAAAGCGGCAACAAAGTCTTGAGCCTCATCCTGTCCCTACTCTTATGAAAAAAACATCTTCGACCCCTATTATCCGCCTTAGCACCCAATGGCCATCCATCGAAATCATTTATGAGGATTCCGACATCATCGCCGTCAATAAACCCGCCGGATTGTTGATCGCACCCGATCGCTGGGACAAGTCCAAGGAAAACCTGATGGGCCTTCTCCATGCATCCATCCAAGAGCAGAGACCTTGGGCAAAGGAGCGGAATCTAACCTATCTTGCAAACGTCCATCGACTGGATGCCGGCACCAGTGGCGTCGTCCTGCTTGCTCGCAACAAACCTGCGCTGGTGAGCTTGGCCAACCAGTTTCGAGGTCGCCATCCTCGCAAACGCTACACGGCACTAGTGTCAGGCGTGCTTCCTGAAGCAGAAATTGAAATCAGTCTTCCGCTGGCGCCGAGCCTCCTCCATCCCGGCCTTTCGGAAGTTAGTCATGCCAGAGGAAAAGTTTCGGTCACACGTGTAAGCTTTCTCGAACAATTCAAAGGCTACACCCTCGTAAACGCCGAACCCCAGACAGGACGCCTTCACCAAATCAGGGTCCACTTAAGGGAAATCGGATGCCCTCTGGTAGCAGATCCCGATTATGGTAGCGGGGCCCCCCTCTTGCTTTCGTCTTTAAAAAAACGATACAAACTGAAACCGGAGGGCGAACGCCCATTAATTGCCCGACCGGCCTTGCACGCAGAACAACTCGAATTCATCCATCCCGTCACAGAAACCCCTGTGATCATCACCGCCGAATGGCCCAACGATCTCACTGTCGCCATTAAATATCTACGCAAGTTTGCCACCTGAAAGTTCTCATTTACCAGAACACCTCCTGCTCTCAGCCACTAGATCCGGTCTCGAAGTAAAAACATTTCCACATTTTTAGACGAGGTAATTCTTCACTCCCTCGTTATTTTCCCTGACAGTAAACATCATAACGCTTGACCCAACCCAAGGCAGAACCTATAGTCTGCCGCCTGATAGAAGTGGTTTTTGTCACGAGTGGGGAAATCCCACTCGTTTATGTATAGAGAGGACCCGTCGGTGAACCAGCGGGGGAGGATGTAGCATGAACGGTGAATTGGCAGCCATATTGAATTATTTGGAAAAGGAACGCGGGATCAATCGCGAAACACTATTCCAAACACTGGAAAGCGCCTTGCTCACGGCTTCACGAAAAAGTGTGGGCCCCGCCAAGGAAGTCCGCATTTATATCGATCGCAAGACGTGTAATATCAAAGCGTTAGCGACCGTTACCGTCACAGACCATGTCGTATCAAAACACGATGAAATCAGCCTGCAAGATGCCCAAAAACTGAAGAGTGACGTCAAAATTGGCGATCAGATTGAAATCGAGGTAACTCCTCAAAACTTCGGTCGAATCGCCGCTCAAACAGCCAAACAAACCATTCTTCAGAAACTGCGCCAGGCAGAGCGGAATATGGTTTTTGAAGAATACCGTGATCGCGCAGGCGATATTATCAATGGCACTATCAGGCGTTTCGAGCGCGGCGACATAATCGTCGATCTAGGCAGGGCTGAAGCCGCTATGCCTTCACGTGAGCGCATCACAACGGAAGTATATCAGGTGGGCGACCAAATTCGCGCTCTGGTCCTCTCGGTTCAGGACACATCCACATCGGGACCAAGCATACTTTTGTCGCGTAGCCATCCTAATTTCGTCCGGCGCCTCTTCGAACTTGAGGTGTCCGAAATCGCCGACGGAACGGTCGAAATCAAAGGTATTGCGCGCGAAGCTGGTTTCCGGTCCAAAATCGCCGTCGTCTCACGCGATCAAAAGGTCGATCCCGTTGGCGCCTGCGTGGGTATGCGTGGCGCCCGTGTGAAGAACATTGTCAGGGAACTATCTGGCGAGAAAATCGATATCGTACGCTGGAGCGACGACGTCAAGACCTATGTCACCAATGCCTTATCCCCGGCGAAGTTGTCAAAGGTTGAGGTGGATCCCAACCTGCTCAACGTGGTTCATGTCACCACGGAGGCGGATCAGCTTTCTCTGGCCATCGGGAAGCGCGGACAGAACGTGCGCCTCTCCTCCAAGTTGTTGGGCTGGAAAATCGACATCCAAAAGGATGAAGGTAATATTTCGTTTGAGGAAAAAGTCGCACGGGCCATTGAAAATCTGGCGGCAGTGCCAGGCATTGGCAAGGAATATGCCGAAAAGCTTGTTCAGGCCGGATTCCTGAACATCGAAGGCATCTTGGCCTCTGAAATTGCGGACATTGAAGCGTCTGGCAACTTTGACGACAAGACCGCAAAATCAATCTACGAGGCGGCTGCAGCAGCGCTACCGCACGAACAGGAAAGCACGGAATCGTCTCATGAGAGTGCATGAACTAGCAAGAGAACTCGGCCTGAATAGCAAGGATATCCTGGATAAACTCCAGGAGTTCGGCATTAGCGCCAAAAACCACATGACGGCCCTTAATGCCGATGCGGTGGCGAAAACACGCGCCGCATTAAAAAAAGATCCTCCACCTGCGGCAAAGCCTTTGGCTGTTCCGGAGCCATCCCCTACCCCTGATCCTGTATCGGCCCCCGCGTCCAATTCACCAGTCGTGGTTGCTAACAATAACGTGATTACATTGAAAGGGCCCATTGTTGTCAGGGATCTCGCCAAAATCCTCAATGTTCGCCCCAACCAACTAATCGCGGAATTGATGCGGTTAAATATTCTGGCAAACATCAACGAGCAGATTGACGTCAAGGATGCGGCCAAGATCGCCGAGAAGCACGGTTTCTCAGTAGAGCGCGAAAAGAAACCGGAGCCCCCAAAGCCTATCCTAAAAACCGAGAAACCTAACGCCGAAGCTATTGCCAAGGAAGCACGAAAACTCCTTCCTCGCGCACCCGTCGTTACCGTCCTCGGCCATGTTGACCATGGTAAAACATCCCTGCTCGATAAAATCCGTAATACTTCTGTAGCAAAGGGCGAAGCGGGTGGAATTACACAGCACATCGGAGCCTCCACCGTAAAGGTGGGCGATCAGCAGATCACGTTCCTGGACACCCCCGGCCATGAGGCATTCACCGCAATGCGCGCCCGCGGAGCCAACATGACGGATATCGCCATCATCGTCGTCGACGCCAAAGACGGACTGATGCCTCAAACACAGGAAGCGATAACGCATGCCTTGGCGGCCAAGGTGCCAATCGTCATTGCCATGAACAAAATCGATTTGCCCGCCGCCAATCCCGATCGGGTCAAACAGCAATTGGCGGCCATCAACCTGACCCCGGAAGACTGGGGCGGGCAAACCATTTGTATGCCCGTAAGCGCGCTAACCGGTGCAGGGATACCTGAACTCCTTGAAATGCTCCTACTTCAGGCCGAAGTACTCGAATTAAAGGCCAGCCCAGGTCTACCCGCCAGTGGATTCGTCATTGAATCCCAATTGGAGCCCGGCATGGGTCCAACCGCCAACCTCTTGATAACCAACGGCACCTTGCGCGTCGGCGACATCATCCTTTGCGGTCCTCATTGCGGAAAGGTACGCGCCCTCTTGGATGATCACGGCAACAAAGTGAAAGAAGCTGGCCCCTCAACTCCCGTCAAATGTCTCGGCCTTCCAGGCGTTGCAAATGCAGGCGCCCCTTTTGAAGTTTGTGATAATGAAAGAATTGCCCGAGCCACAGCGGCGGAACGACAAGCCAAAGTCAAACTGGAGCAAGTAACCGCACCACGCCGGGCCTCACTGGCAAACCTCTTTGATCAGCTCAAGGAAAACGAGAAAGTGGAGTTAAAGGTTGTCCTTAAAGCTGATGTTCAAGGATCTCTCGAGGCCATTGATCACGCCCTGAAGCAAATCAAAAGCGAAAAGGTCTTCATCAAGGTATTGCTGACCGGCGTCGGGAATATTACTTCCAACGATGTGTTGCTGGCGAGCGCCTCCAACGCCGTCATTATCGGATTCCATGTCTCAATCGAGGAAGCCGCCATCCGCCTTTCCAAGCAGGAAGGCATCGAAATCCGCCTGCACAGTATTATCTACGAGTTGGTGGATCGCGTCCGAGATGCCATGACAGGCTTGCTGACCCCTATCCTCAAGGAAAAAATGACTGGACGCGCCGAAGTCAAACAGCTATTCACCCTTTCAAAGGGCAGCAATGTGGCCGGATGTCTTGTTATCAGTGGCTATATAACACCTCGCGTCAAGGTTCGCGTCAAGCGGCAAAACAATATTGTTTATGAGGGTGCAATTTCCTCATTACGGCGCTTCCAGAATGAATCCTCCGAAGTGCGTGAGTCTCAGGAATGCGGCATACGGCTTGATAATTTCAACGCTTTTGCCGAGGGCGATATCCTGGAATGCTACGAAATCGAGCGAATCGCCCAATCCCTGTAACTAACGGCAGGCCATGCGATGAAGATCGATCGAATCACTCGTATCAATGAGTTGTTACGCCGCGAAATCAGCGAGATGCTGTATCGGCTTCTTGACCCATCCACATTTGATCTGGCGGCATTGACCGTCACCCATGTCATCACGAGCCCTGACTTGCGCAACGCCCGCGTTCTGGTATCCATCCGGGGCCATGAGCATGAACGGGATCGCATGCTGGCTCAACTCCAGCGGCACCATGCCGCTATTCAGGAAGACATCGCCAGGAAAATCGCAATCAAATATACACCCCGCATCGTATTCGCCATGGATCATAGCATTGAAGATGGCGACAATGTGCTCTCCATTCTGGCAAAACTGGAACAGGACAAAACGCCAAGCCAAAACCTACCCAAGGATGCATCGGAGGAACCGTGACATCATTCGAGTCAAGAACAGCCGACCCGTTTGACGGCATTCTGCTCGTTGACAAGCCTTCCGATCACACGTCTCATGATGTTGTTGCCCGCATACGCGGACGCTTCGGCCTGGAAAAGGTCGGACATGGCGGCACGTTGGACCCTTCAGCGACAGGATTATTGGTCCTGCTTCTTGGACGCGCCACTCGCCTTTCAAATTTCTATCTTTCATCGGATAAAACCTACGAAGGCGTCATGCGGATTGGCTTCACCTCGGATTCCTATGACGCCGATGGTGTTGTTTCCCCTTGCGGCGATCCATCGGGTATCACCCGGGAACAGGTGGAGCAGGAAATGGCCAAGGTCAAGGGTGACCGCATGCAGACTCCACCAATGGTATCAGCCGTGAAAATTAAAGGAGTCCCCCTCTACAAGCTCGCCCGCCGCGGCGAAGAAAATGTTGAGCGCAAGCCCAGACTCATCCATGTCTATGAGTTTCGAATGACGAATTTCGCAGCACCGGAAATCGCCTTTGTCTTGAAGTGCACAAAAGGAACCTATGTCCGATCCATTTGTCATGACATGGGGCAGACTTTGGGATGCGGGGCTATCTTGACATCCCTGCGTCGCACCCAGTCAGGAATGAATACCCTCGACAAAGCGCTGACACTGGATCACCTATTGTCGATAGACAGAACCGAGCTGCAAAAACTGATAATTCCCCTTCAAAAACTACTCAGCATCCCTGGAGGTCCTCGCCTCGACTGATCATAAACCCAATGAAAATTGTACACCAATTCGAAGCCATGCGAAAAATCACCGTGCCGGTATCTCTGGCAGCTGGCTTCTTTGATGGTGTCCACCTCGGCCACCGCGAAGTTCTTCGCCGCGCCGTAAAATCAGCGCATGAGTCGGGCGGCCAGGCTTGGGCAATTACCTTTGACCCCCATCCGCTGAAAGTTCTGGATCCTTGCGCCGCGCCGCTACTACTGACCTCCACACGGCACAAACTGGAATTGATGCATCAACTTGGAATCGACGGCTGTATCCTCGTCCACTTTACTAGCCATTTCGCGAAGACCTCTGCGGATTCCTTTCTCGAAAAACTTGCCACTGACCTTCCCTCGTTGAAGCATATTTTTGTTGGCGAGGACTGGCGCTTCGGGAAATCTGGACGCGGCAATGCCACAATGCTCGAGAAATGGGCAACAAGCCGGAATATCGCCTTGATGCGAGTCCCTCCTGTACGCTACCGGAATGAAGTCATTTCAAGCACTCGTATTCGTGAAGTGATTGCGAAGGGACAACTCCAGATGGCGTCCACCTTGCTTGGTCGCCCTTTTAGCATTTTGGGAACAGTCACTCATGGCAATCGCATTGGACGGAAACTCGGTTTCCCCACGGCTAACATTGACCCGCAAAATGAAGTTCGTCCTCCTGTAGGGGTCTATGCTGTCCAAGCCATTACCGCGCAAGGAGCAACCCCGGGCATAGTCAATTTCGGATATCACCCCACAATCCGCGCCGCTCTTGCCCCCTTGATTGAACTCCATTTACTCGATGTCACACCTCGTCTTTATGGAAAACGTGTCGAGGTATTCTTCCTGAGCAGACTCCGTTCGGAACGCCATTTTCAATCAACTGACGCTCTCGTCGAACAAATCGAGAAAGACATCATTTTGGCAAGGCGTAAGCTTTCTTCCGCCGCTATAAAGAAACTTTGGAACAGGACTTTACAAACGTGGCAACAAGACACTATAGTGACGCCACAAAAAACAAAGAGAAAAGAAGAAAGGGAATAGGGCTCAGACAACGTATGGATCCCAAAGCTAAGAGCAAAGTTCAAAAGGAGTTTCAGCGTCACGACAAGGACACCGGGTCTTCCGAGGTGCAGATCGCTGTTTTAACGCGGCACATCGAGGAACTCACCGAACATCTGAAACTGCATAAAAAGGATCACAGTTCCCGCTATGGTCTACTGAAAATGGTCAGCGCCAGGCGTCGCCTTCTCAATTACTTGAAGAACAAGAGTGAGAAGAGCTATCAGGAAATTGTTAAGCGGCTCAAACTGCGTCGCTAAACAGCTTGTGATTATTCTAGGCATTAACTCCCCCATTGTGCTCAGCACTGGGGGTTCTTGTTGTCGTCTAAAGTCTATTCGGAAGTAACATATGAAAGAACCTGTATCCGTATCCGTCGCCATCGGCGACAAAACCATCAAGATAGAATCCGGCCTTCTGGCCCCACAAGCCAAGGGTGCCGCAACAGTGCAACTGGGTGACACCATTATCCTCTCGACCGTGTGCGCCTCAGAATCGCCGCGCGAGGGAATTGACTATTTCCCGCTTCAAGTAGAGTACCGCGAACGCTTTTCCGCTGCCGGAAAGTTCCCAGGCGGATTTTTCAAGCGCGAAGGCCGTCCCTCTGAAAACGAAATCCTGGCGGCGCGCTTCACCGACAGGCCCATACGCCCGCTATTCGCCGAAAACTATCGTAACGACGTTCAGATCGTCGGCACGCTTCTCTCGGCTGACGGCGCCAATGCCGCTGACATTCTCTCCATAGTTGGAGCCAGCACCGCACTGACCGTCTCCGACTTGCCCTACCATGGCCCCATCGCTGGCATCCGCATCGGCCGCCTTAATGGCAAATTTATTGCCAACCCGACCGTCGAAGAGCGCGCAGAGAGCGACCTGGACTTGGTCTATGCATCGAACCGCAGCACCCCGGTAATGATCGAGGGCGATGCAAAGGAAATCTCCGAGGCTGACCTCGTCGCCGCCATGCGCTTCGCCCACGAGCAGTGCGTCAAGCTGATTGACGCCCAACTTGAACTTCGCAAGAAGCTGGGTCTCGGTGACAAGGTTGTCGCAGAATCCGCCCCGGATAAAAGCCTGCTGAATGCCGCCCGCGATATTGCCGGAAAGACATTGGCCGAGGCGTTCCTCGTGCCGGGCAAACTTGAACGCCGCAGTAAGGTCGGCGCCATTGAAGCCGACCTAAAGGCGAAACTCACTGAAAAGTTCCCAACAATGACGAAGGAGCAGTTCCGCTCCACCTTCGATGAGTTGACGATCGCCATGGTTCGCGAAAACGTTCTAGAACGCGGCAAGCGCATCGACGGACGAGGATTTAACGATGTTCGCCCCTTGGGTGCCAAGGTCGGACTACTCCCCCGTGTTCATGGTTCGGCTTTCTTTGCTCGTGGCGAAACTCATGCCTTGGGCACAGTCACGCTGGGCACAAGCTCCGACAGTCAGGACATGGACGCCATCACCGGCGGCCCCACCTCAAAGTCCTTCATGCTGCATTACAACTTCCCGCACTATAGCGTCGGCGAAACCGGACGGATGGGATCACCTGGGCGCCGCGAAATTGGCCATGGGAACCTCGCTGAGCGTTCACTCGCCGAAGTGATGCCTGCGAATTACCCTTACACAGTTCGTCTGGTCTCGGATATCATGAGCTCCAACGGCTCAAGCTCCATGGCCAGCGTTTGCGTGGGAACCCTTTCGCTAATGGATGCCGGAGTGCCGATCACACGCCCCGTCGCCGGTATTTCCTGCGGGCTGTTTACCGCCCCTGGAAAAACTGTCACGGTCGTGGATATCCTCGGTGACGAGGACCACTGCGGTGATATGGACTTCAAGGTAGCCGGCACACGCACAGGAATCACGGGCTTCCAGCTTGACCTCAAGATTCGCGGTCTCGAGTGGACTATCGTTGAAGAGGCATTCGAGAAGTGCCGTGCGGCTCGCATGAAAATTCTCGATTACATGGAGAGTGTGATTGCTCAGCCCCGCATCGAATTGTCGCCCTACGCTCCTCGCATCACCGAATTGAAGATTCCCGTCGATAAGATCGGCGAATTGATCGGACCCGGCGGCAAGAACATTCGACGTATCACCGAAATGAGTGGCGCACAGATCGACATTAATGATGATGGCTCCATCAAGATATTCAGCACAACGGCATCCGGCATGGAACTCGCCGTGCGCGAAGTTAACTTGATTACAGCGGAACCGGAGGAAGGCGTCATCTACAATGGCACCGTCACCGGCATCACCAAATTCGGCGCTTTCGTCGAAATCTTCCCGGGACGGGACGGCTTGGTTCACATCAGCGAATTGGCCGATTTCCATGTGGCCAACGTGGAAGATGTTTGCAAAGTGGGCGACCAAATGTGGGTCAAGTGTCTTGGCGTGGATGATCGCGGACGAGTCAAGCTGAGCCGCCGTGCGGCAATGGCTGAAAAAGACGCAGAATCCCGGAATTAATTACAAGACTTCTACCGGCGCGCAGAGGAGCTATTCCTTCTGCGCGCCTTTTTTATTACACAACCGCTTGTTGCATCCTGATAACTGGATCGCTTAAATGCTCCTGCTTCAGAGACCATTTAGCGTGTTTCATAGTAATCCGAAGACCAACTCAGGATAATCTCACTTTAGGTCGTGTAAAGGAATCAAGGTGTCATCAGAGGAACTCTCATCCGAACTCGGCGATTGTACGCTGGCGTGTAAATCAATATCGGATCTCTGCCCGTCGAGTTAACAACATTGGTGGCTTCTACGGGATTAATAACGCCCTCAACAGACTCACTCCCGGTCACCGCGTGATCAACTCCGACATCTTCGGCTGGACTTTCCTGGTTTAACGGTTCGTTCTCAGCGGTTACATTCAAACGCCCCACCAGCATGGCGTTCTCAATCTCAAGAGATGATAATTTTTCTTTCAACAGATCAAGTTCAGCATCCTGGTTTTTCAAGCCAACTGTAATGTTCGACCCTAATGCCACTTGAGCTGAACTCACGCTTCTATTCAAATCCTGCTTCATAGCTTCAATCGACTGCTGAGCGGTTGCAGATAGCTTCTTGATTTCAGCATTAGCATCCACACGTGAAGCTTCTACAATTTCATTTGCAGCCCCAATGTCAGCCTTTAGTTCACGAACTCTCTCGTGCCCCATCCATAGCAAAACCGCCACCGAGGAAGCAAACAATACGGCGAAAAGTAACGATATCCACATAAGACGCACACGGCTTCTTCGTCGCTCCAACTCAAGAAATTCACGGAATGCACTCAAGACCGGCATTGAATCCTCTGACAATGCCGCATCGGAAGCCAACACAGGTAAATTGGAAGTCGTATGTTCACGGAGTGGTGGCAGATTACTCGGCAATGCAGCGGGTCGCGAATTCATTCGCTCGGACATTCTGGCCAGCGCGACGGCCTGTAGCCTGAGCACCTCGTTGAGATCCGTCCCCGTTGATTCAACGTCAGGTTTTTGAGTTTGTTCTGTCATGATTATTTCCGCCTGAACCATTTGTTCACAGAGCCCTGCTTGCCGCTACCCGTCTGCGAGATGGACTCCCATTTCTTGAGTTCAGATCGCAATTGCGCCTCTACGTTATTCAGAAGCGGATGACCATTGGGTTGCCCCGGAACACTTTCTGCATTCCCCGCGTTGCCCGTTCCGCTCGGACGGATCACCTCGGGCTCAACGACAACGCTCCGCCCTACGCTCACTTCGAGCTCCTCAATCCGTGTCAACAATTCCGCCTCGCGCTCTTCGGCCTTCTTCCTCATCAACCTTAACTGCGCCTCTCGCCGTTCAACTTCACTCAACGCCTGTTGTAGCATACTCGCTGTTGCCCTGACGTCGTCTTGAAGTTGTGCACCTCTCGTCTGCGTCTCTCGTTTGAATTCCTCATGATTGCCTCGCAGGATATCCATTGCATGACGCAACGCCTGTTTCTCGCCCATTGAAGCCCGCAAAGAGTCACGTAGCAACTTCAACTGCTCTTCAACTGGTGCGGCGGGGTTGATTGAGCTTTGATCCACCGCATTTGCATCCTTGGTGCGAGAACCAACATCCAGCCAATTAACTTTCCCTGAAACTTCAACAGCAGACGGGCCCCCAGCGGACTTTCCTGCGGAATGCGCAATCATAATTCCGTTTAGGTCTCGTTGGACGGCTTCTAATTGGCTCCGCAATCGCTGTTCCGCCTCAGTCGCATCTTTCCGAGCTTCATCCGCTTGCCGCTGGGCCTTGGTTAACAATTCCCTCGACTCCTGCACCTGCCGTCCAGAGGTGTCCGCCTCCCGCTTCATAGTCAATAGCCGCGACGCCATCTCCGCCTCGCGCTCTTCAGCCTTCTTACGATAGGCAGCCATCTCTGAATCACGACGCGTCAACAGGACATCAAACTTCTTAACATCATCAAGCACTTGTCGGAATCGCGACTCCCACTCGTTGATTTCAATCTTAAGGGAATCAATCCCTTCTTGCTTCTCTTTTTCAGCCTTCTGTCTGGCTTGTCGTTCAATTTCTATCTCAGAGGATAATTCCTGCACCTTCTCTTTTAGCGCCCTCGCACCCTCCGATCCATATTCCTGAATAGACCTCTCTCGTTCCAGCGCGGACTCCAAACCATCCCTGACTTCTTTGAAGCTCTCCTCAGTCTCAGCTAGACGCTTGGCCCATTCACTCTGCCGTTTTTCCCCGTCAGCAACCTGAGCTCGAAGCACCTCAATTTGCGCGGCCATGTCTGTCTGCCGTTTCTTCCCCTCATCCAAATTGAGAACGGCCTTAAGAATTTGCTGTTCAGAATCCTTAAGCAATTTTTTGGCTAATTCCGTTTCCGAGCGTAAAGCCATGTTCTCGTGGGCATGCGCTTCAGCAGTTCCGGCCACATGCTCGCGTTCCGCGAGATACCGCTGGCTTTCCGCCATCAACTGTATATGGCTAGCTAATTCCTCTTCCGCTTTATTTAATCGCTCCAGCAATTCCTTTACTTGGTGATCACGGGCTGTTAGCGCGACTTCATCCCGGTTCCTCCATTCATGAATCACACCCATCAGTTCGGTTGCCAGCTTGCCCGTACTCGAGAGCAGAATTCTCGATTCCTCAACCAGCAGGGGAAGCAGCGTGTCATCCACCTTCGCGGTTCGCGATCCATTGCTCTCCACCACAGTCATACCGCGCTGAATGGATCCCTCCAGCATCAATGTCCAGACAGCCAACAGGTTCAGAGGCCCATAAGTAGCTCCATCAGACAATTTGACCAACCAGTTAAGCCGCAATTCAGGCATTTCGACGGCTGGTTTCCACGTCTTGCCATCTCGGGAAATCGCGCAACCTGGAATCACACGAGCGTCCGCCGCCCATGAACAGAGCGTCACGACGTCCACAGGGCCATAAACAGCCCCGTCTGGAGTTTTCACATATCGTTGGCCAACAGAATTAACAGCTGCTTCCACAAACATTTTCCTCTACTTCTGTCACCTCTACACTCGATCACTATCAGCCGCCTCCAGCATGCCCCTCTTCGCCACCACCCCTGAACCTCTGTCGTTTCGGTTTTAGGCAAATAACATCCTTCAGCGCCACATAGGCATGATTTTCACCGACCAGACGTTCCACAGCCACAACAAGCTCTTCATTGCACGTCACTTTATAGGAGCTATCGGTATCGAGAAAGACCTTTTCGCCGCCGGGAAACTTGAGACATATCTTCACCGGCGTCCTGCCAGGATGCAAGGCCAGCATGTCCCGCACCTTTTCCAGCATACCCATATGCTCCTGACTAACGGTCACATGAATTCCAAAGTGATCAACGAAAAGACGCGGCGCCTCCTCGATTGGATAAATTTCGCTGGCAACAATTTTAACCGACGACTCTTCCTTCTTAACCTCACCGCAAATAATAACAGCGCGATCAGGCACCAGAACATGTTTGTAATCCCGGTAGGAGTCCGGATAAACGACAACTTCCACATTACCGTCCAAATCCTCCAGCCGGAAAGTCGCCATCGGTTCCTTTTTCTTCGTGAACCGTTGCGATAACCCTGAAATAAGTCCACCAAGTCTCGTCTGGCTGTTTTCAGGCAAAGTCGACAACCCTTGAACGTCAGATAACTGATACCGCTTCAGTAGCCGCTCATGCTGACTCAGCGGGTGCCCTGTCATGTAAACCCCCAACAACTCCCGCTCACCAATCAACAGCTCACTCTCATGCCAAGACTCACAATTCGGAATCTGATCATCCGTCAGTGCCTGCACAGCACCGCTCGACAACATGTCAAACAAGCTCCCCTGCCCAGATGCCTTATCCTTGGCCGCAGCCGTAGCCCGATTCATCGCGAAATCCACTCCATTGAACAACCGCGCACGGTGCTCCTTGCCAATATCCACGGCTCCACATCGAATAAGGCTTTCCAGCGTTTTCTTGTTAACAACCTGTCCCTGGACGCGCGAACACAAATCCATTAATCCCGTGTAAGCCCCCCCTCTTCCGCGTACAGCAACCACTTCCTTCGCGGCCCCCTCTCCCACGTTCTTAATTCCCGCCAACCCATACCTGACCCCGCCTTTTACTGGCTTAAACCGGACTTCGCTCTCATTGATGTGCGGAGACAGGATTTCCAGCCCCATTTCCCTGCACTCGCTGATGAACACAGGTATTTTATCCAAATTCCCCATTTCACTGGACAACAGGGCCGCCATAAACTCTTCAGGATAATGCGCCTTCAGATAAGCCGTCTGAAACGCCACCATGCTATATGCCGCGCTATGTGACTTATTGAACCCGTAGCCCGCGAATTTCTCGATCGTATCGAATATCTCACCGGCCTTTTTAGCGGGAATATTGTTTGTCGTGGCACAGCCATCAACAAACTTTTTCCTCATCTTGGCCATCTCATCAGCCTTTTTCTTGCCAATGGCGCGCCGTAACAGGTCCGCCATCCCGAGCGAAAACCCCGCCAAAACGTTTGCCACCCTTTGCACCTGCTCCTGGTAAACCATGTAGCCATAGGTTTCCTTGAGAATAGGCTCCATCATTGGATGCGCGTACTCAATCGGCTCGCGACCGTGCTTGCGGTTGATGAAACTGCCGATGAATTCCATTGCCCCAGGCCGGTACAGCGCGTTCATGGCAATGAGTTCCTCGATCATGGTAGGCCCCAGTTTGCTGAGCATGTCCCGCATGCCGCCACTTTCAAACTGGAACACCCCTACGGTATCGCCCCTCTGCAGCAATTCATACGTCTTCGCGTCATTCACCGGAACATTCGCGATGTCCACAGTTTCGCCGCGCGTCTGCTTGATTAGTTCCACGGCCTCCTGGATCACCGTAAGGGTCTTAAGTCCCAAAAAATCCATCTTGAGAAGTCCGATTTTCCCAATCGGCTCCATCGCGTACTGCGTGATCGTCTGGCCTTCCTTATCACGCGTGAGCGGCACGATTTCAATCAGTGGCTTCTCGCCAATCACCACGCCAGCGGCATGGGTCCCCGCATTCCGGAACAAACCCTCAAGCACAAACCCATAATCAAGTATGCGTTTACAGTTCTCGTTGTGCTCATATTCCTTTTTAAATTCAGGATTGATCTCAAGTGCCTTTTTTAACGTGATCTTGGGATCCTCGGGTACCAGCTTAGCCAGCTTGTCACATTCGGAAAATGGCAGTTCCAACACACGCCCCACATCCCTGATCACCGTTTTCGCACCAAGTGAACCAAACGTGATGATCTGGGCGCAGTTATCGCGGCCATATTTCTCCTTCACATAGTCAATCACTTCGCCGCGCCTCGCTTGACAGAAATCAATATCAAAGTCCGGCGGCGACACACGCTCAGGATTAAGGAACCGCTCAAAAATCAACCCATACCTCAAAGGATCAATACCCGTGATTCCGAGTAAGTAGGCCACCAAACTCCCAGCGCCCGACCCACGCCCAGGCCCCACCGGTATCCCATGCGTCTTGGCAAAATCAATGAAGTCCCACACGACAAGGAAGTAATTAACGAATCCCGTCTTCTCAATGACGCTCAATTCATACTGATAGCGTTCGACCAACTCCTTTTCGCGGGCATCCTTGGGTAAGTCGGCATTCTCGACACCGTAAAGACGCTTTAACCCATCCTCACATAACTTGATCAGATAGCTCTTCTGCGTGAACTGCTTCTTCACCTGATAAATCGGAAAATGCAATTGATCGAACACAAAATCCACATTGCATCGCTCGGCAATCCGAACCGTGTTGCAGATGGAATCCGGGATTTCCCGGAATAAATTTGCCATCTCGTCGCCGGTCTTGAAGTAAAACTCATCCGAGGCATATCGCATCCGCTTGGGGTCGCTTAGCACAGTTTGCGTTTGCAGGCACAGCAACACTTCATGGGCACTCGAATGCTCCCGCTTGAGATAATGGACATCATTGGTCGCCACCAAGCCTAGCCCCGTCTTCTTAGCCAATGCGACCATCGCGCGATTGGCCTTGCGCTGATCCGGGATCATGTGGTCCTGGACTTCCAGAAAAAAACGATCCTTTCCTAAAATATCGGAATACTTGCCCGCGATCTCCAAGGCACCTTTCTCATCATCAGACACAAGTCGGCTCGGCACCTCACCCTTCAAGCAGGCGCTCATGCCAATCAACCCTTCGGCATATTTGGACAAAATCTCCTTATCAATACGCGGCTTATAGTAGAAGCCTTCCAAATGCGCCGCGCTGACCAACCTCACCAGATTGTGGTATCCCCTCTCATTGGTCGCCAGCAGGACCAGATGATTACTGTGTGATTTCGCCGAATTTTCCGTCTTACGGTCATGACGGCTCCCCTCGGTGATATAGACTTCGCATCCAATGATAGGTTTTACTCCCTTATCTTTGGCCGCCTGATAAAAAGGGATAACCCCGTACATCACCCCATGGTCCGTTATCGCCACAGCTGGCACAGGTTGAGCCGCAGCCGCGGCCACCATGTCCGTGATCCGGCAGGCGCCATCCAGCATGCTGTACTCTGAATGAACGTGCAGATGTACAAACGGTGTCATGATGATTTAGATGAACAGTAGAAAGTGAGGAATCACATATCCATGGCCATGGCGACTTCGGGACATGTGAACGGTGAATCGTACTTGGCGCAGTTGATGCACCCCATATACAGTTTGTGCATCAAGCTAGCTTTGGGTACTTCATGAAAGCCCATCCGCGCAAAAAATGGAGGAGTAAACGTCAACACTATGATTTGCGACGGATCCAGCAATCGAATCCTCTCGATAGCGGCCTCAATCAGTGCCCGCCCAATCCCATGTCTCCGAAGTTCCTTGGCCACAGACACCGATTTGATTTCCACCGAAGGATGTCGAGCATGGCCAATTTCCGGCAAAATGGACCAGGAAACTGTACCCACGACCTTGCCGCCTTTTTCGCAAACCAGGAACCGATCAATATTCTGGGCGATATCCGGCAGGGGCCGCGCCAACAACTCCTTAGGGTACGCCTTGATCAGTTTGTAGATACTTTCAATATCGGGGAATCCCGCATTCCTGACAATGTACTTGGGTTTATTTTTCACGCCTCACAGGATACTTCACCCGGCTTCATCACGCCAAGAAAAAGATACTGTGCGAGCAATGGAAAAAACACCCCAAATGGACATTTCAGAACAGCGCCGTTTTGCATGAAAATCAGGAAGCCTTTAAGGCATGCATACCGCACAGCGATAAGATCTTGTCTGCGGCGCTGAGTAAGTGTCCACTTTAGAACGAATATCCGATATATGCCGTGCCTTCGACGTCCGAGAAATCAAAATCAAATATCTCATCCCACTCCGCGTACACATAGCTGGCGTTGATCTGGAACGACACCTTCTTGCTTAAATCAAACCGCAACCCAAGCAAAAACTGATAGTAAAGGTCCATCCATTCGCTATCCCCATCCAACTTACTCAAATAGGATGACATTAAACCAAAACCTCCCTGAAAAATACCGTCCCGCATCATGAGGTTCATTTCAGGGGTCAATGCGTAATCCAGATCGGGCGCATTATCAAACTCAGGGGTCATCGAACAGCCAAGCTGCAGTACACTGGCGCCCTTCTCGAAAATTTCATACATCACACCATAGGACAAATCGCCCTGCGAATAAGGCAACTCCGTAAATGTTCCATGGTCTTGATGGTAACGACCACCAAGAGCAAGTCCGCTTTCCGCGTAGGTCTGGATCGAAGCCACCAGCACAATACAACACACCAACCCTACCAATATGCCGCCGTTTTTTGTTTTCATGTCGGGCATGATAAACACGATACGCCCCCAATCAAGCCTTTTCGTTCAATGGAATGGGCGAGGTCGGGTACATCGTGACCCCCCTCTTAAGAAGATAGGGGTGGTAA